>NZ_DATJPU010000188.1:0-2625 GCF_035506235.1 Mycobacterium sp.
CAGCACGAGGTGCGGGCCGGGTTGGCGCGCCGGTTCCCGGCCGGGTTGCCGCCGGGGTATGCGGCGCGGGCCGACTACGAGATTGAGGTGATCTGCAACGCCGGCTTCCCTTCCTATTTCCTGATCGTCGCCGACCTGATCGCCTACGCCCGATCGGTGGCCATCCGGGTTGGCCCCGGCCGAGGCTCGGCCGCCGGCTCGCTGGTGGCCTATGCGCTGGGCATCACCGACATCGACCCGATCCCGCACGGGCTGCTGTTCGAGCGGTTCTTGAACCCCGAGCGCACGTCGATGCCCGACATCGACATCGACTTCGACGACCGGCGCCGCGGCGAGATGGTGCGGTATGCGACGGAGCGCTGGGGCAGTGATCGCGTCGCCGATGATCGTCAGGTTGCGCAGGCCCAGGAAGTCCATCTTCAGCAGGCCGATGGCCTCGCACGACGGGTAATCCCAGCCGGTGATGATGGCCCCGTCCTGCGGGCGCTTCCACAGCGGGATCGCCTCGGTCAGCGGCTCGCTGCTCATGATCACCGCGCAGGCGTGCACGCCGGCGTTGCGGATCAGGCCCTCCAGGCCGCGCGCGGTTTGGTAGATGGTGCGCACGTCCGGGTCGGTCTCGATCAGGCCGCGGACCTCGGCGGCCTCCTTGTAGCGCTCGTGGTTCGGGTCGGTGATGCCCGACAGCGGGATGTCCTTGGCCATGATCGGCGGCGGCAGCGCCTTGGTGATCCGGTCGGCGATGGCGAAACCGGGCTGGCCATAGTGGATTCGCGCCGAATCCTTCAGCGCCGCTTTGGTTTTGATGGTGCCGAAGGTGATGACCTGCGCCACCCGGTCCTGGCCCCACTTGTCGGCGGCGTAGCGCACCATCTCGCCGCGGCGACGGTCGTCGAAGTCGATGTCGATGTCGGGCATCGAGGTGCGCTCGGGGTTGAGGAACCGCTCGAACAACAGGCCGTGCGGGATCGGGTCGATGTCGGTGATGCCGAGCGCGTAGGCGACCAGCGACCCGGCGGCCGATCCGCGGCCGGGGCCCACCCGGATGCCCACCGAGCGGGCGTAGTTGATCAGGTCGGCGACGATCAGGAAGTAGGACGGGAAGCCCTTGGCGCAGATGACGTCGATCTCGTAGTCCGCCCGCGCGGCGTAACCCTCCGGCGCGCCGGCGGGAAAGCGTCGGCGCAGCCCGGCGTCCACCTCGTGCCGCAGCCAGGACGCCTGGTCGTGCCCCTCGGGCACCGGGAAGACCGGCATCCGGTCCCGGGGCGCCCACACCTCGTCGTAGGGCTGGACGCGCTCGGCGATCAGCAACGTCGAGTCGCAGGCGCCGGGTACCTCGCCGTCCCAGATCTGCCGCATCTCGGCGGCCGACTTCAGGTAGTAGCCGTCGCCGTCGAACTTGAACCGGTTGGGGTCCGACAGCGTCTTGCCGGTTTGCACGCACAGCAGCGCCTCGTGGTTGTGGGCGGCGTCGCGGGTGACGTAGTGACAGTCGTTGGTGGCCAGCGGCGGAATCCCGAGCTTGCGGCCGATCTCGAGCAGCCCCTCGCGGACCCGCCGTTCGATCGTCAGCCCGTGGTCCATCAGCTCGAGGAAGTAGTTGTCCGGCCCGACGATCTCGCGCCACCTGGCGGCCGCCTCGAGCGCCTCCCGGTCATGGCCCAGGCGCAGCCGGGTCTGCACCTCCCCGGACGGGCACCCGGTGGTGATGATGATGCCCTCGGCGTGTTCGGCGATGAGCTCGGCGTCCATCCGCGACCACTTGCTCAGCTGGCCCTCGAAGGAGGCCAGCGAGGACAGCTTGAACAGGTTGCGCAGGCCGGCGGCGTTCTCGGCCACCATCGTCAGGTGCGTGTAGGAGCCGCTGCCGGAGACGTCGTCGGCCTTCTGGCCGGGATCCCCCCAGGTGACGCGCCGGGTGTCGAAGCGCGAGCCCGGGGCGATGTACGCCTCCACCCCGATGATCGGCTTGATCCCGGCCTTCGTCGCCGCGTTGTAGAACTCGCTGGCGCCGAACATGTTGCCGTGGTCGGTCATTCCGACCGCGGGCATCCCCAGCCGCGCCACCTCGTCGAGCATCGGCGTGATCTTCGCGGCACCGTCCAGCATCGAGTACTCGGTGTGGTTATGCAGGTGCACGAACGACGAGTGGTTCATAGGGACGCCAGTCTATGACCGACCACCGACGCATCCCCGACGTGTCGCGAGTGTGTCTTTAACTCACGCACTCGCCCGCCGCGGATCTATGGTGGGCGCTATGGCCCAGACTGCCGAACGGTGCGAAGGGTCATCACCGTGGTCGCCGCGAGAGGCCGAGCTGCTCGCGGTGACGTTGCGGCTGCTGGAGGAGCACGGTTACGACGGGTTGACGGTCGACGCCGTGGCCAGCGAAGCCCGGGCCAGCAAGGCCACGGTGTACCGCCGCTGGCCCTCGAAAGCCGAGTTGGTGCTGGCCGCCTTCATCGAGGGCATCCGCGTCGTCGCGGTCCCGCCGGAAACCGGCACGTTGCGGGGCGATCTGCTGCAGCTCGGGGAGAAAATCTGCCAGCAGGGCCGGCAGAACGCCGGCACCATCCGCGCGGTGCTGGTCGAGGTGTCGCGCCACCCCGCCCTCAGGGACGC
>NZ_DATJPU010000189.1:0-48410 GCF_035506235.1 Mycobacterium sp.
ATCGCGACGCGCGCGCCGAAGGCCTTCAGCCCTGCCGCGATGCCGCGACCGATGCCCGCGCCACCGCCGGTGACCACCGCGACACGGTCGGTCAGAAGAACGCTGGCCGGATCGAGTGTCATGGAGCCGAATATAGAACAACGCCACTTCACGGTTTACAGTCTTTACTAAATATGTTTCTTATGTAATCAGCCGGGAGGCCGCCATGACCAGCGCGATCTTCGTCACCGGCGCGACCGGGCAGACCGGCGGCAACGTGTGCCGGCAGTTGATCGAGCGGGGCGACCGCGTGCGCGCCCTGGTGCGCAATCCCGACGAGGCCGCTGCGCTCGCCGAAATCGGTGTGGAACTGGTCAAGGGCGACATCAGGGACGCCGACGACGTGCTTCGCGCGTCCAAGGGCGCCGAGGCGGCCATTCACTGCGCCGCGCTGCTGGGCGGCGCGAGTCAGGACCTGGACGACTTCAAGGCTGTCAACACGGTCGGCACCAAGAACGTCCTGGACGCGGCCAAAGCGCACGGCATGCGCCGGGTGGTCGCCCTGAGCACCGCCACGTTCCTCGATCTGAGCACCGGCGCCGACTTCGAAGAGGCGCCCGTGCTGCGGCACCCACCGGGTGACCCGTATACCGTCACCAAGCTGGCCGCGTTTGTGGACGCACACGAGCGCGCCGCCGCGGGCGACGACGTGCTGACGTGTCATCCGGGCGCGATCTTCGGGCCCGGCGTGGTCGTCGAGCGCGCCTTGCATCGCACCAGCTTCAACCGGGTGTTGCTGGCCGGGATGCGCGGAAAGATCAAGCGCTATCTGGCTTTTCCAGTGACGTGGGTGGCGGGGGCCGACGTCGCGAAGGGCTCGATCGCAGCGTTGGACAAGGGGGTGGCCGGTGAGCGCTACCTGTTGGTCGGTCGCCCCGAGGAGACCTTCAGCACGGCCGGTGGCATCAATCGCGCGTGTGAGATCGCCGGAATCGACCATCGCGTCGAGGATCTCGACTACCGCGACGATCCCGAGGCGTTGACCGCCGAGTTCGGGCCCACCCTGATGGCCATCGCCGAGGCCGCGGCGAAGAGCCACCGCAAACCCAGGGCAACCGACAACCTGACGACCCGGCGCCTCGGTTATGCGCCCATGTCCTTCGACGACGGCCTGCGACTGCTGATCTCCTGGCTGCGCGATCTCGGCAAGCTGTAGGGGGTGCTGTGGTGGATCTGGCCGACCGGATCCTCGACGCGGCCCAGCGGCTCGTGTTCCGGACGGGGGCCCGCAAGTTGTCGCTTTCGGACGTGGCGGCGCGGGCCGGGGTTTCCCGGCCCACCATCTACCGCTACTTCGCGTCCAAAGAAGAGCTCATCGACGCGCTGGGAAAACGCGAGCGCCGGCGCTTCAACGCCGCGATGGACGACGCGATGTCCGGCGTCGTCGGGGTCGCGCGATTAGAGGCCGCGGTCGACGTCATCGCGACCTTCGTCGAGGCCCAGCCGCCCGGGTGGCTGCTCGACCTCGAGCCGACGTTCGCGCACGAACAGATGGCCCAAGCGTTGCCGATGCTCGCCGACGGGTTGGTGGCGGTTTTGCAGCGCTGCGCCCGCGAGGGCGCCTTTGCCACATCGGTGGACCCACGTGACCTCGCCGGCGCCATCGCGCGAACGGCGCTGAGCCACTACACATTTCCCGACGCCGACCGCACCGCGGCGCGCCGGGAGATCAGGGCCGCGGCCGGTCTTACCGCTCAGTCGAGGTGACGCTTCGTCAGGTCATCGCTCCCGCAGCAGGAACAGGCCGTAGGCGGCGATCGACTGCGCGTCGGCGATCACCCCGCTACGGATCATCTGCTCGACGTCTTCGCGCGAGAACCACGCGCTGCGCATGTCCTGTTCCTCGTGTTCGCGATCCGCTTCGCCCTCGACAATGCCGGTGGCCAGGAACACCCACCCGCGCTGACTCGTCATACCGGCGGCAACATCCACCAGGCCCAGCGCCTCGAACGAGGTCGCGCGCAGCCCGGTTTCCTCGCGCAACTCCCGTTC
This sequence comes from Mycobacterium sp., assembly GCF_035506235.1. Taxonomy (GTDB): domain Bacteria; phylum Actinomycetota; class Actinomycetes; order Mycobacteriales; family Mycobacteriaceae; genus Mycobacterium. The sequence continues at coordinate 2,032 of NZ_DATJPU010000189.1, forward strand.
GGCCAACTGGGACGGCTCGGCGTCGAGAAGATCCGGAGCGCTGCCCTGCGGGAATTCCCAGCGCCGTGCGCCGAGAGGATAGCGGAACTGCTCCACGAGCTGGAAGCGGTTGCCGTCGTACGGCATCACCAGCGCGTACGTCGGCTTGTCCACCACGGCGTAGATCCCGAGACTGCCGTCGGGACGACGGATGTCGTCCTCTCGGATCACCAGCCAGCGGTTCCGGTAGATCTCGCGGGACGCCACGCGTTCGATGAAAGGCACACCGCCAGTATCAAGGCCAGGAGTAGCGTCCGAAGCCATGCCCTCTCAGGAAGCCATCGCGCACACCGTCAATCGCTACCTCGAGCTCGTTGCCGACGGCACCGCGGACGAGATCCTCACCCTTTACGCGGCCGACGCCACCGTCGAGGATCCGATCGGATCGGACATCCGGCGCGGCCACGACTCCATCCATGAGTTCTATGCGGGGTTCCAGGACGCCAAGAAGGAAACCGAACTGGCCGAATTGCGGGTCGGCGGCAGCGAGGCCGCGTTCCTGTGGCACCTCACGCTCGACGCGGGCGGAAGCCGCACCCGGATCTCGCCCATCTCGCACATGGTGTTCGACGAGGACGCCAGGATCACCTCGATGCGGGCGTTCTGGTCCCCTTCCGACGTCAAGGTCCTCTAGTCAGGCCTCGGCGGCGCGCCTGATGCGCCGCAAGGTCTCCTCGATGCCGCGGCTGACCTGACGTCCGCGTGGGACAAGCGCCTCGGCGAGCCGGTTGGCAACCGAGCACCAAAGGAAATCAAACGACTCGGTGAGCAACGTCCCCGACGCCGACGGCTCCATGGTGTAGCGCCAACGCGTTTCCTCGCGGCCGGCACCGTCGTTGACGGTGGTGAAGCCGAATTCGCGGCCACGGTCGGCCGTGTTGACCACCGCCGTTCGCGCCCAGCGCATGCGACCGAGCCGGTTGTACCCGCGAAACCGCACGCCCGGGGCCGCGGCGGTTGCCCCGTCCAGCCATTCGCAGCGGTAACACTCCGGGCTCCACTCACCCATCCGGGTGACGTCGGCGATCAGGTCGTACACGGCATCCGGGGCTGCGGCGATGTTGATGCTGGCGTGGCCGCGCCGCGCTGTTGGCATGGCCCGAGTATGTCATACCCGCGACTTCTGTTGCGGCGCAACGGCTCAGCTGGCACTCTCGGCGAATCTCCCGTGCGCCGGCGCGGCAAGCCGATGTTTCGGCGAGGTAAGCAAAGCGGCGCGAACTCGTATCTTCGCGCGCCGGCGGCGATAATGCATCGGTGACACCTCAAGACAGCGATCCGCCGCGCTAGCATGCGACGACACATCATCGTCAGCGGTGACGACGCGCTCGCCACGACGATCATCGAGGAGCTGAACAACGCCGGCGTCAGCGTCGTCAAGCTCAATAGCCCCGCCGAGCTCGCCCACGTCGAGGCCGATCGCGCGGTCGCAGTCGTCTGCGCCGGCGACGACGATGCGATAAACCTCGAAATCGCCTTGCTGGCAAGGAAAGCCAACCCAAGGGTGCGCGTGGTCGCACGGCTGGCCAATGACGTCCTCCGCGAAGCGGTGGCCGACGACAACGGCCCCGGGGCGATTCTCGACGTCGCCGACCTCGCCGCGCCGTCGGTGGTCGAGGCGTGCCTGGCCTACAGCACGCACCCGTTCGAGGCGGCCGGCATCAAGTTCGTCGTCTCCGACGCCGAAGCACCCCGGGACGGCACCCTGCGCGAGATCTACGGCGATCTGGCGCCGGTGGCGGTGATCGGCGGCCCGAACTCCCCCACCCCCGGCGAGCTGGTGGCATGTCCGGGCCGTGACCTGCAGGTGCACGCCGGTGACTGGACCGCGATGATCGGCACCCCCGCCGAGCTGGCCGACCTGGGCATCAAGATCCCCCGGCCGACCCGCGTGCGCACCCGCCCGCCCCAGCTAAGGCGGGCGTTCGACGCGGTCCGGACCCTGCGCAACGACGTCAACCCGATGTTCTTCCGCGCGCTGGCCGCCGCGGTGGGCTTGTTGATCGGCTCGACGATCGTGCTGCGGTTCAGCTACCAGCCCCATCCGGGGATGACGTGGGTCGATGCGCTGTACTTCAGCACCGAGACGATCGCGACCGTCGGCTACGGCGACTTCAGCTTCCTGCACCAGCCCACCTGGCTGCGGCTGTTCAGCATCATGTTGATGTTCGCCGGGGTGATCACGACCGCGCTTCTGGTCGCGTTCATCGCCGACCTGCTGCTGTCACGCCGCTTCGCCTACTCGGCCGGGCGCCGGCAGGCGCGCCACCTGCGCAACCACATCGTCGTGGTCGGGCTGGGTTCGTTCGGCAGCCGCGTCGTCGCGGATCTGGTCGCGGCCGGATACGACGTCGCGGTCATCGAGCGGGACGAGAACAACCGCTTCCTGTCGACGGCAGCCGACCTCGAGGTGCCCGTGGTCTTCGGGGACGCCACGCTGCGCCAGACCCTGGAGTCGGCCCGCGCGGAGCACGCCCGCGCGGTCGCCGTGCTGACCCAGGACGACATGGTCAATATCGAGACCGGCATCGTGCTGCGAGAGATGTTGGGGCCCCGGGTGATGCCCGAAGTCGTCCGTCACGATGTGCCGCTCGTGCTGCGCATATTCGACCGTGCCCTGGGCGCCGGCGTGGCACAGCGGTTCGGCTTCGAACACGTTCGCTCGACCGTCGAACTGGCCGCACCGTGGTTCATCGGCGCCGCCATGGGCCTGCAGGTGCTCGGCACGTTCTGGGTCGGGCAGCGCTCGTTCATGGTGGGCGGAATGCACGTGGCGGCCCACAGCGAACTCGACGGCCTCCGGATGTTCGAACTGTCCACCCACACCCGCGTCATCGCGATCACCCGGGAGGACGCACCGGTCCAGCTGCACCCGCGACGCGACGCGCGACTGTGTGCCGGCGACACCGTCTACCTCGTCGGCCCGTACCGCGAGCTGCTGGCGACGCTGCGCAAGGGCCAGCCTCCCCAGCAGCCCGAGGTCGGCGGTGAGCGCCTTCTCGCCTAAAGCTGTTCCGCCACGTCGGCGGCGCGCCGCAGCTGGTCGAGTTCTGCACTCGTAAGCTGAACCTCGTCGGTGCCGATGCCCTCGAACTTGCGCAGCACCGCCAGCAGCCCGTCCTCGCTGCCGGCCGGTGTCCAGTTCGTGTTTTGCCCGCACTTTCGTCTAACTTCTCGGCAACTGCGGTGAGGTCGTCGTCGAAAAGATCCGAGCGTTCCCCCAACATCCGCTGAACGACCTTCAGCTTGGGCCAAAGGCGAATATCCGGCCAGCCGTTTAAGAACGTCGCGGATTGTGCATTCGGTCGCCGGCGACGACGCGGCTTTGCTATGAGTCCCACTCGCTCCTGAACCGGCGAGTAAAAATTACGGGACCGCCGGCCAACCTACGACTAGCATCACGACGAGAATCAAGGTGAACGTGGCCGTGAATAGATACAGGCTTCTCATCATTAGCTGGTATTCGCGGTCAACATCATAATTCTGCCTAAACACCGCTGCCTCCTCTATTGGGCGGAACCTCGACAGTCTGCGGCGCGGCGGAGATGGCCGCCCAGAGTAGTTGACTACTCCATTGCTGGGCGGATGCGCGGTGACTATTTTTGGCTTGCCCGTCGCAAACGCCGGCTGGTTTAGGTTTGGCGTGTTGGGTTGAACGCAGCCGTGGTTCCGGCGGTGGCACTGGCGGCAGTGGACACAGCGCCGACAAGTCTCTGGACCCATCGACCAGCTTCGCTTACTAGTGACGCAAACGGGTTGCCGGGGCCGGCGCGGGCTAGGCGCCCTGTGAAACCCGTTGCCTCAAGTAGTTTGCCGCCGGCTGAGCCGGGTACTTTACGCTCCACGACTTCAACAATGCGAGGCGCCAATGGAGCACCAAGTCGCAAAAGCAGTCAGCGGACATATACGATCTGACGCGCCTGGCGATACGTCGTATGCGGCGCTGCGCTTTGGAAGGAAAAAAGGTCGGCGATCCCGCACCCGCCGACCATCCCCGACCGTCCGACACCGCAGCCTAAACGCGAATCGCTGATGCCCAGCCGTAACCGGCCCCAGACCTCGCGAGTTGCCGAGGCCGGCGCGGGCTGGGGCGGCGGTTACCCCGCATCAGAAAGCAACTGAAACCGCGACATGAACTAAGCCTCCGGTGCAGCGTCGAAGAGCCCGAAGAAACCCGACTGGTTATCACCCGAGTTGAAGAAGCCCGAGTTCCAGCCGTCACTGCCCGAGTTGAAGAAGCCCGAGTTCCAGCCGCCACTGCCCGAGTTGAAGAAGCCCGTGTTGATGTTGCCGCTGCCCGAGTTCCCGACGCCGGTGTCCCACATGCCGCTGCCGGAGTTGAAGAAGCCCGTCTTGTGGCAGCCGATGCCCGTGTTCGAGTTCCAGAAGCCCGAGTTATAGAGGCCCTGGTTGTAGAAGCCCGAGTTCCCGACGCCCGTGTTTCCGAAGCCCGAGTTCGGACCAGTTTGAGTGGCCGAGCTGTCGAAACCCGTGTTGAGGTTGCCCGAGTTGAAGAAGCCCGTGTTGGTGTCGCCCGAGTTTCCCCACCCCGTGTTGAAGTCGCCCGAATTGAAGCTTCCCGTGTTGTCGACGCCCGCGTTCCCGAAGCCCATGTTGAAGTTGCCGGTGTTCCCGAAGCCCATGTTGGCGCCACCCGAGTTTGCAAAGCCCATGTTGCCGCCACCCGAGTTTCCGAAGCCGGTGTTGATGTCGTACGAGTTCCAGAACCCCGTGTTGGTGTTGCCCGAGTTCGAGAAGCCGAAGTTACCAGTGCCCGAGTTGAAAAAGCCCACGTTGTTATTACCCGAGTTGAAGAACCCGATGTTGTTGTTACCCGAGTTCCCGAAGCCGATATTTCCGGTGCCGGAATTCAGCTGGCCGACACCCGTCATGTTGTTGCCGGTGAGCCCGAAGCCGATGTCGTTGCTGCCGTTGTTCCCAAAGCCGAGGTTTCCGTTGCCGAGGTTCCCCAAGCCCGTGTTGTTGCTGCCGGTGTTCCCAAAGCCGACGTTGTTGCCGCCAACGTTCCCGCTTCCCACGTTGGAGGAGCCAAAGTTCCCGCTTCCCACGTTGGAGGAGCCGATGTTTCCGGTGCCCACGTTGGTGTTGCCGAAGTTTCCGCCGCCCAGGTTGGAGCTGCCGTTGTTGCCGAGGCCGTTGGTGTTCGCGCCCCCCAGGGCAGCCAGGCCCTGCAACTCTGCCGCCGCGGCCTGCAGCGGGGAGCCATTCGCCGCCTCAGCGGCCGCATAGAAGCCGCCCGCGCCACCCAACGCTTGCACGAACTCGGCATGAAACGTCGCCGCCTGCGCACTCAGCGCCTGATAAGCCTGACCGTAGCTGGAAAACAGCGACGCGATCGCCGCCGAGACCTCATCACCGGCGGCAGCCGCCACCCCGGTGGTCGAGCCCGCCGCAGCCGCGGTGGCCGTGCTGATCGACGAGCCGATGCCCGCCACATCCGACGCCGCCGCGACCAACGTCTCCGGCGCTGCAATCACATACGACATCTGTACTCCCATTCAGCCGCTTCTTGACTGTCGGGCATAAGCATGACCGACCCGGATCTATTTGGTAGGGTTTCGACCGATTTACGAGACCGTAAATTATCACTATGAGGAAGAATCGTGCGAGGCGCTCGGTCTTTGTTTGGCTGGCAGCCGACAATCCGCCGCAAGACGCTTAGGACGTCGGGTGGCCGCCCCAGCCAGCGATCACGCTGGAAGCTGGCGACGCTGCGCAAGGGGCAGCCTCAGCAACGGAGGTCGGCGGTGAGCGCCTTCTCGCCTAAATCTGCCCCGCCACGTCGGCCGCGCGACGCAGCTGGCCGAGGTCCGGACTCGTCGGGATGAGCTGAACCTCGTCGGCGCCGATGCCCTCGAACTTGCGCAGCACCGCCAGCAGCTCGTCTTCGCCGCCGGCCCAGCCGGTCATGGGCGCCATCGCGTCGACGTACTTGGCCGGTATCCAGTTCATGTAGCGCCGCAGGTGGCGATGCACCTGGGCGCGGGCCCGCTCGGGCGGGCCGAACGCGAACCAGAACGACGTCACGAGATGGGGCTGGGGCCGGCCGGCCTGCGCCCACGCCTCGCGCGCCACATCGAACAGCTCGTTCTGCTTGGCGACGTCGAGGTCCAGCGTGGTGCCGGCCAGCCCGTCGGCCCACGCCGCGGCGCTGCGGATCGTCTTCGGCCCGATGCTGCCGACGAACAGCGGCGGACCGCCGGCCTGGACCGGGGCCGGCCCGACGGGCAGCACCGACTCGGTGAGCTTTTCGCCGGCCCACACCCGTTTCATCACCGCCACACGTTCGGCCATGCCGCGCATCGTCTGCGTCGCCGGGTCGGCGCCCACGGCGTGATAGTCCTCGTGCCTGCCACCCACGCCGATGCCCACCGCCAGCCGCCCGCCGCACAGCATGTCGCCGGTGGCCAGCGCCTTGGCCAGCATCACCGGGTCGTGCAGTTGGGGCACGATCACGGTCGTCAGCAGCCGCACCCGGTTGGTCCAGGCGGCCAGCGCGCCGAGCAGCGTCAGGTTGTCCGGGTTGTCGAACGCGATCCGCTCGCCCCAGCACAGCGACGAGAACGGACCCTCGTCGATCGCGCGGGCCCAGTTTTCGAGCACCGCCGCGTCCAGGTCCGGTTCCATTACCGGCATCGTCATCGCTATCTGCACAGACGCGATTCTGGCAGCATGAAGCAGATGGGTTTCACCAGCACCTCCATCGCGCACGTCCGGCTGACCGTCACCGATATCGAGCGGTCCCGGCAGTTCTACGAGAGCGTCTTCGGTTGGCCGGTGCTGCTGGAGGTCCCCGAGAACGCCGACGAAGCCACTCGCAACCAGTTCGGCTTCCTCTTCGGCGGCGTCGTCTACGACCTCGGCGGCACGTTGCTGGGGCTGCGGCCGGTCGCGACCGACCGCTTCGACGAGGATCGCGTCGGCCTCGACCACATCGCTTTCCGGGTCGGCAGCAAGGCCGAATTGGACGCCGCGGCGGCCCATCTCGACGAAGTCGGCGTCGGGCACGAGCCCATCAAAGACATTGGGCCGTCGTACATCCTGGAGTTTCGCGACCCGGACAACATCGCGCTGGAGCTCACGGCGCCGAAGTAGCGGCGCGGCCGTTCGCGAGGGTGCGCAGAATGTCAGCCTGTACGGCGTGTCGCCGTACAAACATGCGCGCTCGCGAGAGGCGTTGGGAGGGGTAAAGAGGAACTATGACCATCAGTTTCAACCACACCATCGTCGCCTCACGCGACAAGCGAGAGTCCGCCGAATTCCTCGCCGGGCTGTTCGGCCTGCCCAGCCCGAAACCGTTCGGTCGCTTCATGGTCGTCGCACTCGATCACGATGCCAGTCTCGATTTCGCCGATATCCCCGAGGGCGAGGAAATCCGGCGCCAGCACTACGCGTTTCTGGTCTCCGAAGAGGACTTCGACGCCATCTACGGCAAGATCCAATCGCGTGGCCTGCAGCACTGGGCGGACCCGGGTGCCCAAAGGCCCGGCGAGATCAACCACCGGGACGGCGGCCGCGGGGTGTATTTCCCGGATCCCTCCGGCCATGCCATGGAGATCCTGACCCGGCCCTACGGCTCGGACGGCTAATCGCCGGCGCGCGGTGAGCCGTGCCGCACATGTTCTTGGTCCCGATAGTCATCGGCCATTTGTGCGACGTGCTTGGGCAGGGTGCCGGCCGCGACGTCGGCCAGGGTCGTTTCTTCCAGGACCGAGCGCATGCTTGCCCGCAGCGCACGCCAGACGTCGGCCAACGGCGCGGTGGGCCCGGAGTACGGCAGGTCACCGAGCCCGATGTCGCGGACGCTGGCCAGCGGGCCGTCGATGCAGCGCAGCACATCGGCGATGCTGATCTCGCTTCCGGGACGGGCCAGTTCGTAGCCGCCCTCGCGACCGCGATGGCTTCGCACCAGGCGGTCGGTGCGCAGGTTGGTGAGGATGTCGACGAGGAATTGCGGCGGTATGCCCTGGGCCTGGGCCAATTCGTCGGTCGTCACCAGCGTGCCGGCGTCGACCGTCGCGAGCTGGACCATCGCGCGCACCGCGTACTCCGCCTTGGCCGACATCCGCATGTGAGGATTGTGCCACCGGCCGCCTGCGCGGCTTAGGGGCGCAACTCGAGCAGGTCGATCACCAGCTGCGCCTGCTCGTCGACCCCGCGATCCGGCGTGAGCCGCAGGTCCGGATGCTCGGGTTGCTGATACGGGCTGTCGATGCCGGTGAAGTTCGCGATCTCGCCGGCGCGCGCTTTGGCGTATAGCCCCTTGGGATCGCGCTTCTCGCAGTCATCGAGCGGGGTGTCGCAGAAGACCTCGAAGAACTCCAGGCCGGCTTCGGCGTGGACCTTGCGCGCCAGTTCGCGATGCTCGGCCAGCGGGCTGATCGCCGGCACCAGCACGGTTTGGCCGGAGTCGGCCAGCAGCGCCGCCACGTGCGCCAGCCGGCGCAGGTTCTCCGCGCGGTCGGCCATGGAAAAGCCGAGGTCGGCGTTCAGGCCGTGGCGCAGGTTGTCACCGTCGAGAACGTAAGCGGGAGAACCACTTTCGAGCAGCTGCCGTTCGACCTGCATGGCCACCGTCGATTTCCCGGAGCCCGACAGGCCGGTGAACCAGATCGTCCTGCCCCGTGGCCGGGAGCCGGCGCCGACGAGGGACTTGTGCCGCACGGTATTCGGGCTCGCCGCCTGCGTCGAGACGTCACGCAACACCATGCCCGCCGCCACCGTGCCGTTGGTGTTCGGGTCGATGAGGATGAACGAGCCGGTGCTGGAGTTGCGGGTGTACTCGTCCAGCAGCAGCGGAACCTGGGTGCGCAGCGAAATGCGGCCAAGTTCGTTGAGCTGCAACGCCGTTGCGGCCTTGTCACGATGCAGGGTGTTGACGTCGAGCCGGTACTCCAGCGCGGTCACCCGCGCGCGCGTGGTTCGGGTGGTGTGCTTGATGAGGTAGTCGCGGCCGGGCTCCAGCGCCGAATTGTCGGCCATCCAGCACACGGTCGCGTCGAACTCCTGCGCGACCCTGGGCTGGTTGTGGGCGCGCGCGATCATGTCGCCACGCGAGATGTCGATGTCGTCGGCGAGGCTCACCGAGACCGCCATCGGCGGAAATGCTTCCTGCACAGGGCCGCCTGCGCCCTCGATCGCCGTGATCCGGGTGGTCTTGCCGATGGGCAGCACGACCACCTCGTCGCCGGGACGCATCACCCCGCTGGCCACGGTGCCGGCGTAGCTGCGGTGGTCCTGGTGCTCGTGGGTATGCGGCCGGATGACGTATTGCACCGGGAACCGCACGTCGACCAGGTTGCGGTCACCGGCGATGTAGACCTCCTCGAGGTGCGACAGCAGCGCCGGCCCCTCGTACCACGGCGCGTTGTCCGACTTGGTCACCACGTTGTCGCCGTTGAGCGCGGAGATCGGGATGGTGGCCACGTCCTGGACATCCAGCCGCGCCGCGAAGGCGTAGAACTCGTCGCGGATCCACTCGAATCTCTCTTTGTCCCAGTCGATCAGGTCCATCTTGTTGACCGCGAGCACGATGTGCTGGATACCCAGCAGCGAGGCCAGGAACGCGTGCCGGCGGGACTGCTCCAGCAGGCCGTGGCGGGCGTCGACGAGCACGATCACCAGTTGAGCGGTCGACGCGCCGGTCACCATGTTGCGGGTGTACTGGATGTGGCCCGGCGTGTCGGCGATGATGAATTTCCGCTTGGGAGTGGCGAAATAGCGGTAGGCGACGTCGATGGTGATGCCCTGTTCGCGCTCGGCCCGCAGGCCGTCGGTGACCAGCGCCAGGTCGGTGTAGTCGTGACCGCGCTCCTCCGACGCCCGTTCCACCGACGCCCACTGGTCCTCCATCACGGCCTTGGAGTCGTAGAGCAGGCGCCCGATCAGGGTGGACTTGCCGTCGTCGACGGAGCCTGCGGTGGCCAGCCTCAATAACGTCGTCATCAGAAGTAGCCCTGCCGTTTGCGGTCTTCCATCCCGGCCTCCGAGATGCGGTCGTCGGCCCTGGTCGCCCCGCGCTCGGTCAGCCGGGACACCGCCGTCTCGGCGATGACCTCCGACACGGTGGCGGCCTCCGATTCCACGCATCCGGTGCAGGTGACGTCGCCGACGGTGCGAAAGCGCACCGTCGCCTCGAACACCGGCTCGTCGGCGCGAGGCTGCAGGTGCCGGTGCACCGCCAGCAGCATGCCGTCGCGGCTGAACACCTTGCGGCGGTGCGCGAAATAGATCGACGGCAGCTTGACCTTCTCGGCGCCGATGTAGGACCAGATGTCGAACTCGGTCCAGTTAGACAGCGGGAAGACCCGGATGTGCTCGCCCTTGTGGTGCCGGCCGTTGTAAAGATTCCACAGCTCGGGCCGCTGCGCCTTGGGGTCCCACTGGCCGAACTCGTCGCGGAAGCTGAACACCCGCTCCTTGGCGCGCGCCTTCTCCTCGTCACGGCGCGCCCCGCCGAACGCGGCGTCGAACTTGTTCTCCCGGATGGCGCGCAGCAGCGTCACGGTCTGGATCGGGTTGCGCGACGGGATCGTCTCGACAACGCGGCCCGCGTCGATGTCCTCCTGCACCGACGCCACCACCAGCCGCACCCCCGACTCGGCGACCAGTTCGTCGCGGGCGGCTATCACCTCGTCGAAATTGTGGCCGGTGTCGACGTGCATCACCGGGAACGGCAGCCGCCCGGGGCGGAACGCCTTGAGCGCCAAGTGCAGCATGACGATGGAGTCCTTGCCGCCGGAGAACAACAGCACCGGCCGCTCGAACTCGGCCGCCACCTCCCGGATGATGTGGATCGCCTCGGCCTCCAGCGAGCGAAGGTGGCTCAACTCGTACTGGCCGGCGGCGGGGGCCGCGTTCACAGCGCTGGTCATCGGCTACCTCGAGCGTTTACTTGATAAATCCGATCGAATTGACCATCTTTACGGTCATTGCCGTCTATGCAACCAGCCGGCACCGCCGGTGTCAATGTTTTGGCGCGGGTGACAGGGATCCGGCGCATCGCGCCAAGAAGGGTGGGCCGGGTGCTGCGGCGGGGCCGGTCGCTGGTCAACTGCGAGGCCGAGATCATCGACCCGGCGGGCACGCTGGTCGCCAAGGCCCTGGCGACCTACAAGGTGGGTTAGAGGGTGACCTCGTCGAGCTTGCCGGTGGCGACGTCGAAGACGAAGCCGCGCAGTGACACATGCTTGGTCACGAACGGGCTGTTCTCGATGCGGCGCAGCGACTGCCGGACGTCCTCGTCCGGGTCGGGGAAGGCCTCGGCCGCCCACGGCGGTTTCACCCCGGTCTCCTCCTGGATGGCGCGCTTGAAGTCGTCGTCGGTGAACGTGAGCATCCCGCAGTCCGAATGGTGGATCAGGATGATCTCCCGGGTCCCCAGCAGCCGCTGGCTGATGGCGAGCGAGCGGATGACGTCGTCGGTGACCACGCCGCCGGCGTTGCGGATGACGTGGGCCTCCCCCTCGTTGAGGCCGAGGAGGCGGTAGACGTCGAGCCGGGCGTCCATGCACGCGACCACCGCGACGTGTTTGCTCGGCGGCATCGGCAGCGGCCCCTTGAAGCCGCTCGCGTATTGAGCGTTGTGGGCCAGGTATTCGTCGGTAACGGTCACGCAAGCCTCCTGGATCGGTCGGTGCGCGGTGGATCCTAACAACCGGCCAGCGGGAGTTCACGGGTAAAAATCAGGGATGCATTTCGGGTCCCCCGATGTCCCACCTGTCACTCGGGTAACGGCTGGGTTGGGTGTGTTCGTTTGTCCACCTACGACAATCCGCGCTGTGGGGCGGCCAGGTCGGTGCAGGGCGAACAAGCGCGACGGGCACCGGCACCCCCGGCGGGCGGACACAACCCGACGCGAACCTGCCGGGCCGTCGTCCGCTCGTTAACCTGTCCCAATGCGGAACGGGCGGCTCGGTCGGGCATGATCCGGTTTCTGGCGCGCCGGCTGCTCAACTATGTCGTGCTGCTGGCGCTGGCATCGTTTCTGACCTATTGCCTGACCTCGATGGCCTTTTCGCCGCTGGACAGCCTGTTGCAGCGCAATCCACGCCCGCCGCAGGCCGTCATCGACGCCAAGGCCCACGCGCTGGGCTTGGACCAACCGATCCCGATCCGCTACGCGCACTGGGCCTCGCACGTGGTCCGCGGCGACTTCGGCACCACCATCACCGGCCAACCCGTCGGCGCCACGCTGTGGCGCCGCGTCGGGGTGACCCTGCGGCTGCTGGTCGTTGGCTCCGTGGTGGGCACCGTGCTGGGCATCGTGGCGGGGGCGTGGGGCGCGATCCGCCAGTACCGGCTCAGTGACCGCATCGTCACCATGCTCGCGCTGCTCGTGCTCAGCACCCCGTCGTTCGTCATCGCCAACCTGTTGATCCTCGGCGCGCTGCGGGTGAACTGGGCCCTCGGCATTCAACTGTTCGACTACACCGGCGAGACGTCGCCGGGCGTGGTGGGTGCCGGGCACGAGTTGCTCGACCGGTTGCGGCATTTGATCCTGCCCACGCTGACGCTGGCGCTGATGGCCGCCGCCGGATACAGCCGCTATCAGCGCAACGCCATGCTCGACGTCCTCGGCCAGGATTTCATCCGCACCGCCCGCGCCAAGGGCCTCACCCGTCGGCGCGCGCTGCTCAAACACGGGCTGCGCACCGCGCTGATACCGCTGGCGACGCTGTTCGCCTACGGGGTGGCCGGGCTGGTCACCGGCGCGGTGTTCGTCGAGAAGATCTTCGGCTGGCACGGCATGGGCGAATGGCTGGTGCAGGGCATTTCCACCCAGGACACCAACATCATCGCCGCGATCACCCTGTTCTCCGGCGCGGTGGTGCTGCTGGCGGGCTTGCTCTCCGATATCTTCTACGCGGCGCTCGACCCGAGGGTCCGGGTGTCATGACGCGCGCCGGCGACGATGCAGTGGGGGCACCCCCGGCCGCGCAGCGGCGAGGGGGACGAAGCGATGAGGTGGGGGCAACTCCCAGCCGCGAAGCGGCGAGGGGGAGAGCGACGCAGTTGAGCCCTGAAGTGTCTGCGGCGCATGGGGTTCCGAGTGCCGATGTGGTGGAGTTCGCCTCGCGGCGCAGCCTGGTGCTGCGCAGGTTTGCCCGCAACCGCCTCGCGGTGGCGTCGCTGACACTGCTGGCGCTGCTGTTCGTCGGTTGCTACGCGCTGCCGTCGCTGTTGCCCTACTCCTACGACGACCTCGACTTCAACGCGCTGCTGCAGCCGCCCAACACCCGGCACTGGCTGGGCACCAACGCGCTGGGCCAGGACCTGCTGGCGCAGATCCTGCGGGGCATGCAGAAGTCGATGCTGATCGGTGTCTGCGTGGCGTTCATCTCCACCGGCATCGCCGCCACCGTCGGGTCCATCGCCGGCTATTTCGGCGGCTGGCGGGACCGGGTGCTGATGTGGGTGGTCGACCTGCTGTTGGTGGTGCCCAGCTTCATCCTGATCGCCATCCTCACGCCGCGGGTCAAGAAGTCGTCCAGCGTCCTGCTGCTCGTGCTGCTGCTGGCCGCCTTCGGCTGGATGATCAGCTCGCGCATGGTTCGCGGCATGACCATGAGCCTGCGCGAGCGCGAATTCATCCGCGCCGCACGCTATATGGGGGTGTCCAGCCGCCGGATCATCGTCGGCCACGTGGTGCCCAACGTCGCGTCCATCCTGATCATCGACGCCGCGCTCAACGTCGCGTCGGCCATCCTGGCCGAAACCGGACTGAGCTTCCTGGGTTTCGGCATTCAACCGCCCGACGTGTCGCTGGGCACGCTGATCGCCAACGGCACCCAGTCCGCGACCACCTTCCCGTGGGTGTTCCTGTTTCCGGCCGGGGTCCTGGTGCTGATCCTGGTGTGCGCCAACCTGACCGGCGACGGGCTGCGCGACGCGCTCGACCCGGGCAGCGGGATGGCGCGGGGCGGCGCCCGATGAGCCCGCTGCTCGAAGTGACCGACCTCGCGGTCTACTTTCCGACCGACGGCCAGCCGGTGACCGCGGTGCGGGGCATCAGCTACCGCATCGACCCCGGCGAGGTGGTGGCCATGGTCGGCGAGTCGGGTTCGGGCAAGTCGGTCTCGGCGATGGCGGTGGTGGGACTGCTGCCGGAATACGCGCAGGTGCGCGGCTCGGTCCGGTTGCACGGCACCGAGCTGCTGGGGCTCGGCGACGAAGCGATGTCGCGGTTCCGCGGCAAGGCGGTCGGCATGGTGTTCCAGGACCCGATGTCGGCGCTGACGCCGGTCTACACCGTCGGTGACCAGATCGCCGAGGCCATCGAGGTCCACCAGCCGCGCGTGGGCCGCCAAGCGGCGCGCCGCCGCGCGGAGGAACTGCTTGAGCTGGTGGGCATCTCGCAGCCGGAGCGCCGAGCCCGCGCCTTTCCGCATGAGCTGTCCGGCGGCGAACGGCAGCGGGTCGTCATCGCGATCGCGATCGCCAACGACCCCGACCTGTTGATCTGCGACGAACCGACGACCGCCCTGGACGTCACGGTGCAGGCCCAAATCCTCGAGGTGCTCAGGACCGCCCGCGATGTCACCGGCGCCGGGGTGCTCATCATCACCCACGACCTCGGCGTGGTCGCCGAGTTCGCCGACCGGGCGCTGGTGATGTACGCTGGCCGCGTCGTCGAATTCGCCGGCGTGGCCGAGCTTTACCGCGGCCGCCAGATGCCCTACACCGTGGGGCTGTTGGGGTCCGTTCCCCGGTTGGACGCCGCCCAGGGCACCCGGCTGGTGCCCATTCCCGGCGCGCCGCCGTCGTTGGTCGGGCTCGAGCCGGGCTGCCCGTTCGCGCCGCGCTGCCCGCTGGTGATCGACGAATGCCGCGCCGCGGAGCCGGAATTGATCGAGGTCGGCGTGGACCACCGGGCGGCGTGCATCCGCACCGACCAGGTCGGCGAGCGCAGCGCCGCGGACATCTACGGGGTCAACACCTCGGCCCACGCGGCGCCGGCCGGCGACACACCCGTCGTCGTGCGGGTGCGCGACCTGGTCAAGACCTACAAGCTGACGAAGGGCGTGGTGTTGCGCCGGACCGTCGGCGAGGTCCGCGCCGTCGACGGCATCAGCTTCGAGCTGCGGCAGGGCCGCACCCTGGGCATCGTCGGTGAGTCCGGCTCGGGCAAGTCGACCACGCTGCACGAGATCCTGGAACTGGTTGCGCCGCAGTCGGGGTCGATCGAGGTGCTGGGCAGCGATGTGGCGTCGTTGACCGCGGCGGGCCGGCGAGCGCTGCGCCGCGACATCCAGGTCGTGTTCCAGGACCCGGTGGCGTCCCTGGACCCGCGGCTGCCCGTCTTCGAGCTGATCGCCGAACCGTTGCGCGCCAACGGCTTCAGCAAGAGCGCCACCTTCGCGCGGGTGGCCGAGCTGCTCGACATCGTGGGCTTGCGGCGCGCGGACGCGACCCGCTACCCCGCTGAGTTCTCCGGCGGCCAGAAGCAGCGCATCGGCATCGCGCGGGCGCTTGCGCTGCAGCCCAGGATCCTGGCCCTCGACGAACCGGTGTCCGCGCTCGATGTCTCGATCCAGGCCGGCATCATCAACCTGCTGCTCGACCTGCAAGAGCGGTTCGGCCTGTCGTATCTGTTTGTTTCCCATGACCTTTCGGTGGTCAAACACCTGGCCCACCGGGTGGCGGTGATGCACGCCGGCACCATCGTGGAGCAGGGCGACAGCGAGGAGCTGTTCCGCAATCCGCGGCACGATTACACGCGGCAGCTGCTGGGCGCGGTGCCGCAACCGGATCCGGGGAAGTATGTCTAGCGGGCGCAAGGTTTTGAGCCTGGCGGTGGTCGCCGCCTTGGCGCTCACCGGGTGCTCGCCGGCCATCGACTTGGCGCCCTCGGCGGGCAACAACGCGTCGATCGGCACCACCAGCGACGTCAATCCGCGGGACCCCGCCACGCTGCGAGACGGCGGCGACCTGCGGTTGGCGCTCAGCGACTTTCCGCCGAACTTCAACATCCTGAGCATCGACGGCAACTCGGCCGAGGTCGCCGGGTTGGTGAAGGCGACCCTGCCGCGCGCGTTCGTCATCGGGCCGGACGGCTCGACGACCGTCGACACCGACTACTTCACCAGCGTCGAGCTCACCGGGACCAACCCGCAGGTGGTCACCTACACCATCAACCCGAAAGCCGTGTGGTCCGACGGCACGCCGATCACCTGGCGCGACATCGACAGCCAGATCCACGCTCTCAGCGGCGCCGACAAGACCTTCGAGATCGCCGGACCCGGCGGCGCGGACCGGGTCGCGTCGGTCACCCGGGGGGTGGACGACCGGCAGGCCGTCATGACTTTCGCCAAGCCGTACGCCGAGTGGCGCGGCATGTTCGCCGGCAACGGCATGCTGCTGCCGGCCAGCATGACCTCCACGCCCGAGGCTTTCAACAAGGGCCAGCTCGACGGGCCCGGCCCGTCGGCCGGTGCGTTCGTCGTATCCTCGTTGGACCGGACCACGCAGCGAATCGTGTTGACCCGCAACCCGAAATGGTGGGGCGCAAGGCCGCGCCTGGACAGCATCACCTATCTCGTGCTCGATGACGCCGCCCGGCTGCCGGCGCTGCAGAACAACACGATCGACGCCACCGGGATCGGCACGGTGGACCAGCTGACGATCGCCCAACGCACCAAGGGCATTTCGATCCGCCGCGCGCCCGCGCCCAGCTGGTCGCACTTCACGTTCAACGGTGCCCACGGGGCGATCCTGGAGGACAAGGCGCTGCGGGTCGCAGTATCCAAGGGCATCGACCGGCAGACCATCGCCAGGGTCGTCCAGTACGGGCTCACCAGCAACCCGGTGGCGCTGAACAACCACATCTACGTCGCGGGGCAGGAGGGCTACCAGGACAACAGCGCCATCGTCCCCTACGACCCGGCCGAGGCGAGCCGGGAACTGGACGGGTTGGGGTGGAGGCTCAACGGCCAGTTCCGCGAGAAGGACGGTCGCCAGCTCGTCATCCGCGATTTGTTCTACGACGCGCAAGGCAGCCGGGTCTTCGCGCAGATCGCGCAGCACAGCCTCGCCCAGATCGGGGTCAAGCTCGAGCTCGTCGCGAGGTCCGGCAGCGGCTTCTTCACCAACTACATCAATGTCGGGGCCTTCGATATCGCGCAGTTCGGCTGGCTCGGCGACGCGTTCCCGCTCTCGTCGCTGACTCAGATCTACCAGTCCGACGGCGCAAGCAACTTCGGCAAGATCGGCAGCCCGGAGATCGACGCCGCGATCGAGCGCACACTCGAAGAGCTCGATCCGGGCAAGGCGCGGGCGTTGGCCAACGACGTCGACAAGCTCATCTGGGCCGAGGGATTCAGCCTGCCGCTGACCCAATCCCCCGGCGATGTCGCGGTGCGCAGCACACTGGCCAACTTCGGCGCGGTCGGTCTCGCCGACCTGAACTACACCGCGATCGGGTTCATGCGGAGCTGAACCGGCGCCGCAGCAGCCTGACGCCCGGCACGGTGGGCAAGGCCGGCAGGGCGCCCTCGGCGATGGCGGCCACCTCGATCGCCTTCCACAGCAAGCGAATTCCGGGCCGCGGCGGGAGCGCATCCAGCGCCGGCGCCTGGGCGGCCAGCCCGTCGAGCTCGCCCCGGCACACCGCGCCGGCGATGGCCAGCGCCGCCGGCTCGCGAAAGTCCAGTGCGCTGTGCGCCATCGTGGGAAGAGTCAACAGCGTCGCGCCGGGAATCAGCGACGCCACCCGCTGGGCGATCGGCGGCGGGGTGATGAGATCGCGGCCGCCGGAAATCACCGCCGTAGGCCAGTTGAATTTTGGCATTTCGGCGGGCAGGTCATACGGCTCGTCCTCGAAAGTGACCCGCTGAGTGCGCGTTTCGCGTTCGGCCACGGCCGGGTCGAGCGGCAGGCCGTCGGGTTCGGCGGCGTAGTCGAGTTCGCGGAACGCGATGCGGCTCACCAGGTCCTCCTCGTAGCGGTATGGCAGGTTGGAGAGGATGGCGAACTGAGAGATGGCCGACCACAGTAACTTTCGTCCGTCGAGCAGCAGGTCGAGCTGCCGGTTCAGCAGGGCCGGGCCGCCGTAGCCGTAGATCGTTGCGACGACCTGCGTTGCCGCGGCGGTCATCACACCGGCATCGACGAGCTTGCGGATTTTGGGTGCCAGTAGGGCGGTTTCGGGGGTGTCGCCCTTGAGCAGGAGCCGGCGGATCGCGCGGCGCACGATCACGATGTCGTGGCGGGAGAGCAGCGGCGAGTCGAGGACCATCGCGTGCACCCGCACGGGGTGGCGCACGCCGACCCCGGCCGCGATGTAGCTGCCGTACGACGTCCCGTAGATGACGGCGGAGTCCACCCTGGCGTCGTCGAGCACGGCCGCCACGTCGTCGACGACCTGATTCACGGTGAGCGCGTGCGGCGGGAGGTCGGCGCCGTCGTCGTCGTGGCGCGACATTCCCACGCCGCGATGCTCGACCATGATGACGTCGAGGCCGGCGGCGGCGGCGCGGCGCCGCAGCCCCCTGTACATCTGCACCGACGCCACCCCCGGACCGCCCGGGATGATCACCAGCGGATGGGCGGACTTGCGGCCGGTGCGCACGTAGTAGAGATCGAACCGTTGAGAGCTGTGCGGCGACACCGGCCTTCGCACGCAGCGGACACCCGGCAGGGCGGCCAGCTTCTCTTGTGCGCGGCGCCGTTTCGCGGTCATCGTCATAGGTATCGCCCCGCCATGGTGCCAGGGGTACCCGGCTGATGCCCGGGGCAAGCGCCGGCGGGGTTCACCCGCGGATCAGATCGGCGGCTTTTTCCCCGATCAGCACCGACGGCGCGTGGGTGTGCCCGCGAACGGTGCCGGGCATCACCGAGGCGTCGGCGACCCGCAGACCGTCGACGCCCCGGACCCGGAGCTCGGGATCCACCACGCTGGCCTCGTCGCTGCCCATGCGGCAGGTGCCCAGGGGGTGATACAGGGTGTGCGAGCAGGTGCTCAGCGCCAACTCGAGCGTGGCCTCGTTGAGTTCGGTGCAGCCAAGCGGTCGCGCGATGGGGCCGAGCAGGCCCTTCAGCGCGGGAGCCTCGGCGATCCGGGCGCATATCCGCAGCCCTTCCATCATCGCGGCACGGTCCAGGCCGCCGGGGTCGGAGAGGTAACGCGGGTCGATGACCGGCTTGGCGTGGGGGTCGGCGGAGCGCAGCGTGATCTGCCCGCGGCTTTCCGGGGCGACGAGGATGGGCCCGAACACCACCCCGTGCCCCGGCGCCTTGGCCAGCAGGCCCTCGTCATAAAACGGGGCGGGAGCGAAGATCAGCTCGAGGTCCGGCAGGTCGAGCTCGGGCCGGCTGCGGAGAAACCCGTACGCCTCGGCGACGTTGGAGGTGAGCATTCCCCGGCGTGCCAACAGGTAGCTGATCAACTGTCTGGGTTTTTCGGCGGCGGCCAGGCTGTCGCCGTCCACGTCGAACCCCATCGGTGTGACCAGGTGATCGAGCAGATTCCGCCCCACCTCGGGTGAGTGGTGGACGGTGTCGATGCCGTGATCGGCAAGGTGTTCGCGATCGCCGATGCCCGAAAGCATCAGCAGCTGCGGGGTGTTGATCGCGCCGCCGCAGAGCACCACCGCGCGGCGCGCGTAAGCGACGCGTTGCTGGCCCTCGCGCCGGTATTCCACGCCGACCGCGCGACTCCCGTCGACGATCACCCGGGTGGTAGTGGCCCCGGTGAGGACGGTGAGGTTCTTGCGGCGCAGCGCCGGGCGCAGATAGGCGTCGGCCGTGCTGTATCGGGAGCCGCGCCGCTGGGTGACGACGGTCTCGCAAAAGCCTTCGGGCCGTGGGGAATTGGGTGGCGCGGGAAGGAAACCGCACTCGCGCACCGCGGCCAGCCACGCCGCCGTCGCGGGCCTCGGGCTGCGTTGACGGGAGATGCGCACGGGGCCCGTCACGCCGCTGTCCTCCCCGCTCACGAAATGCCAGGCGTCGGTGACGTTCTCGATGCGACGGAAGTATCCAAGCACCTCCGCGGCGGACCACTGGGGCCCCGCTCGCGCCGCCCACTCGTCGTAGTCGGCCGCGAATCCGCGCACCCACATCATGGCGTTCATCGACGACGACCCGCCCAGCACCTTGCCCCGGGGCCAATAGATCTCGCGACCGGCGAGCCCGGGTTGCGGCTCGGTCAGGTAATCCCAGTCGACCTCGCTACGGAAGAGCTTGGAGAAGGCCGCCGGAATTCCGATGAACCGGTTCTTGTCACGCGGCCCGGCCTCCAGCGCGACCACCGCCGCGGCCGGATCGGCGCTGAGCCGATTCGCCACGACGGCACCCGCCGAACCGGTGCCCACAACGACGTAGTCGCACTGAACGTCCATGGTCCTCTCGTTCCGAAGAAAGAGTCTAAACGCGCGCGATCGGCCCCGAGCGGCTAAGCGGTCAGATCGATGCGGTGGGCACCCTTGACCCCGTCATACCGGTCCGGGCTGCAGGTCAGCACGATCACCTGTCCGTGAGCGCCCATGGTGTCGAACACCTCCCCCATCCTGGCCAGCCGGTCGGGGTCGGTGAACCCGAGCGCGTCGTCGACCACCACGGGGACGGTGTCCTCCTTGGCGACCAGGGCGGCGCCGGCCAGCCGCGCCAGGATGCCGAGTTGCTCCTTGGCCCCGCCCGAGAGGGATTCGTAGGGCACCGTGACGCCGTTGAGGGTTCGGCTGCGGATGCACAGGTCGCTGTCGACGTCGACCTCGAAACTCGGCCCGAACACCGGACGGCCCAACCGCTGCAGCTCGGCACGGTAGGGCTCGACGTAGCGCAACCGGGTGGTGTCACGGTGGCGCGCCATCACCGAGCGCAGCAGCTGCGCGGCCCGGGCCCGGGCATCGACCCGCGAATGCTCACTGGCCGCCTGCTCGCGCTCGGCCTGCGCCGCGTCGAGCTTGCCTTGCCGCCCCTCGCGGCCAAAGAGCGAGAGTTCGATATCGATCTCGCGCAACGCGCCTGCGGCGGCTTCGTAGCGGTCGCGCAGCGACTCGGCCGCTTCTTCGGCGGCGGCCAGTTCGGCGGCCACCGCCTCCGGCGCCGCGGCCGCCAGCTCATCGGCCAGCTCGGTGACCCGCCGCTCGGCGCGCCGCGCCTCCAGCTGCCGGGACTCCGCGGCTGAGGCCACGTCCTGGTCACCGACCGACGCCCGCTCTTGGGCCAGGCGCGCGATCGCGGAGTTCAGCTCGCTCCGTTGGGTCTCCAATTTGTGCTGCGAAATGGCTGCGGCGGACGATGATTCGGCGAGTCGACCGGTGGCGGCGGCCGCTGCCGCCCGGCGCGTCTCGCTTGCGGCGGCCGCGGTGGCGCGATCCGCCTCGGCCGCGTCGAGCTCGGCGCGGGCGGTGGCGACGTCGATGGCGGGCTCGTCCGGTTGGCCGGTTCGCAACTGCGCCAGCCGGGCGCGCAGTTGGTCGATGTCCCCATCGCCGCACAACCCGGCCAAGGTGGCGGTCAACTGGTCGCGGCTGCTCTGGAGCTCGCGGCGGCGCCGGTCGGCGGCTCGCGCGGACGCAACGTCGGCGACGTTCGCGGCCGCCAAGGCGTTCGTCAGCTCTTGTTGTGCTGCAGCGTATCTCGCTTGGACGTCGAGCGTGGTCGCGCCGGGCGTGACCCGGGCCGTCAGCACGCCGGGCACCTGGACCGTGGTGGGGCCGGTCGCCGTGATCGACCAGCTTTGGCCCGCCCGCAGCGACACCCGCCGGTCGCCGGTGTCCAGCTCGATGTCGGTGACGGCGGTGAATTCCACCGCGGCAGACGTCAACGCCAACTGGCCGCCGATGCGGTCGACGGCGGCGGCGGCGTTCTCGATGCGCCGCAGCGATTCCTCGTTGATGGCGATCAACGGCGGCTCTGCGAGCTCCGCGCAGACCCGGTCGCGGTCGCCCTGGATGGCCGCGATTCGGGCCAACCGGGCGTTCAACCGGTCGGCCTCCTCGCGGGCGGCGAGTTGATCGACGGCGCGGCGGGCGGATTCGGCGCGGCGTTGCAGTTCCGTCAGGAGCTGCACGGCTTCCTCGACGGCGGCGGCCGAGGCGTCGGCGTCGGTTGCCGCCGTCGCCCGCGCATCGGCGGCCGCCCGCGCTTCGGCCTCGGCCGCGGCGACGGTAGCGGTGCGACTCCGGATTTCTTCGAGTAGCCGCAAGCGCCCGGCATGGGCGGCGGCTGCGGCTGCGCTGGTCGCAGCCGCGGCGCCGGCGACCAGCTTGGCCTCGCGCGCGTGGTTGGTCAGTTCGGCGATCCGGTCGGCGGCGGCCCGCGCGGCGACCAGCCCGGGGCCGGCGGCGGCCCGCTGTTGTTGCAACTCGGCGACCTGCTCGGTCAGCCCGGCGTGGCGACGCACCCGGTCATCGACCTCGGCCACCGCCGCGGCGCACTTCGCGACCGCGGCCTCGGCGTCGGCCAGCCGGGACATCGCGGCCGACCACTCGCCGGTGGGACGACCGGTCGGGGTGAAGTAGCGGCCGTACTCGGCGTCGATCCGCTCGATCAGCAGCGGCTCGGTCAGCGATGCCGCCGCGTCGGTGCCTGATTGCGTACCGGCGGCCACGTCGAGCGCGCGGGACAGCGCGTCGCAGCCGGACAGATCGACTGCGGCGGTCGACGTGGCCTGCAGCACCCGTTGGGCGTGCCAGAGATCGTTGTCCACCGTCTCGGCCAGCATCGCCCGGACCCGTTCGTGGGCCTCGTCGCCGGTCAGCTGCTCGCGGCGCGGTGTCAGCACCGTCAGCTCCGTCTCGCATCTCTTGTGGAACCGCTTCCGGTACACGAATCGGTAAGGGCCGCAGCTGATTTCGGCACCGACCTCGGAGCCGACGTCGCTGTGGGTCGGCTTGACCTGCTTGACTTCTTTCTTCGTCGAGCGGTCCTTCGATTCGATCAGCAGGTCCAACGCCTCGACCATGGACGACTTGCCGACCTCGTTGGCGCCGCACACGACGACCACCCCGTGGTCGGGGAACTGGATGTCGCGGTGTGCGATGCCGCGGTAGTTCGTCAGCGTCAGCCGGTGCAGCTTCACGCGGCCCCCCGATCCGTCAGGCGCAGCAGCAGCGCCAGCGCGGCCTGCGCGTCGACGGCCGCCTCGGAGTCCTCGCGCGCCGTTGCCACCAGCTCCTCGACGGCCGCGGCGGCGAACCCGCCGATGCCGAGATCGGTGAACTCGCCGTCGGCGGGTACCACGGCCAGTTCCGTGTGGCGTTCCCACAGGCCCAGCCACGCGAAGAGCCGCGCGTACCTGTCCAGGCACGCGTCCAGCGCGGCGCGGTCGGTGACCGTCAGCGAACCGGTCAGCGCCAACCGCACGACGGTCCGGTCCTTTTCGGTCATCAGGTCGAGATTCATGTCGAGGTCGGCGATGTCGCGGCTGGTGTCCACCTGGCGTCGCATCGTGGCGAACCGCCAGCGACCGACATGCCGGGACTGCACGGCGACGGCGTCTTCGTCGACGTCGACGACGAGCACGTGACCGGGGTCGGATTCGACGTCGTCGAAGTTGGTGACTTCCGGTGAGCCCGAGTACCAGATCCGGCCGCTGTCGCCGACCTGCGTGCGTGAATGCTTGTCCCCCAGCGCCACATAGTGCAGCAGGCCGCGGTTGACGGCGTCCTCGAGCTTCGCGAGCCGGATCAGCGAGGGTTTCTCGCGGTCGGGGTCGAGGACGTCAACGCCGCCGTGGGCGACGAGAATCCGGGTGACCGGTTCCCGCGTGAGACCTTCGATGACCTCGGCGGTCAGGTCGGTGGTCGGCGACTTGGACCGCCACGGCGCGGCGACGATCTCCACTCCCGGCCGGACCTGATGAACGCCGGGCCTATCGAGCACCACCACGTTGTCGGGGCGTTCGGCGGTGAACAGCGGGCTGGTGTACACCGACGACGCGTCGAGGGGATCGTGGTTGCCCGGGAGCAGGTAGACGCGAATCCCGATGGCGCGCATGGCTTCCAGCGACTGCCCGATGACCTGTGGGGAGAGCTGGTTGTGCTCGAAGACATCACCGGCCACCACGACGAATTCGGCGCCCACCTCCGCCGCCAGCGCGCCGAGACCGGCCACCGCGTCGCGGCGGGCGGCCGAATACCGCGGCTGGGCCTCGCCGGCGAGGAAGTGCCGCGTCATGCCGAGCTGCCAGTCGGCGGTGTGCAGGAATCGCATGGCGGCCACTCCTTTCGGGATCACGGCTATCAGGGCACCGCGAAGTCTAGGTCCGGGCACCGACAAGACGCGGGACGTCGCCCGGCAGGTCCGCGGGTGTGCTGTGCAACGGCACGCGCGCGGGCGACCGGAACTGCTCTCATTCCGAATCTCGCATTACGAACCACGCAAGGTCTGACCTCGTTTAGCATTTTTCAGCTGTCCTGATGTTGCCGCGCCACCGAGGATGGGAGCCGCAGATGCCGTCGTTAGTGATCGCAGCACCCGAGGCGCTCGCCGCGGCGTCGGCGGATCTGACCGGGATCGAGGAGGCCATCAAGGCGGCCTCCGCCGCGGCGGCTCCCTCGACGACGGGCATCGCCGCGGCGGGCGCCGACGAGGTGTCGGCGGCTGTCGCGAGTCTCTTCGGCGACTTCGCCGAAGAGTTTCACACGCTGACCGCGCAGACGACGCTGTTTCACTCCCAGTTCGTGGGGACGTTGAGCGCCGCCGGAGCCACCTACGTCGCCGGCGAGCTCACGAACGTGTCGCTGCTGGTGAAGGGGGTGGAGCAACAGTTCTTCGACGTGGGGTTCTTTTCCCCGTTCACCTACCTGACCGGGCAACCGCTGTTCGGTCAGGGTGCCGTCGGGCCCGCTGTCACCGGGACCACCGGGCCCGGCCTGGCCGGCAGGCTGATCACCGGCTTTCTCAACGGGACTCTCGGAAGTCAGAGCGGCGGCGTGTTTCAGGGGACGGGGACCCCCGGCCCGGTGACCGGGGTCCGGGAGGGGATGTCTTACCTGGAGATTCCCGTTGGTCCCCACGGCTATGACGCCCCGGCGCGCTGGTACTTCCCGACGCAGGCAGACGGTTCGGTGAATGCCCGCGGTGTCATCTATCTGCAGCACGGTTTCCTGGGAACGGGCGGCTGGTACGGCAGTCTGGCCATCGCCCTGGCGTACGGCACCGACAGCATCGTGGTCGTCCCCACCGTGTCGTCGATTCCGTTGCCGATGGGCGCCTGGCTGGGCGGCACGCAGATGCAGCAGGCGGTGGGCTCGTTGTTCCTGGGCAACGAGACGGCGCTGAACCTCAGCGCCAGCCAGGCCGGTTACCACGGCACGCTGCCCCAAAGTTTCATGATCACCGGACATTCCGCGGGCGGGGGCCTCGCCACGCTCGCCGCCGGCGATTACATCGCGGACCTCGGGACGAACACCGCCAACAACCACCTTCTCGGTGTCGTGATGTTCGACGGGGTCGCAAGTGACTCCTCGGCCTTCGCGGCGGCGATCGCCAACCTGAAGACGTTGAACATCCCCGACTATGTGGTGGCCTCGCCGCCGCAGCCGTGGAACGCGTTCGGTGCCACCACGAATGAACTGGTCAGTCTGTACCCGGGGCAGTTCACCGGGGTCGAGCTGGTCAACGGCTCGCATGTCGACTCGCTGCTGGGCAACAAGCCCGTCATCGACTTCGTCGCGCAGCTGTTCACCTCCTTCTCCCCGGGCGGCAACACCGCGGCCGTGTACACCCTGTCCACGGGCTGGATCAACGACATCTACGCCGGGCACGGCCCGCTCAGCCCGCTCTACGGCCTCTACGGGACCACCGGCGGGTACGTACCCCCCGGTGGCCAGCAGATCACCCTGGGCCCGGCCACCGGGACCGTGCTGCCGGTGTGACTGCGATGAATGGTCGGCGCACTCTGCTGCTGATGCGGCATGCGAAATCGGACTACCCGGCCGGGGTCGCCGACCACGACCGGCCGTTGGCGCCGCGCGGCATCCGCGAGGCCGGGCTGGCCGGGAATTGGCTGCGCGCCAACGTGCCATCGATCGACGCGGTGCTGTGCTCCACCGCGACACGCGCGCGGCAGACCCTGGAAAACACCCGTGTCGGCGCCCCGGCGCGCTACAGCGAGCGGCTGTACGGCGCCACCCCTGGGACGGTGATCGAGGAGATCAACCGGACGACCGACGACGTCGGCACCCTGCTGGTCGTCGGTCACGAGCCGACGACGTCGGCGCTGGCGCTCATCCTGGCCGACGACGACGGGACGGACGACGCTGTCGTGGAACGCATTTCAACGAAATTCCCGACGTCGGCGATCGCGGTGCTGACGCTGACCTGCGCGTGGCAGGGACTGGAGCCGGGCCGGGCCGCGCTGACGGGTTTCGCAGTCCCGCGCTAGACCGCTCTACGAGTTAGTGGCCAGCGTCAGCTCCATGAGCTTGATGGCCTGCCCGCACGCGTCGATGCCGGGCGCCTGGGGGTTCACCCACCAGCCGACCACCCCCGCCGCATTGCTGGCCACACCGCAGGCGCCGTTCGGGTCGTCCGGGCGCATCACGATCGACTCGATGCCCGCGATCGCACGGTTCTCCACCTTGTACTTCAGGAAGTCGGCCACCTTGCGCTCGTTGCCCAGGCTGCCCTGCTCGAACCAGAACCGCGTGATGTCGATCAGGCCGGCCGGGTTGGCGGCCTGCCAGCGGCAGATGGCGCCGACGAAGGTGCTTTGGATGTCGAGCGGGTCGGCGCCCACGGTCTTGGCCAGGATGTCGCTGGTCAACACCTCACATTCCTTGAGCAGGTTCGGATACTGCTGCTGGGAGTTGTTGTTGCGCGGGACGTTGCCGCCGGCCTTCACGGCGTTGCCCCCGACAGACCTCGAGCAGCCCGTCAGCACGAGCACCGTGGCGAGCAGCACGGCCGCGCCGGCCCGGACGGTTCTTCGGGTCATTTGGAGTTCGCAATCGATTGACGGGCCAGTTCCTTGGCGATGTCGCAGGGCGGCGGGAACGGCTTCTGGCTGAAGCTCACCGACCACTCGATGAAGTCGTCCTGGAACTGGATGCCCACTTCGCAGAGCGAGTCGCCCAGGTTCGGCTCGTTGCCGACGGCGATGAAGCCGCCGTGGCCGTTGATGTTGATGTCGTCGACGCTGGCGCGCGACAGCTCCTCGGTCTTGCGTTCACGCCCGATCGGGCTGCCGCGATACCAGGAAAAGGAAAAGTGCGGGCCGAGAATGCCGCCGCCCGCCAGCCACTGGCATCCCACGGAGTTGCGGGCGGTGTTCACCAGCCCGGTCACCTTGGTCAGGTCCGACACCGTCTGATCGCTGATGCCCCCGCATTGCGGGAACATCGGCCCGTGGTGACCATCCCCGCCGCCGGGCGTCGACGATGCCGTCGCTCCCGGCTTGTTGTCGCCGGAACCCGAGCAGCCCGCAATCGTCGGGATCAAGATCGTCAGAGCCGACGCCGCCAGAGCCAGCGCCCGAGCGCCTCGCCTACTGCTGGTCACACGATGCACTGTAGCGGCAGCCCAGGGGTCAGCCGCCGATGACGCGCCTGAGCAGGCAATTCAGCCCCTCGGTCGACGCGCGGCGGTGTCGGCGACCGCGGCGCGCGCCGTGTGCGACAGTTACGAAATGCTCCTGGCACTGCTGCGCCAGTACATCCGGCCGTACCGCCGGCTGGTCGCGGTGCTGACGGCGCTCCAGCTGACGAGCACCCTGGCGTCGCTGTACCTGCCCACGGTCAACGCCGCGATCATCGACGAGGGCGTGGCCAAGGGCGACGCGGCCACCATCGTCAGGCTCGGCATGGTGATGCTCGCGGTCACCGGTTTGCAGGCGTTGTGCGCGGTCGGGGCCGTCTACTTCGGCTCGCGGACCGGCATGGGCTTCGGCCGCGACCTGCGGCGGGCGATCTTCGAACACGTCACCAGCTTCTCCGAGCCCGAGACCGCCCGGTTCGGCGCGCCAACGCTGTTGACGCGCAGCACCAACGACGTCCGGCAGATCCAATACCTGGTCCAGATCACGGCCACCGTCCTGATCACCGCGCCGATCATGTGCGCCGGCGGCATCGTCATGGCCATCCATCAGGAGGCCGCGTTGACCTGGCTGCTGCTGGTCAGCGTGCCGATCATGGCGGTGGCCAACTACTTGATCATGTCGCGCATGCTGCCCCGGCTGCGCCGCATGCAGGGCCTGATCGACGGCATCAACCGGGTGCTGCGCGACCAGCTGTCGGGCGTCCGGGTGGTCCGAGCCTTTGCGCGTGAGGACTTCGAGCGCGACCGGTTCGCGCGCGCCAACGCCGCGCTGTCGGACACGGCGCTGACCACCGGCAACCTGCAGGCCCTGATGCTGCCGGTGACCACCCTGACCATCAACGTGTCCAGCGTGGCGCTGATCTGGTTCGGCGGGCTGCGCATCGATCGCGGCCAGATGCAGGTCGGCTCCCTGACCGCCTTCCTGGCCTATTTCACCCAGATCCTGATGGCGGTGTTGATGGCGACCATGACGCTGGTGGTGCTGCCGCGCGCGTCGGTGTGCGCCGAACGGATCACCGAGGTGCTCTCGACCCGCGCCGCGGTGCAGAGCCCGCCGAATCCCCGGTTCCCGCGCGGCGGGATCACGGGCGTCGTGCGACTGGACGGCGCGACCTTCAGCTATCCGGGCGCCGATCGCCCAGTGCTGCAAGATATTTCGCTGACCGCTCGGCCCGGCACGACCACGGCCATCGTCGGCAGCACCGGTTCGGGCAAGTCGACGCTGGTATCCCTGATCTGCCGGCTCTACGACGTGACCGCCGGCGCCGTTCTGGTCGACGACGTCGACGTCCGCGATTACCACACCGAGCGGCTGTGGTCGGCGATCGGGCTGGTGCCCCAGCGCGGCTACCTCTTCACCGGCACGGTGGCGGACAACCTCCGCTACGGCGCGGCCCCCGGGCAGGTGGTGACCGACGACGAGATGTGGGAAGCGTTGCGGGTGGCCGACGCCGACGGGTTCGTGCGGGCCCACGACGACGGGCTGCACATGCGGGTGGCCCAGGGCGGAATCAACTTTTCGGGTGGGCAACGGCAACGGCTGGCGATCGCGCGTGCGGTCATCCGCCGGCCGGCCATCTACCTGTTCGACGACTCGTTCGCCGCGCTCGACGTGCACACCGACGCGCGGGTGCGCGCGTCGCTGGCGCAGACGTCCGGCGAGGCCACGATCATCGTTGTGACGCAACGTGTTTCGACCGCCGCCCAGGCCGACCAGGTGATCGTCGTCGACGGCGGGAAGCTGATGGGCGCGGGCACGCATGAATCGCTGCTGGCCGACTGCCCCACCTACGCCGAATTCGCCGACTCGCAGTCGGTCGGCGCCGGTGTCGGAGGGACGCCATGACCGTGGCGACCGCCGGCGCCGCGCCGCCGGTCCCGACCGGGCGATCCCGCGACTTCTGGGGCTCGGCGGCCCGGCTGGTGAAACGGCTTGCGCCGCAACGGGGGCTGAGCATCGCCGTGATCGCACTGGGCATCACCGGTACGGTGATCGGGGTCGTCGTTCCCCGGATCCTCGGCCACGCCACCGACCTGCTGTTCAACGGCGTCATCGGGCGCCGGCTCCCCGCCGGAATCACCAAGGCACAGGCCGTCGCCACGGCCCGGGCCCGGGGCGACAAGGCCTTCGCAGACCTGCTGTCCGGGATGGACGTGGTTCCCGGCCGGGGCGTGGACTTCGGCGCGGTGGGCCGGACCCTGATGTTGGCGTTGGCCCTGTATATCGTTGCCGCGCTGCTGATCTGGGTGCAGGCCCGGCTGCTCAACCTCACGGTGCAGCGGACCATGGTCGCGCTGCGTTGCGACGTCGAGGACAAGGTTCACCGGCTGCCGTTGTCCTACTTCGACGGGCGCCAACGGGGTGAGCTGTTGAGCCGGGTCACCAACGACGTCGACAACCTCCAATCGTCGCTGTCGATGACGATCAGCCAGCTGGTGACGGCGATGCTGACGGTGGTGGCCGTGCTGGCGATGATGGTGTCCATCTCGCCGCTGCTGGCCCTGATCACCCTGCTGGCGGTGCCGATCTCGCTGCTGGCTACGCGCGCGATCGCGCGGCGTTCGCAGCGCCTGTTCGTGGCCCAGTGGAAGAGCACCGGACGCCTCAACGCCCACATCGAGGAGACCTACAGCGGGTTCACTGTCGTCAAGACGTTCGGGCACCAGGCCGCGGCGCGCGAGCAGTTCCGCCGCTGCAACGACGACGTCTACGAGGCCAGTTTCGGCGCCCAGTTCTTCTCCGGACTGGTGGCACCGGCGACGGCGTTCGTCGGCAACATCGGCTACGTCGCGGTCGCCGTCGTGGGGGGCCTGCAGGTGGCCACCGGGCAGATCACCCTCGGCAGCATCCAGGCCTTCATCCAATACGTCCGGCAGTTCAACGCGCCGGTCAGCCAGGTCGCCGGGATGTACAACACCCTGCAATCGGGGGTGGCCAGCGCCGAGCGGGTGTTCGACCTGCTCGACGAGCCGGAGGAGCCACCCGCGCCAGGGCGGGCACTGCCACCGTCCGACGGCGGACGCGTCGAGTTCCGGGGCGTGAACTTCGCGTACCGGCCGGGCACGCCGGTGATCCAGGACCTGTCGCTGGTGGCCGAGCCGGGCAGCACGGTGGCGATCGTCGGCCCGACCGGCGCGGGCAAGACCACCATGGTCAACCTGCTGATGCGCTTCTACGACGTCGATTCCGGGCAAATCCTGGTCGACGGGGTGGACATCAGCACCGTGAGCAGGCAGTCGCTGCGATCGCGAATCGGCATGGTGCTGCAGGACACCTGGCTGTTCGACGGGACGATCGCGGAGAACATCGCCTATGGGCGGCCGGGGGCCACCGACGACGAGGTGGTCGCGGCCGCCAGGGCGGCCCACGTCGACCGGTTCGTGCACACGCTCCCGGCGGGCTACCAGACCCGCGTCAGCGGGGACGGCGCCAACATCAGCGCCGGCGAGAAACAACTCATCACCATCGCCCGCGCATTCCTGGCCCGCCCGCAGCTGCTGATCCTGGACGAGGCCACCAGCTCGGTCGACACCCGCACCGAGGCCCTCGTGCAGCGCGCCATGCGCGAGCTTCGCCGGGACCGAACGAGTTTCATTATCGCGCATCGCCTTTCGACGATCCGGGACGCCGACCGGATCCTGGTCGTGCAGGCCGGCCGCATCGTCGAACAAGGCAACCACCCCGAGCTGCTGGCCGGGCGGGGCGCCTACTACGCGATGACCCGGGCGTAGCCGCCTTCGTTCAGGCGTGGGAGACGAGCAACGAGCTGATGGTCGTCACGCTCTGAGCCGACGGCCGAATTCTCTGAGCCCTAAACTGATTCGCGCGTGCATTTGCTGCGACGCGGCGAGTTTCGCGGGTTGTTACCTAATTTCGCCGGTTCGTATCACAATGACAGGGCAGCTCATTGGCACGCGAGGCGCGAAAGACAGGGAGGCTGCTGAGCGCGATGGTGGACACACGTCTCGAGTTCGGCCTGCTGGGACCGCTGCAAATGAGCGTTGACGGCGACTTGGTGCCGCTGGGCACCCCCAAGCAGCGGGCGGTGCTGGCGATGCTGCTGATGAACCGCAACAGCCCGGTTGGCGTCGATAGGCTCACGACCGCCCTCTGGGGCGACTCGCCGCCGTCGGGGGCGAGGGCCAGCATCCACTCCTACGTGTCCAACCTGCGAAAGCTCCTCGCCAGTTTCGGGGTCGACTCGCGTGTGGTGTTGGCCGCGGCGCCGCCGGGCTATCGCCTCGGCATCCCCGACAATGCTTGCGACATCGGGCGATTCATCGCCGAGAAGACCGCGGGCGCGCAGGCGGCCGCCGCCGGCCGGTTCGAACTGGCCGGCCGGCACCTGTCCGCGGCCCTGGCGGAATGGCGCGGGCGGGTGCTCGAGGACCTGCGCGACTTCGGGTTCGTCGACACCTTTGCCACCGCCCTGGTCGAGGAGAAGATCCTCGTCCACACCGCAAAGGCGGAGGCCGAAATCGCTTGCGGGCGCGCCGCTGCCGTGATCACCGAACTCGAAGCTCTGACCGCGGAGCATCCTTACCGCGAGCCGCTGTGGGCGCAGCTGATCACGGCTTACTACCTCACCGACCGCCAATCCGACGCGTTGGCGGCCTACCGGCGCGTGAAAGAAACACTCGCCGATGACCTCGGGATCGACCCGGGCCCGAACCTGCGCGACCTCAACGACCGGATCCTGCGCCAGGAACCGTTGGACGTCAAGAAGACCGCCGTGACCACCGCCACCGTGACGCTCACGGTGATGGACCACCACAGCATGGTGTCCGAGCGGGATGCCGTCGCGTACCTGCGCGAAGATTCGGGCGAGAGCTATGCGCTGCAAGAGGCCGCGACCCGCATCGGGCGTCTCAGCGACAACGACATCGTCCTGGCCACCCCGAAAGTCAGCCGCTACCACGCCGTCATCGTCGACACCGGCAGCAGCTTCGTCATCAACGACCTGCGCTCGTCGAACGGCGTGCACGTGCAGCGCGAGCGCATCCGCAGGGCGACCCCGCTGCACGACGGCGATCACGTGCGCATCGGCGAGCACGAGTTCACGTTCGAGATCGCCGCGGGAAACCAGACCGAAGCCTAGGACGCCCGGCACGATCTACACCAAGCCGGCCGACGCCAAGGGTCGTCACCGCCTGAAGCGTTGGCCTATTGCCCGGCGAAGGTGTTGATATGGTCGGCGAGTCTGGGTTGGTTGGGAGGAACGATGAGCGGGGCGCCGGGCTCGCGTTCGGGGTCGATGTTCGGACCCTATGAGCTCAAACGGGCCCTGGGTCACGGCGGGATGGGCGAGGTCTACGAAGCCGAACACACCGGCAAGGGCTGGACGGTGGCGCTCAAGCTGATGTCGGAATCCGTCAGCAGCGATCCGGTGTTCCGCGAGCGGATGAGGCGCGAAGCCCGCATCACAGGTCGCCTGCAGGAACCCCACGTGGTGCCCATCCACGACTACGGCGAAATCGATGGGCAGATGTATCTGGAGATGCGCCTCATCGAGGGCACCGACCTGGACACGTTGCTCAAGCGATTCGGGCCGCTGAGCCCGGCACGCGCGGTGGCCATCATCACCCAGATCGCGTCGGCGCTCGACGCCGCCCACGCCGCCGGGGTGACGCACCGCGACGTCAAGCCGCCCAACATCCTGGTCACCCGCGACGACTTCGCCTACCTGGTCGACTTCGGCATCGCCAGCGCCACCACCGACGAGAAGCTCACCCAGCTCGGCACCGCCGTGGGCACCTGGAAATACATGGCGCCCGAACGGTTTTCCAACGACGAGGTCACCTACCGCGCCGACATCTATTCCTTGGCGTGCGTGCTCTACGAATGCTTGACCGGGTCCCCGCCATACGCGTCCGACAGCGCCGGGGTGCTGGTCAGCGCCCACCTCATGAACCCCATCCCCCGGCCCAGCGCCAAACGGTCGGGGATCCCCAGGGCTTTCGACGCGGTGATCGCCCGCGGCATGGCCAAGAAGCCGCACGACCGCTACGCCAGCGCCGGTGACCTGGCGCGCGCCGCCCATGACGCACTCACCGATCCGGAGCAGACCCAGGCCGTCAACATCCTGCGCCACAGTGCGCAATCCGCCCCGTCCGGGATGAACGGCGCCGGTGGTCCCGTCCCGCACCCGCCCGCGCCCGCAGGTGACCGGGCCGGTCCCGGGCGGATACCGCAACCGATGCACGGCGCGGGGCCTCCCGCACCGAACCCTCCGCGCTACCAAGCACCCTTCGGCGGCCCGCCACCGCAGTTCGCCGCCCCCTTGCCCTGGGGACCCGGGCACCCCCCGGCGCCACCGCGCAAACGCAACCCCTGGGCCATCGTCGCCGCAGCCGCCGCCGTCGTGGTCGTCCTCGTCGTCGCCGCGGTCGGCGTCGCGATCGCCGTCGGACACGACGACAGCGAGACCCCCTCCGCGGCCAGCACCACCCCCACGACGACGACCACCAACACGACCCCGAAACCGCCATCCACCCCGCCCCCGGGCGCCGCGAACCGGCTGCTGGGCCTGCTGCCGACCGGCTATCCGCCCGGCACGTGCAAACAACAGGGCCAAATGCCCGGCGCGATCGTCTCGGTCATGTGCGGTCAGAACACCGATCCCAACGGTCCCGCGGTCTCGGCCTATGGGCTATACCCGGATCTGCAGGGTCTGCAGGACGCGTTCAGCGGCTTCACCGGAAGCGACACGATCGTTAAGTGCCCCGGGGACAAGGCATCACCGGGCACCTGGTGGCACAACAAGGATCCGAACACCATCCTCGGTCAGATCGCATGCGGGACCTACAACGGTGACGAGCCGCAGGTCCTGTGGACGAACCAGCAGACCTTGGTGTTCGCGGTCGTCAGCGGAAATCCGCAGGGGCCGAACATGGACCAGCTGTACAAGTGGTGGGCTTCCCACTCGTAACCACCGATGACGGTGCACTGGGATCACAACGCCCACTACCAGCGGACGCTGTTGCGGCAACTGCCGCGGCGATGCGGACGGGTGCTCGACGTCGGTTGTGGCGCGGGGGGATTCGCGGCGCGACTGGCCGAGCGCGCCGATCATGTTGATGCGATCGACAAGTCGGCGGCGATGATCGAGGCGGCCCGGCGGCGCACGCCGGCCAACGTCACCTGCACCCTCGCCGACGTGCTGGAAACGCCTTTGCCCGCAGAGGATTACGACGCGATCGTGTCGATCACCGCGTTGCATCACGTGCCGCTCTGCGAGGCCCTGCGGCATCTGGCGCCGGCGTTGCGACCGGGCGGCGTGCTGGCCGCAGTCGTACTACCGCGGATCGACCTGCCCCGGGAGGCTCCCGCCGAAATCGTTGCGGCGGCGGCGAATCGGATGCTCGGCGCCGCGTTCGCCGCACTGCGGGCGACCGGCCGCGGCAACTGGTACGGACCGGACCCGACCAACGAGGCGATGCCGGAAGTTTTCGATCCGCCGCTGACCACCCGGCAGGCCCGTGAAATCGCCGCCGCGACCCTGCCGGGCGCCCGCATCCGCCGGCTGCTGTTCTGGCGCTACCTCCTGTTGTGGCGGCGGCCCGCGTAGCGATGCCGCCCGGAATGCCGCATTGTCCAGCGGCGGGGCCGTCGGGGGCTTACCGTCTTGATTGCTGAGTCGGGGCTCGCGGGCGGCCGTTCAGGTCGGGCGGTGTTGATATGGTCGGCGGGTCCGGGGTCGGTTTGGAGGGTCAGGGATGAGCGACGCGCAAACCTCACGTGTGGGCTCGATGTTCGGGCCCTATCACCTGAAACGACTGCTGGGCCGCGGTGGGATGGGCGAGGTCTACGAGGCCGAACACACCGTCAAGGAGTGGACGGTGGCGCTCAAGCTGATGTCGGACACGTTCAGCAAGGACCCGGTGTTTCGCGAGCGGATGAAGCGCGAGGCCCGCATCGCCGGTCGTTTGCAGGAACCCCACGTGGTGCCCATCCACGACTACGGCGAGATCGACGGCCAGATGTACATGGAGATGCGCCTCATCGAGGGCACCGACCTGGACACGTTGCTCAAACGGTTCGGCCCGCTGACCCCGCCGCGGGCGGTGGCCATCATCACCCAGATCGCGTCGGCGCTCGACGCCGCCCACGCCGCCGGGGTCATGCACCGCGACGTCAAGCCGCCCAACATCCTGGTCACCCGCGACGACTTCGCCTACCTGGTCGACTTCGGCATCGCCAGCGCCACCACCGACGAGAAGCTCACCCAGCTCGGCACCGCGGTGGGCACCTGGAAATACATGGCGCCCGAACGGTTTTCCAACGACGAGGTCACCTACCGCGCCGACATCTACGCGCTGGCCTGCGTGCTGCACGAGGCCCTGACCGGGTCGCCGCCCTATCGCGCCGACAGCGCGAGCACCCTGGTCACCGCCCACCTGATGGACCCGATCCCGAAGCCCAGCGCCGTGCGCCCGGGCGTCCCCAAGGCCTTCGACGCGGTGATCGCGCGCGGCATGGCCAAGAAACCCGAAGACCGCTACGCCAGCGCCGGCGATCTGGCGCTGGCCGCCCACGAGGCCCTCAGCGACCCCGATCAAGACCACGCCGCCAGCATCGTGCGTCGCAGCCAGGAAGCCACCCTGCCCGCCACCGCCGAGGCCGCCACCGCGGACAGCGGCGGGCCCACCCTGGCCGCCAGCGCCATGGGCCCGCCGCCATCCCGGGCCACCACCCCACCGCCCGCACCGGTTCAGGGTTCGCCGGCGCCCTACCCGGCCGCGCCGGCACCCAGTTCGGGCCCCCTGCCGCAGGCCGCCCAAACCCCGCGGCCGTGGGCACCCGACAGTGGCCCCGTGCCGACCGCCGGCCAGTCCGGGCCGCAGGCCTACCAGGGCGGCAGCGGCAACTGGGGCGGCCCGCCACCCCAGTTCACCGGCCCGGCTCCCTGGAATCAGCCGCCCCCCAAACCCAAACGCAGCCCGTGGCCCATCGTCGCCGCGGTCGCCGCCGTGATTGTCCTCGCGGCCGGCGGCGTGGGGATCTGGCTGGCGACCCGGCCCTCCCCGGCGCCGCCGCCGGACCCGATCCCGGCCGGCCGGCTCGGCGCCCTGCTGCTGGATCCGTCGGGCGTCAACACCATCATGGGCTCTTCCGCCATGACGCCCGGCAAGCCCCTCACGTCGATGGACGCCACTTCGGTGACGCTGTCGTTGCCGAACTGCCAGGGGGCGCTCTATACCAGCCAGGATCCCGTGTACGCGGGCACCGGCTACACGGGAGTGAGCGGGCTGGTGTCCTCCGAACCCGGCGACGACTACGACCACTGGGTCAACCAGGCCGCCGTGGCGTTCCCGTCCGCCGACAAGGCCAAGGCGTTCGTGCAGAGTTCGGCGGACAACTGGAAGGGCTGCGCCGGCAAGACGGTGACCGTGACAAACAAGAACAACAAGACGTATCGGTGGTCGTTCGCTCAACTCACCGGCAGCCCACCGAAGATCGCCATGCTGGAGACCCAGGAAGGCGCCGACGGCTGGGAGTGCCAGCGCGCGATGGGCGCGGCGAACAACGTGGTCGCCGACGTCAACGCGTGCGGTTACCACATCAGCGATCAGGGCGGGCAGGTCGTCGACAAGATCCTCGCCAAGGTCGACGCTGAATAATCGGGCGCAGCCGCCGAATCCCCAAGGGACCGTGCGGCTTACGACTGGAGGTCGGGCCCCTCGGCGCGCAGATCGTCGACCGCCGACATGGCGTCGCGCAGCTTGGCCAGCCATTCCTCGGTGTGCTCACCGACCAGCTTGACCGTCCACGCCAGCGCGTCGGCGCGGGACCGGGCGACGCCGGCGTCGACCAACGTGTCGAGCACCTGGCGCTCGGGTTGCTTGAGGCGCGTCATCACCGGTACGGCGATGTGGGTGAACAGGATTCGCTCGCCGCTGGATTCCACGCCCCAGGAAACCTTGCGGCCGTAACGATCCTGCGCTTCGTCGGCGATGCGCATTCGCTCCGAACGGGTCTCCTCGCGGAATCGCGAGATTCGGCCCTCCGCGCGAGCCTCGCTCTCCTCGCCGGAGTGCTCCGGATCGGCCAGCTTGCCGATGACGGTGATCTCTTCGCGGTCGACGATGACCGTCGGGTCGCCGTCGAACCAGGTTTCCGGTAGGCGTCCGGCGAACCATTCCGCCGCGCCGCTCGCGTCGGGCTGCTGGGCCTGTTGCCAGCCCCCGGGGCGACCGTACCGCCGCCCGTGTGTGTGGTGAGATTTCATGATTACATGATTACACCGTTACAGGTGTAACGGAAATGCTTTCGCCCGGGGCGAACGGTTCGAACCGTCGACCGTGGGCCTACGGACGAGTGCCAAGGCGGGGGCCGGGGGTAGGGCCCACGCTCGGCGACGCTTGTCCGCTGCCGTCCAGAGTTGTATTTTTGGTAGCGAAGCAGGCCCGGAAGCGACCAATTCGAAGCGCCGGAAGATGGGGTAGGAAACCGGCCGCGTACGACATAAGTGTCAGACGCCCCCTAGTGTCGCCCGGGCCTGCCTATGCGGAAGGACCATCCCCGCGGCGGACCCGAAAAAGCTTCACCTCGGTTTTGATGCCCTTGAGGCGGCGCGCGCCGGCAAACGACCCGTCGAACTCCCCCGTCTCGTCCAGGGCTTCCCAGACCGAATCGGCGGCCAGGACGGTGCCCGGACGGGCCACGCCGGTGACCCGGCTGGCCACGTTGACCGGACTGCCGAACCAGTCGCCGGCCCTGCTCACCGCCATGCCCGAGGCCACTCCGGCTCGCAACCGCGGAAAGTCGTTGTCGGTGTCGACGGCCTCCACGAGCTTCAGCACCACGTCCAGGATGGGCTGCGGCTCGGGACACACGAACATCACCGCGTCGCCGATCGTCTTGATGAACCGCACCGGCGGGACGGTCATGTCCCGGGCGAGATGGGCCAGCCGGTTGGCCAGGTGGCCCAGCTCCTCGGCGGACACCACTTCGCCGATCCGGGTGAACCCGACGAGGTCCGCGAAGGCGACGGTGATCTGGCGCGCCCCCGGAAGCGGCTTACCGGCGGCCCGCTCCGCAGCGTTGACCGCTTCGGTCTCCATCATGTGCCGCAAGTGCATGAACAGGGTGTCCTGGATCATCGGGCCAAGGATCGGGGCGATCTGGCTCACCAGCGCTTTCGACGCCTTGGCGATTTCCACTTCGGTAGCGCCGGGGCGCATGATCGCCGAGAGCGCGGTATACCTCATCACCTCGGCGGCGTGCGACAGCCCCTCGGACAGCACCCGGACCACGAGCAGCACCTGATCGGGATCCAGGCCCAGCTCGACAAACCGCTGAGCGTAGGCGGCGGCCTCACCGTCGGCGCGCATGTGGACGACGGCATCCGGGTCCTCCACCCGGACCAGGCCGATGGCGCGCTGGACGCGCTGCAGCAGCGCGAGGTCGATACCGTGGGTCTCGCTGATCTCCCTGGTTGAGACGTAGGTGCCGTCATCGCCGATGAGGTGGCGGGTGGCCAGCAGCAGCGGCGGGTTGGTGGTCCGGATCTCGTCGGCGGTGACGCCCTGCTCCCGCAACCATTTGACGAGTTCGGCCCGCTCGGTGCGCGCGGCGCCCTCGAGTCCCTCGAGCAGATCGTCGATGTTGTCCTCGGCCCCGTCCTCCACTCGGCCAACGTACAACGGCGCCGATCGCGAGCGCGGCGCCGCCGGGCGAAGCGGGTCGGCGCCGGCAGACACCGCCGATCGCGAGCGCGGCGCCGCCGGGCGACACCGTCCCGTTAGGACACCGGCGGTTGGCGGTGGGCCCAGGGCCGGGCGGTCTCGATCTGCGCCGACAGCGACAGCAGTGTCGCTTCGTCGTACGGCCGGCCGACGAGCTGCACCCCGAGTGGCAGGCCGTCACCGTCGAAGTCCCACGGAACGGACGCGGCAGGCTGTCCGGTCAGATTCCAGACCTGCTGGTAGGGAACCCGCTGCGCCACCGCCAGCAGCGTCCACACCGCGCCGCGTCGTTGGTAGGCGCCGATGCGGGACGGGCCCGTGGCGTTGCCCGGCGTGACGACGACGTCGACGTCGTCGAAGATCGACTGAATCCGGGCGGTCACCGCCGCTTCGCCGTCACGAAGGGCGGTCATCCGCCGGTCCGAGAACAGCGCACCGGCGCGCGCCAGGTTCCGGGTGCGCCCTTCGAGGCGTTCGGGGTGGGCCAAGGAGTCAGCGTCGTCGCTGATGCCGCGCAGGTAACGCGGCAGGTAATTGGTGATGATCGCCGACGGCGGATAGTCGGGGTCACGGATGATGACGTCATGGCCCAGGTCGCGAAGCAACGCGCCGGCCTCGTGGACCGCCGCCAGCTGCGCTTTGCCGACCCTGACCGGCAGTGGCGTCGGGCCCTTGGTGCTCAAGGCGATTCGCAGCCGTCCGGGGTGGCGCGCCGCGGCGGCCACGAACTCGCCCTCGGGACCAGGGACGGTCGAGGTCGCGTCGAGGAGCAGCGCCGCGTCCTGCACCGACCGGGCCAGCGGACCGTTGACGCTCAGCCCGTACCACGCATTGTCGTGCGGCTCCAACGACACCCGATCGCGTTGCGGTTTCAGGCCGAACACACCGCACCAGGTCGCCGGGATGCGAATCGAGCCGCCGCCGTCGGACCCCAGCGCCAGCGGCGCCAGCCCGGCGGCCACCGCGGCGGCGCTACCGCCGCTGCTGCCGCCCGGCGTGCGCTTGAGGTTCCACGGGTTGCGGGTGGCGCCGAACGTCAACGACTCGGTGTAGGGAAACATCATCAGCTCGGGCACATTGGTCTTGCCGATGATCACCGCGCCGGCGGCGCGCAGCCGGCGGACCACCTCCGCGTCGGAGGTCACCGCGGGGCGGTGCCCGCCACTGCCGTACGTAGTCACCTCGCCGGCGACGTCGACGTCGTCCTTGATCGCGATCGGCACGCCGAGCAGCGGCAGCCGCTCGCCCGCGTCGAGGCGGTCCTGCGCCACGGCAGCCTCGTAACGCGCGCTGTCCGAGCGCACCACGCGGTAGCAGCGCAACTCGCTATCGAGCCGCGCGATCCGTTCCACATAGATTTCGAGCAGCTCCGGCGCGGTCAGTTCACCGTCGGCCAGCATCCGCGCCTGCGCGGCCGCGCCGGCGAAGGCCACGTCGCGAGCGTCCACTGCGGCAGCCTATCCCGCGGTTCGCAGCACCCAGTACCGTGGGCGAGATGTCCTGCATGTTCTGTGCGATCGTCGCGGGAGATGCCCCGGCCGTGAAGATCTGCGAGGACGACGGCTACCTCGCGATCCTTGACACCCGCCCGTTCACGCGGGGCCACACGTTGGTGATCCCCAAACGCCATACGGTCGACCTGACCGACACGCCGCCCGAGACGCTGGCCGACATGGTCGTTATCGGGCAGCGGATCGCCCGGGCCGCCCGCGCGACAGAGCTGGCCGACGCGACCAATATCGCGATCAACGACGGCCGCGCCGCCTTTCAGACGGTGTTCCACATCCACCTGCACGTGCTGCCGCGGCGCAACGGCGACAAGCTGTCGGTGGCCAAGGGGATGCTGGTGCGCCGCGACCCCGACCGGGAGGCCACCGCGCAGATCCTGCGGGAGGCCCTGGCGCGCATCGACGCAAGTCAGCAAGACTGAGCGCATGAGCAATCTGACGCCGCTCGAACAGTTCGTGCTCCTGCCGTCCTTCGCGTTCACGACACGATCTACCGCAAAACCGACGGCAGGATCGGGCACCGCATACCGGGAATGCCGCCCAGCCTGCTGCTGCATACGACCGGCGCGAAGACCGGTCGAGAGCGCACCACGACCCTGACCTACGCGAAGGACGGCGAGTCCTACCTGGTCGTCGCCTCCAAGGGCGGCGACGAGCACAACCCCGGCTGGTACCACAATCTGCGCAAGCGTCCCGACTGCGAGATCAACGTCGGCTCCAAGCGCATTGCGGTGACCGCCCGCCAGCTCGGCCCCGACGATTCCGACTACGCGAGGCTGTGGGACATCGTCAACAAGAACAACGGCAACCGCTATAACGGTTACCAGAGCCGGACGCAGCGGCCCATCCCGATCGTCGTACTGACTCCGCGCTAATAGGGCCCCCGCCGCATACCACCGGCAGGTACCCGAGCCTGAGAGCAATGCAGCGGTTTAATCCCACGTAACCTGCGGTTGAAGTTACTATTCGCTCACGCAAAGCGCGGGATCGGCTGGAGCGGCTATGACACGCTGGAGGGGAAATCCGTGGCGGCGGTTCGGGCTGCCCGCCCGGATGGGCTGGTTCCTCGTCGGGGTTTACGGTCTCGCGGCGCTGCTGGTTGTGACCTCGTCGGTGTTTCGCTGGCAGGGCCGATACGGCACGCGCCCGGTCGACGAGGCTGTGTTCGCGCTGTGTCTGTTTGTGGCGGCGGTATGTGCCGGCTATGCGGCTCGTTTCTCGACCGGTCGCCGCAGATGCGGATGGCTGGCGCTCGTGATCGGCCTCCTGGGCTGGGCGGTAGGTGAGGTCCTCTGGTCGGTGTATGACGTGCGCCCGGAAATCGAGCACGCCACTCACCCCGCGGCGGCCGAAGCCGTATTCAGCGTGTATCCGATCGGCGCCATGCTGTCGTTGGCGCTCTTGTCCCATCTGTCCCGCCACAGGCCCCGGCGGCTGGTGCTGGACGGTCTCATCGTGGCGACCTCGCTGTTCGTCATCTCCTGGGTTTTCGTCCTCGACGAGCAGGTGCGCGTTAACAGTGGCACGCGGTTGGCGACGCTCATCGAGGTCTTCGCCGATGTCGTCCTCCTGACGACGACGATCCTGATGCTGTCGCGGATTCGCTCCAACGACCTGCCGAGCCGGGGCCTGTTAGCCGGTGGAATCGCGGCGATCGCCGCCGCCGACCTCGCGATGGTTTTCCAGACCGGCGTGGGCAGCTATCACCTGGGCGATCTGACCGACCTGGGGCGAGTCGCCGGATTTGCCCTGATGGCGCTGTCTGCCCTGACGAGCGTGCATGAGACCACCTCCACGGCGGAGTCGCGGAGCGAGGTTCTGTCGCCCGCCCTGCTGTGGCTGCCCTACCTGCCGCTCATGCTGGCCGCCGCGGTCGGCTTGGGCCAGGCGGTTGGGCGAATGGAGCACGGACCGATGCTCGCCGCGCTGGGAATCCTCGTCGCCGCGGTGCTCGCCCGGCAGTTCATCGTGCTGGTCGAAAACCAGGGCCTGCTCTCCGAGGTGGCGCGGGAAGCGTTTCGCGACAGCCTGACCGGTCTGGCCAATCGGTCCCACTTCCTCCATCGCCTGGAACAGGCGATCGCCCGGCAACGTCGCGACGGTGTGCCCATCGCGGTGTTGTGCCTCGACCTCGACAACTTCAAAGCGGTCAACGACGCCCTGGGCCATCCGGCCGGTGACGAGCTGCTCGTCCGGGTCGCCGGTCGGCTCACCGCGGCGCTGGGCGAAACGGGCACCATCGCGCGCCTGGGTGGGGACGAATTCGCCGTCCTCATCGAGGCTTCGGTCGTGGAATCGCGCGCGGCGGCGCATCGGGTTCTCGACGCGTTCGGCACGGCGATCGTGATCGACGGTATTCCCATCGAGGTCAGGCCGAGCATCGGCTTCACGGTGGCCACCGCCGCCTCGAACGCGACCGTCGACCAGCTGCTCCGGCACGCCGACTTGGCCATGTATGCCGCCAAACGCGAAGGCGGTCAATGCATTCGGGGCTTCGTGTCCGATCTGCCCTTCCCCTACGCATTCCCCCAATTCGCCGAATCGGCAGAGTCGGGCTTTACGGAAAGACGTGCGGGCGAGGACCTTGTTGCCACCTCGGTCCCGGCGGGCACCTTCGGTAGACAGACCAAGCTGGCGCGGTCGCTCAAGCCGATCGCGGCGGCCGCGACGTCACGACGGGAGCGAACCCACGACGCGCCGGACGGCATTCGCTGGCCCCCGACGGCAATCCGGATTGCCTTGGCCGCGTTGGGGATCGGCGTGGCCGCTTTCGCGGTGACCAGCGTCGTGGACCCCGACGCCGCGCGCAGCGCGTTCTTCGTCAAATTCCTGTACCCCGTGCTGAACCTGTCGGCCGCGGCGCTGATCGCCGTTCGCGCCTACCGCGTGACCGCCGACCGCCTCGCCTGGGCCTTGATCGCGGCCGGCATGGCGGTGTCGGCAATCGGAGACATCGTCTATGCCCTGTGGGTGCGTGAGGGCCAGTCCCCATCGGCGGCCGACCCGGAATACCTGGCGTTTTACCCGTTCGTCTATGTCGGGCTCCTGCTGCTCATGCGGTCACGGCTGAAGCGGGTGCCGCTTCCGATCCGGCTCGATTCCCTGGTGTGCGCGTTGGCCGCGGCCGCG
Organism: Mycobacterium sp.; assembly: GCF_035506235.1. Taxonomy (GTDB): domain Bacteria; phylum Actinomycetota; class Actinomycetes; order Mycobacteriales; family Mycobacteriaceae; genus Mycobacterium. The sequence continues at coordinate 45,903 of NZ_DATJPU010000189.1, forward strand.
GTGGGCGTGGCGCTGCGGGCGGGGCCCATCCACGCGGCCGCGGTCCGCGCGCCCGCGACCGTGCTCGTGGGGCTGGTCTACCCGTGGGGCGATTTGATCCTGTTGGCCGTGACCGCCGGCATGCTGCCAATCCTCGGCTGGCGCAATGAGGTCCGCTGGGGCCTTCTCGTCGCGGGCTTCATCGGCTTCGCGGTCGCGGACACCGCGTACCTCTTCCAGACGGCCGAAGGCACCTACCAGGCGGGCACCACACTCGACGCGCTGTGGCCCGCTGCGTCGTTACTGGTGGCCATGGCCAGCTGGGCGCCTTCCCGGTCAGCCGGGTCGTCGACGGCGCGCGCACCGAAACGCGGACTCGGCTCCTACACGGTGCCGGTGGCGTGCACCGTCGTGGCGCTCGCGGTCGCGATCGTGGGCCACAACTCAAGGCTGGCAACGACTCTCGCCGCGCTGAGCCTGATCGTGGTCGCGGCGCGATTCTCGGCGACCTTCCGCGACGTCAGCATGCTGGCCGAAAGACACAAGGAGGCCATGACCGACGCGCTGACCAGCCTGCCCAATCGGCGGTCGCTGGCGACCGCCCTGACGGGGCTGTCCGGCTCGGCGCCGACGGGGCCCCTGTTGGTCCCGGGGGCACCGTCGCGTCGGGCGCTGCTGCTGCTGCACCTGTATGAATTCGACGAGATCAACGACTCGATCGGCCGGCACTTCGGCGATGAGCTGTTGTGCCACATCGCGAACAGGCTCGCGCACTGCGTGCGCAGCGACGATCTGCTTGCGCGGGTGGGCGACGACGAATTCGCGATCCTTCTGGCCGAGGGGTCCGATCTCATCGCCGCGCGCGCCCAGGCGGGCCGGTTGCTCGAGGCCCTGAGCGAACCGTTCGCGCTCGATCCGATCACCGTGCAAGTCGATGCCCGCATCGCGATCGCGCTGTGCCCGGACCACTGTGACCGTCCGCAGGAGCTGTTGAATCGCGCCGAGGCGGCGATCCCGCACGCGAAATCCGCCACCAGCAAGATCGCGGTGTACGACTCGGCCTATGAGCTGTACCGCGACAACGACCCCAACCTCGTCGAGCAACTGCGCGTCGCGCTGTTGGATGACGGCCAGCTGACGGTGCACTACCAGCCGAAGATCAACGCGAGCGACGGCACCGTCCACAGCGTCGAGGCGCTGCTGCGCTGGCGGCATCCCAGCCGTGGCTTGCTGCTACCGGAGGAATTCCTGTCCGCCGCCGAACGCGCCGGGCTGATGCGACAGGTGGCCAACCGCGCCATCAACGTTGCCCTCGCGCAGGCCCGGCGCTGGCGCGACCAGGGCATGCCGCTGGCCGTCGCCGTGAACCTCTCGACGACGAACCTGCTCGACCTGGACCTGGTGAGCACGATCGAGGAGTTGCTGCGCACCCATGGCCTACCGGCAGACTCCCTCATCGTCGAGATCACCGAAAGCGCCCTCGTCGACTCGGCGCGCTCCCGCAATACCGTCGCCGCGCTGCAGCGCCTCGGCGTTCGCATCTCCCTCGACGACTACGGCACGGGATGGTCATCGCTGGCGCGCCTGCAGGACGTCTCGGTCGACGAACTGAAACTCGACAGAGTGTTCGTCTCGCGGCTGGCCCATGATCCGCGATCGGTTGCGATCGTGCGCTCCACGGTGGCGCTGGCCCGCAGCCTGGGCGCCGACCTGGTGGCCGAGGGCGTCGAAGACGAGGTCACCCTACGCGCCCTGCGGCGTTATGGCTGCACCATCACCCAGGGCTTCGTGCACAGCCCGCCGTTGCCGGCGAATGACCTGCGCGACTGGATCGCCACCCATGCGCCCAATTCCGAGGGGAGCCGATCTCAGCAGGCGAGCGTGACCGACTGACCGTCAGAACAGCTCTTTGGCCAACAGCTCGAGTGTCGCGACCCGCGCGGGCGCGGTGGCGGGATCGGTGCCACGGTGGGCCGACGCGACCGGGTGCACCATCACCTCGTCGACGCCGAACCGTTCGGCGAGGGCCCGCACCTGCTCGGCGGCCTCGGCGGGCGTGCCGAGGACGGCACGCTTGAGTCCACTGTCGATGATGAGCTGCTGTTCCTTGGTGACCTCGGCGACTTCCGCCTCCTCAACCAGCGGCACCGGGCCGAGCGGCTGCCCGGTCCTCAGTTTCGCCATCATCTGCAGGTTGGGCAGCATCAAAGCCGTTGCCTCGTAACGGGTTTCGGCCACGGCGGCGTTGACCGTCAAAAAGGTCAGCGGCTCGCGGGTCAGCGCGCTGGGCTTGAAGCGGGAGCGATAGACCTCGAGCGCCTCTTCGGTTCCCCGGCCGGAGAAGTGATGCGCGAAGACGTAGGGCAGCCCCTTGGCCGCGGCCAGGTGCGCGGAGTACATCGACGACCCCAGTAGCCACAGCCGCGGCTCGCTCGCCGCGGCCGGCGTGGCCTTTAGGCGGTAGTCCCCCGAGCGCAGCGGCACCACGACGCCGCGCGCGCTCATCAGCGCGGCCACGTCGTCGAGGTA
>NZ_DATJPU010000190.1:0-3220 GCF_035506235.1 Mycobacterium sp.
CAGGCCCAGCGCGCGGATCACCTCCACCGGCACCAGATCCGGATCGGTGATCGGCGCCAGATCGACCAACCACACCCCGTCGCCGAATCCACCCGCGATCGCGGCGGCGATCTGCACCGCCAGGCGCGTCTTGCCGACACCGCCCGCCCCGGTGAGCGTCACGAACCGGTTGTCGGCCAGGATCTGCCGCACATCATTCAATTCGGCTTCGCGGCCCACGAAGCTGGTGAACAGTACCGGGAGATGCTGGGCAACAACGCTTTCGCGCGTGCGAAGCGGAGGAAAGTCGTTGCGAAGGTCGGGGTGGCACAGCTGCACCACCCGTTCCAGGCGCGGGAGATCCCGCAGCTGATGCGAACCAAGGTCGGTCAGCCAGGCGTCGGCCGGCAACCGATCGAGAACCAGATCGTTGGTGGTGCCCGACAGCACGGTCTGGCCGCCGTGAGCCAGCTCGCGCAGGCGTGCGGTCCGGTTGATTGTCGGACCAATGTAGTTGCCCTCGTCACGCAGCTGCACCTCCCCGGTATGCACACCGATACGCAGCCGGATCGGGGCCAGCGGTGCCCGCTGCAAGTCCAGGGCACACGCCACCGCGTCGCTGGCCCGCGAAAACGCGACCACGAAACTATCCCCCTCGCCCTGCTCCACCGGCCGCACACCGTCATAGGCGGAGATGACCTCACACACCATACGATCCACCCGCGCGACGGCGGCCGTCATCTCCTCCGGTTGGATCTGCCACAGCCGGGTGGAGCCCTCAACGTCGGCCAGCAGCAACGTCACCGTTCCGGTCGGAAGCTCGCTCATACCCAGGTCGCTCCAGTTCAACGGCGTGTCCGCCCGTAGGTCCGTTCCGCTCATGCTAGCCAGCATGCGGTGGCCAAGTACCGCAAACATCAGCGGAAACGCGTAGATTTGCCGTCCCTCTGGGAGGAGCTACGACACCTCACCGCACAGATCTACGCGTCAGGACAGACGATCCCGCGCCGACGACGACGGACAGTCGACTCATACCAACCCGAGGAGGCCACCATGACCATCCACACCAAGCCAGTAGTGGCATTAGACCGGGAAGCGGCCCGGGCGGCGATCAGCGCGGCGACAGGGCGGTTCACCGCACTGCTGCGGGAGACCGACGACATCGAGCGCCCGGCCGCGGGCACCGACTGGACGGTCGCCGAGACCGCGGCCCATGTGTACATCGTGCTCACCGGGTTCAGTGCGGCGATCACCGCGGAGCCGCAAGCGCTGACCCCGGAACAGTACCTGGATGCGGACTTCCCGACCCGACTGGCGGCCAGCAACGCCGCCACCATCGACATGGTCGACCACACCGACGCGGGACAGCTCGCGGAGCTGATCACCGCTGCGGCACAACGGTTTCTGCGGCTCGCGGCGGCGGCCGATCCGGAGATGGAATGCGCGACGCCGTGGTACGGCTCGGGCCGAACCCGCACCGTGGACTGCCTTACCGCGCTGGCACTAGGGGAGCTGACCGTGCACGGACACGACATCGCGACCGAGACAGGGCGGCCGTGGCCGATCTCTGCCGCGCACGCGAAGCTCATCCTGGGCACGGTGTGCCCGGAGATGTCACCGTTGATCGTGCGGCCCGAGGCGGGCCGCGGCGCGCCGGTGACATACGAGGTCCGGTTGCGCGGCAATGGCCCGCGCTACGTCATCCGGGTCGCGGACGGCACGGCGGAAGTCCGGGCCGTCGGCGGGCCGGTGGATTGTGTGATCTCCGCGGACCCGGCGACGTACTTACTGGTCGTCTACGGGCGAATACCGCTCGGGCGGGCGCTGCTGCGCGGCGGGATTTTGGCGAAGGGCCGCCGTCCGTGGCTCGGGCTGCGTTTCAAGAACCTGTTCTTCAATCCGTGAACTACGTGGCTGCGACAGCGACGTCGGAGTCGGCGGAATGGCAGCTCCAACCGAGCGTCTACGGAGTAGACACCCTGACGAACTGCTGATCTGGGCCCACATTAAGGGTCACCGTCTTGCCGGGCTTCTGGACGAAGACGGTCATCTGGGTTCGCCCTTCGTTGAAACTCTGAATGGTCGAGCGAAGCCCTATCGACCCCGTTCCACGCCGAGCAATCGGCAACGAAATGTCCTCGCCGATATTGAGTGACCGCACAGGGACCAACGGGGTTGGGCCCAGGAAGCTAGGTTCTTCATCGGCGCGCCCCGGCTCGGCCGACTTGTCGCCGGGCTTGTCCCAGGGCGTGGTCTTGAAGCCCGCCGCCTTCATCTCGGCCTTGGCCTCTTCCATGTAGTCGTCCACCTGCTTCTTCAGCGTCTCCATAAAGGACAATGCCTGCTGCTGCGCTTGCTCGTCGGTGTACGGCTCGCGCCCGACCTCCTGACGGAAAACGTTGTAGAAGTTGTTGAGTTCGTCGGCTGCGGCTTTGTGCGCTACCGGTTTTGCGAACGGCTCTGTCGTCTGTCGCACGGTCGTCATGATGGCCGCCGATGTGCGCATCGCTGAGTCGAGAACGTTGACCGGGGCGACTAGCTTCAACTTGTTGACCGGCACGGCGATACGCATCTGCGCGTCCATCACCTTCTCGGAGTGGTCCAGCTTCTCTTTGGCTTTCGGATCGTCCAACGCCGCGCGGTTGAACACGAGATCACGCATCGCATTGAAGACGCCCTTCATGTCGATGCTGGTGACCAAGATGTCGGTCGATACCTCGACGAAGTCCATTGCCGCTGTGTAAAGGCTCTCCTGCTCGCGCAGCTTGTCCTCGCGCTCCTCCTTGCGCGTCTGCATCTTCTCTTCCTGCTTCGCCTTCCGCCGGTCGCTGGCGCGAGTGGAGAAGTAGGTAGTGAAGCTGCCCAGGCTGCCCACGATGAGACCCCCGGTCCAGAACTCGTGGGTGGTGAAGATATGGGCCCAACTCATGGCTCCAGCCTATGACCGCCCACCGACACGTCCCCGGCGTGTCGCGGAGCGTGTGTTAGTTCAGCGGTTGTCCGCTCGCACCCGGTCTCGCACCCCCACGCGCCGGTAAAACGCCGGTAAATCGGCCTTCTGATCGACGCCTGACCGGGGGCGCAACGCCTCTGACCAGGTCTTTTAACGTGGGGCGGGCGGGACTCGAACCCGCGACCAACGGATTATGAGTCCGCGGCTCTAACCAACTGAGCTACCGCCCCCGGTACTAACTAGCTGCGGATATTGTCTCCGCTTCATCGTACTCGGGTCCTGAATACC
>NZ_DATJPU010000191.1:0-21397 GCF_035506235.1 Mycobacterium sp.
GCCTCGACGGCTGACCCGCCGATCGCGTAGTCGCTGAGACGCTCCCCGGGCACGGTGATCACCGCCAGCGCGGAGCTGGCGAGGATTTGGTCGCGCATGCCGTCGCCGAGCGCGCTGCCCGCGTTCCATTCCGCGAGGTAAACCATGACGTCGGGCCGGCGCACGATGTCAAGTAACGCCAAGTCGCTGGCGTCGAGTTCGAGGGTACGCACGTCGATACCGGTGTCGGGATCGGGATCTCCGGGCCAGCGCAGTTCCGCGAACATCTCCTTGTGCAGCCGCGGCGTCAAGTACCGGATGCGGTCGGCCGCACCGAAAATCGTTGCGGCCCGCGCAAGGTCGTCCCGCTCGGTGAGTAGGTGCAGGCGCGCGCCCTCGCGCTCGGCTGCGGCGGTGAGCAACTTGATCGTCTGGTCGTCGAGTGATTGAGGCGTTCCGCCATGTCGGTTAGTCCCGCGCGCGAGCATCGGTTCATAGAGCTCGGCGAGGGCGGGGTCGGTGCCGCCTTCGAAGTGCATCGAGGCCCGTAACGGACATCCGTGTACGTCTTCCGAGACGCTCACCGGCCCGAGCATCCCACGGGAGGCGGCGGCGATCCTGACGTTGTACAGGGCTGCGCCCAGTGCGACGGCGCTGCCGCGAAAGCCTACGTCCATCGCTGAAGTATGTTCTGTGGCAACGCTTATGGTGAGTTTGCCCGGTTCCGCCTCGATGTGCCATGGCTGGCTGTTTCCGCCCGAGGGGGCGCGCACAGCGGCAGCCACAATGGTGTCGGTGACCACGGAAGGGGCCGGGTCGTTGCTCTGCTCGTCGTCCAACGCAGGGCGATGCCGGACCGTCTCGACTTCCTCGAGTTGGTCAAGCGCCCAGCCAATGTCGATGCGGCACCGACCGGATCTCAGGTTTTCGCCCAGTCCGATTCTGCGTACGGCTTCGGCCAGTGCTGAAGCGCCCACGAGGACATCGGATGCCACCTGAGGCCAGGTCGACAGCGATCGGTCGATCTCGATGAGTGATGCAGCAGTGCGGGGCGATACTCGTCCGGCTTCGTCGTAGCGCAGCATGTAGGGGATCTTTTCCCGGCTACTCATGCCCGGCAGCTGCTCGATGTCCAGCTCGCCGAGTAGTCCGTGCAGGATCGGACGCTCAGGTTCTTGATCGAAGCGTTCGACGTCGACTCTTCCGCGGTCGCTGGTGGCCATCAGCACCGGGATCCGCCGTTCGCGGGCTCGGGTGCGCACGCCGACCTTCATGTCGAGCGAATCACACTCCTCGACGACGATGTCGAGTCCATCCAGGAACGCGTCAACGGTCTCCGCGGTGAGTCCGGCGTCGAACACGTCCACTGCCAGATACGGATCGAGCTCAGCGATCCTGCGCGCCGCCACGTGCGCTTTGTTCAACCCGAGATCAAACAAGGTGGCCGGCACCCGATTCAGGTTCGACAGTTCCAAATGGTCGAAATCAGCCAGCCGGAGACTGCCGCAGAGTCCCTGCACCGCAAGGGTGTGCGCGATGACATGGCCGACGCTGAGACCGGCGACGCCGATGGTCAGCGAGCTGAACCGGGCCTGTTCTTCGGTGGTGATGTTGTTTCTGTTGCGATCAAGTCGTAGCGCCCGAAACCCGCGCGGGCCCAGCACCGCAACGACGGTGCGACGCCACGGGTAGTACGCCCACCGACCCGGTTCGGCCAGGACATCGCGATCGGGCGCCGGGCGAAGTCCTCGCAGACCCGAGAGTTGTGCCTCGCGGTGATCAAGGAACTCCACCCCGGGGTCAGCTCGCAACCGCTGCAACACCGCACGATCGGCGTGTTCATCAGGGTCCAGAATCTGCGCCGCGTAAGCGGTCGCGTCGGGCTCGGTCACTGTGCCAGACTATTGCAGCTGCGGGCCGGCGGGGACGCCCTGCGACGGGCGAAGCGCGGCGCGCCGAGCGGGTCCTGCCCGGCCTCCCTGCCGCTGCGCTCGGCCGCTCACCAACTGATGACATCCCCGTCCGGGGCGTCCGTTTGCTCGAGGAATTGTCCTCGCCGTATCAGGTTGGTGACGGCGGCATCCCACCGTCGCAGCTGAGGCTCGGTAAAGAACGACTTGCCCAGGTAGAGCTCGATGTACGGATGCAGAATGATCGCGCCGACACGCAGGATAAGCGGGTTGAGTACCGCCCAATCGGGATCCAGATCGGGTCGGAGGCTGCCCTGCTGATCGAACTGGTCGCCCTGGCCCGTACTGATCCCCACCAGGCCGGTGAAGATGACCGACCCGAATGCGCCGCCCTCGGCGAGCGTGCGCCCGAGATAGGTCATCACGTCGGGGCGTTCGACCATCAGTGCGGTCAGTCGGCGCCCGGCCTCGTGGAGCCCGTCGGACGGCGGTTCGGGCAGTGCTGTAGGTTCCAGGGGCTCACCCACCACCTGCAGCACGTACTGATCGACGGCCGCGGTCAGGGCGGCCTTGGTGCGGAAGTGGTGCTGCACGAGCCCGATTGATACCTCCGCGGCCTCGGCGACCGTGCGCAGCGATGTGGCAGCGATCCCGCGAATGGCAAAGCAACTCAGGGCCGCGTCGCGAACCCGCTTCTTGGGCGACGGCCCCCCGGGAGTCGGCGGGTCATAGGGAAACAGTCGGGGAGGTCCCACGGCCGGACAATACACCGGCAGCGCGCGACGATACGGCCGTATGGGATCGCCGTATTTGCGTGTCGTTTGCGTCCTGTCGGAGCGGTCGGTGGTTGGGATCACCTACCCGGGCGGTGACGGTCACCCAGCACGCGGGAGCCCGGCGCGGATCGTGCCCAGCGGCGGGCCGCGTGAGTGGCCGCTACTTGCCGGCCGTGTTGGAGCGCTCGGCCGGGACCACCACCTGACTGGGCAGCGCGGGCGGAGCGGAAACGGCCGGCAGCGGGATCCGCGTGACCCCCGGGGTGCCGAGCCGCCCGGCCAGCCACGGCAGCGCGGCCGCGAAAGCCCGGTCCGCGAACGGCCAATCGTGCTTGCCCGGCTGGGGGAGGACCGCGCAGTCGATGCCGTTCGCGCGGCCGAGCCCGCACAGCGAATAGGCGGCGGCGGTCTGGTTGCTCGGGTTGGCCGCGGCGTCACGGCTCACCAGACGCATTGCGCCGGCATCGGTTACCGACACGTCGCGGCGCGGCGCCGGCGGGCCGGCCGACGAGATGGCGAACCAGCCGGCCACATCGCGGTACGGGCCGTGCCGGCCGATCATAGTGGTCGGGTCGAATGCCGCCCAGGCTTCGGCGTTTCCGCCGAACAGCCGGGCGATGGTCTGCGCCTTGGTGCCGGCGTTCGGGAAGAAGTCGCCGGCGATGTCGACGAACGCGCTGAAGATCTCGGGATGCATGACGGTCAGGTCCACGGCGCACGTCCCGCCCATCGACCAGCCCGCAACGCCCCAGCTGGACCGGTTGGGGCTGACACCGAATTTCGAAATCATATACGGGACAACGTCCTTGGTGAGGTGGTCGGCGGCATTGCCGCGAACGCCGTTGACGCATTCGGTGTCGTTGTTGAAGGCCCCTCCGGAGTCGACGAACACCAGCACCGGCGCCCTGCCGGCGTGCGTGGCCGCGAAGTCGTCGGCGGTCTTGACCGCGTTGCCCGCCCGCGTCCAGTCGGCTGGCGTGTTGAACTGCCCGCCGATCATCATCACGGTCGGCAACGCCGGCGGTGGGCTGTCCCCCGCAAGCGGGTGGTGCCCCCTGGTGAACCATTCGGGCGGCAGGTACACGAGTTCGCCGCGGTGCTTGAAGTGCGATGCGTCCGAAGGGATCACCACCGGCACCACGCTGCCGTGCGGTGGACGGGCCCGCTTGGCGACCATAGCCGTGACGGTGGACGGGTCGGTCTGATCGGGCAAGGGGCCGGAGGTGAGCTGGTTCCACGCGGCCTGCACGGTCGGGAAGTAGCCGACCCACAGGTTGAGGCTCAGCGCCGCGCAGAGCAAACACAGCGGCACCGCGATCAGCGTCGCGCCGCGCCGCCACGGCCGCGCGCTGCGCCAGCCGAGAACCAGCACCGCCGCGGCGAAGCCGGCCGACGCCATCCACCCCCACAGCGCCGACGGCGCCGGTTCGTCGGACAGGCCGCGGTCGAGGATGTACCAGTGCGTCACATAGGCGGTGGCACCGCCGACCGCGCCGGCCAGCGGCAGCCAGACGATCCGCCAGCGTCGCGACCGCCAGCCGACGGCCAGGGCCAGCACGACCGCGGCGCCGATCTGGATCGTCGCGGGCACCCAGCCGTGCATCAGGGAGGTGTGACTGCTTGCCAGCAACTGCGCCGTCGCAAGGGGCCCTGAGGGCGCAGTGGCGGTCACGTGACTCATTGTGATCGATTGTTAACCGCCCCGGAACATAATCGCCGAATGTCCGCGGCGCGGCCGGTCAGCGTTGAGGGATCGTTCAGTGCGGCTTGGCCAGCGGGAATGGCAGGGTCTCGCGGATGCTGCGGCCAGTTATGAGCATGACGAGCCGATCGATGCCCATGCCCATCCCGCCGGTCGGGGGCATCGCGTATTCCATCGCTTGCAGGAAGTCTTCGTCGAGCTCCATCGCCTCGGGGTCCCCGCCGGCGGCCAACAGCGACTGCTCCTGCAGACGGCGTCGCTGCTCCACGGGGTCGGTCAGCTCGCTGTAGGCGGTGCCCAGCTCGACACCCCACGCCACCAGGTCCCACCGTTCGGCGACGCCGCGCTGGCTGCGGTGGGGCCGGGTCAACGGCGACACCGAGCTGGGGAAGTCGATGTAGAAGGTCGGTCGCTCGGTCTTGTCCTCCACCAGGTGCTCGTACAACTCCAGCACGATTGCGCCGGGGTCCCAATGCGCCCGGTACGGAATGTGTGCGGCGTCGGACAGCTTGCGCAGGGCGGCCAGTGAGGTGTCGGGGTCGATGTGCTCGCCGAGGGCCTCCGATACCGCGTCGTACACGGTCTTGACCGGCCAGACGCCGGAGATGTCGACCGGTTCGACGCGCCCGTCGGTGCGGGGCCGCAGCACCGTCTGCTCGCCGTTGGCGGCCTGCGCGGCGTTCTGGATGAGCTCCCGGCAGCCGTCGATCCACGTCTTGTAGTCGGCGTGGGCCTGGTAGGCCTCCAGCAGGGTGAACTCGGGATTGTGGCTGAAGTCGACGCCCTCGTTGCGGAAGGCGCGGCCCACCTCGAACACCCGCTCCACGCCGCCGACGCACAGCCGCTTCAGGTACAGCTCCGGCGCGATGCGCAAGAACAGGTCCATGTCGTAGGTGTTGATGTGGGTGACGAACGGCCGGGCGGTTGCCCCACCGTGGATCTGCTGCAGGATGGGCGTCTCTACCTCGATGAACCCCTTGGCGAAGAGCGTTTCCCGAACGGAACGCAAGATGTTGCTGCGGGCCTTGAGCTGCTCGCGCGCTTCGGGGTTGATCGCGAGGTCGACGTAGCGGGTCCGCACCCGTGCCTCGGGGTCGGTCAGGCCCTTCCACTTATTGGGCAACGGCCGCAAGCACTTACCGATCATCCGCCAGTTGCGCACGATCAACGAGCGGGTCCCGTTCTTGCTGTAACCCATATGCCCGGTGAGCTCGACCAGGTCACCGAGGTCGATGGCAGCGGTGAAATCGGCGGTGCGGCCGTGCTCCAGTTGCGAATTGTCCAGCAGCACCTGCATTTCGCCCGACCAGTCACGCACCTGGGCGAACAGCACGCCCCCGTAGTCGCGAATCCGCAAGATGCGCCCGGCCACCGACACGCTTTCCTGGTCGTCGGCGTCCAGCGCTGCGGCGATCGTGTGGCTGGGCGGCGATCCCACCGGGTACGCGTCAACGCCGTTGCGCTGCAACATCTTCAGCTTGGCCAGACGCACCCGGACCTGCTCGGGAAGGCGGGACCTCGACTCCTCGTCCTCCGCGGCGCCGGCCCCGCGCTGCAGCCCGCTGACGTCGGGCGCCGACCCGTCGTGATGCAACAGCCCGGACTCGGCCAGCCTGGGGGGGACGGCGGGGTGGTGCCCGGTGTGCGTTTTGCGCCGGCTGAATGGGAACACGAGGAAGCCCTCGGCGAGGGCCGAGGCGACGCCCACGCGGGGAATCAGCCGGGCGTCCTCGTAGCAGGCGTACCGGGGAACCCAATCGGGCTGGTACTTCATGTTGGAGCGGTACAGCGTCTCCAGCTGCCACCACCGCGAGAAGAACAGCAGGAATCCGCGCCACAACCTGGCAACCGGTCCGGCGCCGAGTTGGGCGCCCTGCTCGAACGCGGACCGGAACATGGCGAAGTTCAGCGAAATCCTGATGATCCCAAGGGTCTCCGCGTTCAGGGCGAGCTCGCTGACCATGAGCTCGATCGTGCCGTTGGGGGAGTGCGGGGAACGGCGCATCAGGTCGAGGGAGACGCCGGTGCTTCCCCACGGGACCAGCGACAGCATCGCGACCACCTGGCCGTCGCGGTCCAGCGCCTCGACCAGCAGGCAGTCCCCGTCCGCGGGATCGCCGAGCCGGCCGAGCGCCATCGAAAAGCCGCGTTCGGTTTGGGTGTCGCGCCAGGCGTCGGCGCGCGAAATGGTGTCGGCCATCTCCTGGGCGGAGATGTCGCGGTGCCGCCGGATGCGCACCGTCAGCCCGGCCCTGCGGGCCCGCGTCACCGCCTGGCGCACCCCGCGCATGTCGGGGCCGGACAGCTTGTAATCGGACGCCCGCAAGATGGCCTCGTCGCCCAGCTCCAGGGCGTTGAGGCCGGCCTCGCGGTAGGCCTGGGCGCCCTGCGAACTCGCGCCCATCACGCCGGGTGCCCAGCCGTAGGTCTGGCACAGCCCCAGCCAGGCATCGATGGCCTGCGGCCACGCCCTCGGATCGCCCACCGGGTCGCCGCTGGCCAGGCACACGCCGACTTCGACGCGGTAGGTGACGGCGGCGCGGCCGCTGTGCGCGAACACCACCGACTTGTCGCGGCGGGTGGCGAAGTAGCCCAGGGAGTCGTTCTTGCCGTACAGCTCGAGCAGCCCGCGGATGGCGGACTCGTCCTCGCCGGTGAGCGCGTTGTCGGCGCGCTGCGACTGGAAGAGGACGATGGTCGCCGCGATCAGCGCCAGCGCGCCGAACAGCCCGAAGATCGCGTTGAGCAGGACGTGCGGGCGGCCGGTGAACGCGTCGGGATCGACGAGGGAGAACCCGACCACCCGGTTGACCACGTACCAGAAGCGGGAGTCCGGCGCCAGGGTGCCGGGCCACATCTCGACCAGACCCCAGGAGGCCAGGATTCCGATCACCCAGCCGGCGACCAGCACCGCGGCCGCCTTGAACAGCGCGCCCCTGCGGACCTTCGCCCAGAACTGCCGATAGGACAGGAGCAGGAGCACGATCGCGACGATGTGCACCGCGAAACCGAGGTTCTCGCCGAAGGACTCGGCCGCGGTGTTGTCGCCGGCGGCGATGTCGGCGGCGTTTAGGGCGGCGGCGAGGATCATGTTGCCGAGCAGCAGCACCCAGGCGATGCGTTTGCGCGCGGTGAGCGCCGCGGCCAGCAAGGCCAGCACGAACGACCACGCGATGCTGGTGTCGGGGAAGTTGAACAGGTAGTCGTTGATGAATTCGCGAGGGACCTTGATCAGCCACCGGACCAGCGGCGAAACGCTGGCGACCAGTGACAGGGTGGCGATGATGCCGACCGTCCAGCCCGCCGCCGCCGGTACCCACCGATACCGGGAGTTCGGCTGGCTGCCCGAACGCGGGCCGAAGCGGGACGTAGCTACAGTCACAGACCGCGAGGATATGCCTTCAACCCATGAAAATCCTGACGAAGCGCCAAGAGCCACGAAGGGTAGTTACCCGCTTTGCCGAAGCCGCGTCACACCGGCCCGTGGGCCGTCCGCCGCAGACGTGCTGGAAGACGCCACATGGCTGCTAAACTATGGGCTGCGACCATCCCGGTGAACGCCGGGGAACAGTAAGTGGAGTCCCACTCCCACCGCTAGCCGCGAGACAGGTTTCAAGCCTCGTTCCGGCGACACGGTCCGGTCACGGGCATCGTGGATGCCTGTTCCGCGGTAGCGCGGGCGGCTTGACGGGTTCACGCCGCGATCGGTCGGCATTGGGCCCTGCTTTTGCGGGGCTTTTTTGCTGGTGGTGTGGTTTTCCACCGCTGAGTCTCCGACGGGCGTGGGCAGTGGACGCCACCGGAGAACCAGAAGCCCAACAAGGGAGGCCCCATCAGCACTGAGACCCGCGTCAACGAGCGCATCCGCGTACCTGAAGTCCGATTGATCGGCCCAGGAGGCGAGCAGGTAGGCATAGTGCGCATCGAAGACGCACTGCGCGTCGCCGCGGACGCCGATCTCGATCTCGTCGAAGTAGCCCCGAACGCCAGGCCGCCGGTCTGCAAAATCATGGATTACGGCAAGTTCAAATACGAGGCGGCGCAAAAGGCGCGCGAATCCCGCCGCAACCAGCAGCAGACCGTCGTCAAGGAACAAAAGCTGCGACCGAAAATCGACGATCACGATTACGAGACCAAGAAGGGTCACGTAATCCGCTTTCTGGAGGCGGGATCGAAGGTCAAGGTCACCATCATGTTCCGTGGACGTGAGCAGTCGCGGCCCGAGTTGGGCTACCGATTGCTGCAGCGGCTGGGCGCCGACGTCGCCGACTACGGATTCGTCGAGACGTCGGCCAAGCAGGACGGCCGCAACATGACGATGGTGCTGGCACCGCACCGCGGTGCGAAGACCCGGGCCAGGGCGCGGCATCCCGAGGGACCGGCGGGCAGCGCGTTGGGGGACTCCGACGCGGCGGCGGACACGAACCCGTCGCCCAACTGACCTGACAGCACGACCAGTACGAGCCAGCACGACCAGTACGAGCCAGTACTAGAAGTAGAGGAAACATGCCCAAGGCCAAGACCCACAGCGGGGCTTCGAAGCGGTTCAGGCGCACCGGTGGCGGAAAGATCGTGCGCCAGAAGGCGAATCGGCGCCACCTGCTCGAGCACAAGCCCACCAAACGGACCCGGCGGCTTGACGGCCGCACCGTGGTGGCCGCCAACGACACCAAGCGCGTCAACAAGCTGCTCAACGGCTGAGTAGCCGGCACCAGACCCTGACGAACCATTCACTGCCTGAACGAGAGTAGGAACATCCATGGCACGCGTGAAGCGGGCGGTCAACGCCCACAAGAAGAGGCGCAGCGTCCTGAAGGCCTCGAAAGGCTATCGCGGCCAGCGATCCCGGCTCTACCGCAAAGCCAAAGAGCAGCAGCTGCATTCGCTGAACTACGCCTACCGCGACCGCCGTGCGCGCAAGGGCGAGTTCCGCAAGTTGTGGATCTCGAGGATCAACGCGGCTGCGCGCGCCAACGACATCACCTATAACCGGCTGATTCAGGGCCTGAAGGCCGCCGGCGTCGAGGTGGACCGTAAGAACCTCGCCGACATCGCGATCACCGATCCGGCGGCGTTCACCGCGCTAGTCGAGGTCGCCCGGGCGGCCCTGCCCGACGACGTCAACGCCCCCTCGGATTCGGGAGAGGCCGCTTAACGCGCGACGATGCCGTCGGCGCTCACGGAACGCTCGGCCCGGGTGGTCGCGGCGGTCAAATTGCATCGGCACGTCGGCCGCCGGCGGGTCGGACGATTCCTCGCCGAGGGCCCCAACCTGGTCGAGGCCGCGTCCGCTCGCGGGTTGGTGCGCGACGTGTTCGTCACCGAACTCGCGGCGCAGCGGCACGCCTCCTTGCTGGCCGCCCAGGCGTGCCCGGTCCATCTGGTCACCGAGCGGGCTGCAAAAGCGTTGTCGGACACGGTGAGCCCGGCGGGGTTGGTGGCGGTGTGCGACATGCCGGCGATCCGGCTCGAGGACGTGCTGGCGGCCCCGCCCCGGCTGGTAGCGGTTCCCGTCGAGATCGGCGAGCCCGGCAATGCTGGCACCCTGATCCGCATCGC
Source organism: Mycobacterium sp. (assembly GCF_035506235.1). GTDB lineage: Bacteria > Actinomycetota > Actinomycetes > Mycobacteriales > Mycobacteriaceae > Mycobacterium. The sequence continues at coordinate 9,927 of NZ_DATJPU010000191.1, forward strand.
CGACGCCATGGGCGCCGGGGCCGTGATCCTCGGCGGCCATAGCGTCGACCCGTACAACGGCAAGTGCCTGCGCGCGTCGGCGGGCAGCATCTTCTCCATTCCGGTCGTTGCCGCGCCCGACGTCCCCGCCGCCGTCAGCGCGTTGCGCGCCGCCGGGCTGCGGGTGCTGGCCGGCACGATCGACGCGACGACCCGCCTGGACGAGGCGGACCTCGCCGCGCCGACGGCCTGGCTGTTCGGCGCCGAGGCACACGGCCTGTCGGCCGAGATCGCGGCGAACGCGGATGACCGCGTGCGCATCCCGATGTCCGGCGGCGCCGAGAGCCTGAACGTGGCCGCCGCCGCGGCGATCTGCCTGTACGAGAGCGCGCAGGCCCTCGGTCTGCTCAGGCGGCCTTGACGCGCCCCCGGGCCGGCTCCAGACGGGCCAGCGACAGCGTGCCGTGCACCAGGGAGCCGGCGCGTTCCATGAGCGCCTTCGCCGGGTCGAGAGGGGAGCGAAGAGGGGAACGAAGAGCGGAGCGGCGGGCTCGAACAGACCCGCCGCGATCCAGCGTTGACCGGCCACCAGCGGCTTGAACAGCCTGTCCCAGATCGGCGTCGGCATCAGCACGAACCTGGGTTTGGGGATCCGGATCTTGAAGATGTCCAGCGTCGCCTGGTTGATTTCCAGCTCGTTGCGGCAGACCCGGTCCCAATACTCCTGGAATTCCTCCCACGATCGGGGCACCGGCCGCATGCTCATTCCGTACATCCGGTACCACTGGACATGCTCGTCGAAGAGCTGCCGCTTCTCGGCCTCGGTCAGGCCCCCGCAGAAGTAGTCGGCCACCTTGATGATGAGCATGAAGAACGTGGCGTGCGCCCAGTAGAAGGTCTCGGGGTTCAGGGCTTGGTAGCGACGGCCCGCGGCGTCGACGCCCTTGATGGTCCGGTGGTAGCCCTTGATCTGCTGGCCGGTCTCGGACGCGCGGTCACCGTCGTAGACCACGCCCATGATCGGGTACACCGACCGGGCCACCCGCTGCAGGGGCTCGCGCAGCAGGATGGAATGCTCCTCGACACCCGCGCCCAGCTCCGGATACATGTTCTGGATGGCGCCGATCCAGACGCCCATCATTCCGGTGCGGAGGTCTCCGAAGTACTTCCACGTGAGCGAGTCCGGTCCCAGCGGATCGGCGGATGTCGTTGCCGTGGCAGTCATCTCGACCTCCTGCGCCTCACTGCGCTCACGATAAGCTCTGACAACGCGCGTTGTCTAGAATTTCGGCAAGCCCGTCGGGCGCCGGCGTCGAGTCGCAACTTTCGCGTGACTGCGCGCCGGCAGGGGCCCGGTCCCAAGCCTTTTATCCGACGAACTCCGCGCAATGGACGAGAAGGTGCGTTAACGGATTGAGATTGCGCATTTTCAGACTGGTGAGTGCCTGTTAGGCTTTTGTCTCTCACCGCCAATTCGGCGGTGAGTTTCGTCTGTTTTCGGCCAAGGAGGCACGCCAATGTCGTCGGTGACTGTATTGCCTGAAAACGTGTCCGCGGCGAGCGGGAATTTGCAGAATTTGGGCTCAGCGCTCCGCGGCGCGAATGCGGCGGCGGCGAGCCAAACCACCGCGGTCGCGGCGCCGGCAGCGGACGAGGTCTCCTCGGCGGTTTCGGCGTTCCTTCGGACGCACGGCCAGGAATTTCAAGCACTCAGTGCCGAGGCGGCGGCCTTTCACGATGAGTTCGTGAATCTGTTGAACGGCGGTGCCGCGCAGTACGTCAACACCGAGGTGGCGAATGCTCGGCAAACGTTGGTCAACGCGCTGAATGCGCCGGCCCGGGCCCTGCTGGGCCATCCCGTCGCGGAATCCGGTCAGGGCGCCGCGGGCGCTGCAGCCAACGTGGCCGACGCCGTCACGACCGATTTTCAAGGGTCGAGTTTCAACTTTCCGGTCGGTCCCTTTGACGTATCGGGGAGCTTCGGCCAGGCCTCATTTCTCGACGGCGGGTTCGCACTGACGGGAAATGTGGGCGTGGCCCTCAGCACTCCGTTTGGTTCTCCGGTATTGGCGTCGGGCAACATGATCTCCGGCATCGCAGGCGACGGCACGTACTTTGGACACATACTTGAAAACTGGCCGCTCGGTTCTTGGGTTGCGGTCGACGCGACCGGGACCTTCTTTCCCCTCGGATTCACCAGCTTGGCGTACAACTTCGACGGTCTGGACATTTCATTACCGGGGACGGGCTTTTTCGGCCCGCTCATCCCCAATGTGAGCTGGAACCCCACCCCGTAACGCCCGGGCTCCGCCGCGGCCGGGGCTACCCGGCCCGCGCACACCGCATACCCTGGCCACGTGGACGTTGGACATCGCGGCACGGAGTCCGGCGAGTCCGAAGAGGCACTCACTGCGCTGGCATCGCCCGACGAGGGGGGGCGGTCACCCGCGCGGTGGCTGCGCAGCACCAATCACAGCCGCGGGGTGGTGTCATTCGTGCGTCGCGCGCGACGGCTGTTGCCCGGCGATCCCGAGTTCGGTGACCCGCTGTCGACCGCGGGGGACGGCGGGCCGCGCGCCGCGGCGCGGGCCGCCGACCGCCTGCTGGGGGACCGTGACGCGGTTTCGCGCGAAGTCAGCCTCGGCGTGCTGCAGGTGTGGCAGGCGCTGACCGAGGCGGTTTCCCGTCGGCCGGCAAATCCCGAGGTGACGCTGGTGTTCACCGACCTGGTGGGCTTCTCCACGTGGTCGTTGCACGCGGGCGACGACGCGGCCCTGGTCCTTTTGCGACAGGTGGCGCGGGCCATCGAGCCGCCGCTCCTGGACGCCGGTGGGCACATCGTCAAACGCATGGGCGACGGACTCATGGCCGTTTTCCGGGATCCGACCGTCGCCCTGCGGGCGGTGCTGACCGCCAACGAGGCGCTGAGATCGGTCGAGGTGGCGGGCTACACACCGCGGATGCGGGTCGGGATCCACACGGGCCGGCCGCAGCGGATGGCCGCGGACTGGCTCGGGGTGGACGTCAACATCGCCGCGCGGGTCATGGAACGCGCCACCAAGGGGGGAATCATGGTGTCGAGCTCGACGTTGGATCTGATACCGCAGACCGAGCTGGACGCGTTGGGCATCGTCGCCAAGCGTGCGCGCAAGCCCGTTTTCGCGGGTAAGACCGCTGGCGTCCCCGCCGACCTGGGGATATATCGCCTGAAGACTCTTAAGGAGTTAACAGCCTTTGATCACACTGCTGAAACAAATTAGCCCGCATAATGGACGTCAATGATTGGGGGCATCTTCTCCCGGCTCGCCCGGGTTCGGTTCACCGTGGGGTACGTGGCGCTTCTGTTCGCCATCAGCTGCGCCATCCTAGCGCTCGGCCCGCACGCGCATGACGTGCTCGTTCAGCGCGCCAGCACCAACCTGCACAACCTGGCCCACGGCCACATCGGCACCCTGCTGGGCAGTGCGCTGGTCGTCGACGCCGGACCGCTGTACTTCTGGTTGCCCTTCCTGACCTGCCTGCTCGCGCTGGCGGAGCTGCATTTGCGCACCATCCGGCTGGTGGTGGCGTTCGTCGTCGGCCATATCGGCGCGACGCTGGTGGTGGCCGCCGCGCTCGCCGCGGCCGTGGAGTTCGGGTGGCTGCCGACGTCTATCACCCGGGCCAGCGATGTCGGGATGAGCTACGGCGCGCTCGCGGTGCTCGGAGCGATGACGGCGGTGATCCCACAACGCTGGCGGGCCGCCTGGGTTGGCTGGTGGATAGCCGCGGGCCTTTCCTCGGCGATCATCGGCGGCGATTTCACCGACGCCGGTCACACCGTCGCCGTCGTCCTGGGCGTGCTGGTGTCCGCGCGGTTCCGGCAGCCGATCCGCTGGACGCCGGTCCGATGCCTGATGCTGGCGGCGTCGTCGGGCTTCGGATTCCTGATGCTGGCGCACCACTGGGGCACCATGGCCGCCGCGCCGGTCTTCGGCGTCCTCGGCGCGCTGGTGGCCCACAAGGTCTTCCAATTCGTCACCGGACGCAGGGCGCTGCCCGTCGTGCCCATGGTGGAGGAAGCGCTGACTGCTCCGCAGCCGGCGGCCGTGACCGGCTAGCCACTGGTCGCCAACTCCCGAAGCACGCGCCGAGCGTCGTGCACCGAATCGCTTATGATCGGCACTTGCGCTGGGCGAATCCAGCCGTTCCAGCAACCTCGTCAGCAAGGAGAGTGTCGCCGCGTGGGCGATCAACCCGTCGACCTGTCGCCGGAAGCGTTGGCCAGGGCGGTCACCGCCGCCCGGCAGGCCATCGCAGACGCCGGCGATCTCGATGCGCTGGCGCGGGTCAAGACCGAGCACCTCGGTGACCGCTCGCCGCTGGCATCGGCGCGGCAGGCGCTGGGCAGCGTCCCGAAGGACGAGCGCGCCGATGCCGGAAAGCGCGTCAACACCGCGCGCGCCGAGGCCCAGCGCAGCTACGACGAACGGCTGGAGGCGCTGCGTGCCGAGCGCGACGCCGCGGTCCTGGTCGCCGAGGGCATCGACGTCACGTTGCCGTCGACGCGGCAGCCGCCCGGCGCCCGGCACCCGATCACGATACTGGCCGAGCACATCGCCGATACCTTCATCGCGATGGGATGGGAGCTGGCGGAGGGGCCCGAGGTCGAAACCGAACAGTTCAACTTCGATGCCCTCAACTTCCCCGCCGACCATCCCGCCCGCAGCGAACAGGACACGTTCTACATCGCGCCTGAGGATTCCCGGCAGTTGCTGCGCACCCACACCTCGCCGGTGCAGGTGCGCACCCTGCTGGAACGGGAGCTGCCGGTCTATATCATCTCGATCGGCCGCACGTTCCGCACCGACGAACTCGACGCCACCCACACCCCAGTCTTCCACCAGGTCGAGGGCCTGGCGGTGGACCGCGGCCTGTCGATGGCCCACCTGCGCGGCACACTCGACGCCTTCGCGCGCGCCGAGTTCGGGCCCACCGCGCGCACCCGGATCCGGCCACACTTCTTCCCGTTCACCGAACCGTCCGCCGAGGTCGACGTGTGGTTTGCCAACAAGAAGGGCGGCGCCGACTGGGTGGAGTGGGGCGGCTGCGGCATGGTGCATCCAAACGTGTTGCGCGCCGCCGGAATCGACCCCGACACGTACTCGGGCTTCGCCTTCGGCATGGGCCTGGAACGCACGCTGCAATTCCGCAACGGGATCCCGGACATGCGCGACATGGTCGAGGGCGACGTCCGGTTCTCGCTGCCGTTCGGGGTGGGTGCCTGATGCGCGTCCCCTACAGCTGGCTGCGCGAACTCGTCACGGCCGGCGCTCCAGGCTGGGACGCCGGTCCCGCCGACGTCGCGCAGACGCTGGTGCGCATCGGCCACGAGGTCGAACACGTGAGCGCCCTGGGCCCGGTCGACGGCCCGCTGACGGTCGGGCGCGTCACCGCGATCGAGGAGCTCACCGAGTTGAAGAAGCCGATCCGGGCCTGCCTGGTCGACGTCGGAGAGGATAAGCCCCGCGAGATCGTCTGCGGGGCAACAAACTTCGTTGTCGATGATCTGGTCGTGGTGGCGCTGCCGGGCACCACGCTGCCCGGCGGGTTCGCCATCACCGCCCGCAAGACCTACGGCCGTACTTCCGACGGAATGATCTGCTCGGCGGCCGAACTCGGTTTGGGCGCAGATCATTCCGGGATCCTGGTGCTGCCGCCCGAAACCGCCGCACCCGGCGCCGAGGCCGCCGGCGTGCTGGGACTCGACGACGTGGTTTTCCACCTGGCGATCACCCCGGACCGCGGCTACTGCATGTCGGTGCGGGGCCTGGCCCGGGAGGTCGCGTGCGCCTATGACCTGAACTTCGTCGACCCCGCGGACGTCAAGCCGTTGCCGGTCGAGGGGGAGGCCTGGCCGCTGACCGTTGACGCCGAGACGGGTGTGCGCCGGTTCGCGCTGCGCCCGGTCACCGGGATCGACCCCGCCGCCGTGTCGCCGTGGTGGCTGCAACGCCGGCTGCTGCTGGCCGGCATCCGCGCGACGTCGCCGGCGGTGGATGTCACCAACTACGTGATGCTCGAGCTCGGCCATCCCATGCACGCCCACGACCGCAACCGCATCACCGGGGGCCTCGTCGTGCGGTTCGCGCGGCCCGGCGAAACCGTCGTCACGCTCGATGGCATCGAGCGTCGGCTGGATCCGGCCGACGTGCTCATCGTCGACGACAAGGCCACCGCGGCGATCGGCGGCGTGATGGGCGCGGCCGCCACCGAAGTGCGCGACGATTCCACCGACGTGCTGCTGGAGGCCGCGGTCTGGGACCCGGCCGGGGTGTCGCGAACCCAGCGCAGGTTGCACCTGCCCAGTGAGGCCGCCCGTCGTTACGAGCGCGCGGTGGACCCGGCCATTTCGGTGGCTGCGCTGGACCGCTGTGCGGCGCTGCTCGCCGAGATCGCCGGGGGAGTGGTCTCGCCGACCCTGACCGATTGGCGTGGCGATCCGCCAGTCGACGACTGGTCCCTGCCGCCGATCCGCATCGCCGCCGACCTGCCGGACCGCTTCGCCGGGGTGGCTTATCCCCCGGGCACGACCGCCCGGCGCCTGGCGCAGATCGGCGCGGTGGTGGCGGGCCAGGGTGACGCGCTGACCGTGACGCCGCCGAGCTGGCGCCCCGATCTGCTGCAGCCCGCGGACCTGGTCGAGGAGGTCATGCGGCTGGAGGGGCTGGAAGCCATCCCGTCGGTCCTGCCGGCGGCCCCCGCCGGCCGGGGTCTCACCGCGGTGCAAAAGCGGCGGCGCGCCATCGGCAAGTCGCTGGCCCAGTCCGGCTACGTCGAGGTCCTGCCGACGCCGTTTCTGCCCGCCGGCGTCTTCGACCTGTGGGGCTTGCCCGCCGACGACCCCCGGCGCGCGGCGACGCACGTGCTCAACCCGCTGGAAGCCGACCGTCCGGCGCTGGCCACGACGTTGCTGCCCGCGCTGCTGGAAGCGTTGGGCCGCAACGTATCCCGAGGGCTCGTCGACGTCGCGCTGTTCGCCCTGGCGCAGGTGGTTCAGCGCACCGAGGAGACCCGCGGTGTCGGGCTCATCCCGGTCCACCGCCGGCCGACCGAGACCGAGATCGCCATGCTGGACGCGTCCCTGCCGCGGCAACCGCAGAGCGTGGCCGCGGTACTGACCGGCCTGCGCGAACTCCGTGGCCCCTGGGGTCCCGGCCGCCGCGCCGAAGCCGCCGATGCTTTCGAGGCGGTGCGAATCGTGGCGCGGGCCAGTGGGATCGAGGTGCGTTTCCGCGCGGCCCAACAGCTGCCCTGGCATCCGGGCCGGTGCGCCGAGGTGCTGGTGGGGGAGACCCGCGTCGGTCACGCCGGGCAGCTGCATCCGGCCGTCATCGAGCGCTCGGGCCTGCCCAAGGGCACCTGTGCGATGGAGCTCAACCTCGACGCGATCCCCCTGGTCGACGCCCTGCCGGCGCCCAGGGTGTCGCCCTTCCCCGCGGTCTTCCAGGACGTCAGCCTCGTGGTGCCCGCGCACGTGCCGGCTCAGGCGGTGGCGGACGCCGTCCGCGAGGGGGCCGGCGAGCTGCTGGAGGACCTACAGCTGTTCGACGTGTTCACCGGTCCGCAAATCGGCGAGGACCGCAAGTCGCTGACGTTCGCGCTGCGCTTCCGCGCGCCCGATCGCACGTTGACCGAGGACGACGCCAGCGCGGCCCGCGACGCCGCGGTGCGGCACGCCGCCCAGACCGTCGGCGCCGAACTGCGCGTCTGACCCCAGACGCGGCAGCGGGGCACCGCGAGCCGGGATCTACGACCCCCTGCGCGGTTTTCTACGCGCTTGGTGTGGCGTGTGCCCCAAACCGTAATTGAAACCTGTGAAAACGCTGGTTGTCTTTTTGTTTGGCAGCAGCGTCTTATTAGGCTCGTGTCAGTCATGGTTACTGCCGGGTAAGTTGCCGAGCGGTAACCGGCAGCCGAGAGAACGAGGGTGCCTCGCGTGCACAATGCGTGAGGTCCTTATTGTACGCATGTCAAATAGAGTGACCACCGGTCACCGCACTAGTGGCCCGAGGAGAGGGTGGAAATGTCGTTTGTGATCGCAACGCCGGAGCTGGTCGAGAGCGCGGCTCAGGATCTGGCGGGTATCCGTTCGTCGCTAGCCGAGGCAGCGGCAACCGCGGCCGGTCCCACGACCGGGATAGCGACGGCGGCACAGGACGAGGTATCGGTCGCGATCGCTTCCCTGTTCGGGAATTTCGGCCAGGAATTTCAGGCGGTCAGCGCCCAGGCGCAGGCTTTCCATCAGCAGTTCGTCAGTCTGATGAACGCGGGCGCGGGCGCCTACGCGAGCGCCGAGGCGGCCAACGCCGCGCAGGCGGTGCTGGGCGGCCAGGTCAACGTGTTCGGCGGCGTGGAGACGGCCGTCGGGCAGTTGGGCAACGGCAGCCTCGGCGCACTCTTCGGCGGCGAGATTCCGAGCGGCGCGCAAGCCATTTCGAACGCGATCGCCAACTCGCCAAATGGGCTCGGGGCGCTCCAGACCGGTAGCGCCTCCGCGTTGGTCACCGGGCTCAACTCCTTCGGTGCCACCGTGGCCGCGCCGTACCAAGCGCTCGTGTCGAACACCGCCACCAACCTGCAGGCCATCAACGCCACCTTCTCGGCCAACCCGTTCCCGTTCCTGCACCAGCTGGCCAGCAACCAGATCGGCTACGCGCAAACGATCGCCTCGTCGATCGCGACCGGCATCCAGAACCTTCCGGCCGAGCTGGCCAACCTGCCGGCCACCATCCAAACCGGCATTCAGGGCCTGGCGACGTTCAACCCCGGAACCCTGCTGCAGCAATTCGTCAACAACCAGATCGGCTATGCCCAAACGATCGCCACGGGGCTGCAAAGTGCGGGTCACGATCTTGTTACCGGTCTGCAGACCTTACCGGCGGGCTTCCAAGCGGCCTTTCAAGACCTTCTGGCGGGCAACCCCGCCGGCGCCTACGGCGCCCTCAATTCCAGCCTGATCAACGCGTTCCTCCCCGGCTTCCAGGACATCACCGTGGAGCTGGGTGGGACGACACCCGTTCCGGTGGTTCCGCTCGGCCCGTTGGGAGACTTGGCACCGATCTTCGCCATCCCCGGGCAAATGGCGCAGAACTTCACCAACCTGTTGCCCGCCGGTTCCATACCTGCGCAGATGGCGCAGAACTTCACAAACGTGGTGAACGCCCTGACGAACTTCGGGACGACGATCACCGGGTCCCTCGTCATCAACTTCGGTTTGCCCTTGCAGTTTGTGTTCGACTCGATTGGCGCGCCGCTCAACGCGGCGATCGCGCTCAACTCCAGCTCGGTGGCTTTCGTCGGCGCCCTGCAAGCTGGAAACGCGTCGGCGGCTGCCGCTGCACTCCTCGACGCGCCAGCCAATATCGCGAACGGCTTCCTCAACGGCCAGACGCTGGTGGGCCTGCCGGACCTTACGACAAACATCACTATTGGAGGCTTTCCGCTCGGCAGCCTCACAAGCTCGGCCGAACTCCCGGTCGGCGGGCTCCTGACACCACTGAGCCCCGTTGTTCTCAATCCCGGGGGTGCGATTCTGGGCACGCAAATTGGTGGCTTCATCCCCGGCTTGCTGAGCTTCGGGTCGCAGCTCGCGGCGGCGATCACACCGGTGACGTAGTCGCTGAGGACCGGGAAATAGCTGCATAAAAACTGCCGATTTCCCGGCGCGGATGAACGGCATGTGATTAGGCTCACATCGTCTCGATAGCCATCGGGCGACCGTCGTGTGAAGCGATGGGGGCTGGACATGTCGTTCGTCAGTACGGCGCCCGAAGAGGTGCAGGCGGCAGCCCGGAACCTGGCAGCTATCCGCTCGATGCTGGCCGAATCCAGCGCGTCGGCTGCGGCGCCCACCGCCGCGGTGGCGGCGGCGGCCCAGGATCAGGTCTCGGCCCAGGTCGCGGCGCTTTTCAGCGCGTTCGGGCAGGACTATCAGGCGATCAGCGCCCAGACCCAGGAATTCCACGAGCAGTTCGTCAACTTGTTGAACGCAGGTGCGGGCGCCTACCTCGGCACCGAGGTCGGCAACGCCGAGCAAAACCTGCTCAACGCCGTCAGTGCCCCCGTTCAGGGGTTGCTGGGGCACTCCGCGGCGGCGAGCGGCGCCGTGGGGGCTGCTGCCGCGTCAGCCCTGACCGCCGCGCGCACGGCCACGCTCCCGCTCCTCGGCGGCGGCGTGGGCTCGATCATCGGTGGCGCGACACCTGTGGGCCAGAGCATCAACGGCGCCGTGACGGCTCTCCAAAGCGGCGGCCCCGCGTCGATGCTGTCCGGCCAGGTTGGGGCGGTCCCGCAGCTCCTTCCCGGCGGCCAAGCCGGTCTACCCGCTGGGCTGTCGGGATTCCTACCCACTGGGCTAACCGGACTCGAGCGTGCGCTGGCGCCCGGGTTCCTGCATCCGGGTGCGAGCACCGGGCTTGCCTCTGCCGCCGGCCCGTACGAGACGCTGTTTGCCAACACGGCCGCCAACTTGCAAGTCCTCGGTGGCGCGTTGATGGCGAACCCGGCGCCTTTCCTGCACCAGTTCATCACCAACCAAATCGGCTACGCGCAGACGATCGCAGCCGGCGCCGAATACATCCTCCAGAACTTCCCCGCCGTATTGGCCAGCTTGCCCGCGAACATCCAGGCGTTCGTCCAGGCCCTGTTGGCCTTCAATCCGGTCCCGTACGTGCAGCAGTTCATCGCCAACCAGATCGCCTACGCCCAGATCATCGCGACGTCGCTGCAAAACGCGGCCCACGACTTCGGCGCCGGGTTGCAGGCCTTGCCGGCGGCCTTCCAATCCGCCTTCGAGGCCCTGCAGATGGGCGATGTCACCGGCGCGGTGACCGACGTCGCACAGGGGTTCGTGAACCTGTTCGTGACGGGGGTGGACGTCTCTTCCACTGGGAGTATCACCGTCGCGCCCGGAATTACCGCGGCTATAACCCCTACGGGCACGCTGGGAGACCTGTTACCCATCCTCACCATTCCGGGAATGATGGCTCAGAACTTCACCGACCTGCTGCCACCCGGCTCGATCCCGGCGCAGATCTCGCAAAACTTCACCAACCTGGTCGACGCGGCTACCGACGCGTCTCTCGTGGCCCAGGCCTTCCTTCGAATCGTCCCTCCCAACCTGTCTGTCAACCTCAACGCCGGGCTGCCGGTCGCGCTCACCCTCGACGCTTTGGGCGCGCCGGTCAACGCGGCGGAGGCTTTCGGATCCAGCGTCACAACGTTCGCAGGCCAGCTGCAAACCGGGGACCCGATCGGCGCAATCGGGACCCTCATCGATAGTCCGGCCGTCGTCACCGACGCATTCCTCAATGGCCAGTCCACGCTGCCCATAGGTTTCGATATATCCGGCTATCCCGCTGTCGTGAACCTTCCCTTGGATGGAATTCTCGTTCCTCAAACCGCGTACACCGCGTCGGTAAATACCGGTATTCCCGTGATTGGGACGATCA
>NZ_DATJPU010000192.1:0-9792 GCF_035506235.1 Mycobacterium sp.
CCGGTCACCGGGCCGGGCAACCGTCCGCTGAAGTCGCTGTCGGATCTGCTCAAGGGCAAGCAGGGCCGGTTCCGTCAGAACCTGCTCGGTAAGCGCGTCGACTACTCGGGCCGTTCGGTCATCGTGGTCGGCCCACAGCTCAAGCTGCACCAGTGCGGGCTGCCCAAGCTGATGGCGCTGGAGCTGTTCAAGCCGTTCGTGATGAAGCGGCTCGTCGACCTCAACCACGCGCAGAACATCAAGAGCGCCAAGCGGATGGTCGAGCGTCAGCGTCCCCAGGTGTGGGACGTGCTCGAGGAGGTCATCGCCGAGCACCCGGTGCTGCTGAACCGCGCGCCCACCCTGCACCGGTTGGGAATCCAGGCCTTCGAGCCGATGCTGGTGGAAGGCAAGGCGATTCAGCTGCACCCGTTGGTGTGTGAGGCCTTCAACGCCGACTTCGACGGCGACCAGATGGCCGTGCACCTGCCTTTGAGCGCGGAGGCGCAGGCCGAGGCCCGCATCCTGATGCTGTCGAGTAACAACATCCTGTCGCCGGCGTCCGGCCGCCCGCTGGCCATGCCGCGACTGGACATGGTGACGGGGCTGTACTACCTGACCACCGAGGTCGATGGCGACAAGGGCGAATACTCGCCGGCCGCCAAGGACCAGCCGGAGGTCGGCGTGTACTCCTCGCCCGCCGAGGCGATCATGGCGTCCGACCGCGGTGTGCTGTCGGTGCGCGCCAAGATCAAGGTGCGGCTGACCCAGCTGCGTCCGCCGGCCGAGATCGAGGCCGAGCTGTTCGGTGCCAACGGCTGGCAGCCGGGGGATGCCTGGATGGCCGACACCACGCTGGGCCGGGTGCTGTTCAACGAGCTGTTGCCGTTGGGCTACCCGTTCGTGAACAAGCAGATGCACAAGAAGGTGCAGGCCGCCATCATCAACGACCTGGCCGAGCGCTACCCGATGATCGTGGTCGCGCAGACCGTTGACAAGCTGAAGGACGCCGGCTTCTACTGGGCGACCCGCAGCGGTGTGACGGTCTCGATGGCCGACGTGTTGGTCCCGCCGCGCAAGAAGGAGATCCTCGACCACTACGAGGAGCGGGCCGACAAGGTCGAAAAGCAATTCCAGCGTGGTGCTTTGAACCACGACGAGCGCAACGAGGCGCTGGTCGAGATCTGGAAGGAAGCCACCGACGAGGTGGGTCAGGCGCTGCGGGAGCACTACCCGGCCGACAACCCGATCATCACGATCGTCGACTCGGGCGCCACGGGTAACTTCACCCAGACCCGGACGCTGGCCGGCATGAAGGGTCTGGTGACCAACCCGAAGGGTGAGTTCATCCCGCGTCCGGTCAAGTCGTCGTTCCGCGAGGGCCTGACCGTGCTGGAGTACTTCATCAACACCCACGGCGCCCGAAAGGGCCTGGCGGACACCGCGTTGCGCACCGCCGACTCCGGGTACCTGACCCGCCGTCTGGTGGACGTGAGCCAGGACGTCATCGTCCGCGAGCACGACTGCCAGACCGAGCGCGGCATCGTCGTCGAGCTGGCCGAGCGCCAGCCGGACGGCACGCTGATCCGCGACCCGTACATCGAGACCTCGGCGTACGCGCGGACTTTGGGCACCGACGCGGTCGACGAGGCCGGCAACGTCGTCGTCGCGCGCGGCGAGGACCTGGGCGACCCGGAGATCGACGCCCTGCTGGCGGCGGGCATCACGCAGGTCAAGGTGCGGTCGGTGCTGACGTGCACCACCGGCACCGGGGTCTGCACGACCTGCTACGGGCGGTCGATGGCCACCGGCAAGCTGGTCGACATCGGCGAGGCCGTCGGCATCGTGGCGGCCCAGTCCATCGGCGAGCCGGGCACGCAGCTGACCATGCGGACCTTCCACCAGGGTGGCGTCGGTGAGGACATCACCGGCGGTCTGCCCCGTGTGCAGGAGCTGTTCGAAGCCCGGGTTCCGCGCGGCAAGGCGCCGATCGCCGACGTCACCGGGCGGGTCCGCCTCGAGGACGGTGAGCGCTTCTACAAGATCACCATCGTCCCCGACGACGGCGGCGAGGAGGTCGTCTACGACAAGCTCTCCAAGCGGCAGCGGCTGCGGGTGTTCAAGCACGAGGACGGCTCCGAGCGGGTGCTGTCCGACGGCGACCACGTCGAGGTGGGCCAGCAGCTGATGGAGGGCTCGGCCGACCCGCACGAGGTGCTGCGCGTGCAGGGCCCGCGCGAGGTGCAGATCCACCTGGTCCGCGAGGTCCAGGAGGTCTACCGCGCGCAGGGTGTGTCGATCCACGACAAGCACATCGAGGTGATCGTTCGCCAGATGCTGCGCCGGGTCACCATCATCGACTCGGGCTCGACGGAGTTCCTGCCCGGCTCGCTGATCGACCGCGCGGAGTTCGAGGCGGAGAACCGCCGGGTGGTGGCCGAGGGCGGCGAGCCCGCCGCCGGGCGTCCGGTGCTGATGGGCATCACGAAGGCGAGCCTCGCCACCGACTCATGGCTGTCGGCGGCGTCGTTCCAGGAGACCACGCGAGTGCTGACCGACGCGGCGATCAACTGCCGCAGCGACAAGCTCAACGGTCTGAAGGAGAACGTGATCATCGGAAAGCTGATCCCGGCAGGTACCGGCATCAACCGGTACCGCAACATCCAGGTGCAGCCCACCGAGGAGGCCCGCGCCGCGGCGTACACGATCCCGTCCTACGAGGATCACTACTACAGCCCGGACTTCGGTCAGGCCACCGGGGCCGCGGTCCCGCTGGACGACTACGGATACAGCGACTACCGCTAGTCGAGTCACGAAAAAGCCCCGGGTTCGCCCCGGGGCTTTTTCTTTGCGCCGATCGTCACGCCAGCGTGGCTGTCACAGCCGATCGTCACGCTGGCGTGGCAGTCGGCGTCAGACGCCCGATTAGACTCGATCCCGTGCTCATCGGTTCGCACGTCCACAGCGACGATCCCCTGGCCGCCGCGCAGGCGGACGGCGCCGACGCGGTGCAGTTCTTCCTGGGCAACCCGCAGAGCTGGAAGAAGCCCAAGCCCCGCGACGACGCCGAGGCGCTGAAGGCGTCCACGATCCCGCTGTATGTCCACGCGCCGTACCTCATCAACGTGGCATCGGCCAACAACCGCATCCGCATCCCGTCGCGCAAGATCCTGCAGGACACCTGCGACGCGGCGTCGGAAATCGGCGCGACGGCGGTGATCGTGCACGGCGGCCACGCCGACGACAACGACATGGAGGCCGGCTTCGAGCGGTGGGTCAAGGCGCTGGACTACCTCGAAACCGACGTGGCGGTGTACCTGGAGAACACCGCGGGCGGCGACCACGCGATGGCCCGCCATTTCGACACCATCGGCAGGCTGTGGGATCGCATCGGCGACAAGGGCATTGGCTTCTGCCTGGACACCTGCCACGCGTGGGCAGCGGGCGAGGAGCTGGTCGGCGCCGTCGACCGGATCAAGGCGCTGACCGGCCGCATCGACCTGGTGCACTGCAACGACTCGCGCGACGCGGCGGGCTCGGGCGCCGACCGGCACGCCAACTTCGGCACCGGCCAGATCGATCCCGAGCTGCTCGCCGCGGTCGTCAACGCCGCCGCCGCGCCCGTCATCTGCGAAACCGCCGACGAGGGCCGCAAGGACGACATCGCGTTCCTGCGGGAAAAGACCGGCGGCTGACTCGCGGCCCATGGTCGGTCGGCTCGCGACGCTTTTCGGAGTAATTCTGCTGGCCACGGGTTGCGCGCCGTGGGCCGAGCCGCCGTCGGGCTTCGTCAACGGGACCAGCCTGCACCACCTCAGTGTCGGCGGACGCGATCGCACCTATCGGCTGTACAAGCCCGCGGCGGCGCCCGCGCCGGCCCCGCTGGTGGTCGTGCTGCACGGCTATTCCGGCAGCGCCAGGCAAGCCGAAAGGGATTACCACTGGGACGGTTTGGCCGATTCGGGCAAGTTCATCGTCGCGTATCCCGATGGCCTCGGCCGGGCCTGGAACGTCGACGGGGAAACCTGCTGCGGCCGGCCGGGACGAGAGGGCGTCGATGACGTCGATTTCATCAGCGCAGCGGTGGCCGACGTCGCCAAGAACCTCGGCATCGACGCCGCCAAGGTGTATGCCGCCGGCATGAGCAACGGCGCCATCATGTCTTTCACGCTGGCCTGCGCCACCGGCATTTTCGCGGCGATCGGCCCGGTTGCCGGGACGCAGCTGAACGCGTGCCGCGCCCCGCACCCGACGTCGGTCATCCACATTCACGGCACCACCGATCGACTCGTCCCGTACAACGGCGGGCAGGGCTTCAGCGTCATCAACGGCCCGTCGGTGCCGGAGGTTAATGCGTTCTGGCGCAACGTCGATCGATGCGGCGCCCCGGCGGCCACCACCAGCGGCCCGGTGACCACGTCGACGGCCGGATGCGCCGAGGGCCGCAGCGTCGTGCTCGTCACCGTCGACGGGGCCGGGCACGAGTGGCCGCCCTTCGCGACCCAGACGCTGTGGCAATTCTTCGCGGCCCACCCCCGCTGATCATTACACCTCTTGTGCGGCCGTCGTAAGAATGTAACATCGGTGCCATGCCAGACACCCATGTCGTCACCAACCAGGTTCCGACCCTGGAGAACCACAACCCCGCGACGTCCGCCGTGCTCGTCGAGGCCCTGATCCGCGAGGGCGGGCAGTGGGGCGCAGAAGAGGTGAACGAGCTTGGGGCGCTTGCGGGCACGCGCGAAGCTCAGCGTTGGGGCGAGCTTGCCGACCGCAACCGGCCCGTGCTGCACACCCACGACCGATACGGGCACCGCATCGACGAGGTGGAGTACGACCCGGCCTACCACGAGCTGATGCGCGCGGCGATCGCTCACGGCATCCACGCCGCACCGTGGGCCGACGAGCGGCCGGGTGCGCACGTGGTACGTGCGGCCAAGATGTCGGTCTGGAACGTCGAGGCCGGACACACCTGCCCGATCTCGATGACGTACGCCGTCGTCCCGGCGCTGCGCAACAACCGCGAACTCTCCGCGGTTTACGAGCCGCTGCTGACCAGTCGCGAGTACGACCCCGAGCTGAAGCCGGCCACCGCCAAGGCCGGCATCACCGCCGGGATGTCGATGACCGAGAAGCAGGGCGGCTCCGACGTGCGCGCCGGCACCACCCAGGCGACCCCGAACGGGGACGGCACCTACAGCCTGACCGGTCACAAATGGTTCACCTCGGCGCCGATGTGCGACATCTTCCTGGTGCTGGCGCAGGCACCGGGCGGGCTGTCGTGCTTCCTGCTGCCGCGGGTGCTGCCGGACGGCACCCGCAACCGGATGTTCCTGCAGCGGCTCAAGGACAAGCTCGGCAACCACGCCAACGCCTCCAGCGAGGTCGAGTACGACGGCGCCGTCGCGTGGCTGGTGGGCGAGGAGGGCCGCGGCGTCCCGACGATCATCGAGATGGTCAACCTCACCCGGCTGGACTGCACGCTGGGCAGCGCGACCAGCATGCGCACCGGCCTGACCCGCGCCATCCACCACGCCCAGCACCGAAAGGCGTTCGGCGCCTACCTGATCGACCAGCCGCTGATGCGCAACGTGCTGGCGGACCTGGCCGTGGAGGCCGAGGCCGCCACGATTGTCGCGATGCGAATGGCCGGCGCCACCGACAAGGCGGTGCGCGGGGACCGAACGGAGGCGCTGCTGCGGCGCATCGGCCTGGCGGCCAGCAAGTACTGGGTCTGCAAGCGCGCCACCCCGCACGCCGCCGAAGCGTTGGAATGCCTGGGCGGCAACGGATATGTCGAGGATTCCGGGATGCCGCGGCTGTTCCGTGAGGCGCCGCTGATGGGCATCTGGGAGGGCTCGGGGAACGTCGGCGCGCTGGATACGTTGCGCGCCATGGCGACCCGCCCCGAATGCGTCGAGGTGTTGTTCGCCGAATTGGCCGACGGCGCCGGTCAGGACCCGCGGCTGGGCGGCCACGTCGAGCGGCTGCGGCGGGACCTGGGCGACCTGGACTCCATCGCCTACCGGGCCCGCAAGGTCGCCGAGGACATCTGCCTGGCGCTGCAGGGCTCGCTGCTGGTGCGCCACGGGCACCCCGCCGTCGCCGAGGCATTCCTGGCCACCCGGCTCGAGGGCCGGTGGGGCGGGGCGTTCGGCACGATGCCCACCGGGCTGGACCTTGCGCCCATCCTGGAGCGCGCGCTGGTAAAGGGCTGAGCCGCAACATGACTCATGCCATCAGGCCGGTCGACTTCGACAACCTGAAAACGATGACCTACGAGGTCACCGACCGGGTTGCGCGCATCACCTTCAACCGGCCGGAGAAGGGCAACGCGATCGTCGCGGACACGCCGCTGGAGCTCTCGGCGTTGGTCGAGCGCGCCGACCTCGACCCCGGTGTGCACGTCATCCTGGTCTCGGGTCGCGGTGAGGGTTTCTGCGCGGGCTTCGACCTGAGCGCCTACGCCGATCGCACCGGCTCGGCCGGGGGAACGGGCGTTTATCGGGGCACGGTGCTCGACGGCAGGACCCAGGCGGTCAACCACGTGCCGAACCAGCCGTGGGACCCGATGATCGACTACCAGATGATGAGCCGCTTCGTGCGCGGGTTCTCCAGCCTGATGCACGCCGACAAGCCGACCGTGGTCAAGATCCACGGCTACTGCGTGGCCGGCGGCACCGACATCGCGCTGCACGCCGACCAGGTGATCGCCGCCGCCGACGCCAAGATCGGCTACCCGCCCACGCGGGTGTGGGGCGTCCCGGCGGCCGGCCTGTGGGCGCACCGGCTGGGTGATCAGCGCGCCAAACGCCTGCTGCTCACCGGCGATTGCATCACCGGCGCGCGGGCCGCCGAGTGGGGCCTTGCCGTCGAGGCGCCGGACCCCGAGGACCTCGACGAACGAACCGAGCGGCTCGTGGAGCGGATCGCGGCGGTGCCGGTCAACCAGCTGATCATGGTGAAGCTCGCGCTGAATTCGGCCCTCCTGCAACAGGGTGTGGCCACCAGCAGAATGGTCAGCACGGTGTTCGACGGCGTCGCCCGGCACACGCCCGAGGGACACGCCTTCGTGGCCGACGCGGTCGAGCACGGCTTCCGGGAGGCGGTGCGCCACCGCGACGAGCCGTTCGGCGACCACGGCCGCAAAGCGTCAGGGGTATAAGCCATGCCAGACATGACGGCCCGGTCGGTGGTGCTCAGCGTGCTGCTCGGCGCTCACCCGGCGTGCGCCACCGCCGCCGAATTGATCAGGCTAACGGCGGATTTCGGCATCAAGGAGACCGCGCTGCGGGTGGCGCTGACGCGCATGGTCGGTGCGGGTGACCTGATCCGGTCCGCCGACGGCTACCGGCTCTCGGATCGATTGCTGGCCCGCCAGCGCCGGCAGGACGATGCCATGCACCCCCGAACCCGGCCGTGGCGCGGGGACTGGGTCGTGCTGATCGTGACCAGCGTGGGCGGCGACGCCCGCACCCGGGCTACACTGCGAACCGCCATGCACGACAAGCGGTTTGGCGAATTGCGCGAGGGCGTGTGGATGCGACCCGACAACCTCGAGCTGGATCTCGATCCCGATGTCGCGGGCCGGGTGCGGACGCTCAAGGCGCGCGACGAGGCCCCCGCCGAGCTGGCCCGCGAGCTTTGGGACCTGCCGGCGTGGGCCGAGGCCGGCCACCGGCTGCTCGGCGGGATGGCCGCCGCGCCCGACATTCCGGGCCGGTTCGTGGCGGCAGCAGACATCGTGCGCCACCTGCTCACCGATCCTATGTTGCCCGGCGAACTGCTACCCGCCGATTGGCCCGGCGACCGGCTGCGCGACGCTTATCACGGCTTCGCCACCGAGCTGGCGCAGCGACGTGACCCGACCCTGTTGGAGGTGACATGAGCGATCCGGTGCGGGTGGAGCGCAACGGCCCGGTGACCACGGTGATCCTCGACCGGCCGGGGGCGCGGAACGCCGTCAACGGCCCGGCGGCGGCCGCGCTCTACGCGGCGTTCGAGGAATTCGACCGCGACGACACCGCGTCGGTGGCCGTGCTGTGGGGGGACAATGGAACCTTCTGTGCCGGTGCCGATTTGAAGGCCTTCGGCGCGCCCGACGCCAACGCCGTGCACCGCACGGGTCCCGGCCCGATGGGACCAACGCGGATGGTGCTGTCCAAACCCGTGATCGCCGCCGTCAGCGGCTACGCCGTCGCCGGGGGCCTGGAGTTGGCCCTCTGGTGTGATCTGCGGGTAGCCGAGGAGGACGCCGTGTTCGGGGTGTTCTGCCGGCGGTGGGGCGTGCCGCTCATCGACGGCGGCACCGTGCGGCTGCCCCGGCTGATCGGGCAGAGCCGGGCGATGGACATGATCCTCACCGGCCGCGGCGTGGCGGCCGGCGAAGCGCTGGCGATGGGGCTGGCCAACCGCGTCGTGCCGAAAGGTCAAGCCAGGCAAGCCGCCGAGGAGCTGGCGGCCGGGCTCGCGGCGCTGCCGCAGCAGTGCATGCGATCGGATCGGCTGTCGGCGCTGCACCAGTGGGGGAGGCCCGAACCCGAGGCCATCGACTTCGAATTCGCCAGCATCGCAAGGGTTGCCGCGGAGGCCGCGGAAGGGGCCGGGCGGTTCGCCGCGGGCGCCGGCCGCCACGGCGCGCCGGCGAATTAGCCGGGCGCCCGTCGCTGCGGAATACCCTGTCGCTCAGCCCTTGCTGATCGTGTTGCTGGAGCCGAGGTTGTCGACCTTGGGGTCACCGTCTTTATAGGTGATGGTGTTGCTCAGCCCCACCACGGTGATGCGCGTGTTGACCTTGTCGAGCGTGACCTTGTTGCTCGCACCGCCGATGGTCACCGTCTCGCAGGTACCGGTGATGGTCAGCGTGTTATTGGAGCCGCCCACGTCCAGCGACTTACCGCTGGCGCAATCAAGGGTGGCCGTGGTCCCCATCGACCCGTAGTGCAGCGTGTTGCCGATCTCGATCGACGCCGTGGTGCTCGCCCCGCTCGTGCTCGTCGGGGCCGCCGCGGCGCTCGTCGTCGCGCTGCTGCTCTTCGTCGTCGTCGCGGTGGAGCCCCCGGGCGGGTTGGCGGTGGAGCTGCAGCCCGCCAGCACCAACGCCGCGGTTGCCGGCGCCAAGGCGAGCGCGGCCAGCCGGGACGGGCGGTCGGTGATGTGGTCGCGCATTGATCCTCGATTCCCCTCGATCCGTGCCTCAGCCCGGCACCTGCTGGAGCCGGTTTGTCATGCCCAGTTCGCGGCCGCGGTCCCAGAGGATCGGCGCGCCGCCGTGATAGAACACCGTCTGGTCGTAGCCGTACACGGTGATGTCGTGCGTGACGGAGTCGGCGATGACGGTGTTGCCCGATCCCATGACCGTCACCGCATAGCAGTTGCCCTTCGCGTTGACGACGTTCGCGGTGCCGTTGACGATCAGGGTGGCGTCGTTGCAGTCCAGCGTCTGATCGAGGCCCTGCCCGATGACGTGGGTGTCGCCGTTCTTGGCGTGCGCAACCGGCATGGGGCCGGCGAAGCCGGCGACGAGGGCGCAGGTGACCAGCGGCCCCGCGGCGGTTGTCCAGTTCACTGCGAGCCCCCTTTCGGCGTTCGAATCAGCCTGGAAAGAGATTACGTGCATTCGCCCAGTCGGTGGCAGGGGTTACCGGCTCACCAGTTTCACGGCCGTCGTCAACTAGAGTCATTAGTCGATCAACCCGCATCACTCGAAGGGCGACCGCCATGGCAGCTCCAGAACCGCCGTCGGCGGCGGGGCGTCAGCGCGCCGGGAAGTCGGCCTCCCGCCCGGCCAAGCTGAGCCGGGACGGCATCGTC
>NZ_DATJPU010000193.1:0-3308 GCF_035506235.1 Mycobacterium sp.
AACGGTGCTGCAGGCGCTCGGTGCTGCGCCATCACGTGCACCGGGCCTGATTGCTCCGGCATGCCGCGACCGTGGGAGCCCGCGAAGCTGACAGTGGTGGCCAGGGGCGGGATCGAACCGCCGACCTTCCGCTTTTCAGGCTGAGGCAAAGTCAGGTGGAAGGCGTTTATGCTGGTCAAATTGGACACACTGGACCAATTCCGACGGTTCAGAACACGCAATCCCAACCGCATGGCGGATGCAAAGCGGATGAAAACTTAACCCCAGACCCCACAGAGCGCATCAAGAGATTCGTGAAAGTTGACCTTGCCCGGAGAAGTCTTCATCGATTATCGTCGATTATCGATGAATACGGCCACGGGGATCGACCGAGCGACAGCCGAGAAATGGGCGTCGTGGTTCCGCGCCCTCGGTGATCCAACGCGAGTACTGATCCTTCACCTACTCGCAAACGCTGAGGCCCCGATGACCGTTGGTGAGCTTACGGAGCGCCTCGATGTGGGACAGTCGACAATCTCTCATCACCTTGCGAAGTTGGCTGACGTGCGTTTCGTTCTTGTCGATCAGCGAGGCACCTCGAGCTTGTGGCGGATCAACACGAACTGTCTGACCTGTTTCCCCTCGGCGGTCGATGTGGTCATGGGTCGCATACCCGCCGAGTTCACGACTGCCGTGGAGCGCACCCGATGACCAGCAGCGACATCCACGACGACGTCCGCGTCTGCTACGGCCATGCAGTCCGAACCCGGGTTAAGGAGTCAGCAGCTGATAAGCCTTGTGGAGCAAGCCAATACGACAAGCGACACCCATGACCCAACGAGCCTCGACCGGCACCCGTTTGGTGTTCGTCTACAACGTCGACGCCACACCACTGAGCATGTTGCGAGACATTTACTCGGCGATCACCACCGGGATTACCGACTGCCACCTCTGCGACATCACCTACTCGGGGCTCATCAAAAACAAGACCTGGCGACGCTTCGTCGCCAACCTCGGCCTAGCCGTCGACTTCCAGTACAGATCGACATTTCGCGCAGCTCACCCCAACCTCGACGTCGACTGTCCCGCCGCCTTCCTCGAAACAACCGACGAAGAACTCACCCAACTCCTCACATCCGATGAAATCAACGCCGCCCACGACCTCACCCAACTCAAAGAAATCGTCACCAACGCCCTTCGCCGCAACGGGCTTTGAACCAGCCGAAGACTCACTCGTCGATGAAGGAGGACGCTCCCGTGGCACTCACCCTGAAGCAGGCCCGTTCGGTCTACGACCGGATCGGACGCGTCCAGGACTGGCAGGCCATCTACGAGGACGCGACTACCGACCGGCTCGTGGCCAACGCAGCCCTGGCCGCAGACCAGACGATTTTTGAGTTCGGGTGCGGCACCGGCCGGTTGGCCGCGCGCCTTCTGGGGGCGCTGCCGGAAAGCATCAACTACCTCGGCGTCGATCTCAGCCCGGTAATGATCAAGTTGGCCACCAATCGGCTCAACGCCTGGGCGCAGCGCGCCGAGGTGGTGCTGGTCGACGGCTCACTACCGTTACCCGCCAACGACGGGTTCGCCGACCGTGTCCTGTCCACGTTCGTGTTCGACCTGCTCGACGCAGACTACGCGCGGGCCGTTCTGGACGATCTGCGTCGGATTCTGGCCCCCGGGGGCCGGCTGTGCCTGGCCAGCCTTACCCACGGAGAAGGGCGGCTCGAAAGGGCCGTCTCCCAAGCCTGGAATGGGCTGTGGCAAGTCGCCCCTCAGCTGGTGGGAGGGTGTCGCCCCATCGCCATGCGCGCCCTGCTGGGCTCCGACTGGCAGATCCAGCATCACTCGCAAGTGCATCGTTGGGGACTTGTCACCGATGTCGTCATCGCCGCTTCGAGCGAATGCCAACAGTGACACCGCGCCCTTTATAGGTGGCCCATAGGTGGCCCTAAAGGTGGCCCTAAAGGATTCGAACCTGCGACCTGTGGGTTATGAGCCCAGCGAGCTACCGAGCTGCTCCAGCCCGCGTTGGTAAATGCCAGGCTACCGGTTCGGCGTCACGGCGGCCGAATCGCGAGATGACTCGTCGTTAATGCCCGCCTGCGGCGATTCGTTGCCTCATCTGAAGATGCCCGCGGGCGACGATGCGGGATGGAGTTGTCGCCGGTTTTCACTGTGCGGCTTCGGCGTCCCGTTTGGGTGTAGACGGTTGCCGGCTGCCGTAGCGGCGGTGGAATTTTTCCACTTGTCCGGCGCTGTCGACGATGCGGCGGCTGCCGGTCCAGAACGGGTGTGAATCCGCGGTGACTTCGACGACGACGAGTGGGTAGGTGTGCACCCCGTCCGGTGTCTCCCAGTCGATGGTGCGCGAACTGGTCAGGGTCGATCGGGTCAGGAACATCGCACCGGTGGTGGCGTCTTGGAAGACGACGGGGTGGTAATCGGGGTGGATGCCGGGTTTCATCATCGTTCTCCGTGCTGGGTGTGGTGGGCAGGTGTGTCTTCGTCATCGTCGGCTGGTGCTTCGCAGGGGTCTTCGTGCCAGTCGCCGAACGGGTCGTCGTAGCCGATCCAGTCCTGCGGGGTGCGAAGCTCGTCGTCGGTGAGCAGCGCTCCATTAAGGGCGTCGAGGATTTCGGCGGGGTGCGCGCTGTACACCAGGACGGTCATCGCGGTGTGCCGATCGCCGTAGCGGTCGTCCCATGTCAGCTCCGCGAAGACGCGGCGCTCTGCATCGATGTCGGCAAGCTCAGGGCCGGTTAGGGCGGCCAGCCATTTGCCGGCCGAACTGACCCGCAATCCGCCGCCGGCCGATTCCAACCACATCGCCTGCTCGGGTTGGCTGGCCAGCCACAGCCGTCCCCGGGTTCGGATCACGCCGTCGAGCAGCAGGTCCAGGCAAGCGTGCAGACGCTGCGGATGGAAGGGGCGCCTGGCAGTGAACTCGACCAGTTTGACTGGACCTCTGGAATCCAGGGGTGGCTGTCCGGCCAGCAGCGGACCGTGCGGATCGTCGCTTTCGCCTCGCCGCGCATCGACGAATAGATTGTCCAACGCTTGCCCGATGCCCTCGGCGCCCACGTGAATCCGTGCGCGCGGTGACAGCCGGCGCAGCACGGCAGCCACGATCGGGTTAGCGCTGTTTAACACCGCCACGTCGGCGAATTCGGCCTGCCCGACCACCACCTGGGCACGGGTGCGCCCGTCGTCGAGTTGGGCGTCACCGAGCGCCTGGCTCAGCCACACCGATGAATCGACACAGGTCACCACCGCGGCGATCGACACATCGAGGGCCGCCGGCCCGTCGACATACCCTGGCGCCACGC
>NZ_DATJPU010000194.1:0-31384 GCF_035506235.1 Mycobacterium sp.
AGTCGTAGACCGGCCGCCACATGGTTTCGCGGACGGCCCGCCGGACGTCGTCGTGCGTCCTGGTGGCCACCCCGTCCTCGACGGCGGCGCGATAGACCGCCTCGGCGACCGCCGCCGAAATGTCGCGCAGGTTCCGCACATCCGGCAGCAGCGAGTCTCCCGGATTGGTCGGATTGGCTTGGTGCACAACGGCTCTCGCCGCCGCCTGCAGCATGCCCTGGGTGACCAGCCTGGCGCGGGCGACGATGATGCCCAGCCCGATCCCCGGGAACACCAACACGTTGTTGGCCTGGCCGATGGTGTAGGTGGTGCCGTCGTATTCGATTGGGGCGACGGGAGTGCCGGTGGTGATCAGCGCCCTGCCCTCCGACCACCGCAGCACGTCGGCCGGCATGGCCTCCATGCGCGAGGTGGGGTTGGACAGCGGGAAGATCATCGGCCGTTCGCAGGATGCGGTCATCGCCTCGACGACCTCCTGGTTGAACGCGCCGAACGCCGTCGACGAGCCCAGCAGAATGGTGGGTGACGCCAGCTTGATCGCGTCCACCAGCCCGACCCGGTCCGCGGCGGCTTTTCCCGTTACCAAACCCAGCCGTTGGCGGTTCTTCGCGTAGGGCACCTGGAAGTCGCGCAGGTCGTCCATGTCGTCGAAGAGCAGGCCCTGCTTGTCGATCGGCCAGATCTGCGACGCGGCCTGTTCGGCGGTGGCGCCGTCGGCGACCATCGCGTCACGGATCTGGTCGGCCACGCCGATCCCGGCGGTCCCGGCGCCGAAGACGATCGCCTTCTGGTCGCGCAGCGGGATTCCGCTGACATGGCACCCGCCGTAGACCGCGGCCACCACCACCGCGCCGGTGCCCTGGATGTCGTCGTTGAACACGCAGTAGTGGTCGCCGTAGGTCTGCAGGATCTTGCGCGCGTTGAGCGGCCCGAAATCCTCGAAATGCAGGATCGCGTTGGGGAACATCTGATGGGCGGTCTCGATGTAGCGCCTGATGAACTCGTCGTACTCCTCGCCGCGGCGGCGGGCGTGGCGATTGCCGAGATAGAACGGGTCCTGCAGCAGCTGTTCGTTATCGGTGCCGACGTCGAGCGACACCGCGATGCAACGGCGCGGATCGATGCCGCCGCCGGCGGTGTAGAGCGCCAATTTGCCCACGGCGATTTGGATTCCGCCCACGCCCCAGTCGCCGATGCCCAAAATGGCTTCGGCGTCGGTACAGACGATCAGGTCGACATCCTCGGGTCCCAAACCGAAGGTGCGGAAGGCCTCGCCGATCTCGTCCGGCTCGTCGATGCTCAGGAAAAGCCCGCGCTGTCCTCGGTATTCGTCGGAGAAGCGCTGAATGGCCTCGCCGACCGTGGGCGTATAGACCACCGGCATCAGCTCGGTCAGATGGTCCTCCAGCACCTTGTAATACAGCAGCTCGTGGCGGTAGTGCAGCTGCTCGAGCAGCAGGTTGCGGCCCAAATCCGTTGCCATGCCTTGCAATTGATGCCACACCCGGTCGGCTTGCTCGTCGAGCGTGAGCACCGCCGACGGAAGCCGGCCGGTGAGACCCAACCGCCGCCGCTGCTCGTGCGTGAAGCCCACCCCGCGATTCAGGCTCGGCGCGGCCAGCGCCGCCGGGATCCGCGGCGTGCAGGGATCGCTCATCACACCTCCAGTGAGTTGGCCCGTTTCGCCACCGTAGCGCCGATCGCGGTTAACGCATCTTGAAGAGCATCCGAAGGCGAGCCGCGCGGGCCGACGTCAGATCGAGAAGTCCTCGCCGTGCCACACCCCGGCTTCGGGCGGCCGGATCACGCGGCCATTCTGCTGCCCGTCGTTCGCGGCCTCCAGCCGGGCCACTCGGGTGAGCAGGGACTGCAGGCTGACACCGACGAGGTCGGGCATCATCGAGTCGTCGGGCGTGCCTCGGCCCGCGCGGCTGATGACCTGCCCGGGGACCCCGACCACCACCGAGCCCGACGGCACCGGCTTGACCACCACGGCGTTGGCACCGATCCGGCTGTCATCGCCGATCTTGATCGCGCCGAGGACCTTGGCCCCGGCGCCGATGGTCACCCGGTCGCCGACGGTCGGGTGGCGTTTCCCGGTGTCCGCGCCGCTGCCGCCGAGGGTGACGCCGTGATACATGTGGACGTCGTCGCCCACCTCGGCGGTTTCCCCGATCACCACGCCGGTCGCGTGGTCGATGAACAGGCCCGAGCCGAGGACGGCGCCGGGGTGGATGTCGACGCCGGTCAGGATGCGGGTGAATTCCGCCAACGTCCGCGCGGCCACCCGAGAGCCGCGCTGCCACAGCCAGTGGCTGATCCGGTGCCCCCAGATCGCGTGCACGCCCGGGTAGGCGAAGATGACCTCCAGCGTGGTGGGCCGGGCAGGATCCCGCTCCCTGGCCGCCCGAATGTCTCGACGCATGGCCGCGATCATGCTCAGTCCGCCACGTCGGCGAAGAGCGGCGTGCTCAGATATCGTTCACCGAAATCGGGAAGAACGACGACGACGAGCTTGCCGGCGTTCTCGGGCCGGCGCGCCACCTGCAGGGCGGCCACCGCGGCCGCGCCCGAAGAGATGCCCACCAGCAGGCCCTCCTCCGCGGCCAGCCGCCGCGCCAGGTTGCGCGAATCGTCGTTGCCGACCGTGATGACCTCGTCTACCAGGTCCATCTCGAGGATCGGCGGGACGAATCCGGCGCCGAGGCCCTGGATCGGGTGGGGGCCCTTCTGCCCGCCGGACAGCACCGGCGACGCGGCCGGCTCCACGGCGACGAATTGCGCCGACGGCTTGCGCTCCTTGATTACCTGGGCGACACCGGTGATGGTGCCGCCGGTGCCGACGCCGGAGACGAAGATGTCGACCCTGCCGTCGGTGTCGCGCCACACCTCCTCGGCGGTGGTCGCGCGGTGGATTGCGGGATTGGCCGGGTTCTCGAACTGCTGGGGCACGAAGTAGCGCTGGTCGGTCTTGGCCAGCTCCTCGGCCTTGGCGATGGCGCCCGGCATGCCCTCCGCCCCGGGGGTCAGGACGAGTTCGGCGCCGTAGGCGCGCAGCAGCATGCGCCGCTCGACGCTCATAGTGTCGGGCATCGTCAAGGTGATCCGATAGCCGCGCGCCGCGCACACCATCGCCAGCGCGATGCCGGTGTTCCCGCTCGTCGGCTCGAGGATGATGGTGTCGGGCTTGATCAGGCCGGCCTTTTCGGCCGCGTCCAGCATGGCGACGCCGATGCGGTCCTTGACGCTGTTTGCCGGGTTGAAGAATTCCAACTTGGCGACGACGTCGGCGACGGCGCCCTCGGTGACCCGGCGCAGCCGGACCAGCGGCGTGTTTCCGATCAGCTGGGTGACGTCCTCGGCGATGCTCATGAAGCTTCCTTAGGCGGTGTCGGTTCGGGGTTCGTCGGCCTGTCAGGTACTACCCATTCGATGGCCCTTATCTTCCTGATGACTTGTGATTGCCTCGCATCTCGGTGCGTCCGCATCCGGGGTAGAGCGCGACGCTTCAGGTGGTGCGTGGGATGGCGTCAGGAATCAACAACAACAAGGGCAACAAAAGTCCACGGCGGGGCGGCGCGTAAGGACGAGGCGCGGCGGTGTGGCCTGTTGCATAGCCCCACTATAGGACATCCGCACGTCGCGCCCGGTCTGGCTCATTGCCGCTCAACGGCGCTCGCGCCGATGCGCGTGGCGGTTAGACGTAGTCCTTTGCCGGGTCGGCGCCCCGGCGCTCGTCTTCGGCCGCGGTTTCGCAGACGCATACCTGCGCGTCGCCGTGCACCCACCGCCACAGCTGGCTGCCCTGCTTGCGCATCACGTGTTGCACGTAGACCTTGTCGCGCTGTTTCCTCGAGAACGCCATGTCGAGGTTGACGGGCAGCCCCGCCCAATCGACGTGCCCGGTGGCCGGCGACCGGCCTTCGGGATGCAGCCGGCACCGCAGCGGGCAGACGCTTTTCATGACCCGATCGGGGCCATCACACTCCGGAGCCACGCCCACGGTCCCTCCTCGACGCAACCAGATGAGTGCATCGTGCGACGGGGATGTTTCGGCGGCGGGTGTGCGACGTTTCCGTCGTATTAAGGCTGGGGTGGGGCTTCAGTAGACGTCGCGGTGGTAGCGTTTGTCGGCGCTCAGCGATTGGAGGTAGGCCCTCGCCGCGTCCGGCTCGAGGTTGCCGTGTCGGGCCGCGATTTCGCAGAGCGCGCGATCGACGTCTTTGGCCATCGGGTCGGCGTTGCCGCAGACGTACAGCTGGGCGCCGTCCTGCAGCCAGCGCCACAGCTGGGCCCCGCGGTTGCGCATCAGGTGCTGCACGTAAACCTTGTCGCGCTGGTCCCTGGAGAACGCCAGGTCCAGTTCGGCCAGCAACCCGTCGGCGTGCATCTGCTCGATCTCGTCGCGGTAGTAGTAGTCGGTGGCGGCGTGCTGTTCGCCGAAGAACAGCCAATTGGGACCGGTGTGGCCGAGCGCGCGGCGTTCTTGCAGGAAGGCGCGGAAGGGCGCGATCCCGGTGCCCGGGCCGATCATGATCATCGGGGTGTCCGGGTCGCCGGGCGGCCGGAAGTTGCTCGACGGCTGCAGGTAGACGGCGACCCGGTCGCCGGGGGAGCGATCGGCCAGGTAGGTCGAACACACCCCGCGGCGTGGGATGCCCTGGAAGTTGTAGCGCACCGGCGAGACGGTCAGGTGAACTTCGCCGGGGCACTCCTTGGGGCTCGACGAGATCGAGTACAGCCGCGGCTGAAGGCGTTTGAGGACCCTCAGCCACTCGTGGGCCGATGCCGAGACCGGGTGCTGCGCCAGGAGGTCGATGGCCTGGCGCCCCCACGCCCAGTTGCTCAGGTCGGCTTTGTTTTCCGGCTTCAGCAGCTCGGCGAGTTTCGGGTCGCCGGTGCGTTCCTGCACGAACCGCACCAAATCCCGGCTGATGTGGGCGATTTCGATTCGCTCGGTCAGTGCGGAGCGCAACGACATCAAACCGTGCTCGCCGACCTCGACCGGGGTCTGCGCGTCCAGTCCGGTGACGGACAGCCATTCGTCGACGAGCCGGTCGCTGTTGCGCGGCCACACCCCGAGCGCGTCGCCGGCCTGGTAGCTGATCGTGCCTTCGGGCAAACGAAAAACCAACTGCCGCACATCTTTTGCCGATTGCGGCCGGCCCAGCTTGATGTTGCGGGCCATGTCGGTGATCAGGGGGTGCTTCTTGCTGTACCCGACCGCCCCGGACCTGTTGGCCGGCCGGGTCGGCGCGGCGATCGCGGCCCTGACCCCCGGCGCGCCGCCATCCCGGCCCGCGGGGGCCGGTGTGCGGGCCAGCGCGTGGATGACCCCGCTGAGCCACTTCGCGGCCGCGTCGTCGTAGTCGGGTTCGCAGTCGACCCGGTCGACGATGCGGGTCGCTCCCAGCTCGGCCAGGCGCTCATCGAGCTTGCGTCCGTGACCGCAGAAGTCGTCGTAGTTCGAATCGCCCAGCGCGAGAACCGCATAGCGGGTGTCGGTGAATCGTGGTGGGCCGCTGGAGGTTAGCGCCCGCCACAGGCCCGCCCCGTTGTCGGGTGGGTCGCCGTCGCCGGTGGTGCTCGTGATCAGCAGCACCTCTCGCGCCGTGGGCAGCTCGGTGATCGGGAAGTCGTTCATGCCGTGCAGCGCGACCGGCACGTTCGCCTCACCCAACTGCGCGGCGACCTCGCCGGCGAGCTCCTCGGCATTGCCGGTCTGCGAGGCCCACAGCACGACGACCGGTGCCCGCCCGGGCGCCGAATCCGCTTCGGGGACCGGACCGGTGGGTGCGCCGTCGGGCAGCTCCGGCGTCGAACGGGGTCCTGCGCTGCGCGCGAACATTCCCGCGAGGACGCCGTCCACCCACAGCCGGGTGCCGGAGTCGAAAGGTGCGCTGAGGGGCAGCGTGGGCACGCCGCCGGCGCGGCGACCGGCTTCGGACCGCAATCCGGCCAGCATCCCGGCGAGGTAGGAGCGGCCCCGTTCGTCGAACGTCGGCGCGGGTTCGTCTGCGACGCCGAACAGTTCGGCGAGGGCATCGACGTGTGACAGGCTGATTTCCTGTCCGGGTTCGTGGGTGTCGGCGGCCACCGCGGATTCGGGTTCGGTGACCGGATCGGGTTCGGCGACGGCGACCTTGGCCAGGGTGACCGCGCAAGCCTTGAACTCCGGCTGGTGCGATACCGGGTCGACCGCGTCGTTGGTGACGGCGTTGATCGACAGGTACTCACCGAAAGCGTCGTTCCAGTGGAAGGGGGCGAAGCAGTTGCCCGGTCGCACCCGGTCGGTGACCACGGCGGGCAGCACGGCGCGGCCGCGGCGGGACGCGACTTCGACCGGGTCCCCTTCCGAGATCTGCAGCCGCGCGGCGTCGTCGGGGTGGAGCTCGACGAACGGGCCCGGGTTCAGCTTGTTGAGTTTGGCGACCTTGCCTGTCTTGGTCATCGTGTGCCATTGGTGCGGCAGGCGTCCGGTGTTCAACAGGAAGGGGTAGTCGTCGTCGGGCATTTCCCCGGGCGGCAGGTGCGGGCGGGCGAAGAACACCGCGCGGCCGCTCGGCGTCGGGAACGCCAACCGCGGCGCGCTGCCGTCGTCGCGGACCAGCCGGGTCTGGCTGATCCCGTCGTTGAGGTAGCGGATCGGGTTGCGGTCGCCGGTGCCCTGCGGTGGGCACGGCCACTGCAGCGGCGTGTGCCGCAGCCGTTGGTAGCTGGCGCCGCGCAGGTCGTAACCGGTGGCCGGGTTCCAGAACCGCTTGATCTCTTCGAAGACCTGCTCGGCGGAGTCGTAGGTGAACGAGCCCGAAAAGCCCATCTCGCAAGCGATCCGGGCGATGATCTGCCAGTCCGGCAGGGCTGGACCCGCCGCCTGGACGGCGGGCTGAAACAGGGTCAGGTTGCGCTCGGAGTTGATCATCACCCCCTCGGACTCCGTCCACAGGGCGGCCGGCAGCACGATGTCGGCGTACTCGTTGGTCTCCGTCCCGAGGAACGCATCCTGGGTGATCACCAGGTCGGCGCGCTCCAGACCGGCCAGCACCGTCTTGCGGTTGGCGACGCTGGCAACGGGATTGGTGCAGATGATCCAGCACGCCTTGATCTGGCCATCGGCCATGCGGGAGAACATGTCGATGGTGCCGGTGCCGACCTCGGTGCGCAGCGAGCCGCGCGGAATGCCCCAGGCGTCCTCGACGAACCCGCGGTCGGCGCCCGACAGGACCGAACGCTGACCCGGCAGGCCCGGCCCCAGGTAACCCATTTCGCGGCCGCCCATCGCGTTGGGCTGCCCGGTGAGCGAGAAGGGACCGCTGCCCGGTTTGCAGATCGTGCCGGTGGCCAGGTGCAGGTTGCAGATCGCGTTGGTGTTCCAGGTGCCGTGGGTGCTCTGGTTGAGGCCCATCGTCCAGCAGCTCAGGAAGTTTTCGGCGCCGCCGATCCAGTCGGCGGCGGTGTGGATGTCTTCGGTTGGGAGGCCGGTGATTTCGCTGACCTTCTCGGGAGTGTACTGCTCGAGGAAGCTCGGCATCACCTCCCAGCCCTCGGTGAATTCGGCGATGAACTGCGGATCCATGTGCCCGTTCTCGACGATCAGGTGCAGCAGCCCGTTGAGCAACGCGAGATCGGTGCCGGGCGCGATCTGAAGGAACAGGTCCGCCTTCTCGGCGGTCGCGGTGCGACGCGGGTCCACCACGATCAGCTTGGCGCCGGCTTTGACGCGGTCCATCATGCGCAGGAACAGGATCGGGTGGCAGTCGGCCATATTGGAGCCGATGACGAAGAAGACGTCGGCGCGTTCGAAGTCTTGATACGAGCCGGGCGGCCCGTCCGCCCCGAGGGAAAGCTTGTAGCCGGAACCCGCGCTGGCCATGCACAGCCGCGAGTTGGACTCGATCTGGTTGGTGCGGATGAACCCCTTGGTGAGCTTGTTCGCCAGGTACTGCGCCTCGAGAGACATCTGGCCCGAGACGTACATCGCGAAGGAGTCGGGGCCGTGCCGGTCGATGATCGCCCGCAGCCGCATCGCGGCCCGGGTGATCGCGCCGTCCATGTCGACCGGTTCGAGGGAGTCGCCCCGGTCGGCACGCGCATACGCGGCATCCAGCCGTCCCGGCGCGGCCAGCATGTCCGAAGTGGTCGTGCCCTTGGTGCACAACCGGCCGAAGTTGGCCGGGTGACTCGTGTCTCCAACGGATTTCGCAACGTGACGACGCCCGCTCTGCGGATCCGTTGTGACCTGCAACACCACGCCGCAGCCGACACCGCAGTAGGCGCACATGCTGTTCACGGCGTCCCCAGGGGCGCCGTGAGGCTTGGTAGCCACGCCTACTTCCCTCCCCTTCGAGCGCGCAAGGGCCTAATGCGCTAAATGGTGCGACAAGGATGTTTCGTCGTCGGGCGCGCGATGTTTCCGCCGCTTTACGGCTTCCTCTCACCGGATCCGGACCGATGTGTGAAGTGTCCGGAAAACGCGCAGCCAACCGGGTAATCGCAGGTCAACGCCGATCTGCGACACCGCCCAGATTACCCACGGACCTCCCGAATTGCGCCTCGGAATAGGGGTTCCGACGAAACAGATGGGACATTCACAGTTTTCGTTAAGCTCACAATGTGCGTCGCCGGTTTGTGATTCTGCTGATGTTGCTGGCCTCGGCCTGCGGCGGAAAACCCGCGGCACCGCCCGCGCCGCGGGCCGACACGTGCAAGGACTCCGACGGGCCGACAGCCGACACGGTGCGGCAGGCGATCGCGTCGGTCCCGGTCGAGGTTCCGGGCTCGAGCTGGGTCGAAATCGCAAGGGGGCATGCCAACAAGTGCCGTCTGTACTGGGTTCAGATCATCCCCACGATCGCCAGCGAGTCGACGCCGCAGCAGCTGTTGTTCTTCGATCACAACACCCCACTGGGCCCGGCCACCCCAAACCCGAAGCCGTACATCACCGTGCTGCCGCCCTCCGATGACACCATCACGGTCCAATACCAATGGCAGGTCGGCAAAGATCAGCCCTGCTGCCCCTCGGGCATCGGCACGGTGAAATTCCGGATCGGGTCAGACGGCAAGCTGCAGGCGCTCGGTAAGATCCCGAATCAGTAGCCTTTGGGCACAACGGCTTTCGCGGGGATCAGTCCGGCAGGTTCTCCGGGTGCAGCATCTCGGCGTAACGCAGCGGCTCCGGGATGCCGAATCCGTCGACCAGCGTCTCGGCATACGGACGCAGCTTGCGGCATCGGTCGTTGATGCCGCGGGTGACCGCCTTGGCCCGCCCCGTCGACAGGTACCCATGCTCGATGTACCAGGCCTTGTCGTCCTCGATCACCGACAACGCATACAAGTCGCAGACCATGTCGAGCAGTTCGCGGGCCTCTTCGTTTTCGCACGAGTCGATCCCGGCGACGAACGCTTCCAACACGATTCGGTCGATGTGCGCGTTCGCCGCGTGCAAGACGTGATCCTGCACGGCATTGAACGCGTCGAATTCCGACATCTCCTTGGACTTGCCCTGCAGCCGGCGCGCGACCGACGACAGCAGATAATCCTCGCGCTCCTCGAACATGTTCACCTGTGTGCCGCGGTTGAACAGGCTGCCCTCCTCTTCGCTGTCCTGGCGGGCGTCGACGATCGTCTGCATAATGGCCTCCGCCGCAGTGCGTTTCCGCACCCGTTCACCCACGGTGTTGGCGGCGAAGCGCACCCACTCCACCGGGCTCATGCTGCGGATGTCGTCGGCATAAGCCGTCAGCAGCTCCTTGGCCACCAATTGGGTCAGCACGCGGTTGTCGCCCTCGAACGTGGTGAAGACGTCGGTGTCGCCGCGCAGCCCGATCAGCCGGTTCTCGGCCATGTAGCCGGCGCCGCCGCAGGCCTCGCGCGCCTCCTGGATGGCGCGGGACGCGTGCCAGGTATTGGCCGCCTTCAGGCCCGCCGCGCGCGCTTCGAGTTCGCGCTGCTCGTCGGCGTCGGGCGCGTCCGCGGTCTGGATGTCGTGGCATTTGCCCACCAGCTCGTTCTGGGCGAACTGCAGCGCGTACGACTTGGCGATCAACGGGAACAGCCGGCGCTGATGCACCAGGTAGTCCATGATCAGCACTTCGGTTTCCTCGCCGGGCGCGTAAAATTGCCTGCGCTGCAACGCATACCGGGTGGCGATATCGAGCGCGACGCGACCGGCGGCGCCCGCGCTGCCGCCGACCGTGATGCGGCCGCGAACCAGGGTGCCCAGCATGGTGAAGAACCGGCGGTTGGGGTTGTCGATCGGGGAGCTGTATGTGCCGTCGGCGGCGACGTCGCCGTACTTGTTCAGCAGGTTCACCCGCGGGACGCGGACGTGGTCGAAGAGGATCCGGCCGTTGTCGACGCCGGGCAGGCCGCCCTTGTATTCGCAGTCCGACGTCGTCACGCCGGGCAGGTCGTTGCCGTCGGCGTCGCGGATCGGGACCAACAGGCAGTGCACGCCGTGGTTGACCGGCTTGCCGTCGTCGGTCGTGATCAGCTGCGCGAAAACCGCTGCCATGGTGGCGGTTTGGGCGGCGCCCCCGATGTAATCCTTGCGGGCGGTCGGGGTGGGAGAGTCGATGACGAACTCTTCGGTCTCGGCATCGTAGGTCGCGGTGGTCTCCAGCGACTGGACGTCGCTGCCATGCCCGGTCTCGGTCATCGCGAAACAGCCACGCAACTCGAGGCTGATGGTCTTTTTCACGTAGGCATCGTGGTGGCGTTCGGTGCCCAAATTCTCGACGGCGCCGCCGAACAGCCCCCACTGCACTCCGGCCTTCACCATCAGCGACAGATCCGACATCGCCAGCATCTCGATCATCGTGATCGCCGAGCCCACGTCGCCGGTCCCGCCGTGCTCTTTGCGGAAGTTGTCGGCGGCGACACCGAACGCGGCCATGATCCGCATTTGCTCGGCCACCTTGGTGCGGGCGATGACGGTATTCGGGGTGTAGTGCGGGCGGAACAGGTCCTCGGTCATCGTGGCCCGCATCCGGTTCTTCACGTCGCGCCAACGCCCGTCGAGGGCGTTGCGCAGATGCTCGGCAGTGCTTCTCGTGTCTGGCGCCATGAAAGGACGGTAACCCGCCGATCGGGCCGCGCAAACACGTCGGAACCATTTCGCCGAGCGTGCATCCATTGCGAGTTTCGACGCGAGATTTCGCGCCGCGTGCACGCTCGGCGGCCGCCATGTCGGTGCCATGATCAAGCGATGCCGCAATACCTGGCCGCTCTCATGGTTGTGCTCCTCGTCGGCACCGTCGCGGGCCGGGTCGTGCAGCTGCGCCGGACCGGCACCCAAGCGATGCATTTCGGGAAGCTGGACAAGACGGACTATCTGATACCGCCGGTGGCGCTGTTTTACTTCTATACGGTGTTCGCCGCCGCCTTCGGTTGGCCCCTGGCCAGCCACCGGCGGTTTTTCCACTCGACGGTCCTCGCCTGGCTGGGCGTGGCGCTCTGCCTGGCCGGGGTGCTGATCCTGGTACTGAGCCTGGCGTCGTTCGGCAAGAGCTTCCGCGTCGGCATCGACGTCGACGCACCCGGTCGGCTGGTGACGACCGGGATGTTCGCGAGGAGCCGCAACCCCATCTATGTCGGCTTCTTCGTGTTCCTGCTCGGCCAGCTGCTGGTGTTCCCCAACTGGGTCCCGCTGATCTACCTGCTCGCCGCGACCGCGCTGTTCCACCGGCAAGTGTTGCGCGAGGAAGAATTCATGCGGCAGCGGTACGGCCACGTCTACGCCGACTACTGCCGCCACGTCAGGCGCTATGTCTAGTGATGTGATGCCGCTGCCGGCAAGGCCGCCGATGCTGACCTACCCTGGTCGGTCACAGGTCGCGTTCGACGCCACTTTCGACGGCATGGTCATCGGCGGCTGTCCTTGTCCGACAAGGGAATTGACGACGTCGCGTTCAAACGTCGAGGGCATCACGTTGGGGCCTACGGCTGCCCGACGGCCGCCAATCGGCGGTGCTGGTCAGCGACAATAACTTTTCACCCAGCCAGCTCACCCAGTTTCTGCTGTTCGCGATGTAGGGCCTGGGCTGTCCGCTTGGGCGCCCGCAGCCGATACAGGGCGAAGCCGGCCGCCACCGCACCGAACGCCATCAGCATGACCATGTCGAACACCCACCAGCCCGAATAGTGGTTCCACGTCAAGGCGTTGGCGGCCAGCGCGTCGACCCGGCGCAGATCGACGGTGGACGCCGACGCCGCGAAGCCCCACTGCGCCGGGACGAACCAGGAGATCTGCTGAAAGCCCCATTTGCTCACCAGCTGGACCAGGCTGCCGTTGAACAGCGCCGAGGCCAGGATCACCGGCACGAGCAGCGGCAACGCCTCGCGCGGCTGGGTGCCCGTCGCCGACAGCGCCAACCCCACGACCGCCGAGACCACAGCGGTGACGGCCACGCTCACGTAGAGCTCGATCGTGGCTCCACCCAAGAAGCCCAGCAAGACGGCGCCGTGCCCGGGGCCGCCTTTCGCGACGATGACGATCGCGAAGAAGACGGCCGTCAGGACGAGCGCCGCCACACCGAAGACGAGGAGCTTGGCGGCCAGGTAGGCCGGCGCCGACAGCCCGACGGCCTGCTCGCGCCGGAAGACGCGACGCTCGTCGACGACGGCGCGGATGGTCAGTGCGGTGCCGATGATCACCGCGGCGATGTTCAGCGCGGCCAGCACCTCGATGGCTTCATGGGCGTTGGAGCTGGTCGGGCTGGGCCGTTCCAAGCCGGAATCGCCGGGGATCAGCAGCGTCAGCGCCGCCAACACGAAGGGCAGCACCGCAAAGAACAAGAAGGTGATGTGGTCGGCGAAGATCAGGCGGAGCTGGCGACGGGCCAGCAGCCGGATCTGCCGCTTCGCGGGGAGCTCGGCGGGCAGCGCCCACGGCGCGGCCACGTCCGGCGGGGTGCGCTGCGCCGGCGCCGGTTGGCGGGTCCGGAATGCGCGATCCGCGCCGTCGGGATCGGCCGCGACCTGCTCGAGGACCTTCGCCCAGTCGGTGGTTCCCATCGAGGAGTCGACCTGCAGGGGCGCCCCGACGAAAGCGATCGCGCCACGGCCGGTGAGCACCAACACCTGATCGCACATGCTCAGGCCGCTCAGCGACTGCGGCGAGGACTGACCACCGCCGCAGGCCACCACCACGACACAGCCGATGTCGGCCTGGCGGCGCAGGATCGCCATCACGTGGTCTTGCTGCGCCGCATCCAGCTCGGCGCCCGGTTCGTCGACCACGAGCAGCGTCGGTCGGGTGATCAGTTCGACCGCCAGCGACACACACCGGCGCACCTCGGGCGAGAGTTTGCTGATCCGGGTCGCGCGGTGGGGTGTCAGCTCGAGTTCCTCGAGCACCTGGTCCACCACCCGGTCGCGGTGCTCCGGTGCGGTGTCCGGCGGCAGGCGCATTTCGGCGGCGTAACCCATCGCCCGTTCGACGGTGAGCCGCGCGTGCACGCGCTCGTCACTCTGCACGATCCCGATCCGGGCGCGCATCGACTCGGGCTCGGCGTACACGTCGTGGCCGTCCACGGTGGTTCGGCCGGAGCTGGGTTCCCGGATGCCGGCGAGCAGTTCGAGCAGCGCCGAGTTGCGCGCTGTCGACGGCCCCGCAACCGCGGTCAACGTCCCCAGCCGCGCCGTGAAGGAGATGTCGCTGAGCACCTCGTGCCCGTCGACCGTGAGCCCCAGCCGGTATGCGACGACCCCGCTTGTGCGCGCCCCGGCCTTGAGCGGCAACCGATACGTGGAATTGGGCTCCTGGGTGCGGAAGGAGGGGCCGGGGGTTCGCAGCTGTCGCGTGTTCATCTGCTCGATCAGCCCCGCGCCCTTGTCGTCCTCGCCTTGCGCGACGGGCGGCCCCGCGGGCGGGAGCGGCGGACCGGGTGGTGCCACCGGCCCCGGCGGGGCGGGTACTTTCGGCGGCCCGGCCACGGGCGGTCGCGGCGGGGCGATCCGCATTCGCTGGGTGGCTCGCTCCGTCGGTGCACCCAGGTTGGGATCGTTCGGGCGTGGTGGGTGAGGCGGGCGGACCTGCGGGGGCGCAGGGGGCGGCGGCGGGGCCGGGCGTTGCGGCGCGCCAGGGGGACGTCCGGGCGGGCCGGCGACCGGACCGATCTGGAAAACCAGGCGCGGGCCCCGGCGCGGATCACCGATCGTGATCGCCTGGCCGGAGTGGAGGTCGACCGTCGACACCCGCGAGCCGTTGACGTACATGCCGTGGCGGCCGCTGTTGATGGCTACCCAGTGGCTCCCGGTGAACCGCAGCACCACGTCGGGCTGAGGCGCCTGGGGTGGGCCACCGCCGCCGGCCGGGCGCCCCAGCGGGATGTCGACACCGCGGCCGTGGCCCACCAACAGGTCGCGGCCGGGGCCGAAGACGTACCTCGTCGGTCCGACCCACACGGTCAACGGGGCGGCCGGGTAGGCCGACGCCTCCATCCGAATCACCGCCCCCTTCCGTCACGGTCAGACCGACCAGACATCGATTCCAGTGTCTACCCCGCTGGTGCTCGTTCCTCCACCGGGGACGAGCACCGTCACAGGGTATGGCGCCGTGGTGCCGACGCGGCGTGCTCGAGAATCCGGCGCAGCACCCCGACCGCCTCCGTCAGCACCTCGCGGTCCGCGGGCTCGAGCAGGGCCAATTGCGGTTCGATCGCGGCGGCCCGGTCGGCCCGAACGGCGTTGAGGGTGCGGATCCCGTCGGCCGTGATGCGGATCCGGACCGCCCGGGCATCCCCGGGGTCGACGGTCCGGGTGACCAGGCCGGCGTCCTCGAGCCGGCGCACCTGGGTCGTCATCGTCGGTTGCGAGCAGTGATCGACGGCGGCCAGGTCACCGATTCGGGCTTCGCCGTGGGCCTCGATGGTCGCCAGGAGCCTGGCCTGCGCCGCGGGCAAGGGCATCTGGATGCGCTGGGTGGCCAGCCGGTTGAGCCGGGCGACGACGGCGAGGAGGTCGGCCCCCAGGCCGGACTGGGATGTGTTTGCGGCGTCAACGACATCGCTGTGGTTGGCGGCGGATGCATTCATGCATCCATGTTTGCATAGCTTTGCTAAGCGAGACGAGTCTCACACGCCCGAGTGCGAAAGCCGGCGTGCGTGGTGTGCTGCGGCGACTTGCTGCTGGGGCCTGGCAGAATCGGTACAGTGAGCGCCCCTCGACCATCCCCTGCGCGCAATCGGGGTGGACCGCTGCGACCGGTCGAATTGGCGCAGGCCTCCGTGATGGGGGCGCTGTGCGCGGTGATCGCGATCATCTCCGTTGCCGTCCCGTTCGCCGCGGGACTGGCCTTGCTCGGCACCGTCCCCACCGGGCTGCTGGCCTACCGTTACCGGCTCCGTGTCCTGGTGGCCGCGACGGTTGCCGCCGGCGTGATCGCCTTCCTCATCGCCGGGCTGGGCGGTTTCATGACCGTCGTCCATTGCGTCTACATCGGCGGGCTGACCGGATTCATCAAGCGCAGGCGCCGGGGCACACCCACCGTGATCGTCTCGTCCCTGGTCGCCGGCCTCGTGTTCGGCGCCGCGAACGTCGGCGCGCTGATGGTGATGACCCGGCTGCGGCACCTGATCTTCGAGGTGATGACCGCGAACGTGAACGGTATCGCCGCCTTCCTGACCCGGGTGCACATGCAGGGCAACGCCGCCGACCTCAAGCGGTACTTCGCTTTCGCGGTGCACTACTGGCAGTGGCTGGTGCTTGTCTATTACGGCGTCGGGATCATGGTGGTGTCCCTGATCGGCTGGTGGGCGCTGTCGCGCCTGCTGGAGCGGATGCGCGGCATCCCCGATGTGCACAAGTTGGACGCCTGGGAAGGAAGCAAGAGCGAGCAGGGCGCCGTCGGGCCGGTTCCGGTGCGCTTCGACAAAGTGCGTTTCCGTTACCCCGGTGCCCGCCAGGACGCGCTGCGCGAGGTCAGCCTGGACCTGAAGGTCGGCGAACACGTCGCGATCACCGGGCCCAACGGCTCCGGGAAGACGACGCTGATGCTGATCCTGGCCGGCCGCGAACCGACGTCGGGCACCGTGCACCGCCCCGGCGCCGTGGGCCTGGGCAAGCTGGGCGGCACGGCCGTCGTCCTGCAGCACCCGGAGAGCCAGGTCCTGGGCACCCGGGTCGCCGACGACGTGGTCTGGGGCCTGCCGCCCGGCACCAAGATCGACGTGGAACGGTTGCTGAACGAGGTCGGCCTCGACGGACTCGCCGAACGCGAAACCGGAAGCCTGTCCGGGGGCGAACTGCAGCGGCTGGCGCTGGCCGCGGCGCTGGCCCGGGAGCCGGCGCTGCTCATCGCCGACGAGGTCACCACCATGGTCGACCAGCAGGGCAGGGAAGCCTTGCTGGGCGTGCTGTCCGGCCTGACCAAACGGCACCGCACCGCGCTCGTTCACATCACGCACTACAACAACGAGGCCGAATCCGCCCAGCGCACAATCGATCTCAGCGATTCGCCGGACAACGCGGGCATGGTCGAGACCGCGGTGGCGCCGGCCGGAACCGTCGGAGCCCCTGCGGGCAACCACGGCGCGCAGGCGCCGGTGATCGAACTTCGAGGCGTCGGCCACGAGTACGGCAGCGGCACCCCGTGGGCCAAGACCGCGCTGCGCGACGTCAGCTTCACCGTGGAGCAAGGTGACGGCGTATTGATCCACGGCGGCAACGGCTCGGGCAAATCGACGCTGGCGTGGATCATGGCCGGGCTGACCGTTCCGACCAGGGGCGCCTGCCTCATGGACGGCCGGCCCACTTCCGAGCAGGTCGGCGCGGTCGCGTTGTCGTTCCAGGCGGCGAGGCTGCAGCTGATGCGGCCCCGCGTCGACCTGGAAGTGGCCTCGGCCGCGGGCTTTTCGTCCCGCGAGCACGATCGCGTCGTCGCGGCGCTGGGCGTCGTGGGATTGGATCCCGCCCTGGCCAAGCGGCCGATCGACCAGCTCAGCGGCGGTCAGATGCGCCGGGTGGTGCTGGCCGGACTCGTGGCCCGTTCGCCGCGCGCCCTGATCCTCGACGAGCCGCTGGCCGGGTTGGACGCCGCCAGCCAGCGGGGCCTGCTGCGACTGCTGGAGGACTTGCGCCGGGAGCGGGGCCTGACGGTGGTGGTCATCTCGCATGACTTCGTCGGCCTGGAGGACCTCTGCCCCCGCACCCTGCACCTGCGCAACGGCACGCTGGAAGCGGTGCCGGCCGCGGCGGGGGGCATGGTGTGACCGCAACCCCCGCCCCGTCGCGCCGCTCGACCCGGCGCCCACCTCGGCCGGTCGTGCTGCTCGTCCCCGTGCCCGGAACCTCGGCCATCCACGATCTGTGGGCGGGCACCAAACTGCTGGTCGTTTTCGGCGCTTCGGTGCTGCTGACGTTTTACCCCGGCTGGGTGACTATCGGGTTGGTGGCGGCGCTGGTGTTTGCGGCGGTCAGGATGGCGCGCATTCCGCGCGGCGCGCTGCCGTCGGTACCGCGGTGGCTGTGGATCGTCATCGCACTGGGCGGCATCACGGCCGCGCTGGCCGGCGGCAGTCCCAAAGTCTCGCTGGGCGGGCTGGAGATCGGACTCGGGGGAGGCCTGAACTTCCTCCGCATCACCGCGCTGTCGGTCGTGCTGCTCGCGCTGGGGGCGATGGTGTCATGGACCACCAATGTCGCCGAAATAGGGCCTGCGCTGGCCACTTTGGGCCGGCCGCTGAAACTGTTGCGGATTCCGGTGGACGAATGGTCGGTGGCTTTGGCGCTCGCCCTGCGCGCCTTCCCGATGTTGATCGACGAATTCCAGGTGCTTTACGCCGCCCGTCGGCTGCGGCCGAAACGCATACCGCGTGGCCGCAGGGCCCGGCGCCGGCGGCACGCCCTGGAGCTGATCGACCTGCTGGCCGCCGCCATCACGGTGACCCTGCGGCGCGCCGACGAGATGGGCGACGCGATCACCGCCCGCGGGGGCAGCGGTCAACTCTCGGCCAATCCGGCGCGGCCGAAGCTGGCGGACTGGGTCACGATCGCGATCGCCGTCGCCACCGGCGCCCTCGCGGTGGTGCTCGAGACGATCCTCCACACGATGCCCTAAGCGTGGCCGACATTCGCCGCAGCCGCAGCATCGCGGCCCGCCCCGAAGAGATCTGGGACGTTCTCGCGGACTTCGGCTCCATCAGTTCGTGGGCTGGCAACGTCGACCACTCGTGCATCCTGTTCTCCGGAGCCGACGGGGGAGCCGTGGGCACCGCCCGGCGAGTTCAGGTCAAACGCGACGCCCTCGTCGAACGCATCACCGAGTTCGACCCGCCGCACACG
The DNA here is from genome assembly GCF_035506235.1 of Mycobacterium sp. Lineage (GTDB taxonomy): Bacteria > Actinomycetota > Actinomycetes > Mycobacteriales > Mycobacteriaceae > Mycobacterium. The sequence goes on from NZ_DATJPU010000194.1 coordinate 18,283, forward strand.
CTCGCCTACGACATCGAGGGCTTGCCCCGCCGCCTGCGTCGGGTGACCAACCGCTGGACACTGGCCGCGGGCACCGGCGGTTCCACCGTGGTGAGCCTGACCAGCACGGTGCACATCGGAACCCGCCCGACCCAAACCCTTGCCGAACGCGTCGTGTGTCGCTTTCTCGCGCGACAGTCCGACGTGATGCTTGACGGGCTGGCGAACCGATTGGAGGCTGCCCGTGTCTGATCGCCCCGACATCGTCGTCATCGTTACCGACGAGGAGCGCGCGGTGCCCCCGTACGAGGCTCCCGACGTGCTCGCCTGGCGCGACCGAACGTTGGCCGGGCGCAAGTGGTTCGACGATCACGGCGTCAGTTTCGCCCGCCACTACACCGGTTCGTTGGCCTGCGTGCCCAGCCGCCCAACGATTTTCACCGGGCACTACCCCGACCTGCACGGGGTCACCCAGACCGACGGCATAGGGAAGACCGCCGACGATTCCCGCATGCGCTGGCTCCGCCCGGGCGAGGTGCCCACCCTGGGCAAACTGGTTCCGCGCGGCGGGATACCACACGCACTACGATGGCAAGTGGCACATCTCGCACGCCGACCTCGTCGATCCGGCGACCGGCCGTTCGTTGCCGACCAACGACGATGACGGCGTCGTCGACGCCGCCGCGGTGCGCCGCTACCTGGACACCGATCCGCTTGGGCCGTTTGGCTTTTCGGGATGGGTGGGCCCCGAGCCGCACGGAGCGCTGCTGGCCGACGCCGGCGTTCGCCGCGATCCCCTGATCGCCGACCGCGTCGTTGCCTGGCTCACTGACCGCTATGCCCGCCGCCGCGACGGCGACCCCGCCGCGCTGCGCCCGTTCCTGTTGGTGGCCAGCTTCGTGAACCCCCACGACATCGTGCTGTTTCCCGCGTGGTCGCGCCGATGCCCTGTGCAGCCGTCGCCACTGAACCCGCCGCCCGTGCCCCCGGCGCCGACCGCCGACGAGGACCTGTCGACCAAGCCGGCCGCACAAATCGCCTTCCGTGAGGCCTACTACTCGGGCTACGGCCCGGCGCCGGCGATCAACCGGGCCTACGAGCGCGACGCCCAGCGCTACCGCGACCTGTATTACCGCCTGCACGCCGAGGTGGACGGCCCGATCGACCGGGTCAGGCGGGCGGTCACCGAGGGCGGTTCGGCCGACGCGGTGCTGGTGCGCACGGCCGACCATGGGGATCTGCTGGGCGCCCACGGTGGGCTGCACCAGAAATGGTTCAACCTGTACGACGAGGCCACCCGCGTTCCGTTCGTGATCGCCCGCATCGGTTCGGGTGCCACGCGGCCCCGCGTCGTCACCGCGCCCACGTCGCACGTCGACCTGGTCCCGACGCTACTGGGGGCCGCCGGTATTGACGTCGCTGCCGTTGCGGCCACCCTCGCCCGGTCGTTCTCCGAAGTCCACGACCTGCCGGGGCGCGACCTCATGCCCGTCGTCGACGGCGCGCCGGCCGACGAGGCGCGAGCGGTCTACCTGATGACCCGCGACAACATGCTCGAGGGCGACAGCGGCGCCTCGGGCCTGGCGCGCCGCCTCAAGCGGACCGTCAATCCGCCTGCGCCGCTGCGGATCCGGGTGCCGGCCTATGTCGGCTCGAACTTCGAGGGATTGGTCGTTCGCGTCGACGACGCGGCCGCCGCGGGCTTCGCCGGGCACCTGTGGAAGCTGGTCCGCACCTTCGACGACCCGGCCACCTGGACCGAACCCGGCGTGCGCCACTTGGCCGCCAGCGGGCTCGGCGGCGAGGCCTACCGGACGACTCCGCTGGACGACCAGTGGGAGCTGTACGACCTGACCGCCGACCCGATCGAAGCCGACAACCGGTGGACGGATCCGGAGCTGGATGACCTGCGCCGGCACCTGCGGGCGCAGCTCAAGCAGGCCCGGGCCAGTTCCGTCCCGGAGCGAAACAACCCGTGGCCGTACGCTTCTCGGCGCCCACCGACGCCACAGCCGTCGCGGCTGGGGCGCCTGGTTCGGCTGTTTGCCCGCTGACGACGCGAGCGTAACCTGACTGCCAAAAATCGGCAGTTCGCTGTGTCGTTACGCTCGCGGGAGATTCACTCGCAGAGGCCGCTATCCCCGGCGGTCGAGTTCCACGATGTCATGGCTCAGGCGGATGCGGCTCAGCGATGTCTCCGGCATGGCCACGACGGAATTCCCGGCCGGCATGCCATCAAAACGGGCCCCGAGCGCGTGGGGCTCCCCGGGCGCTTAGCCGCTCGAGGGCCGCATGCGGTCGACGAGGTTCGACAACACGACGATGCTCTCGCTGCGTTCGATGTCCGCGCTCGAGCGGATGCGCTCGAGGGCCGCCTCGAGGTGCCGCATGTCGCGGGCCAGCACGTGCAGGATCGCATCCGACGTCCCGGTCACCGTTGCCGCGCTGACCACCTCGGGTATGTCCACCCAGGCCGCACGCAGCCGGTCGGGCTCGATGGTGCCGTGGCAGAACACCTGCACGTAGGCCTCCGTGTTCCAGCCCAGCGCGTTGCGGTCGACGACCGTGGTGAAGCCCTTGATCACGCCGGCGTCGAGCATCCGGTCGACGCGGCGCTTCACCGCGGGTGCCGAAAGGTTCACCGTCTGACCGATTTCCGCGAAGGTGGCCCGGGCGTGCTGGGTCAGCTCGGCGAGGATGCGCTCGTCGGTCTCATCCAGGCGGTCCATGCGCTACTCCTGCTCCCGCCGCACAACAAATCGCTGTATATTCAAGTTTGACGCAATAAATATAGCGTAGACGCGCAAGAATCGTCGTTTGCTTGTTCAGCCTGGCGCAAATACCGTTGATCTATGACGGATTCCTACGTCGGCGCCCCCGCGCTCGCCCGCCCCATCCGCACTCGGCGGGCCCGCCGGTACGCGATGACCCCGCCGACCTTTTTCGCCGTCGAGTACGCGATCAACCCCTGGATGGACGTCGGCACTCCCGTCGACGCCCACGTCGCGCTGGTGCAGTGGGAGGCCCTGCGCCAGACCTACCTGCGGCTGGGCCACGACGTCGCCGTGATCGAGCCCCTGCCCGGGCTCCCCGACATGGTCTACGCCGCCAATGGCGGGTTCATCGCCCGCGACATCGCCCTGGTCGCCCGGTTTCGATTCGCCGAGCGTGCCGGCGAGTCCCGGGCGTACGCCGAGTGGATGGCATCCCTCGGCTACCGGCCCGCGTCGACCCGTCACGTCAACGAGGGGCAGGGCGATCTGCTGATGGTCGGCGATGTGGTGTTGGCGGGTTGCGGCTTTCGCACCGACCGGCGCGCGCACCAGGAAATCTCCGCGGCCCTGGGCATGCCGGTCGTCTCGCTGGAGTTGGTGGATCCGCGCTTCTATCACCTCGACACCGCGCTGGCCGTCCTCGACGACCACACGGTCGCGTTCTATCCGCCGGCTTTCAGCGCGGCCGCGCAGGACCGGCTGCGCGCGCTGTTTCCCGACGCGATCGTGGTCGGAAGCGCCGACGCGTACGTGCTCGGCCTCAACGTCGTCTCCGACGGCGTGAATGTCGTTCTTCCTGCGGCCGCAACGGGTTTCGCCGCGCAGCTGCGCGCGTCCGGCTTCGAGCCGGTCGGCGTGGATCTGTCCGAGCTGCTCAAGGGCGGCGGTTCCGTCAAGTGCTGCACATTGGAGGTATTCCCGTGACGATCCTGGCTGACACCGCAACCGAAACGGCGATTGTGCTGGTCGAAAAGCATGCGGCGCACAACTATTCGCCGCTGCCGGTGGTTGCGGCCAGCGCCGAGGGTGCGTGGATCACCGATGTCGACGGCCGTCGCTACCTCGATTGCCTGGCCGCCTACTCGGCGGTCAACTTCGGCCACCGCAACCCCGAGATCACCGCGACGGCCCATTCGCAACTCGACGCCGTCACGCTGGTCAGCCGCGCGTTCCATTCCGACAGTCTCGGACCGTTCTGTGCGGCGCTCGCCCGGTTGTGCGGCAAAGACATGGTGCTGCCGATGAACTCGGGCGCCGAGGCCGTGGAGAGCGGCCTGAAGGTTGCCCGCAAGTGGGGCGCCGACGTCAAGGGCGTCCCATCGGGCCGGGCGAATATCATCGTGGCGGACAACAACTTTCATGGCCGCACGATCAGCATCGTCAGCTTCTCGTCGGACCCGGCGGCCCGGGACGGGTTCGGTCCGTTCACCCCGGGGTTCCGCTCGGTGCCATTCGGTCACGCCGCGGCACTGGCCCGGGCGATCGACGAGAACACGGTGGCGGTGCTGTTGGAGCCGATCCAGGGCGAGGCCGGGATCGTCGTCCCGCCCGACAACTACTTGCCAACCGTCCGCGCGCTGTGCAGCGAACACAACGTGCTGATGATCGCCGACGAGATCCAGTCGGGGCTGGCCCGCACCGGCTACACGTTCGCCTGCGACCGGTGGGGCGTCGTGCCGGACGTCTACCTGCTCGGCAAGGCGCTGGGCGGCGGCGTGGTCCCGCTGTCGGCGATGGTCGCGGACCGCGAGATCCTCGGCGTGCTGCACCCGGGCGAGCACGGCTCGACCTTCGGCGGCAACCCGCTGGCGGCGGCGATCGGCACCACCGTGGTGTCCATGCTGGAGCGCGGCGAATTCCAGGACCGGTCGGCCGAATTGGGCGCGCACCTGCACCGCCGCCTGCGGGAGCTGATCGGCGAGGGGGTGGTGGCGGTGCGCGGCCTCGGGCTGTGGGCCGGGGTCGACATCGATCCGACGCGAGGCACCGCTAAGGACATCAGCCTGCGGTTGGCCCGCCGCGGCGTGCTGGTCAAGGACACCCACGGTTCGACGCTGCGGTTCGCGCCCCCGCTGGTGATCACCGAACAGGAGATCGACTGGGCTATTGACCAGTTCGCTGCGGCGTTGGGGGAGGCATGCGCATAATCAGCTGATCCAAGCAACAGGGGGCGCACTTGCCATCCAGCTCGATCAGCCTGACAGAGCAGATGCTGCGGCGTCGTCCCGTCGTCGGCGCGCATGCCGCACGCGGGGCCGCCGACCACCTCAAGCGCAGCATCGGCACGTTCCAGCTGACCATGTTCGGCGTCGGCTCGACGATCGGCACCGGGATCTTCTTCGTGATGTCTCAGGCGGTGCCCGAAGCCGGGCCCGCGGTGATCGTCTCGTTTCTGATCGCCGGCATCGCGGCCGGGCTCGCGGCCATCTGCTACGCCGAATTGGCGGCCGCGGTGCCGGTTTCCGGCTCGTCGTACTCCTATGCGTACACCACCCTGGGCGAGGCGGTCGCGATGGGCGTCGCGGCGTGCCTGCTACTGGAATACGGGGTGTCCACCGCCGCGGTCTCGGTCGCCTGGAGCGGTTACCTCAACAAGCTGTCGAGCAATGTGTTCGGATTCCAACTGCCGCACGCCCTGTCGGCGGCGCCGTGGGACTCCGAACCGGGCTTGGTGAACCTGCCGGCGGTCGTCCTGATCACGATGTGTGCACTCCTGCTGATCCGCGGCGCCAGCGAGTCGGCCAAGGTCAACACCGTCCTGGTGCTGACCAAGCTCGGCGTGCTGGTGATGTTCGTCATCTTGGCGTTCACCGCCTTCGACTCCGACCGGCTCAGGGACTTCGCCCCGTTCGGCGTCGCCGGCATCGGCTCGGCGGCCGGGACCATCTTCTTCTCCTACATCGGCCTTGACGCGGTGTCGACGGCGGGCGACGAGGTCAAGGATCCGCAGAAGACCATGCCGCGCGCCATCATCGCGGCGCTGGCCACGGTCACCGGCGTGTACGTCCTCGTCGCGCTGGCCGCGCTCGGCACCCAGCCCTGGCGGGAGTTCGCCGCGCAGCAGGAGGCGGGCCTGGCCACCATCCTCGACAACGTCACCCACGCCAGTTGGGCCAGCACAATTCTGGCCGCCGGCGCGGTCATCTCGATCTTCTCCGTCACGCTGGTGACCATGTACGGCCAGACCCGCATCCTGTTCGCCATGGGCCGCGACGGGCTGCTGCCGGCGCGATTCGCCACGGTGAATGCGCGCACCATGACCCCGGTGAGCAACACGGTGATCGTCGCGGTGGCCGCGGGCGGCCTGGCGGCCTTCGTGCCGCTCGACAAGCTGACGGATATGGTGTCCATCGGCACGCTGACGGCGTTCATCGTGGTATCAATCGGGGTGATCATCCTGCGCGTGCGCGAACCCGACTTGCCGCGGGCATTCAAGGTGCCGGGTTACCCTGTCACGCCGGCCCTTTCGGTGCTGGCGTGCGGCTACATCCTGATCAGCCTGCACTGGTACACCTGGATCGCATTCGCCGGATGGATCTCAGCGGCGTTGATCTTCTACTTCGTGTGGGGCCGCCACCACAGCGCGCTCAACGAGCGCGAAACGCAGGAAACGCCATGACGGTCGTCGTCGGGTATCGGGCCGGCGAGGTCGGCCTGTCGGGGCTGCACTTGGCCGTCCGCGCCGCGCGCTCGCTGGGCACGTCGCTCGTTGTGGCGACCATCGTGCCCAAACCCTGGCTGACAACGTCGTTCGCCCGCGTGGACACCGAATACGAGCAGTGGGCGGACAACCTGGCCGCGGACTCGGCAAACGAGGCCGCGCATTTTCTTCGCGATGTGTCCGACGGCATCGACGTCGCCTATCTGCATCGCGCGCACCGGTCGGTGTCGGGTGGCCTGATCGAGGTGGTCGAGGAGGTCGGCGGCGAGGTGGTGGTACTGGGATCGTTGCCCAGTGGCGGGCGCGGGCCGGTGGTGATCGGCACGACCGCCGACTGGCTGCTGCACGCGTCGCCCGTGCCGGTGGCCATCAGCCCGCGTGGATACCGCGCGCACACAGGCGGATTGACGCGGCTCACCTGCGCCTACGCGGCCACGCCGGACTCGGTTGAGGTGGTGCGGCGGTGTTCCGAGACGGCGCAGCGCTTCGGGGTGCCGCTGCGGGTGATGACCTTCGCCGTGCGAGGCAAGACGATGTACCCGCCCGAGGTGGGACTCGACGCCGAGGACGAGATCCTCGAGGTGTGGGCGTCGCAGGCGCGGAAAATACTGGCGGGCCTGAAGGCCGACGGCGTGGTCGGCGACGACGTCGCGCTGCAAGTGGTTACCGGCTATGACTGGGCGGAGGCGCTGCACAAGGCGGACTGGCAGGACGGCGAGATCCTCGCACTGGGCACCCGCCCGCGCGACGAGATCCGCCGGGTGTTCCTGGGTTCGCGCAGCGCCAAGATCATTCGCGAGAGCCCGGTCCCGGTGCTGGTGCTGCCGGGCTGACGCCGCTCGTTGGCCGCCGAGCTGGGGGCACCTCCCGCTTGCGGGGGACACGCCAGCGTGACGGTCGCGACGGAAGCTACCGGCGGGCGGCGGCGTTGGCCGCCGCCTGAGCCTTCCTCAACGTCGCGCCGACATCGCCGCGGCCCAGGAACATTTCGTTGAAATAGCTCTGCAAAGCCGTGTAGCCCGCGGCGTAGCCGGCGCCACTCGGGGCGGGAATGCGCGGGCCGTTCAGCACCGCGAAAAACGGGGTGACATCGATGCCCTCGGCGGCCCAGTGGTCGAAGTAGACCCGCTGAGCCGACAGCACCGCGGGGATCGCGGCGCCCTTGTCACCCAGGTACGCGTTGCCCTCCCGGCTGCCCATCCAGGCCAGCACCTGGCGCACCGCGTCCGGATGCTTTGTCGCCGAATTACCGGCCGCGGCAATGCCATTGGTGACGCTCACCCGGCCGGCGGGGCCGGTGGGCATCATCGCCACGCCCCAGCGGAACCGCGCATCGCGGGCCACCGGCTCCAGGTTGTAGGTGCCGGACTGGAACAGCGCCATCCGGCCGGCCAGGAACTGATTGCGGGAGAAGTCGCCGTTGTCGTTGGTGTCGGCGGCCGGCGGCGCCACGTGGTCGTCGTTGATCAGGCCGACCAGATAGCGGAAGGCCGTCACCGCGCCGGGATTGTCGAAGGCGAACTCGTCGCCGCGCTGGAACACCCCGCCCGCCGAGCCGATGTAGTTCAGATAGATGCCCTGCGGGTCATTGGCCGCGTTGTAGCCCCACTGGCGTACCCGCCAGGGATCGAAATCCTGTGTGCCCGCGGTCTTTCCGTTGGCGTCGATGGTCAGCCGGGCCAGCAGGGGGCGCAGGGTGTCGCCGCCGCCCGGGCCCCACCGCAGGCCGTCGAGCTGCCCGGGATCCACCCCGGCAGCCCCGAGCAGGTCGGCGTTGTAGTACAGCGCGATACCCGCGTCGGTCAGCTGCGGCACCCCCCACAGCACGCCGCCGCGGGTGAACTGGTCCACCACCGCCGGGTCCCAGTCGGCGGCGCTGCCCGGGCCCAGCACCTTGCCGATGTCCAGCAACCGGCCGCTGTCGGCATAGGCGGCGAGGTACGCGTTGGACAGCCAGAAGATGTCGTCGGCGCTGCCGCCGGCGACGTCGGTGCGCAGCGTGTCGAAGTACGTCGAATACGCCACGATGCTGGTGCGGACCTCGATGGTGGGATGCGCGCGGTTGAAGGCCTCGAACGACCGCTGATACGCCGCGGCGATCTGGTCGGCCCACAGCCGCACCTTGATGACGATCTTGCCGCCGTGGGGCTCGGCGGAGTAGTCCAACAGCACCGCCATGCCGGCCAGCAGCGCCGCGACGAGCACCAGCGACCCGGCGACCAGCGTGGAAAAGCGGGGCCGGGTCATGCTGTGTGCCCGCTCATTTGAGCCCCGACACCACGATCGAGGCGACGATGTGGCGTTGGAAGCCCACGAACAGCGTGATCAGCGGCACTGTCGCCAGCGTCGTCGCCGCCATCACCAGCGTCCACTGGGAGTTGAACCGCGACTGCAGGTCCGCGGTCGCCACAGTGAGCACCCGCCACTTGTGGCCGCTGGTGATCACCAGCGGCCACATGAAGTTGTTCCATTGGGACACCACGGTGATCAGCGTCAAGGCGGCCAGGACCGGCCGGCTGGACGGGATCACCACGTGCACGATCACGTCCAGGGTGTTGGCGCCGTCGAGGCGCGCGGCGTTGATCAGATCGTTCGGGATGAGGCGAAAGTGCTCGCGCAGCAGGAAGATCGCGTACGGCGAGCCGAACATGAACGGCAACACCAACGCCCAGAACGTGTTGCGCAGACCCAGTTGGGCCATCATGAGATACATGGGCACAACGGTGACCGTCGCGGGCACCATCAGCGTCGCGATGTAAACCCAGAACAGCGCGTCGCGCCCGGGAAAGTGCAACCGCGCGAACGCGTATGCCGCCAGCACCGAGAAGGTGAGTTGGCCCACCAGGATCACCACCGTCATCAGCGCCGTCACCGCCGCCGCGCGGCCGAACCCGGCCCCGCCCAGGTCGGCGTAGTTGGCCAGCGTGGGCGGCCGCGGCAACTGCAGTGGCGTGCCGGTGACGAACTGGTGCGCGGACGTGAACGAGGTGAGCAACCCAAGAGCGAACGGCACCAACGTGATCAGCGCGCCCAGCCCCAGCCCGGCATAGATGATCGCATTCGCCAGGCGAGATTTCGCCAGGCGGCTAGATGAGGTCATAACTGATCCGTCGCCGGAAATACAGATGCTGGACGACGGTGACCCCGATCAGGATGACGAACAGCACCACCGCCATGACCGACGCCCGCCCGATCGCCGCCGAGCCGAAGGCCTCGGCGTAGATGCGGTGGGCCACCAGGTCGGTGCTGCCGGCCGGCCCGCCGCCGGTCAGGGCGTAGACCGTGTCGAAAACCTGTGCGGTGCTGACGATCCCGGTCACCAGGACGAAGAACGTCGTCGGGCGCAGCATGGGCAGGGTGATGCGCCAGAACCGCTGCCACGCGGTGGCGCCGTCGGTGCGCGCGGCCGCGTGAACGTCGTCGGGGATGGCCAGCAGGCCCGCCAAGAACGACAGCGACACGTATCCGACGTTGGTCCACACCACGACGGCAGACACCAGCGGCAGCGCGAAGCTGGGATCGGAGAGCCACCCGATGCTGTGCCCGAGCACGGTGCTGACCGCGCCGTCGGTGGGGGCCAGGATCCAGCGCCACAGCACCGCGATCGCCAGCGGGGCGCAGATCCACGGCAGGACGTACACGGTGCGGAACAGGCCGGTGCCGGGAAGATTGCGGGCCAGCATCGCGGCGGCCAGCAGCCCCAGGACCGTCTGCGCGGGCACCACGATCGCCACGAAGATGGCGGTGACCACCAGCGAATTGCCGAAGCCGGGATCGGTCAGCACCGATCGCCAGTTGGCCAGGCCCACGTAGCGCAGCGGGCCCAGCAAGTCCCACCGGTACAGGCTCAGCCAGATCACGACGAGGATGGGCAGCAGCAGGAAGGCGAGCACACCGAACAGGCTGGGCGCCAGCAAGGCGTAGCCCAGCGCGCTGGATCGCGGCTGTTTCCTCAGCACAGCGCTGGCCATGGAGGTAATTAAAGCGGGCGCCGCCACGCTCGGTGGGAAGCGGTCGTTACCGTGGAGCCGTGACACCGAACCGGGGGATCGATGCCGACTTCCTGGGCCTGCCGCGCCACGAGCTTGCCGAAGCCGCGTTGTCGGCGGCGACAGCGGCCGGGGCCAGCCATGCCGACCTGCGGCTTCACCGCCTGAGCACCGAGATCATCCAGCTGCGCGACGGCGAGCTGGAGACCGCCGTCGTCAGCCGCGAGGTCGGCCTGGCGGTGCGGGTGATCGTCAACGGCACCTGGGGATTCGCCTCCCACGCGGAGCTGGCACCCGTCGTCGCTGCCGAGACCGCGCGCCGCGCCGTGCACGTGGCCACCACGCTGGCGATGCTCAACAGCGAGCGGGTCGAGCTCGCCGAGGAGCCCGTGTACGAAGACGCCACCTGGGTGTCGAACTACCGGATCGACCCGTTCGAGATCCCCGCGCCGGACAAGATCGCGGTGCTGGAGGAGTACTCCGGGCGCCTGCTGGGCGCCGACGGCATCGACCACGTGTCGGCGGGCCTGACCGCGGTCAAGGAGCAGACGTTCTACGCCGACACCTTCGGTTCGTCGATCACCCAGCAGAGGGTGCGGGTGCTGCCGTCTTTGGAGGCGGTGACCGTCGACGCCGCGGCGGGCAGTTTCGACTCGATGCGCACGCTGGCCCCGCCGATGGGCCGGGGCTGGGAAGCGCTGGCCGGCGACGAGGTGTGGAACTGGACCGACGAGCTCGCGCAGCTGCCGGCGCTGCTGGCCGAGAAGGTCAAGGCGCCCGGCGTCATCTCCGGGCCAACGGATTTGGTGATCGACCCGACCAACCTGTGGCTGACCATCCACGAATCCATCGGCCACGCAACCGAATACGACCGCGCTATCGGCTACGAAGCCGCCTACGCCGGAACGTCGTTCGCCACCCCCGACAAGCTCGGCACCATGCGCTACGGCTCCCCGGTGATGAACGTGACCGCCGACCGCACCGCCGAATTCGGGTTGGCCAGCGTCGGATACGACGACGAGGGGGTGGCCGCGCAGAGCTGGGATCTGGTGCGTGACGGTATCTTCGTCGGCTACCAGCTCGACCGGGTATTCGCGCTGAGACTCCGCCAGGGGCTCTCGCAGCCGCGCTCCAACGGGTGCTCGTACGCCGACTCGCCGCATCACGTGCCGATCCAGCGGATGCCCAACGTGTCGCTGCAGCCCGCGCCCGAGGACGTCAGCACCGCCGACCTGATCGGCCGCGTCGAGGACGGCATCTACATCGTCGGCGACAAATCCTGGTCAATCGACATGCAGCGCTACAACTTTCAGTTCACCGGCCAGCGGTTCTTCCGCATCCGCAACGGCCGCCTGGACGGCCAGCTGCGCGACGTCGCCTACCAGGCCACCACCACCGACTTCTGGAACTCGATGGAAGCCGTGGGTGGCGCGTCGACCTGGCGACTCGGCGGGGCGTTCAACTGCGGCAAGGCGCAACCCGGGCAGGTGGCCCCCGTCAGCCACGGCTGCCCGTCGGCGTTGTTCCGGGGTGTCAACGTGCTCAACACGGTCAGCGAGGGCGGCCGATGATCACACCACAGCACGCCGTCAACCTCGTTCTGAAAGAAGCGGCCAAGCACGGCGGCGCCAGCGAGACGATGGTGCTGGTCAACGACAAGGTCGAGGCGACGCTGCGCTGGGCCGGCAACTCGATGACCACCAACGGGGTTTCGGTCAACCGCAGCATCACCGTGATTTCCGTTGTGCACCAAGGCGACAGCGCCCACATCGGCACGGTGGTGTCCGCCGAGGTGGATCCGCGGGTCATACCCGGTTTGGTGGCCGCGTCCCAGGAGGCGGCCCGCTCGGCGCCGGAGGCCGGTGATGCCGCGCCGCTGCTGTCCGACACCGGGGAGCCCGCCGACTGGGACGCGCCGGTGCCCGGCACCGGCCCGTTGGTGTTCGCCAATGTCGCCGACGCGTTGAGCCGGGGGTTTCGCGGCGCTGATCGGCTGTACGGCTTTGCGCACCACAGTGTTTCGACGACGTTCCTCGCATCATCGACCGGCCTGCGCCGGCGCTTCACCCAGCCCACCGGCGCGGTGGAGATCAACGCCAAACGCGGCGACGCCAGCGCCTGGGCGGGCGTCGGCACCGCCGATTTCGTTGACGTGCCCACCGATTCGCTGCTCGAACAGTTGTCGATGCGGCTCGGCTGGGCCAAGCGCAGCGTCGCGCTGCCCGCGGGGCGTTACGAGACGATCATGCCGCCGTCGACGGTGGCCGACATGATGATCTACCTGGCCTGGTCGATGGCCGGCCGCGGCGCGGAGGAGGGCCGCACCGCGCTTTCGGCGCCCGGCGGTGGGACGCGGGTGGGGGAGCGGCTCACCGAGTTGCCGCTGACGATGTTCTCCGACCCGATGGCGCCGGGGCTGGCGTGCACGCCGTTCGTCGCGGTGAGCAACTCCTCGGAGACGGTGTCGGTGTTCGACAATGGCATGGAGATCGCCCAGGTGGACTGGATCCGCAACGGGGTCATCAACGCGCTGGCCTACCCGCGGGCCACCGCCGCGAAATTCAACGCCAAGGTCGCGGTCGCCGCGGACAACCTGGTGATGACCGGCGGTTCGGCCGAGCTCGCCGACATGATCGCGGGCACCGAGCGCGGCCTGTTGTTGACCACGCTGTGGTACATCCGCGAGGTCGACCCCACCA
>NZ_DATJPU010000195.1:0-3133 GCF_035506235.1 Mycobacterium sp.
GTGGGGAACATGTCATCGACGATGCAGGCCAGCGGCTATTGACCCGACCACGGCTGGTACCTACAGATAACCACGCAAACCTGGACGTCCCGGGAACAGCCGAAAAAAACAGCCCACCAAGCTGTCTGGCGTTGCATGAACTATTACGGGTCAGCTCTTAGAGAGTGTTTGAGAACTCGGGATGGGCGGGCGTGTGCCTTGTGGAGAACCGAAGAAGTCGGCTCCTGGTTGGGTCGGTGATGACCAAGTCCGCGCCCAGACCAGGAGCCCACAATGCCATCATCGCCGATCTCGCTATGCTCGTCGTGCCCGCCCCACGCGGCGGCCGGACATGGTTGCGCGGTGTACTCGTCGTCGGTGACTGACGCCGAGTGGGCGATCCTCGAACCGCTGTTGCCTGCGCCGGGCAGCACGGCAGGCCGCGGCGGACGACCCGAGAAGCATTGCCGCCGTGTGATAGTGGACGCCATCCTGTACATCGTGCGCGGTGGTATCGCGTGGCGGCAACTGCCGGTGGAGTTCCCGCCAGCCGCGACGGTGTACGCGGTCTTCGCCCGCTGGGCCCGCAGCGGGGGGTGGCAGCGTATCCTCGACGCGCTGCGCGACCGACTGCGGGTGCGGGCCGGGCGGGACCGGTGCCCGACCGCGGCGATCATCGACTCGCAGACGGTACCCGCCGCCGACACCGTGCCCCGATCCAGCCGCGGCTGGGATGGCGCCAAGAGAACGAACGGCGTCAAGCGGCACATCGCGGTGGATGTGAACGGCCTGCTGCTCGCCGTCGTCGTCACCGCCGCCTCGATCCAGGACCGCGACGCCGCACACCGACTCCTGGCCGCATTGCGCGGCAGCTTCTCCACCATCCGGCTGGTCTGGGCCGACGGCGGTTACCCCGGACGGTTGCTCGTCTGGGCGAAAGACGTTCTCACCCTGACTATGCAGATCATCAAACGCATCCCCGGCGCCACTGGTTTCCACGTCCGGCCCCGCATTTGGGTGGTCGAGAGAAGTTTCGCGTGGATCAACAAGCACCGCCGCTGCGTGCGCGACTACGAAACCAGACCCGACCACCACGAAGCCATGGTCCACCTCGCCATGATCACGACCATGACCAGGCGACTCGCCCGAACCTGACAGTTTTCAAACACCCTCTTAACGACGCGGCAGGCTTCACTTGACGTTACGGACCGTTCGGTTGCACACCCCGCGCAGCGGGGCGCTCGACGCTGGGCTTCGACACCGCCCGTTTCCAGACGACACCGCCAGCCTGCTAATGGGAACCGAACAGCGAGCCTTCGACCGATCATCTCTTGTTCGGGGGACGCTGTTCACCGAGCCGCCGGTCGGTGAACGTTTTTGCCTGCTGAAGCGTAGGTCGACTTCTACCGGTAGATCACGCCCCGGCCGGTTGGTGAGGGTTCCTGTAGCACTGATGGGGTGTCGTGCCACCGAGCACTGATCCATTAGCTTGTCGCTGGGTGCCCTTGGGCTCGACCATGTGTGATGACCAAGGAGGAGGCATTCAGGTGATTTTTGTTGGCGACGATTGGGCGGAGGATCACCACGACGTCCACCTGATGGATGAGACCGGGGCGCGGCTGGCCTCGCGTCGACTACCCGAGGGGCTTGCCGGTATCGGCGAGTTCCATCAGCTCCTGGCCCGGCACGCCGAAGAACCCGACCAGGTCGTGATCGGGATTGAAACCGACCGCGGCTTGTGGGTCGATGCGCTGGCCGCGGCCGGCTACCAGGTGTATGCGATCAACCCGCTGGCGGCCGCCCGCTACCGCGACCGCCACTCCGTATCGGGGGCCAAGTCCGATGCCGCCGACGCCAAACTCTTGGCCGATCTGGTGCGCACCGACCGCCATAACCACCGTCTGGTCGCCGGCGACACGGCTGATGCTGAGGCGGTCAAGGTCTTGGCCCGGGCACATCAGAATCTGATCTGGACCCGCAACCGGCACACCAACACGCTGCGCTCGGCGCTGCGTGAGTACTACCCCGCCGCGTTGGAGGTGTTCGACGATTTGCACGATCGTGACGCGCTGGCAGTTTTGGGTCGCGCTCCTGGCCCGCTGCAGGCCGCGAACCTGAGCCTGTCGAAGATCCGGTCGGCGCTCAAAGCCGCTGGGCGACAACGCAATCTCGACACCCGGGCACTAGAGATTCAGGCCGCTTTGCGCACCGAGCAGCTCGCCGCGCCGGCCGCGGTCACCGCGGCGTTCGCCGCGACCACTTGCGCCGCGGTTGGCATCATCGCCGAACTGAACCGCCAGATCACCGACCTCGAGGCCGAGTTGGCGACACATTTTGAAACACACCCGGACGCCGACATCTACCTCTCCCTGCCAGGACTCGGTGTTGTGCTCGGCGCCCGGGTGCTCGGTGAGTTCGGGGACGACCCGAACCGCTACACCACCGCCAAGTCTCGCAAAAACTACGCCGGAACATCACCGCTGACCGTCGCGTCGGGCCGCAAACGCGCCGTGCTGGCCCGCCACGTCCGCAACCGACGCCTCTACGACGCCATCGACCAATGGGCGTTCTGCGCGCTGAACACCAGCCCCGGCGCCCGCGCCTTCTACGACGGGCGCCGTGCCGCCGGCGACCTGCACCACCAAGCCCTGCGCGCCCTGGGCAACCGCCTGGTCGGCATCCTGCACGGCTGCCTACGCCACCACACCCCCTACAACGAACACAAAGCCTGGGCACACCGCCACACCAACCCCGACACCAGGGCCGCTTGACAACTTACGGACCTGGGATGTCTACCGGGCCTCCTGATAGCTACCCGGACCGGACTTACACCGGCAAGCGACGACGAGCTTACGAATCAGCCGTCAACCACCTACATGATCAACCACCAACCCTTCTGGACGCACTGGCGAACCGAGATGACCGCCAGCTTCACGGTCTGGGACGAAGTCATTGCCACCGCAGCGGCATGAAAGACCGCGTAAGCCGGTATATTTGACCACCGAACAAACTAACATCAACGGTGCCACAATCATTTTCAAACAACTTGACGATGCCGCCGCGAGATCGTCTACGCCGTGTGCAGCGTCACATTCGAACACGCCCACCCGCGGATGATCGCCGCCTGGCTGCGCGACCACCGAAGCATCGAGAA
>NZ_DATJPU010000196.1:0-7626 GCF_035506235.1 Mycobacterium sp.
GGGGCAGTAGACGCTGGCGGCCGCTTGGGCGAACTTGGCGGCACTGGCCATGGTGAATCCGGGGTTGAGATCGCGGATGTCTCTGACGATGTCGAGCTGTGAGGTACCGGAGTTGGCCAAGTCGCATACCTTTTGGCCCGCGGTAATGGCTTTCTCCGGGCTCTTGTAGCTGATGCCCGCCTGGGCGAGCGCGGCGAGGAAGCTATCGTCATCGGAGTCGGCGCGGGCTGGTATGGCCACGCCGAGTAAGGCGACGACGCTGGCCAGAAAGGGTAGGACTTTCATATCGCGGGGTCGCTGTCGCTAACCGGCCGCGGGTGGGCGCCCGACGAAGCGGGGACGGAATCCATAAATCGGGTCCGCGAACTCATCCTCCCGCGAACCTGGAATGCCTCCCAGGGGCATCCCGGGCATACCCACCGCCCCAGCCTCTTCCATCACCATCGGGGTGGCGGCGCCAAAGCTGTGGTACGCCCTCGCCCCGACCTGAGTCGTCGCCGCAACCGGGGCGATCGCTGCTCCGGTGGCGCTCCAGGCCTGCGGGACCGATAAAGCCCCAACCAGGCTCGCCTGTCCCACCCCCGCTGTTGCCGCCGCACCGGGCACGCTCACTGCCGACGCCAGCGACCCGGCATTACCAAGACCGGCGGCCAGATCCTCCAGACCCGACGTGGTAGCGCCTGTTGCACCCAGGCCGTTGAGCAGCACCATCGAATCGACGAATGTCGTCGGGTTCAGAATTCCGTTGGTGGTGAAGCCATTAGAGAGGTTTGAGACGGAGTTGTTGTTGAGGAAGGCTCCCAACAGATTCTCGTTGGAATTGCTGAGAATATTCAACAGTCCGGCGAGTCCGGTGGTCGATGAACCCGAGCCGGGCGCAAAAATGCTGCTCGAAGAACTGGTGGCGGCGGCCGCGGCGTTGTTGGTGGCGTTGAGAACCGCGTTGGCCTGCAAAGCTGTTGCGCCGGGGGTGGTGTCGGACTGTGGTTGGCTAAACGGCGTCATTTGGGTCGCTGCGCGCGAGGCGGTGGTGTAGCTGGTCATCGCGGAGGCATCTTGAGCCCACATCTCGCCGTATTGGGCCTCGGTGGCCGCGATCGCCCCGGCGTTTTGGCCGAAAATGTTGCTCGCCACCAGGTTCGCCAGCTGACTGCGGTTGGCCGCAACGACCGGCGGGGGCACCGTCGCGGCAAACGCGGCCTCATAGGCGGCTGCGGCCGCGTTGGCTTGAGCGCCGGTCTGCTCAGCCTGCACGGCGGTGGTGCTCAGCCACTCGAGATACGGTGCGATCGCCGCCGACATCCTCGTCGAGGACGGGCCGAGCCAGCCCTCGCTGGCGAGCGCCGCGATCACCGATCCATAATCGGTTGCCGCGGATCGCATTTCAGCAGAAATGGCGTTCCACGCGGCCGCGGCGGCCAGCATCGATCCCGATCCGGGGCCGGAATACATCCTGGCCGAGGTGATTTCCGGCGGCAAGCCCGCAAAAAGCGACATGACGTCTTCTCCTGAAGTCTCTTATCCGGCGGCCGGGGGACGGGGCATGACGACGGGACGGAACCCGTATTTCGGGATGGCGCGGCGTAGTCGCCTGCCCGTACCACCCATCGGTCCCGCAACGCCTCCCGGCCCGCCCGCCGCCGGGGATGTCCCGACGTCACTTAAGCCACTGACGCCACTGGCCGGCACTGCCGTTTGAGCGGGGCTGATCGTGGCTGCGTTGGTCCAGGTTGGTGGCACCGACATCGAACCCACCAGACTCGCGTGGCCAAGCCCAGCAGTCGCGCCGGTCAGACCCGCTGACCCCACCGTGTTGGATGCCAGGCTGGCGGCCGACGTGGCACCTTCGGCGCCGGCGGCGAAGTCGCCCAGGCCCGACATCGTCGTGGCCCGCGTCCCCAGGGCCCCCACTGCCGTTGCCAGGATTAATTGAGGGTTGAACGGGCCGCCGGCAATCGAACCGTTGACGACCGAGCCGGCAAAGAAGTTACTTTGCAGGAAGTTCCCCAGCGCTGAGTTGTCCGACCCGTCCAGCAAACCCGTCAGGTATCCGGTGAACGATCCGGAGGTGGGGTCGGCAGCGGCAGTGTTGGTGGATACCACCGAGTTCGCTGTCCCCGCCGGCGTCTGGGCCGCTTGGGTGACCGCCTGGTTTTGTAGGGCCACTCCGTCGGGGGTGGTGTTCGTCTGTGGCGAGGCGAACGGCGTCAACTGCGATGCGGTTGCCGAGGAGCCGGCATAGCCGTTCATCGCGGCGGCATCTTGTGCCCACATTTCGGTGTATTCGGCCTCGGTGGCCGCGATCGCCGGGGTGTTTTGCCCGAAAATGTTGGTCGCGACCAGCGTCGCCAGCTGAGTCCGGTTGGCTGCGATGACCGGCGGGGGCACCGTCATGGCAAACGCGGACTCGTAGGCGGTCGCCGCCGCGTTGGCTTGGGTGCTGGCCTGCTCGGCCTGGGTGGCGGTGGTGCTCAGCCACGCCAGGTAGGGTGCGGCCGCGACCGACATCGACATCGACGACGGACCCAGCCAGCCCCCGCTGGTCAGCTCCGAAACCACCGAACCGTAACCGGCTGCCGCCGAACGCATTTCAGCGGCCATCGTGGTCCATGCAGCGGCGGCGGCCAGCATCGGCCCCGATCCGGGGCCGGAATACATTCTGGCCGAGTTAATTTCCGGCGGTAACGCCGCGAAATCTAGCATTGGTCGCTCTGGGCGCTCAGCGGGTCGCGGCCGCGTTGGCTGCCTCGGTGGCCGCGTACGATCCGGCGCTGGTCTGCAAGGTGGCCACAAACGCCTCGTGTATCGCGTTGGCTTGGGCACTCACCGCCTGAAACGTCTGGGCGTGGCTTGCGAATTGTGCCGCCGTCAACGCCGACACCTCATCGGCGGCGGCGGGCACCACCCCAGTCATCGGGGCTGCGTTGGCAGCATTCTGGGCGGCCAGCGACGAGCCAAGCAACTGCAGGTGGCTCGCGGCGGCGGCCAGCATTTCCGGCTGCGCAGTGACATAAATCATCAGAGTTCTCCTCCCGAAAATAAGCCGAGCCCGAGGGCTGTGGTCGTGCTAGGGCGTGCCTGCCACGCGGTCGCTGTCCCCCTGAGCGGCCACAAGGACCAACTGAATACGCGTTGGCCCTCCCGGTATTGAAAACGATTATCATTAAGACGGCCTGAATGTACCGTCTCCGGTAAGCGTTGTCCACAATGATTGTCATTATCATTAAGAGGACTCGCACCTGGCAGAGGCCACGTGTCGGCCCACCGCTGGCTCCGGTAGCCCACAACTCGACTTCAACACACCGGGGTCGGCCGTCACGTTCGCGTCGACGCACCCAGGCAATTGCCGAGAGCGGCTGCGCGGGTTGCGGTAACCGGTCCCTCATCGGGTCTCGTCTTAAAGACACATTTCAGCAACGCTCGCGCCCGTCGATCCGAGTTTGACGGTTGACTGCCTACGGTGGGGCTATGCAGGACAACGGTTCATCGATCCGATCGCGATGCCGGGGCACGGTACCGCGCCGCGATGTGCTCAAGTACGCAGCCAGCGCTCCGGTGTTGTTGAGCCTGCCGACGGTGCCGCTGGTGGGCGCACCGACGGCCGGTGCGACGTCGGCGATCGCGGGCCGGATGGTGTTCCTGGATCCTGGCCACAACGGCGCCAACGACGCCTCGATAAATGAGCAGGTGACCAATGGCCGCGGGGGTACCAAGGAGTGCCAAACCACTGGTACCTCCACCGACGCCGGTTACCCCGAGCACAGCTTCAACTGGGATGTGGTGCTGCGCATTCGCGCGGCGTTGACGGCGCTCGGTGTGCGGACCGCGATGTCACGCGGAAACGACAACGCGTTGGGTCCGTGTGTGGATCAGCGCGCCGCGATGGCCAACGCCCTGCAGCCCGATGCGATCGTGAGCATCCACGCCGACGGCGGACCGCCGGATGGGCAGGGCTTTCACGTCAACTATTCCAGCCCGCCGCTCAACGAGGCCCAGGCAGGACCTGCGGTCCGCTTCGCCCACGTCATGCGCGATCAGTTGGTTAGCGCGGGACTGCGGCCGTCCACGTACCGCGGCACCAACGGGTTGTACGGGCGCGCCGACCTGGCCGGTCTGAACCTGGCCCGCTATCCGTCGGTCCTGATCGAACTCGGCAATATGAAGAACACCGCCGAGGCCGCGGTTCTGGCCAGCGCAGAGGGGCGGTCGCGCTACGCATCAGCGGTCACCCAGGGCATTGCGGCGTACCTGGGTTCCACGACTCCGGCACATCTATGAAACCCGTTGCCCCAGAGGGATTGGCTCAGAATCGTCCGGTTATACCCGTCGTTCATATCGGTAACGCCGGGAAGGGCGAAGACGTCGGCCAGGATCTGCTCAACTAGTGCGGGGTGGCGGCGCGGCCGGGTCGGCGCAGCATCGTCACGTCGATTTCGTCGGCGGTGCAGTTGACGCAACAGCGCGAGAAGGTCGTTTGCGGATGGTGCACGACACGCACCCGTGCGCGAGTTCGAGCGCAGTCTCCGTGGCCTCAACACTCCATGCTGCAGCGTCACCATCATGCGGCGCACCACGTGACCGTCGAAACGGTGCTCGACGACCAGCGCCCCACGACCGGGTCGGTGTCCTTCTGGCCGGCGATCAGGATGACGGGCGTCCGCATCAGTCCCCATGTTGGTAATCATTTTCATTAGAGGTGCGCGTACGGTACCGTCTCCGATGACGCTTTTCGGAAACAATTTTCAAATTAAGCGCACACGGGGTCAAGGAGGCTGCAGTGTCTGCTCGTTGCCAAGTCACCGGCCAGGTACCGGGTTTCGGTAACGCGGTGTCGCATTCGCATCGCCGAAGCCGTCGGAGCTGTGACGGCGGAGCAGCAGCAATTCATACTGATATCGCAATACCATTATGTTAGCTTCCTGGAGATATTCGCTAACGTGTTTGTGCCGACAGACCGGGAGGTTCAGGCAATGGCGGTCCACGGGCTACTGGCAAAGGCGGCATCGGCGGTGGTCACCGGCCTGGTCGGCGTGACGGCCTACGAGGTGGTGCGCAAGGCCGTGGCCAAGGCGCCGCTGCATGCGACCGCGGTGTCGGCGGCGGAGGTGGGGTTGCGCGGGACGCGCAAGGCGGAGGAGGCCGCGGAGTCGGCGCGGCTGAAGATCGCCGACGTCATGGCCGAGGCCCGCGAACGCATCGGCGAGGAGGCGCCCGCGCCGGCGGTCGCCGACGTCCACCAGCACGAGCACTGATCGGGCGTGCATGTCCGCCGACATTGCTGCGCTCCCCGACGTAGACACCGCAGGCGACCCTGAGCTGCTGGTGGTTTCGGATGCGGCCGGGCGCATGCGGGTTTCGGTCGGGTGGGTGCGGGGCGATTCCCGGCGTGCGGTGGCGGTCGAGGAGGCCGTCGCCAAGCAAGACGGGGTGCGCACCGTGCACGCTTACCCTCGCACCGGATCGGTGGTCGTGTGGTATTCGCCCCGGCGCTGCGACCGCCCGGCGGTGCTGGCGGCAATCGAAGGCGCCGCCCAGGTCGCCGCGGAGCTGATCCCGGCGCGCCCGCCGCATTCGTCGGAGATCCGCAACACCGATGTCCTTCGCATGGTGATCGGTGGTGCGGCGCTGGCCCTGCTCGGGGTGCGCCGCTACGTGTTCGCCCGGCCGCCGCTGCTCGGCCCGAGCGGCCGGACGTTCGCGACCGGCGTGACCGTCTTCACCGGCTATCCGTTCCTGCGGGGTGCGCTGCGTTCGCTGCGGTCCGGGCGGGCCGGCACCGATGCGCTGGTGTCGGCGGCGACCGTGGCGAGCCTGGTGTTGCGTGAGAACGTGGTCGCTCTGACCGTGCTGTGGCTGCTCAACATCGGCGAGTACCTGCAGGACCTGACCCTGCGGCGGACCCGGCGGGCCATTTCCGAGCTGCTGCGCGGCAACCAGGACACGGCCTGGATTCGGCTGACGGACGGGCCTCAAGCGGGCACCGAGGTTCAGGTGCCGATCGACACCGTGCAGATCGGCGACGAGGTGGTGGTCCACGACCACGTCGCGATCCCGGTGGACGGCGACGTGGTCGAGGGTGAGGCGATCGTCGACCAGTCCGCGATCACCGGGGAGAACCTGCCGGTTGTTGTCGTGGTCGGGGCATCCGTGCACGCCGGGTCGGTCGTGGTGCGCGGACGGCTGGTGGTGTGCGCCCGCGCCGTCGGCAATCAAACCGCGATCGGGCGCATCATCACCCGGGTCGAGGAGGCTCAGCTCGACCGGGCGCCGATCCAGACGGTCGGCGAGAACTTCTCCCGCCGTTTCGTTCCCACCTCGTTCATCGTGTCGGCCGTCACCCTGGCGGTCACCGGCGATGTCCGCCGCGCGATGACCATGCTGTTGATCGCCTGCCCCTGCGCGGTGGGCCTGTCGACCCCGACCGCGATCAGCGCGGCGATCGGCAACGGTGCACGCCGCGGCATCCTGATCAAGGGCGGATCGCACCTCGAACAGGCCGGCCGGGTCGACGCGATCGTGTTCGACAAGACCGGGACGCTGACCGTCGGGCGGCCGGTGGTCACCAATATCGTTGCGATGCATAAGGATTGGGAGCCCGAGCAGGTGCTGGCGTATGCGGCCAGCTCGGAGATCCACTCGCGTCATCCGCTGGCCGAAGCGGTGATCCGCTCGACGGAGGAACGCCGTATCAGCATCCCGCCGCATGAGGAGTGCGAGGTGCTGGTGGGCCTGGGCATGCGCACGTGGGCCGACGGCCGCACCCTGCTGCTGGGCAGTCCGTCGCTGCTGCGCGCCGAGAAGGTCAAGGTGTCGAAGAAGGCCTCGGAATGGGTGGACAAGCTGCGCCGCCAGGCCGAGACCCCGCTGCTGCTCGCCGTGGACGGGACGCTGGTGGGGTTGATCAGCCTGCGCGACGAAGTGCGGCCCGAGGCCGTCGAGGTGCTCAAAGAGCTGCGGGCCAACGGGATTCGCCGGATCGTGATGCTCACCGGCGACCATCCCGAGATCGCCGAGGTGGTCGCCGGCGAGCTCGGCATCGAGGAGTGGCGCGCCGAGGTGATGCCGGAGGACAAGCTCGAGGTGGTGCGCGGGCTGCAGGGCGAGGGCTTCGTCGTCGGCATGGTCGGCGACGGCGTCAACGACGCCCCCGCGCTGGCGGCCGCCGACATCGGGATCGCCATGGGCCTGGCCGGAACCGACGTGGCCGTCGAGACCGCCGATGTGGCGCTGTCCAACGACGACCTGCACCGCCTGCTCGACGTGCGCGACCTGGGGGCCCGCGCCGTCGACGTGATCCGCGAGAACTACGGCATGTCCATCGCGGTCAACGCCGCCGGGCTCGTCATCGGCGCGGGCGGCGCGTTGTCGCCGGTGCTGGCCGCGATCCTGCACAACGCGTCCTCGGTGGCGGTGGTGGCCAACAGCTCCCGGCTGATCCGCTACCGGCTGGACTGAGCCTTTATGCCCGTGTCATCAACGGGCACCACCACAGGGGGTAATGCGTAGCCGTCAGTGCTCGTCGTAATGCTCGCCGTGAGCCGCGTGCCGGCACCCGTCGTGCACATAGTCGACGTGATCCCGGTGCGGGATCGCGACATGGCCGCATCCTTCACCGTGGACATGGTC
>NZ_DATJPU010000197.1:0-32098 GCF_035506235.1 Mycobacterium sp.
CCGTCGGCCGCGCGCCGGTAACCGGCCGCCTCCAACAGCCCCGCCAGGCGCTCGGAGTCGTGGACGTTCATCTGACAGCCGTAAGTGCGCACCTGGTAGGTACGCGCCGAAGCCACCATCGAAGTCACGGGGCCATGGTACGGCGACCGGGGCTTACGGGATCAACCCGCAGCTCGTGGCGATCGCGAGCGCGGGGGACGGGGCGAAGCGGGTCGCCACCATCTGAGCTAGACCCGTCGGCGCTCGTGTTCGGCGGCCAGCTCGCTGAGGACAACCTCGCACGCCAGGTTTTGGCTGTAGCCGCGCCGCGCCAGCATCGCCATCAGCCTGCGGCTCACTTTGGCTTCGTCGGCCAGCGTCTCGCGGCGCAGCTTGGCCCGCACCAGCTGCTTGGCGCGGTCACGTTCGGCTCCGGCGTCGATTCCGCCCAGCGCCGCGGTGATCACGTCCTTGTCGACACCCTTGGTGTGCAGCTCGGCGGCCAGGGCGCGCCGGCTCTTTCCCGCCTTCGCCCGCCGTGACTCCACCCACTGCTGCGCGAACTCGGCATCATCCACCAGGCCGACGGCGGCCAGCCGGTCAAGCACCCGGTGCCTGACGTCGTCGGGATAGCCGCGTTTGGACAGCTGCCCGCACAGCTCGGCGCGGGTACGCGATCTCGCGGTGAGCAGGCGCAGGCACAACGCCCGCGCCTGCTCTTCGCGGGAGGGGTCAGAAGTCGACGGGAGCGGGGAGGACATCGCCAGAAGGGTCATCGGTCACCACCGCGCCAATGCCGAGCTTTTCCTTGATCTTTTTCTCGATCTCGTTGGCCACGTCGGCGTTTTCCATCAGGAAGTTGCGGACGTTCTCCTTGCCCTGGCCGAGCTGCTCGCCCTCGTAGGTGAACCACGAACCGGACTTGCGGATGAAGCCCTGATCCACACCCATGTCGATCAGCGAGCCCTCACGGCTGATGCCCCTGCCGTACAGGATGTCGAACTCGGCCTGCTTGAACGGCGGCGACACCTTGTTCTTGACGACCTTGACCCGGGTGCGGTTGCCGACCGCGTTGGTGCCGTCCTTGAGTGTCTCGATCCGGCGCACGTCCATGCGCACCGACGCGTAGAACTTCAAAGCCTTTCCGCCCGTGGTGGTTTCGGGCGAGTTATGCACCATCACGCCGTCGGCGAAGTAATTGTGCGAACCCTCGACCTCGATATCGAACCGGTCCATCTTCTGGTAGTTCGTCTTTGACTCGATCTCGGTAACACGCGCTGGCATCAGCTGCATCGTGGGTGCCACAAACTCCGGTTCCATGTTGAACTGACCACGGAAGCGTGGCAGAAGCTTGTACGCCATGGACGGATGCACATACGGTGCGATGAGCTCTTGGAACCTCGCAGTGGCTTGCGTAGAGAAAACCAGTACGGACTTTCCTGCCGCGCCAGCCTTCCGCAGTCGTATGTCCAGACCATGGGTGTCACGCAGATAGTCACGAAGTCGTACCTGCGACCCCTCGCTCATTGCCTCAACACAGATCTCGATTCGCCCGCTACCACCTTGAGTGCGCTGCTGTAAGCCCTTGGAACGAAGGGTGAACGAACCATCGTCCATGTACCAAATGGCCATTGCCAATGGGGTGAGTCCCTTCAGATATTCCTCGGAGAGGAACTTTTTACCATCGCCTAGATACACCGCGCTCATCAGTTCATGAAGCTCGGAGAGCGGAGTGAAATCTGCGAACACTGCACCCTTGCCATTACCGGTACGACTGTGCGGGATGTTCGCCAGCAAGGAGACTTTCCAATCAAGATATGCCGATTGTTTCGCCCCATGGCCGATACGGAACCGCGCAGATTCCGAATCTTGCCGGACTGGACGGGAGAGACAGCCGTCGCCCATCAATGAACCCAGCACAATTTCCCATTGCTGATCGCTGAGCAAGCTTGGCTGCGCCAACATCACGCGGTCACCGACGTTGATGTCTTCAGCTTCGCGCCAGCCGCCAGGGGTTCGGATGAGGTGGTTCCGAGTCATGGCTAAGCTAGCGTGGCCACGACCTGTCCCGCCGCCAGCTCTATCAACCTTGAAGTGCAGAAACTCTTCTGCTTTGCCGTTGTTGAACCAGTTGGTTACCTTGCGTGGCAAGATCCGACCAGACTCGAAGTCGTAGGACAAAACTTCGACGTCCATCTTTTGGTTCACGATTTTGCCGAGCTTCTCGGTCGATCCGTCAGCGAGAGTGACGTTGGTGTACCAGGATCCACACCCGAACATCACTCCGATTTTTTCCCGGAGCTGGTTGATGAAGATCGCCGTGGTTCCCGAGTTGTTGAGCGCGCCGGTCATTTTCCGCAGCGCCTGGCTCATCAGGCGGGCCTGCAGGCCGACGTGGCTGTCCCCCATCTCGCCCTCGAGCTCCGCACGCGGCACCAGGGCCGCCACCGAGTCGATGACCAGGATGTCCAGCGCGCCGGAGCGGATCAGCATGTCGGCGATCTCGAGGGCCTGCTCACCGGTGTCGGGCTGGCTGACCAGCAGCGAATCGGTGTCGACGCCGAGTTTCTTGGCGTAATCCGGGTCCAGGGCGTGCTCGGCGTCGATGAACGCCGCGACGCCGCCGGCGGCCTGGGCGTTGGCCACCGCGTGCAGCGCGACGGTGGTCTTACCCGAGGACTCCGGGCCGTAGATCTCCACCACTCGGCCACGGGGCAGGCCGCCGATGCCCAGGGCCACGTCCAGTGCGATGGATCCGGTCGGGATGACCGAAATCGGTTGACGCATCTCGTCGCCGAGACGCATCACCGAGCCTTTGCCGTAGCTCTTTTCGATCTGGGCCATCGCCAGCTCGAGAGCCTTCTCGCGGTCGGGGGCTTGCGTCATGGTGCCTCTTCCTATCGTCGTTGTGTTCGGATGACCGGTATCGGTCGGTTGGCCGTGACACTAGGCGCGGGGTCCGACAAGTCGATTCCTCCGAACGATCACCACAGTAGCCGAACACGTGTTCGATTCAAGCGGACACGCCGGACGCGGGCGGCTTCGAGCCTGCGGTGGGATCGCAATTTCCGGGCTGACCGGCACGCTGTACGCAGGCTCGATCTCAGACGGCAGTCACCATTGGTCGCGCGGCACGTCGAAGTCGGCGCACAACGCGCGCCAGACGTCGCGGGGCTCGACGCCATCATCGATCGCCTGGGCGGCGGTGCGGCCGCCGAGGCCGCTCAGCACGTGATCTTCCAGCACCGACGGGCCGTAGGTGGCGCCGAACCGCAACACAACCCGCTCGTTGAACTCCGTCAGCCGCACGTCAGCCAACATACCCAGCCGGCTAGCCCGCAAGCGCCAGCGCTTGGTGGCACACCCGCACCGGGTCGGCGACGTCGGCGATGCCGGCGGCCGCTTGCCGCGCGGCCTCCCGGTAGCCGGGCGACGACAGCACCTCGCCCACCGCGGCCACCAGCGCGCCGGCCGTGAGCGGCCGGATCAGCCGCCCACTCCCCTGGCGCGCCACCCGATTGGCCATCTCCCATTGATCCCCGCCGCCGGGTACCACCACCAGCGGCACCCCGGACAGCAGCGTCTTGGCCACCATCCCGTGGCCCCCGCCGCAGATCACCACGTCGGCGTGCGTCAACAGCTCCGACTGGAGCCCCAGCCCGACCACCGCCCACGGCGGGACCGTCAGCTCCGCCCCGCCCAGCCGCGACACGACCAATCGGGATCCGGCCGGCAGCGTGTCTCCCGGGGTCAGGCATTCCAGCGCAACTTCGGCCAACCCGGCGGTCCCGGTCAGCGCGGTCGACGGCGCAACCACCACCACCGGCCCGGGGCCCGGCGGGATGCGCAGCACCCGATCGGTCGGCTCGAAATGCAACGGCCCCACCACGACGGCCTCCTCCGGCCAGTCCGGGCGCGGCACCTCGAGGGCGGGCAGCGTCGCGACGAGGCGTCGCAGCGGCCCCGGGTCGACGGCGGCCAGCCCGATCTCGAGCCGGGCGGCGGCGCGCTGCTTGATGCCGGCGCGCCAGGACCGCGCCGTCAGCGCCCGCATCGTGGCGTCGCGCAGCCGGCCGCGAAAGCCGGTGCCCGGCGCCAGCCCACTGCCGATCGGGGGCAGCCCCTTCGACGGCAGGTACAGCGGATGGGGGTTCAGCTCGATCCACGGGATGCCCAACAGCTCGGCGGCCATACCGCCGCCCGCGGTGATCACGTCCGAGACCACCAGGTCGGGCGCCAGGTCGCGCAGCGCCGGCATGTTCAGCACCGCCATCCGCGCCGCGCGCCGGTGGATCCGGGCGCCGGCGTCGACGTCCTCGTCGGTGGCCGCGAGCCCGTCCAACTCAACGGCGTCGATGCCGACGCCGCGCGCGGCGTCGAGCCACTCCACGCCGGTGAACAGGGTGGGCTCGTCACCCGCCTCGGCGAAACGCCGGCACAGCGCGATCGCGGGGAACGAATGCCCGGGATCCGGCCCGGCGACCACGGCGACACGCATCGGCCCTACCCTGCCACAGCGCCCGGCCGCCCCGCACGGTCGCGTTTCGAATACGCTGGCGACCATGACCGAGCTCACCGACACAGGCACTGCGAACTCCCGCACGGTCGAGGGTTTCCTGAACGCGCTGCAGGACGCGGATTTCGATGCCGCAGACGCCGCACTGGACGACAACCTGGTCTACGAGAACGTCGGGCTGCCGACGATCCACGGGCGCGCCAGAGCGATGAACCTTTTCCGCAAGATGGAGGGCCGCGCCGCCTTCGAGGTGAAGATCCACCGCATCGCCTCCGACGGCGCCGCGGTGCTCACCGAGCGCACCGACGCGCTGATTTTCGGCCCGCTGCGGCTCCAATTCTGGGTGTGCGGCGTGTTCGAGGTCCACAACGGGCGAATCACGTTGTGGCGGGACTACTTTGACTTCTTCGACATGCTCAAGGCGACCCTGCGCGGCGTGGCGGGGCTGGTAGTGCCGTCGCTGCGGGCGTCATTCTAACGCCGGGGCAGCCCGCCGAGTTCGTCGAACGCCTGCGCCCAACCCAGCAAGCGATCGGTGGCCCCGACCAACTCGGCTCGGTAACGCTCCTGGGCCGCGGCTAACCCAATCCCCGTGTCGCCGTTCGCCGAGGACACCAATTGGGCTGCGGCGGTGACCATTTCGTTGTATTGACGCACACCGGCGCTCAGCTGCGCGGTGAACGCGTTGATGGTGGGCACCAGATACGACCGCGACGACTCGGCATACTGCGCCGCGCGTTCCATCGACACCACCTCGGCGGCGGTGGCCGCCATCGCCGCCGACGTCTTGTTGGCCGCGGCGGTCAGGTCACGGATTTCGTCCGTCGGCAACATGGAGCCGCGCTGGATCACGCCCAACAGCGAGAAGAATCCGCGTTCGGAGGCGCCCAGCGCGTACATCGAGGGGCGGGCCGCCGAACCGGGCGGCGGCAGCCGACGGGTGTTGGTGGTCCGCTGCGCCGGCAGCGGCTCTGAACGCAGCCAGCGGTAGCGCAGCAGCAACAGCGTCGCCGGAATCGCCAGCGCGACCGCGATGGCGCCGGTGACCTCCAGCAGCAGCGCGAACCAGCCCCACGCCGCCAGCAGCCCCGTGACCGCTATCCAAAACACGCACCCGGCGCTGCAGATCAGGCCCCACCGCAGCGCGCGGCGCCGGCGGCGCAGCAGCCGCGCCCGCGGGTCCGCGGCCGCGCTGATCCTTCGGGCCACCAGGTCCGAAACGTCCGCGGCGGTGTCCAATCCGCGCTGCACCAACGCGCGCCACGGCCGATTCTGGGTCGCTTTCACCGCCATCGCAGGCCGTCCGCTGCGCTACTGGCCAAAGGGCTTCTCGGCGACTTGGCCACCGCCGGCCTCGGCGGGCGCGGGAGTGGCCGGGGCCGCCCCGGGAGTCGCGGGCGTCCCGCCCGCCGGCAGCGCTTCGCCGCGCATCGACGCGCGGATCTGCTCCAGCCTGGAATGGCCGGCCATCTGGACGCCGGCCTGCTCGACCTCGAGCATGCGGCCCTGGACGGAACCCTGGGCGAGCTCGGCGGAACCGATCGCGTTGGCGTACCGGCGTTCGATCTTGTCGCGCACCTCGTCGAGGCTCGGGGTGGTACCGGGGGCGGCGATCTCGCTCATCGACCGCAGCGACGCGCTGACCTGTTCCTGCATCTTCGCCTGCTCGAGCTGGCTGAGCAGCTTGGTGCGCTCGGAAATCTTCTGCTGCAGCACCATCGAGTTCTGTTCGACGGCCTTCTTGGCCTGCGCCGCGGCGGACAGCGCCTGGTCGTGCAGGGTCTTGAGGTCTTCGACGCTCTGCTCGGCGGTCACCAGCTGGGCCGCGAACGCCTCGGCGGCGTTGTTGTACTCGGTGGCCTTGGCGGCGTCCCCCGAGGCGGTGGCCTGGTCGGCCAGCGTCAGCGCCTGACGCACGTTGACCTGCAGCTTTTCGATGTCGGCCAGCTGCCGGTTGAGCCGCATCTCCAGCTGGCGCTGGTTGCCGATCACCTGCGCCGCCTGTTGGGTCAGCGCCTGGTGCTGGCGCTGCGCTTCCTCGATGGCCTGCTGGATCTGCACCTTCGGGTCGGCGTGCTCGTCAATTTTGGCGTTGAACAGCGCCATCAGGTATTTCCACGCTTTGACGAACGGATTGGCCATCAGTCAGGTCCACCTTCGCTTCTTGTATGCCGGACAAGCGCCCTGTCGCTCAATTTATCCGGTCGGCGACGATCGCCCCACCCTGGCGCTGGAACCGGGCAATCGGCCCGGTGACGGCGAGCGCCGGAACGGCGCGAGTACGGAACCGGGCAATCGGGCCTAGGCCACGGCCAGCGACGCCACCGGCGGAATGACGACCTTGGTGCTGGCATCGATGGTGGGTCCGGTCGGCGCGCTGTAGGCCGCGCTTTCCTCGCTGGCCATCCGCTCCCCGGCACCGGTGAGGACCGCCGACAGCGGCACCTCCAGCGCGTCGCAGATCGCGTTGAGCAGCTCGCTGGAAGGCTCCTTGCGGCCGCGCTCCACCTCCGACAGATACCCGAGGCTCACCCGCGCCGAATCCGAGACCTCGCGCAGCGTCCGGCCCTGTGACGTCCGGGCCCCGCGCAACACATCGCCGATGACCTCGCGCATCAATGGCGCCATCCTGCTCTCCTTCGTCCAGTCAGCCCTGCTCAGCACGTCAAAAACCCCAAATTCAGCAGGCACTCATTAGGGTCAACGCCGGTCGCGGTGACCTGGTTCCCGCTCAGCCGGTCGGGTGGCGAACCGCCCGGGCGGTGGACACCGCGTAGTCCACGCCGGTCACCACGGTGAGCACGATCGCGATGCCCATGACGACGGCCGCCACCACCCGGAAAGGTCCCGACAGCGGCAAGACGAACAAGCCGATCGCCAACGCCTGGACGACGGTCTTGAGCTTGCCGCCCCAACTCGCCGGGATGACCCCGCGGCGTATCACCGCCAACCGCAGCAGCGTGACCGCCACCTCGCGGGTCATGATCACCGCGGTGACCCACCACGGCAGGTCCCCCAGCATCGACAGCCCGATCAGTGCCGACCCGATCAGGGCTTTGTCCGCGATCGGATCGATGAACGCGCCGAATTCGGTCGCCATCCCGTAGTTTCGGGCCAGCAGGCCGTCGAACCTGTCGGTGATGCAGGCGACCGTGAAAATCACGAAAGCGACTATCCGGCCGACGATTTGGTGGCCATCCGCGGTGAACAGCGCGAGCAGGAAAATGGGTACCAACACCAGCCGCAAGAGGGTCAGCACGTTTGCGAGGTTGGCGATGCGGGCGCGGCCTGCTATCGGCGGTGTTTGAGGCTGCCCCGACACGGCATAAGAATAACGGTTGACCAGCGACCTCTCGCGGTTGCCGATACTGTTACCCGTGACCGAAAGCTCACGGAACCCCCGGTCGGTGGTCCGGCGCGCGCGCACATCCGACGTCCCCGCGATCAAAAAACTCGTCGACACGTACTCCGGACGCATCCTGCTGGAGAAAAACCTCGTGACGCTGTACGAGGCCGTCCAGGAGTTTTGGGTGGCCGAGTACGCGGGCAGGGTGGTCGGCTGCGGGGCGCTGCACGTGTTGTGGTCGGACCTCGGCGAGATCCGCACCGTCGCCGTCGACCCGGCGATGACCGGCCACGGCATCGGCCACGCGATCGTCGACCGGCTGCTCGAGGTCGCCCGTGACCTGCAGTTGGAGCGGCTGTTCGTGCTGACCTTCGAGACCGAGTTCTTCGCCAGGCACGGGTTCACCGAGATCGAGGGCACGCCCGTCACCGCCGAGGTGTACGAGGAGATGTGCCGCTCCTACGACATCGGCGTCGCCGAGTTCCTGGACCTCAGCTACGTCAAGCCCAACATCCTGGGCAACTCCCGGATGCTGCTGGTGCTGTGATCGCCGAGCGTGAAGCTGTTGCGAAATTTTTGCGGAAAACCCGCAACAGCTTCACGCTCGGCGCTACTCGGGGTCGCCGCCGTCGGCGTCGCTGCCGCCCCGGATCAGCGCCAGCGTTCCGGCCAGCTCGTCGGGCTTGACCAGCACCTCGCGCGCCTTGGACCCCTCGGACGGCCCGACGATGCCGCGGGTCTCCATCAGGTCCATCAGCCGGCCGGCCTTGGCGAAGCCGACGCGCAGCTTGCGCTGCAGCATCGAGGTGGACCCGAACTGGCTGGACACCACCAGCTCGACCGCCTGCAGGAACACGTCCATGTCGTCGCCGATGTCGGGGTCGACGTCGGTGCGTTCGCCGGTGGGCTTGGCGGTGGTGACGCCCTCGGTGTACTCGGGTTCGGCCTGGTCCTTGCAGGCGCTGACGACGGCGTGGATCTCCTCGTCGGTGATGAAGGCGCCCTGCAGCCGGACGGTCTTGCTGGCGCCCATCGGGAGGAACAGGGCGTCGCCCATGCCGATGAGTTTTTCCGCGCCGGCCTGGTCCAGAATCACCCGGCTGTCGGTCAGCGACGACGTGGCGAACGCCAGCCGCGACGGCACGTTGGTCTTGATCAGGCCGGTCACCACGTCCACCGACGGGCGCTGGGTGGCCAGCACCAGGTGGATGCCCGCGGCGCGGGCCTTTTGCGTGATCCGCACGATGGCGTCCTCGACGTCGCGCGGCGCGGTCATCATCAGGTCGGCCAGCTCGTCGACGATCGCCACGACGTAGGGGTAGGGCCGATATTCGCGCTGGCTGCCCAACGGCGCCGTGATGGCACCGGATCGCACCTTCTCGTTGAAGTCGTCGATGTGGCGCACCCGCGACGCCTGCATGTCCTGGTAGCGCTGCTCCATCTCCTCGACCAGCCACGCCAGCGCGGCCGCCGCCTTCTTCGGCTGGGTGATGATCGGGGTGATCAGGTGCGGAATGCCTTCGTACGGCGTGAGTTCCACCATCTTCGGGTCGATCAGGATCATCCTGACCTCCTCCGGGGTGGCCCGGGCCAGCAGCGAGACCAGCATGGAGTTGACGAAGCTGGACTTGCCGGATCCGGTGGAACCGGCGACCAGCAGGTGGGGCATCTTGGCCAGGTTGGCCGAGATGAAATCGCCTTCGATGTCCTTGCCCAGCCCGATCACCAGCGGGTGGTGGTCGCGGCGGGTCGACGGCGCGGTGAGCACGTCGGCCAGGCGCACCATTTCCCGGTCGGTGTTGGGCACCTCGATGCCCACGGCGGACTTGCCGGGGATCGGGGCCAGCATGCGCACGCTCTCGGTGGCCACCGCGTAGGCGATGTTCTTCTGCAGGGCGGTGATCTTCTCCACCTTCACGCCGGGCCCCAGCTCGACCTCGTAGCGGGTGACGGTCGGGCCTCGGGTGCAGCCGGTGACGGCGGCGTCGACCTTGAACTGGTTGAGCACCTCGGTGATGGCGTCGGCCATGACGTTGTTGGCGGCGCTGCGCTTTTTCGGCGGGTCGCCCGCCACCAGCAGGCTCAGCGACGGCAGCGTGTAGGGGCCCTCGACGACGCGGTCGACGATCCGGGTTTCCGGCTTTTTGGCGCGACGGCGGCTTCGCCCGGGTTCCGGGATGGTGGGGGTGTCGTCCGCGATCGGTTCGTCGGGGGCGCCCTGTCGAGCGCCGGCCGACGGCCAGGCCTGCGGCTCCGGTTGCAGGGACTCGTCGTAGTAGCCGTCGGAGAAGTCCTCGCGGGGCCGGTCATCGCCTTCGAACTCGTCCGCTTCTTCGTAGGGGTCGTAAGCGACGTCGTCGTCGCCGACCAGCCGGCCGCCGAACATGGCGCGAACGACGTCGGGCACCTCGCGGATCGTGGTCCCCGTCAGCAACAGCAGGCCGAACATGAAGCCGATGAACAACAGCGGCGCGGCGATCCAGGGCGTCAACCCGTCCGAGAGCGGCCCGCCGATGGCAAAGCCGATGAATCCCGCTGCGCGACGGCGCAATTCGGGGTCTTCCGGCGAACCGGACCACAGGTGCCGCAGGCCGAGCGCCGAAAGGGAGATCAGGGCAGCGCCCAGGATCAGCCGGGGCCGCGCCTCGGGATTGGGCGGGGTCCGCATCAGCGTGACCGCCACCGCCGCGGTGACGACGGGCAGCGCCAGCACGCCCGAGCCGATGAAGGTCCGGATCAGCGCGTCGACCCACGCGCCGATCGGCCGGGCGGCGTCGAACCACGAACTCGCGGCGACCACGACGGACAGGCCGAGCAGAACCAGCGCGATCCCGTCGCGGCGGTGTCCCGGATCGATGTCGTGGGCGCGCCCGATGGACCGGGCCGCGCCGCCGGCGCCCCGGGCCGCCAGCAGCCAGGCGGCGCGCATGGCCCGGCCGCACGTCAGCCCGGTGGCGAGGAGCAGCGACCGGTTACGCCGTTTGGCGGGCCTGCTCGCCGTCCTGCGGGCCGCCGGTCGCGACTTTCGCGACCCGCCGGCGCGCGAAGTGGCCTTTGACCTGCTCGTTCGGGTACCGGACCGGGCGGCGGTCTTACTGGGCATGAGGGCAAGGGTAGTCGCAAAGACCCCATCGACACCACCCGCCACACTGGTAACGACCGCCGGGTGCGGGATGGGTCCGGGCACGCCTGAGTAGGGTGGCGAATGCCCACCCCTCAGGCGCCCAGGAGGTCCCCCCGCATGCCCGTCGTCGTCGTCGCCACCATGACCGTCAAACCCGAATCGGTCGACACCGTCCGCGACATCCTCACCGGCGCGGTTTCCGAAGTGCACGACGAGCCGGGGTGCCAGTTGTACTCGCTGCACCAAAGCGGCGAGACGTTCGTGTTCGTCGAGCAATGGGCCGACGAGGAGGCGCTCAAGGCGCACAGCACCGCGCCCGCGATCACCAAGTTGTTCGCGGCGGCCGGCGAGCACCTGGCCGGAGCGCCGGACATCAAGATGCTGCAGCCGATCCCCGCCGGCGATCCCGACAAGGGGCAGCTGCGGCGGTGACCGATGGGCCACTGACAGGAAAAGTCGCGCTCATCACCGGCGCCGCGCGCGGTCAGGGCCGCGCGCACGCGGTGCGGCTGGCCGCCGACGGCGCAAGCGTGATCGCGGTGGACCTGTGCGAGCAGATCGACAGCGTCCCCTACCCACTGGCCACCCCGGACGACCTGGCGGCCACCGTCAAGCTCGTCGAGGACACCGGCGCGCGCATCGTGGCCGCACGCGGTGATGTGCGCGATCGTGCCTCGCTGTCCACCGCGCTGCAGGCGGGCCTGGACGAATTCGGCCGGCTCGACATCGTGGTGGCCAACGCCGGGATCGCGCCCATGCAGTCCGGCGACGACGGCTGGCGCGACGTGATCGACGTCAACCTCACCGGCGTCTACCACACCATCAAGGTCGCGATACCGATCATGGCCAAGCAGGGCGCCGGCGGATCGATCGTGCTGATAAGTTCGGCCGCGGGGCTGGCCGGCATCGCCAGCATCGATGCCGGCTCCGTCGGTTACGCCGCCGCCAAACACGGCGTGGTCGGGCTGATGCGCGTGTACGCCAACCTGCTTGCCCCACAGAACATTCGGGTCAATTCGATACACCCGTCCGGTGTCGACACCCCGATGATCAACAACGAGTTCACCCGGCAATGGCTGGCCGATCTGATCGCACAATCCGATGTGCCGCCGGACATGGGCAACGCGCTGCCTGTGCAGGTGATGCAGCCCGAAGACATCGCCAACGCGGTGGCGTGGCTGGTGTCCGACCAGGCCCGCTACCTCACCGGCGTCGCTTTACCGGTCGATGCGGGTTTTTTGAACAAGAAGTAGGACATGGCACGAAATCCCGCGGCGCAGACCGCATTCGGACCGATGGTGTTGGCCGCGGTCGAGCGCAACGAGCCGCCCGGCCGCCGCCTGGTGGACGACGACCTCGCGGAACTGTTCCTGCCGCGCCCGCTGCGCTGGCTTGTCGCCGCGACGCGGTGGGCGCCGGCTCGCCGCCTGCTGGTCCGCGGATCGGAGTACACCGGGCCCGGGCTGTGGGCCAATCTCGCCTGCCGCAAGCGGTTCATCGCCGACAAGCTCGAGGAGGCGCTGCCCGACATCGACGCCGTCGTCATCCTCGGCGCCGGATTCGACACCCGTCCCTACCTTTTGACGCGGCGGGTCCGGCTCCCGGTCTTCGAGGTGGACCTGCCGGTCAACATCGCCAGGAAGGCGAAGACGGTTCGGCGGGTGCTCGGTGGACTGCCGATGTCGGTTCGGTTGGTGCCGTTGGACTTCGAGCGCGACGACCTGCTCACCTCGTTGGCCGAGCACGGCTACCGCACCGATTACCGGGCCTTTTTCATCTGCGAAGGCGTGACCCAGTACCTCACCGAAGACGGTGTCCGGCGCACGCTCGAAGGGCTGCGCGCGGCCGCCCCCGGCAGCCGGTTGGTGTTCACCTACGTGCGGCGGGATTTCATCGACGGGTCGAATCGGTACGGCACCCGCACGCTGTACCGCAATGTCCGCCAGCGCCACCAGCTTTGGCATTTCGGCCTACAGCCCGAGGAGGTTGCGGAGTTCATCGCCGAGTACGGCTGGCGCCTGGTGGAGCAGGCCGGGCCGGACGAACTCGTCCGGCGCTACGTGCAGCCCACCGGCCGCAAACTCGAGGCCTCCCAACTGGAATGGTCGGCCTACGCGGAAAAGGCGTAGCGGCTTCGTCAGACCTCGATGACCGTCGGCACGATCATCGGCTGCCGGCGGTAGGTTTCGCCGACCCACTTGCCGACCGTGCGGCGCACCCCCTGGGCGATCCGGACGGGATCGGTCACGTCGGCGGCGACCAGCGCCTCGAGCTCGGCCTCGACCTTGCGCACCGCGGGCTCGAGCGCCTTCGGGTCTTCGGAGAACCCGCGCGAAAACAGCTGTGGCGCAGCGGCGGGACGACCGGTGCCACGCTTGACCACCACGGTCACCGCGACGAAACCCGACGACAGGATGAGCCGCTCGCCCAGGGTGATGTCGCCGACGTCGCCGGTGATCAGCCCGTCGACGAACATCTTGCCGACCGGCACCGCCCCGGCGATGGCGGCTTTGCCGGCCACCAGGTCGACGCTGACGCCGTTCTCGGCCAGCAGGATCGACTCCTCGGGCACCCCGGCGCGCGCCGCCAGCTTGGCATTGGCGCGCAGCATCCGCCAGGTGCCATGGACCGGCATCACATGGCGAGGCCGCACGCCGTTGTAGAGGAACAGCAGCTCGCCGGCGTAGGCGTGACCGGAAACGTGCACGCGCACTTGCTGGTTGGTGACGACGCGCGCCCCGATCTTGGCCAGCGAGTCGATGACCCCGTAGACCGCCTCCTCGTTGCCGGGAATCAGCGACGACGACAAGATCACCAGGTCCTCACGGGTGAGGGTGATGCTGCGGTGCTCGCCGCGCGACATGCGCGACAGGGCCGACATCGGCTCGCCCTGCGTGCCGGTGGTGATCAGCACGACCCGGTCGGGTGCCATCATCTCGGCGGCGGAGATTTCGATGAGGTCGGAATCGTCGACCCGCAGGAAACCCAGTTCCCGCGCGATGCCCATGTTGCGCACCATGGACCGCCCGACGAACGACACCCGCCGGCCCAAGGCCACCGCCGCGTCGATGATCTGCTGCACCCGGTCCACGTTGGAGGCGAAGCACGCCACGATGACGCGGCCGTCGGCGCCCCGGATCAGCCGGTGCAACGTCGGGCCGACCTCGCTTTCCGAGGGCCCGACACCGGGGATCTCGGAATTGGTCGAATCGCACAGGAACAAATCCACGCCCGCGTCGCCCAGCCGGGACATGCCGGGCAGGTCGGTGGGCCGGCGGTCGAGCGGCAGCTGGTCGAGCTTGATGTCGCCGGTGTGCAACACGGTCCCGGCGCCCGTGTGCACCGCGATGGCCAGGGCGTCCGGGATGGAATGGTTGACGGCGAAGTACCGGCACTCGAACACACCGTGCGCGCTGCGCTGCCCCTCGGCGACCTGCACGAAGACCGGCTTGATGCGGTGCTCGCGGCATTTGGCGGCGACCAGCGCCAGGGTGAACTTCGAGCCGACGACCGGGATGTCGGGGCGCAGCCTGAGCAAAAACGGGATCGCCCCGATGTGGTCCTCGTGCGCGTGGGTCAGCACCAGCGCCTCGATGTCGTCGAGGCGGTCCTCGATGTGGCGCAGATCGGGCAGGATCAGGTCGACGCCGGGCTCGTCGTGCGTGGGGAACATCACCCCGCAGTCGATGATCAGCAGGCGGCCGAGGTGCTCGAAAACGGTCATGTTGCGGCCGATTTCGTTGATGCCGCCCAGCGCGGTGACCCGCAACCCGCCCCGGGTCAGAGGACCCGGTGGGGCGAGGTCTACATCCACTTGTAAGCCGCCCTTTGGCTCACCGAAGCACCGAGGCCGCGCGCATGTCGGCGGCCAGCGCATCGCTCTGCTCCGGCGTTGCCGGCATTTGCGGCAGCCGT
Source organism: Mycobacterium sp. (assembly GCF_035506235.1). Classification (GTDB taxonomy): domain Bacteria; phylum Actinomycetota; class Actinomycetes; order Mycobacteriales; family Mycobacteriaceae; genus Mycobacterium. The sequence goes on from NZ_DATJPU010000197.1 coordinate 14,881, forward strand.
GGGTCGCCGACGTCAAAGCCCTGCAGGCGCAAACCCGCCTTCGACATCGTCACGCCACCCAGGCGGGCCATCGCGTTGCACAGCGGTGCGACCGCGACGCTAATCTTCCGGGCGGTGGCGATGTCCCCGGAATTGAAGGCGGACAACAACTCCCGCAGCTGGCCCGCGGCCACATGGGCGATCACGCTGATGAAGCCGGTGGCACCCATCGCCAGCCACGGCAGGTTCAGCGCATCGTCGCCGGAGTAGTAGGCCAGGCCGGTCTCGGCCATGATCTGGCCGCCGCTGTGCAGATCGCCCTTGGCGTCCTTGATTCCCACAATGTTCGGGTGGGCGGCCAGCGCATGGATGGTCGCGGTTTCGATCGGTATCACCGAGCGCGGCGGGATGTCATAGAGCAGCACCGGCAGTTCGGTCGCGTCGGCGATCGCGGTGAAGTGCGCGACGAGCCCGGACTGCGGCGGCTTGGAGTAGTACGGCGTGACCACCAGCAGGCCGTGTGCGCCCTCCGCCGCGCAGGCCTTGGCCAGCCGGACGCTGTGCGCCGTGTCATATGTGCCCGCGCCGGCGATGACGCGGGCCCGATCGCCCACCGCCTCCAGCACGACGCGCAGCAGCTCGACCTTCTCGTCGTCGGTGGTGGTCGGCGACTCGCCGGTGGTCCCGGAGACCACCAGGCCGTCGCACCCCTCGCTCACCAGGCGGTTTGCCAGCTGCGCCGCCGCCGCGGTGTCCAGGGAGCCGTCGGCCGCGAAGGGTGTCGCCATCGCGGTCAGCAGGGTTCCCAGCCGTGCGGGGGCGTCGAATCCGACGGTGCTCACGGTCTTCAGGTTACCTGGCGGCGCCAAGGTGTTTTGCACCCGCGGCGGGCGTGCCGTGGTCTCAGCTGCCCCACGAGTCACGGCAAGTCGAGGCATGACCGATGTGCCCGCCTCACAGCGACAACGCCGCTGTCTTTGTCGCTGTGAGGCGGGCACGAAGGCACATGGAACCGGCGGAGTGACTGCAGTGGCAAATGGGATTACGGGGCTACGCCTCGGTCGCCAACGGGCTGGTGGCGACCTCCGTCCCGTCGGCCAGCGTGGAGACCTCGAAATCGGCGAACACCGCGGGCGCCACGTCGACGAGCTGGCGCAGGCATTCGATGGCCAGCCGCCGGATTTCCACGTCGGCGTGCTCGCTGGCGCGCATCGCGATGAAGTGCCGCCACGCCCGGTAGTTCCCGGTCACCACGATGCGGGTTTCGGTGGCGTTGGGCAGCACGGCGCGGGCGGCCTGGCGCGCCTGCTTGCGCCGCAACACCGCGCTGGGTTCGTCGGCGAACTTGGCCTCCAGCCTGGCCAGCAGCTCGGCGTAGGTGGCCCGGCTGGCGTCGGCGGCCTCGGTCAGGATCCGCTGCAGTTCGGGGTCGTCGTCCATGCCCGGCGGCACGACGACCCGCGAGTCCCCCTCGGGCACATAGCGTTGCGACAGCTGCGAGTAGGAGAAGTGCCGGTGCCGGATCAGCTCGTGCGTGCACGATCGCGAGATGCCGGTGATGTAGAACGACACGCTGGCGTGCTCGAGCACCGAAAAGTGTCCGACGTCGATGATGTGCCTGATGTAGCCGGCGTTGGTCGCCGTCTTGGGGTTGGGCTTTGACCAGCTCTGATAGCAGGCCCGGCCGGCGAACTCGGTGAGCGCGGGGCCGCCGTCGGCGTCGGTGGTCCACGGCACGTCCGGCGGCGCCAGGAACTCCGTCTTGGCGATCAGCTGCACGCGCAGCGGCGCGGTCTCGGCCACGGCGCTCACCTTAGCGCCGCGACGGTTCAGGCCGGCAGGGCCCGCTGAGGAGGTGGCGCGGACTTCGTTCGGGCGTCATCGTGCTGACCGTCACCGGGATTGGCGATGGTGATGCCGCTGACGGCGGCACCCAGGAAGTACAGCGCGGCGGCGACCTCGAGCAGCCGGGCGAAGCTGGCATCGGTAAGCGGGCCCGCCGCAATGACTCCCATGCAAGCCACGGCGGTCAGCGCGGAAGTCCGGCCCACCGCGTTCTGGATTGCCGCCGCGATTCCGCTGTGAGCGGACTCGACCGAGACCAAAATGACCGAGCTCAGCGGGGTGATGGTGAGGACCAGGCCGGCGGCCAGCACGAGCCGTCCGGGCAGCAGGTGCGTGGCGAAGTCGAAATGGTGGGCATACGGGCAGATCAGCAGGAGCCCCATCCCGGCCAGCACCGGGCCCGCGATCAAGAAAACCCGCGGACCGATCCGGCCGGCGGCATTGCCCACACGGCGAGCGAACAGAAACAACACGATGGGGTTGGGCAGCGTGATCAGGCCGGCGAGGATGGCGGGGTAACCGGCGACCTCCTGCAGGTATAACGCGGTAGCGATCGAGCCGAGCGTCAGGCCGCCGTAGACGAACGCGGTCGCCAGGTTGGCACCGGCGAAGTTGGCCGTCGTGAACAATCTCAGCGGCACCATCGGGTGGGGTGCGCGGCGCTCCCACGCCACGAACGCCAGCATCGCGACCACGCCCACGATCGACAGCGTCAGGACCAAGGGGCTGGTCCATCCATGCCGCCGGGACTCGATGAGCGCGTACACGGTGGCGCCGAGCGCAACGGCCGACAATGCGGCACCGGCTACGTCGACGCCGGCGCGTTCGGCCGGCCCGGGCACCGGGAGCACCCAAAAGGTCAGCGCGAAACCGATGGCTACCGCGATTGCCAGCGAGATGTAGATCCAGCGCCAGCTCAAGACATCGACGGTCAGGCCGCCCAGCACCGGCCCCAGCGCGAAGGCGGTGCTGGTCCACGCGGTCCAGGACCCGATGGCCGCCGGGCGCGCGGGGCGGTCGATCGTGGAGTTGATCAGCGCCAGGGAACCCGGCACCAAGAATGCGCCGCCCAGGCCCTGGATCAGCCGCGCCGCGACCAGCATCGCCGGACAGCCGGCGGCGGCCGCCAGCACGCAGCCCGTCCCGAAGGCCGCCAGCCCGAAACGCAGCACCGGCAGCCGGCCGAACCGATCGGAGATGGACCCACCCGGTAAAACCGTCACCGCCAGCGCCAGCAAGTAGCCGTCGACGACCCACTGTTGCAGCGACAGGCCCCCGCCCATGTCGCGCCCGATGGCCGGCAGGGCCAGATTCACGATGCTGCTGTCGAGGAAGGCGAACATCGCCACCAGGATCGCCACCACCATGACGCGGCTCGTCGGCGCGACGTCGCGTAGCCTCATCTCCGACTCTTCACGCGACCGCCAGCGACGGATCCGGGATTCGCTGCCGCACAACACAATTCGGTCCCACCACGGCGGGCCCCCGTAATGGCCGCCGCCACGGGTTGACATTCCCAGGGGACGCCGGACGAGGGCATCGGCGCAAAAGCGCTGGCGCGGCGGGCGATTGACGCACTAAACGCACGTCGACATCGTGGGTCCCCACGACACGCTCGCACGGGCCGGCGAAGCGTTATGGCCTGCCTCCGGCTCCGCCCCCGCCCGCGCGCGCAACGCAATCCGACATAGGGCCCCTCCTTCCAAGAGAGCTGCACCTGCCCCTCCCGATGAGGCGGGTAATACCACCAGCCTAAGAGCGATTCGAGCGAATAATTGTTGCCACGCTGTGAGTTGCTTGCGGGTTGACTTAAGGTGTCGCAGTCTCGGCCGTCGGCCGCTCCGGTCGCCCGGGTGCGTCGGCGACCCGAACCGCGCCCGATATCAGCAGCGGGAGCACGGCGTCGCGGAACGCGGACAAACGCACGCATTCGGCGCGGCGCGCGTGACACAGCGCGCCCAGGCTGCTGATCGTCCGCGACGCCGCAGGCGCCAACCGCCGCACATCGCGGACCCGGACCTCCAGCAGGTCGCGCGGTTGAATCCGCTGGTGGCTCCCCGACGTCCCGGCGGCCCGCCGTTGCAGCGTTTCGGTGACGTCGGGTTGCCGTACAGCCGACCACAGGGCCGACGTATCGACACCGACCGGCCTCAGCACCACGAATTCCGTGCTGGCCAAGGCCATCTGCGACGGCAGGCTCAGCACGTTCCAGATACGCGGGATCCCGGGGTTCAGCTTCGCGAACAAGACGCATGGCTCCGACAGGAGGAACTTGCCGCTTCGGACGGATGCGGCAGCGGCGAGCGCGGGTTTCGCGCCGTCGTCGAACGCCGGGAGGCTGAAGTGGGCGACGACGTCGTCGAACTCGGACGGTCCGAGGAACGCCGTCGACCGGTCGGCCAGGCTGGACAACGGCACGTAGTCGGACACCGCCCGGACGGTCGCCGCCATCAGGCCCTCGGCGGCCGCGATCACGCGCTCGTTCGCGGCGATCTTGTCGTCGACGGCGCCGAGCAACCCGGCGATCCGGCGCCGTTGCGGCGCCGCGACGGTCGAGACCGAGACGTCGCGCAGGACCCGCTGGTTGAGCAGGGGCTGGCCCGATCCGCTCCGGTGATCGCCCAGCCCGCAGGTGTGCAGCGCGTAATACCAATACCGCGTGTCTCCGGGCTCCTTGGCCCGGCATACCAGCGCGTTGTCGGTGACCCAGACATCGGAATCGCAATACCGCAGGCTGCCGCAATACGATCCGACGCGGCCCAGGACGATGAGTGGGCCGGTCGCGTTGCGTTGCGCCGCATAACCGATCGCCCCGTTGGCGCCGTAGACGGGGAAGCGCCCGTCTGATGCCCGTCGCGGCGGACTGGTTCCGTTGCTGAATTCGAGATGGTCGCCCAGCCTGACCCTCACCGCAGGCGCCCCAGCTGTTCGCGCACCACTGTGTCCAGTCGCGCGGATTCGTCGAGCGCCGCCAGCAGGTCGCCGGTCAGCCGGGCGACCTTCTCCTCGACCGGCTCCCCGTCGTCGTCGGCGGCGGCGGGGGGGCCCACATACCGCCCGGGCGTCAGGGCGTAGCCGGCGGCCCTGATGTCGTCCAGCGACGCCGATCCGCAGAAGCCCGGGACGTCCTGGTACGTCAGGCCTTTGGCGGCGGCGGACTGCGATCCGCACCACGCGTGGTACGTGTCGCCGATGCGAACGACCTCCTCGTCGGTGAGTGCGCGCTCGGCCCGATCCACCAGGTAGCCGAGCCCGCGGGCGTCGATGAACAGCACCTCGCCTGCCCGGTCGCCCTTGTGCATGGCGAAAAACCACACGCAGACCGGGATGCCGGTGCTGCGGAACAACTGCCCCGGCAGCGCCACCATGCAGGACACCAGGTCGGCCTCGACGATCCCGGCCCGAATGTCGCCCTCCCCGAGCGCATTCGAGGACATCGAGCCGTTGGCCATCACCACACCGGCCTTGCCGCCCGGCGCCAGCTTGGACAGGATGTGCTGAATCCAGGCGTAGTTGGCGTTGGTGGCGGGCGGAATGCCGAAGCGCCAGCGCGGGTCTCGTTCGTCGCGGGCCCAATCCTTGATGTTGAAGGGCGGATTGGCCAGCACGTAGTCCATCTGCATTCCGGCGTGCTGGTCGTCGGCGAACGTGTCGCCCCACCGCGCGCCCAAACCGCTGTCGTCGATGCCGTGGACGGCGAGGTTCATCTTCGCCATCCGCCAGGTCTGCTCGACGCTTTCCTGCCCGTAGATCGCGACTTTCGCGGGATCGCCGTCGTGCTCGGCGATGAACTGCTCGGTCTGCACGAACATCCCGCCCGAACCGCAGCACGGGTCGTACACCCGCCCGCTCGAGGGTTCGAGGACCTCGACGATCACCCGCACCACGCTGGGCGGGGTGAAGAACTCGCCGCCCCGCCGTCCCTCCGCCCGGGCGAAGTTGCCCAGGAAGTACTCGTACACCTCGCCCATCAGGTCCCGCGCGCGCCGGCCGCCCTCCTTGTCGAATTGCGCGCCGTCGAGCAGGCGCACCAGCTCGCCCAGCCGGCGCCGGTCGAGGTTTTCATACAGCCGCGGCAGCGTTGCGGCCTCCATCGCGTCGTCGACGAGCAGGCCGAAGTTCGGGGATTCCGCGTTGTGCGCCAAGGTCTTCCAGCGCGAGGCGAAGGCATGCCTGAGGAACACCAGCCCGAGGATGACGTCTTTGTACTGGCCGGCTGGAAGGGAGCCGCGCAGCTTGTTGGCCGCCTTCCACAGCGTGTCCTTGAGCTCTTTGTCGGTTGCCCGCATCAGCCGACCGCCCGCAGGTCGGCGGCCAGGTCCCCGCGGGTGGAGACGCTGAACCCGCCCAGCCCCAGCCACGACGCCATGGACTCCAGCTGGCCCGCCAGCGCCGCGACCACCTGCCGTCGCGGCGTATCCGGCTCGCCGAACGCGCCCATGACACGCAGCGAGTCGGCGGCGCGGTCGGCCTTGAGGTCGACCCGCGCCACCAGCCGCCCGTCCATCAGCAGCGGCCACACGTAGTAGCCGTATCGGCGCTTGGCGGCCGGCGTGTAGATCTCGATGCGGTAGTGGAAGCCGAACAGCCGCTCGACCCGGGGCCGGAAGAAGATCAACGGGTCGAACGGGCACAGCAGCGCGGTGCCGCGGTCGACGCGCGGCACCGTCCGGCCCGCCCGCAGGTACGCCGGCGCGGACCAGCCGTCGACGTCGACCCGCTCGATCTCGCCGGCGGACAGCAGGCCGGCGATCGCCGGCTTGACCTGCTGGGCCGACAGCCGGAAGTAGTCGCGGATGTCGGCCTCGGTGCCCACGCCCAACGCGGTGGCGGCCCGCAGCGTGAGCTCGCGGACTGCCTCGTCGTCGTCGACCTGGCGGGCCAGCACTCTCGCCGGCAGCACCCTTTCCACCAGGTCGTAGTGGCGCGCGAAGCCCAACCGGGTGGCCGTGGTGAGCACCCCGGAGGCGAACAGCGCCTCGGCGACCCACTTGGTGTCGCTGCGGGTCCACCAGGTGCCCTTCTTGCGTCGCGGCTCGGCGGCCAGGTGCTCCTCGATCTGCCCGGCGGTGCTGGGCCCGAGTTCCGCCACGGCGGCGACGATGCGTTCGGCGAGCTCGGGATTGGCCTTGACGATGTGGGTGCCCCAGCGGCCGTGGGTGTATTGACGCATCCGCCAGCGCAGCAGCGGCCAGTCTTCGACGGCCATCAGCGCGGCCTCGTGGGCCCAGTACTCGGCCAGCAGCCGCGACGAGCGGGGTCCCCAGGCCGCGCGGTCCAAGACGTCGCGGTCGTAGGGGCCGAGCCGGCTGAACACCGGCGCGTAGTGGGCGCGCACCGCCACCGACACCGAATCGAGTTGCAGCACTTGGATTCTCGATATGAGGCGCTTCAGATGCGCGCGGGTGACCGGGCCGACGGGCCGTGGGTCGCTAAATCCTTGGGCCGCAACGGCTATCCGCCGGGCTTGCGCGGCGGTCAGCCTGGAGGTGCGGGGCGACACGCGCCGAGAATACCGGCTTTCCGGCCACCGTCGGCGGCGGCGCGACCGGGCTCACCCCGTGCTGACTTTCCCGTCCGCCGACACCAGGGAGCCCGCCTCCGGCGGATTCTTTCGTTCTTCGTATGCCGACTCGAGCGCGCCCGGGACCGGTTCCAGGTCGCGGTAGACGCCCATCAGCTGCTCGAGGATCCTGATCCGTTGCTGGCTCGCCTCGTCCACCGCGCGCAGGGCCTTGTCGCGATAGTGATCGGCCTCCTGCTTCGCGTCGCCGAGGAGCTGCTCGCGCGCTCGCTGGGCGTCGGCGCGCATGCTGGCCAGTTCGTCCTCGAGCTTGTTCTTGGCCTCCGCGTACTCGGCTTCCATGGCCTTTCGCTGTTCGGCCATGTCCGCCAGCACCTCATCGCGCTTGCGTTGGGCGGCCTCGGCCTCGGCCTCGGCCGCCGCGATCAGCGCCTCCGCCTCGGCCCGAGCCTCGGCCTGCATCTCGGAGGCCTCGTCGACCGCGCGCCGCAGCATCTTGGCCATTCGCTGCTGCACCGCGTGGGGCGAGGTCGAGGTCTCCGTGAGGACGGCGATCTCCTTGCGCAGGGCTGCGGCTTCCTCGCCGGATTCCCTCAGCCGGGCCCTGAGGCTCTCGACGTCGTCGCGGAGCAACTGCTGCTTGGTGGCCAACATCTCGATGTGGGCGTCGACCGCGGCCGGGTCGTAGCCTCTGAACATCCGCGTGAAGGTCTTTGCGGGTTCGGTTATCACTGCCAATTCCCCCTCCTGGCAACGTCTGTGAAAATCCCCGGCGATACCGACCCCGCGTCCGAGTATGTCATGGGCGCCGACGCGGGCGCTCAGGCCCGACGGTAGCTGTGAAACCGGTAGCGCAGCCCCGTGCGGCTGACCTGCCACTCCCCCGTCTCACCCAGCCACGCCTCGTCGAGCGCCGGGGCCAGCGCGTCCTCGTCATCGCGCGCCAGGTCGATGTCGACCTCGGTGACCTCGCAGCGGGTGGCCAGCGGCAACCCGAGCACGTAGATCTCCGCGCCGCCGATCACCCACGTCTCGGGCTCCGTGAGCGCGGCTTCGAGCGAACCGACGACCTCCGCTCCGTCGGCCCGAAAGTCGGCCTGCCGGGTCATCACGACGTTTCGGCGGCCCGGCAGCGGCCGGACCCGGACGGGCAGTGATTCCCAGGTTCGCCGGCCCATCACCACCGTGTGCCCCATGGTCAGCTGCTTGAAGCGGGCCAGGTCCTCGGGCACCCGCCAGGGGATGTCGCCGCCACGGCCGATGACACCGGACGTCGACTGAGCCCACACCAGACCCAGGGACGTCATACAGCGACGGGCGCTTTGATCGCCGGGTGCGGGTCGTAGTTCTTCACGACGACATCCTCGTAGGTGTAGTCAAAGATCGAATCCCGGTGCGCCAGAACGAGTTCTGGGTAGGGCCGCGGCTCGCGGCCGACTTGGGTCCGGACCTGTTCGACGTGGTTGTCGTAGATGTGGCAGTCGCCGCCCGTCCAGACGAACTCGCCGACCGACAGACCGGCCTGGGCCGCCATCATGTGGGTGAGCAGCGCGTAGCTGGCGATGTTGAACGGCACCCCGAGGAACAGGTCCGCGCTGCGCTGATACAGCTGGCAGCTCAGCCGGCCGTCGGCCACGTAGAACTGGAAGAACGCGTGACACGGCGGCAGCGCCATCTGCGGGATATCGCCGACGTTCCACGCCGACACGATGATGCGCCGCGAGTCCGGGTCGGTGCGCAGCAACTCCAGCGCGGCGCTGATCTGATCGACGTGCTCGCCCGACGGGGTCGGCCACGACCGCCACTGCACGCCGTAGATCGGCCCGAGATCGCCTGTGTCACTTGCCCATTCGTCCCAGATGGTGACGCCGTGCTCGTGCAGCCACGCGACGTTGGAGTCGCCGCGCAGGAACCAAAGCAGCTCGTAGACCACCGACTTGAGATGCACCTTCTTGGTGGTCAGCAGCGGGAAGCCGGCCGACAGGTCGTAGCGCAACTGCTGGCCGAACAGGCTGCGGGTCCCGGTGCCGGTGCGGTCGGACTTCGCCGCGCCCCGCTCGAGCACCAGGCGCAGCAGGTCCTCGTAGGGGGTCGGGATCGACACGCGGTCAGCTTAGCGGCGATCGCGGGGAGTAGAACGGAGGCCATGCCGAAGATCACCGACAGCGTCACCACTCCCGACGGCACGTGCCCCGTCGGCCTGTTCACCCCCGAAGGATCCGGCCCGTGGCCCGGCGTCGTCATGTACGTCGATGCCGGCGGGGTGCGCGACACCTTCGACCAGATGGCCGCCAAGCTGGCCGGATTCGGTTACGCGGTGCTGCTTCCCGACGTGTACTACCGCAGCGGCGACTGGGCCCCGTTCGACATGGCCACCGTGTTCGGCGACGCCAAGGAACGCGGGCGCCTGTTCTCGATGATCGGCAGCATCACGCCGGACAAGATGGCCAGCGACGCCGGCGCCTTCTTCGACTACCTGGCCGCCCGCCCCGAGGTGTCCGGGCAGCGCTTCGGCGTGTGCGGCTATTGCATGGGCGGCCGGACTTCGCTGGTGGTGGCCGGCCGCCTCGGCGACCGCGTCGCCGCCGCCGCGTCGTTCCACGGCGGCGGGCGGGTGACCGACGGGGCGGACAGCCCGCACCTGCTGGCCGACCGGATGACCGCGACGGTGTACGTGGGCGGCGCCGAAAACGACGCGTCGTTCACCGCCGACCATGGCGAGCAGCTCGACAAGGCGCTGACGGCGGCGGGCGTGGAACACACCATCGAGTGGTACCCGGCCGCCCACGGGTTCGCGGTCCCGGACAACCCGCCCTATGACCCCGCCGCCGACGAGCGCCATTGGGCGGCGATGACGGAGGTGTTCGGTTCGGCGCTATAGCGCCAGGCCGGCGGAGCCTTCCGCGGCGATCGTCTCGAGCAGCAGTGTCGCGGCCACCGCCGCGCCGTCGGTGCGGATCTGGCCGGCCAGAGCGCCGGCTCGCGCACGGGTCTCGGGCGTCAGGGCGGTCGCCAGGGCCGCCGACAGGGTCCCCGTCGTCGGCGCCGCTCCCACCAGCGCGGTGCCGATGCCCAGCTCGGCGGCCCGGCGCGCCCAGTACAGCTGGTCGGCCCCCTGCGGCACCACCACCTGAGGCGCGCCGGCCCGGGCGGCCGTCGTCGTCGTGCCGGCGCCGCCGTGGTGCACGACGGCGGCAACCCGGGCGAACAGCGCCTGCTGGTTGACCTCGCCGACGGCAAAGCAGTCGTCCCCGTCGTCGATCGGCGCCAGGCCGGCCCAGCCCCGGGCGAGCAGCGCGCGGCGGCCCTGCGCCCGGATCGCCTCGATGGACGCCCGGGCGATGCTCTCCAGCGTGGGCACGGGCATGCTGCCGAAGCCCACGTACACCGGCGGTGCGCCGGCGTCCAGGAACTTCATCAACTCCGTGGGGAGCGGGCGGGTGTCGCGCAGCAGCCACGCGCCGGTTTGGACCACATCGAGGTCCGCCGGCTCCGGCCATGGGCCCAGGGCCGGGTCCGCCGCGAGCCACGGGCGGTCGGTGAGGGCATGGCCGCGGACGTTGTCGACCGGCGACAGGCCGATCGCGGCCCGGTGTCGGTTGAGCGTCACGCCGAAGTGCGCGTTCGCGTTCCGGGCGTCCAGGTCCCACAGCACCCGGTTGTCGACCATGCCCGGTGGCAGCGGCGCGCGCCAGAACGACGGCGGCGGGTGGTGCGGTGACGGCAGGTCCGCCGGGTGATAGCTCGCGTATACGTACTGGATGCCCAGCTTTTCGGCCGCCGAGCGGGCGCCCGCCGCGGCCGGCAACAGGCCCGCCGCCACCAGCGCGTCACACCCCTGGGCCGCCGCGGCGACCGTGTCGAACTGCGCGGCGATCAGCTCGTCGATGTGCCGCCGCAGATCGGCCTCCGACGGCGGCGTCGCGCCGGTCACCATCGCGCGCACCGACTCGCCGAACGGCACCAGTGGCACACCGAGTCCGGCCACCCGCTCGGCGAACTCCTCGTCCGGCGGCGCGCAGATGCGGACCTCCGCGCCGAGCGCCTGCAACTGCACGGCCAGGCCGACCAGCGGCTCGACACCCCCCCGCGAATCGTATGTCGAGAGCAACACGCGCATTTGGCCACTGTGCAGCAGCGCCGCACCCCCCGGGGAGCCCGCGGCGGGCGGCCGGTGCGTTTGCCGGACGAAACGGTTTCGATCGTTCTGAGCGAAACATCGCCTGACCGTCGCCGGCCGCTCGGCGTCGTGGTAGGCAAGCAATTTGCCTGTTGTCCGCGCCGGCGCCCGGGCGAAGTTAGCGAACTCCGGCCGAGTAAGTTGCTGCCGGAGGTTACTGCCGGTGAATGAGGCTTTCACCGTGTTAGCGGTGGTGCGTAACCGAATTTGCTAACGACAAGTGGCCCGCCGTTCCAACGATGCCGTGATCGGGCGTGCAGCTAATAAACCGTGCTAAGAAACCCGGTGCCGATGCGCTGGACTGCAGCACGAATCTATTTGGCATGTGACAAATAGCTAATACGAGCAGGGACGGTGGACTTGTCACGGCCCTTCCCATAACATTTGCTGTCATCGCGTTCAGAAAATGAGCGCGACTTCCCGCTTTCGGGGCGATATGCGAGGGCGACGACGGGAGCACCGTGATCGCAAAGATTCCCAGAGCCGCCAACGGTGGACGGGTCGAGCGCCGAAGCCCGAGGCCGCCCGACCAGTTGCCCATCGACGAACTCCAGCGAATGCCGGCCCTGCTCGTCCTGGAACGGCTGCCCGCTCCGGCCCTGGCGGTTGACCGCGCGGGCACCATCCTGTTCGCCAACGGCTCGTTCTGCGACATGGTGGGCCACTCCCCCGACGAGCTTCTCCAGATGGAGTTCGAAGACATCTTTCGCAGCCCGCCGGCCGACGATCCCTGGGTCACGCTGGTCGGCACGGGCGCCAAGCGGCTCGTTGAGCTGCGGCACAAAGCCGGTCACTCGGTGTGGGCGAGCATGAGCAAGTCGGCGATGCGACGCCGTGACGACACGGTGGCGCTGGTCACCTTCCACGACCGGACCGAGGAGCTGTGGGTCAAAACCGACGCGCCCGATCACGAGATCGGCAGGTTTACCAACTGGGCCAGCTGGGCCCGGTGGCTATAGGCGGTGCCGAGCGCCAGCTGGTCGCTCTTGGCGCGCTTGAGGTACAGGTGCGCCGGATACTCCCAGGTCATTCCGATGCCACCGTGCAGTTGCACGCACTCCTCGGCGGCGTGCACGGCGATGCCGCTGCAGTAGGCCTGCGCGATGGCCGCCGCGGTCGCCGCATCGTCGTCCTCGCGGGCGCACGTGTCGGCGGCGTACCGCGCAACCGCGGTCGCGGCGCCGATCTCGAACCACAGGTCCGCCAGCCGGTGCTTGATCGCCTGGTAGGAGCCGATCGCGCGCCCGAACTGCTTGCGCTGCTTGACGTAAGCCAGCGTCGTGTCGAAACACCACTGGGCCACCCCGAGTTGCTCGGACGCGAGCAGCGCCGCCGCAGTGCGCAGCGCTTCCGCCACGGCGGATGCCGCCGGGCCGACCCGTGACGACGCGGCCCCCGAAAAGCTGACGCTGGCAAGCGGTCTCGTCATGTCCAGCGCCAGCACCGGCGTCACCTGCACGCCCGGCGCCGTCCGCGGCACGGTGTGCAGCTCGAGCCCGTCGGGGCCCGTCGCCGGCACCACCAGCACGTCGGCCTCCCCGGCACCCGCGACGCTGCCGACCAGTCCGCTCAGCCCGCTCACACCGTTGCCGCCGGCGGTGACGGCCGCGACGGCATCGCCGGGCGCGGTGGACAGCGGCACGACCAGCGCGGCGGTGAGCTCACCCCGGGCCAGCGCGGACACCGTTTCGCTGTCGCCGGCGCGCAGCAGCGCGACCGTGGCCAGCACCGCGCTGGACAGGAACGGCACCGGGGCGACGGCCCGCCCGATCTCCTCCATGACCACCGCGGCCTCGCGCGCACCCGCGCCGGCACCGCCGAGCGACTCGGGCACCAGCAGCCCGGCCACCCCCAGCTCGGCGGCCAGCATCCGCCAGATCCCTGAAAAGTCCCGCGGCTCAGTGCCATAGACTCGGGCCACCGATTCGGGCGGGCACCGGTCGGCGAACAGGTGACGGACGCTGTCGCGCAGCGCCTCCTCGGTGTCGGAGTACAACAAGTCGCGCTCGCCATGTCCGGTCATCGGGGCAGGTCCTTCCACGCGACATCCTTATCGACGCGGTGTTCGCCCGGCAGGCCGAGGATCCGCTCGGAGATGGTGTTGCGCAACACCTCCGACGTGCCGCCCTCGATGGAGTTGCCGCGGGCCCGCAGGTAGCGGTAGCCGGGCTCGCGGCCGACCAGGTCGACCGTTTCCGGTCGGCGCATGGTCCAGTCGTCGTAGCGCAGCCCGGCTTCGCCGTGCAGTTCGATCTCGAATCCCGAGATCGCCTGGGCCAGGCGGGCGAAGGCCACCTTCATGCCCGCACCCTCGGGCCCCGGCTGACCTATGCTGGCCTGCTGGCGCAGCCGCTCACCGGCCAGCCGCAGGACCTCCGCCTCGACCCACAGCCGCATCAGCTCGTCGTGCATCGCGGGGTTGCGCAGCGTCGGCTCTTTTCGCCAGGCCGCGGTGACCTTACCGATATGGCCGCCTTCCCGCGGCGTTCCGGCGCGCGTGCCGATGGCGATGCGCTCGTTGTTGAGCGTGGTGGTCGCGACGCGCCAGCCGCCGCCCTCCGGGCCGAGCCGGTTGGCGTCGGGGACCCGGACGTCGGTGAGGAAAACCTCGTTGAATTCCGCCTCGCCGGTGATCTGGCGCAGCGGCCGGACCTCGACGCCGGGTTGGGTCATATCGCACAGGAAGTACGTCAGGCCAGAGTGTTTGGGCACGGTCGGGTCGGTGCGCGCGACCAGGATGGCCATCTGCGCGTGCTGGGCCTGCGACGTCCACACCTTCTGCCCGTTGACGATCCAGTCGTCACCGTCGCGCACCGCGCGGGTGGACACCCCGGCCAGGTCCGAGCCGGCACCGGGCTCGCTGAACAGCTGGCAGTAGATCTGTTCGCCGGTGAACAACGGGCGCAAAAACCTTCGCTTCTGTTCGTCGGTCCCGAACGCCGCGATCGTCGGCGCCGCCATGCCCATGCCGATGTAGTTCTTGACGGTGCCGCCCACCGGCGCACCGGCGGCGGCGAGCTGGGCGTCGACGAGTTGCTGGGCCCTGCGCGACAGGCCCAGCCCGCCGAAGCCGTGCGGCAGGTGCACCCAGGCCAGCCCCGCATCGTATTGCGCGCCAAGGAATTCCCGCGGTTCGGTTGTGGCCGGGTCGTGCTCGTCGAGCAGTGTCCGGACCCGCGCCGCCAGGTCTGCTTCGGCACTCATTGGGACTGGTACCCCTGCGCGGGGCCGAGCAGCAGGCCGCCGTCGATCACCATCGTCTCCCCGGTGATCCAGCTCGCCGCATCCGAGACCAGAAAGGCGACCGCGCCCGCCACGTCGGCCGGCTCGCCGATGCGCCCGAGCGCTATCGTGGCCGCCAGCGGATCTTCGTGGTCCTTCCACAGCGCCTCGGCCAGCCTGGTGCGCACCACGCCCGGGCAGATCGCGTTGACCCGGATGCCCGGCGAAAGTTCCAGTGCCAGTTGCTTGGTGACGTGGATCAGCGCGGCCTTGGTGGCGTTGTACAATCCCATCGCGGGCGACTGGTGCATGCCCCCGATCGAGGCGGTGTTGACGATCGTGCCGCCGTGCTCGCCCATCCATGACTTGACGACGAGCGAGGTCCACAGCAGCGGGGCCCACAGGTTGACGTCGAAGATCTTGGTGAACCGGGCGTGGTCCTGGTCGATCAGCGGACCGTACGCCGGATTCGTTCCCGCGTTGTTGACCAGGATGTCGACGCGACCGAAGCGCTCCAGCGCGAGATCCACGCAGCGCCGCGCGGCCTCCTCGTCGACGGCGTGCGCGCCGACGCCGACGGCCTTCTCGCCGACTTGTGCCGCGGCGGCGTCGGCCGCCTCCTGCTTGCGGGCGGTCAGCACCACGTCGGCGCCGGCCGCGGCCAATTGCTGGGCGATCGCCAGCCCGATTCCGCGCGACGCGCCGGTGATTATCGCGGTACGGCCGGTCAAATCCAGTGAGGTCATCGCGGTATGCCTTCCGTCGCGCGAACGCGAACTATTCGCCGTTGGCTACAAGGATGTTTTACACATGTGTGTACGTGGTATGCGACCCGCATGTTCACGAAATTAACCCTCACGAAAAGACTGGTGATGGGCGGGGCGGCCGCCGCGGCGATCGCGGTCGCGCCGATCGCCGTCACCGATTCGGTTGCTTCCGCAGCGGCGCCGGCCGGCCCCGCGCCCACGCATGTCGTCTTCAAGGACGACCCGGGTGGCGGCGGCTGCGACGCCAACGGCAACTGCGGGTCCGGGGGCCAGAACCAAGGACCCGGGGGCGGCCCCGGCGGGCAGGGCTGCGTGCCGGGCGTCGGCTGCGGCTCCGGCGGCCAGTTCGCCGGTCCCGGCGGCGTCCCGGGCGGCACGGGCTGCCTGCCCGGCGTCGGCTGCGGTTCGGGCCACGGATAACACTTCAACCCTCAGGGACCCTCAGCCTCCCGGCAGCCTGGTGATCCAGGCCCGGGAGTCTGCCGGGTCGATGACGTCGTCAAGTTCGAACGTGGTCGCTGAGCGCAGCGCCTTCCCGTGCTGATATGCCGCCGCCACGAGCTTGTCGAACAGCTGCTGGCGCGCAACAGGATCCGCCTCGGCCGCCAGCTCCTTGCTGAAACCGAGGTGCACGGCGCCCTCCAGACCCATCCCGCCGATCTCCCCGGTCGGCCAGGCCACCGTGAACTGCGGCGCGCGAAAAGAACCGCCGGCCATCGCCATCGCGCCCAGCCCATAACCCTTGCGCAGGATGATCATTCCCAGCGGCACCGTCAGCCTCGCGCCCAGGACGAACATCCGGCCGAAGCGGCGGACGGCGGCCTCCTTTTCCGCGTCCGGCCCGACCATGAATCCCGGCGTGTCGCACAGCGAGATCACCGGCAACCGGAACGACTCGCACAGGGCGAGAAAGTCGCCGGCCTTGTCGGCGGCCTCGGCGTCGATCGCGCCGCCGAGGTGGTGGGTGCTGTTGGCGATCAGCCCGTATGCCACCCCCTCGACGCGCACCAGCGCGGTGACGATCCCGACGCCGTAGTCGGGCCGCAGCTCCAGCACGGAACCGACGTCGACGACCGACGCGATGGCTCGGTGCACGTCGTACGCCCGTAATCGGTTCTCCGGCACCACATGTCGAGCCAGCCGCGGATCCGGCGCCGCCCAGCCGTCGGCCCCGCTTTCCAGGGAGCCCTGGAAATACGAGAGGTATTGCCTGGCGAGCGATACGGCGTGCGCCTCGTCGCGGGCGACCAGGCTGACGACGCCGTTGCGCCGCTGCACGTCGATCGGCCCGATCGCCTCCGGCGGGTACACCCCCAGGCCGCCGCCCTCGATCATGGCCGGCCCGCCCATGCCGATGTTTGCGTCGGGGGTCGCGATGATCACGTCGCACACCCCGGCCAGCGCCGCGTTGCCGGCGAAGCAGCGGCCGGACACGACCGACACCAACGGAACCCGCCCGCTCAGCGCGGCCAGCATCCGAAAGGTCGGCACGTCGAGCCCGGCGACGCCGCCGACGTCGGTGTCGCCGGGCCGGCCGCCCCCGCCCTCGGCAAACAGCACCACCGGCAGGCGTTTTCGGGTGGCCAGCGCGAACACGCGATCGGTCTTGGCGTGATTGCGCATGCCCTGGGTTCCGGCCAGCACGGTGTAGTCGTAGGACACCACGACGGCCTCGGCCGCCGCCTTTCCGAAACGATCCGC
>NZ_DATJPU010000198.1:0-7333 GCF_035506235.1 Mycobacterium sp.
AACTACCTCGAATTGGTGACTATTGTCGCGGATGCCAGGCGGTTCGGTGTCCCGGTGCCGTCGGATATTGCAGCGCTAGCGCAAGGTAAGTAAGACAAAGAGGGCAAATCGCACACCAGGGTAGGTGATTCGATGAGTGCAGTGCGGTTACAGGTTGATCATGCCGCCCCCACGGTGGCGGCAAAGGTGGCCGCGGAATCCCAGACCGCACCACCGGTGCCACAACCGGCACCGGCCGCTGGTGCGAACGAATTCGACGCGGTCGGCACGTTGCTGCTGGCGTGGGCTGGCTCAACGCATCAGGCGATATCTACTGCGGTGCGGGTACGGGCTGGAGTTCTTGGTGAATGCTCGGCATCGGGTTTCGCGACGGTCGCTGACATGGATGATGGGAATGCGGCTGATCTTCGGGTGGGGGAGTTGTGACCCAGCCCGTTCCGCCGCCGCTGGACGTCCAGCCTCAGCCCGCGCCGCATCCCCTGGGAGGTCGCGCTGTAAACGCGGTGCCGACTCGATGGCAGAGGGCGTTGCTGATCGCGATGATGGCGGCCGCGGCTGTGGCCGCGCTCGTTATGAGCGGCATCGCACTGGCGCGCCAAGCAGCGCCATCCGGACCGGCATCGAGCCCGGCACCAAGTGCAGTCGCACCCAGCCCAGGCGACGTAGCAGCCGCGAAGAAGACTGCGTGCGATGCCTGGAGCGCGGCATCGGCTGCGATGGTGGCCGCACGGCAACCGTTCGTCGATTCACCCCCAAACTGGAACGACCCGGTAACTGTTCGCGCGTTAGTTCAGACGC
The DNA here is from genome assembly GCF_035506235.1 of Mycobacterium sp. Classification (GTDB taxonomy): domain Bacteria; phylum Actinomycetota; class Actinomycetes; order Mycobacteriales; family Mycobacteriaceae; genus Mycobacterium. The sequence continues at coordinate 799 of NZ_DATJPU010000198.1, forward strand.
AAGCGGGCATCCTGATCCAAGTCGAATATCTACGCCAGCACGTCAGCCCCGCGACACCTGCCGAGGTGGCCGGCCCGATCGACGACTACATTCGAGCAAGCATTGATTTGGCTGCTCTTGATGGGCAACATCAATCGGCGACGGTTGCGAACGCCGCAGCGGACCGTGGTGTCGCAGCCGCGGCGAAAGTTCGGACTGCCTGCGGGTTGTAGCCGAAATGCCCGCTACGTCACCGTCGAACCGGCCCTACTCGCAGCGGATCGTCCCTGCATGGCTGTGGCCGCAAACCCAGGCCGCCGCTGACGTCGTGGCACAGGGTTTTGCCGCTGCCCGCCCGGTCGCCGAACAGAAAGCGAATGACTACCGTGTCGCGGCGGGGCAGCTTTCGGAGCTGACTGGGGGTGAGATGAGCGAAGCCGTGGTGGCAGCGCATCAACGTCTCGCTGTCGACCATGCCAACCACGCGAGCATTCTCGACGATCTTCATGCGGCTGCTGTATACGTGGGCGACCTGGGCAACAGACTAGCCATGGCCCTAGATAGCATCGATTCCCAAGCACATCAAGAGATCTCGGCGTCTCCTCCCGAGGCCCGCGAAGGGATTATTGACGCATATCATGTTATTGCTTTGACGGCCCACGAAGACTTCACCGAAACCTTGAGAAACTACTACACATTCGTGTCAGGTCAGGTGAATCCCATTGCCGCGGAGGTCATCGGAAGAACACCACCGGGAGACTCCACTGCCCATGCACTCAGCAACGATCCGCAGCATCGCGGCGAGAAATCGGACGAAACTTCGCCGAGCAAAGGTGGAAAGGATGCTGAGTCCAGCTCGGGAGCGACTGGGCCGATTGCCTCAGGGACCGTACCTGGCGACCCGCGGCGGCGGGGTGACTTGTCAAACGGCCCAATCGGCGCTCCCTCTTTGCCCGCTCCGAGTGCGCCACCGCCGTCACCGTCGGTCGGTGGCTTGGCGGGTGCCGGTGGCGGTTTGCCTGGTGGGTTTTCGGGCGTAGGTGGCGGTAATGCGTTGTCGTCGTTGGCGTCTGGTGCTGGTCAGATGCCGTCCGGTTCGCCGGCGGGGCTAGCTGGTCTGCCAGCGGGGGCCGGGGGTGGGCCGAGTGCGGTGGCGCAGGCCGCGCAGGTTGGTCAGCCGTTTACCTCTAGTTTGGCCGCGGGCGCAGGTACCGGCTCTGCGGTTCCATCGGTGCCCGCGACCCCGAAGGTGGTGGCGCCACCGATCGAGGCGGCGGGATCGTTGCCGCCACCAGCGTCAGCCGCACCTGCCTCGGTAGCCGGGGCGCCTACCGGCCTGGCATCGTCGGGGGCGCATACGCCTGCGCCAACTGGTGGTTCACCGCCTGGCGGTTTGTCGGCGTCTGCAGCGCCGCCGTCGATGATGTTGCCTTCGCCTGGGATGGGAGCTCCCGCGGCTGGGATTTCGCCTGGTGTGCCCGGGTCGGGGTCTGCAGCGCCGGTGCCGGGGGGATCGACGGCTCCTCTCACGCCGCTGCCGGGGGCATTGGCGAGCGCGGGTCCGACGTTGGTGCCGGCCAGCGTGGTGGCCCCGGCCGCGGGGGCGGCGCGTGGGGAGCGGCCGGTGTCGCCGGATGTGGCTGCGGCGAACGCGTTGGCGTGGGAGCTGCAGGCTGCGTGCGATAAGCGGGGGTATCCGCTGTCCTGGGCTGTGGGGGTGTTCCGCTCGCCGGCGGGTAGCGAGACAGTGGTGATGTCGAACGACGGCTCGGGTTATGTGCCGCCGGGGGTGTTCGTGCCGCGGAATGTGCGGCTTCTGGTGGCTGACCCGTTGGTGGATAAAGCGTTTCGGGATCGTTGGTTTGGCTGGGCTGATCCAGCGCGGGTGCTGGTGGAGTATGCGGGCGTGCGCGCGCGCACCGAGTGGAAACTGGTGGCGGCCGCAGCGAACGATTCGGTGGCGGGTTTTCGGGGGGCGGGTGTGGAGCATGGCGAGCCTTGTAAACGCGAGCGGTGTCCGTTGGCGAGGGATTGGTCGCTGCCGGCGCTGGATGAGTTGCATGTGCACCGGTTGCAGCTGGAGTATCCGGACCTCTATGACCGGCTGCAGCGGCTGGCCGGGGCACAGCCGGCCCTGCAGGAGCGGGTGATCCTGCCGATCAGCGGGCGATTAGTGGATTCGGCGAAATCGGCTGTGGGTGTGGAGGTTCCGCCGATATTGCGTGCGATATGGACGACGCTGACGGCCGGCAACGAGCCAACGCCGGCGGTATGGGAGAAGTACGACGCGGAAAACGCGGTGTTCGCCGTGCTGCCCGCCGCGCATCGGCCCGGAGGGTTTGAAAGTGGACCGCAGCAGCCAGAGGACGTTCCCTCGGGCAGTGGCGAGTTTTACCGCAGCCAGTGGTTTGTGGCCCGAACCCTGGAGCACATTGGCGGTTGGTCGACTCGACCGTTACCGCTGGCGGATATGGTTTACGCGGCGGCCGCGATTACCACCGCCGATATCCGCGAGCAGCTCGAGCCGAGTCTGCGGGAAATCGAGCACGAATTGCGACGGTCATAGCCGGCGCCGGTGCGCCCGATGGACGTCATGGGCGAGAGCTGGGGTGTTGCCGTTCGTTGTGAGCGTTAAATTTGGTGCGTCATATCCAAGTTCGGCGCGCAAAGATTTTTTCAGAGAAGGAGCGCTAACAGACATGGCAGACGACACCAGCTCGTTGAGCTTGCTGAGACGACACCCCTTTTGGTGGTTCGTGGTAGCCCCGGCTGGCCTTGCTGGCTCGGTGTGGGGGAAGCGCTTAGGCGAGGACCATCCCCTTCTGGGTCATATCGTTTTCATCTTCGGCCTGGTGCTTATCGCGATTGGTCACGGCTGGGCCATCAACTGGGCGTACGTTCGTCTCGCCGGTCAAGGGGCAGGTCGATAGCGGAGTTGGTGTTGTCGAGCGTCAATCCCACGCCTTCTGTACGACTATTGACCAGGCTCCGATGGTTCCTCGCGCGGGGTCAACGCGACAGCAGCCGGTGGGCGGCTGTTGCGTGGCTGGTTGACCGCGGATTGGTTTGGTTTGGACGCGGCGGTAGCGGGGTGTTGGGTTGGACGGTACGGTGCCGGTGTGCCGTTGAATTTGGCGTCGAAGACGCAGGTGAGTGGGCACTATTTTGTGCGCCGGCGGCTGAGTTTCGCGTTGCTTCGCCGGTCGGTGCGCATGCAGGTGGACCCGGTGCGGTGGCAGCGCACGATGCTGATGCTCTCGGCCGTGGTCGGTGTGGTGATGCTGGTGGGGGCGTTTCTGATCGGCTGGTTTCGCCCGGCCGGGCTAGTGGGGACGTCGAAGATCGTGGCGGACCGCAAGCTGGGCACCTTGTATGTGTCGGTGGATGGGCGGTTGCACCCGGCGCTGAATTTGGTGTCGGCGCAGCTGATCGCGGGCTCGCCGGAGTCGCCGACGTTTGTCAGCGCAGAGGATTTGGCGAAGTGGCCGAAAGGCCCGACGGTGGGAATCATTGGGGCGCCGGTGGATTCACCGCGGGTGCTGTCACCGGATGTGTCGCGGTGGGCGGTGTGCGACACCGCATCAAATACGATGGGTGGTTCGCCGTTGGTGACTGGGATCGACGGGGAGTTGACGCTCGGGCAGGGTAGCCACGAGCTGGCCGGCGGGAGTGCGGCGCTGCTGTCGTATAACCGGCAGAAGTTTGTGGTCACCGATGGTGTGCGCCTGCCGGTGGATCTGGGTGATCGTGCGGTGACCAGCGCGTTGGGTGTGGATCCGTCGGCGCTGGTGGCGGGCATGTCTCGGGCGTTGTTTGATGCGCTTCCAGCGGGTGGCCCGCTGGTGGTGCCGCAGGTGGCGGATGCGGGCAACCCGGCGCACTTTGACTGGGGTCCGGGCGTGGTGGTGGGGTCGGTGGTGGCCAGCCAGGACGTCGCCACCGGCGGTGACCGGTTTTATGTGGTGGTCGCCGATGGGGTGCAGCCGGTGTCAGCGGTGGTGGCGGCGATGCTGCGCCAACAGAACTCATATGGTGCGCCCACGCCACCGCGGGTGTCACCGGATCAGCTGGCGCGGGTGCCGGTGCGCCACGTGTTGGATGTGGACTCCTACCCCAAGGCTCCGTTGAGGGTGGTTGATGGGCAAGCCGAGCCGGTGACGTGTGTCGCGTGGCAGTGGGGGCAAGGTGAGCGGCAGGCCGTGTTGAAGGTCGTCAGCGGGCGGGGGCTGCCGATCCGCACGGATCAGCAGGCGCGGCTGGTGTCCCTGGTGGGTGGTGGCTCTAATGGGGTGCAGGCCAATCGGGTGTTGTTGAGTGGGGAGCCGGCGACGTTCGTGACGACGACGGGGGCGGCGCTGGATTCGCCGCGTCGGCAGACGATGTGGTTGATCAGCGAGTCGGGTGTGCGCTATGGGGTGCCGTTTGATGAGAACGCTTTGCGGGCGTTGGGTTTGGCGGTCTCACAGGTGCGCCCGGCGCCGTGGCCGATGCTGCAGGTGTGGCCGGCCGGGCCGGAGTTGTCGCGCGCTGCGGCGTTGACGGTTCATGACTCTTTGGATGGGGCGGCGGCACCGGTGCCCACCGGGCAACAACAGGGAGGCTAGATGTCGACGGTGCGGTTTTCGCCGGGTCAGCGGTTGGCGGCCCCGAAGGTGGATGCGGGCAAGATCGCGATCAAGGAGTGCTTGCCGGCGCCGCGGCCGATTCCGCGCACCAAGATGCAGATCATTTTGCCGGCGGTGATCGGGGTGGCGTTTGTGGGGATGATTGTGTTGATCATTTCCCAGCCGGGCTTGCGTTCGGGCCCTATGGGGTTCTTCTCGTTCTTTTTCCCGTTCATGATGCTGGCCTCGTTCGGCGGGATGTTCATGATGGGCCGCTACGGGGGCTCGGACAATAAGACGCTGTCGCCGGCGCAGATGGAGGTGGCCCGACGCGATTATTTGATGGAGCTCGACGACATCCGTGATGTGGTGCATGCTGATGCGGCACGGCAATTCGCGCAGTTTGCGTGGTTTCATCCCGAGCCGGGGCTGCTGCGTGGCTTGGTGGGGTCGGCGCGGATGTGGGAGCGGGTGCCGGGGCAGCCGCATTTCGCATGGGTGCGCATCGGCGTCGGCAAGACGGATTTGACGAAGAAGTTCGACACCCCGTTGTTGGGTGAGGCGGCTGACTATGAGCCAGTGACCTATGACACGCTGCGCAGTTTTCTGTTGGAGCAAAAGTCGGTGCGGGGTGTCGCCAAACCGGTGTCGTTGACGGCGAACCCGGGGTTGGGTCTGGTCGGCGCCGAGGGTATGGAACCGGTGTATGGGTTGGCGCGAGCGATGATTTGTCAAGCGGCGCTGTTTCATTCGCCGCGAGACTTCAAGATCATGGTGGTCACCGATGATGTGTCGCGCTGGGATTGGCTGAAATGGCTGCCACATTGCCAGCATTGGGCGTTGGTCGATAGCGGGGGGCCGGCGCGGATGGTGTGGGGTTCGCCGGAGGAGATGGATGCCGCGGTCGGTGCTGAATTGCACCAGGAGCGCAAGGGTTTCGGCGAGAAGGGCGGCAGCGCGCTTCCGCATTGGCTGGTGATCAGTGACCAGGTGCGGGTGAGTACGGAGTGGCAGACCCTGACTCGTAAGGGCGGCGTGGCCGGGGTGACATTCGTGCGGCTGGCCGCCGAGCGGGGTAGTGGTGTCGGATTCGAGAACGGTACGACCCTTTTCGTGACCGGGGGGATGGCGCGCACCCAGGCGGGACCGTTGGCGGTGCCGGATCAGCTCGATGCGGCGAGCGCGCGGGCGGTCGCACGCAAGATGGCGCGTTTTCACCCGGATAGCCAGGATGCGGCGCTCCCGATTGACGGACCGAAATTTGTGGACCTGTTCGACATCTTGGGGTTGGAGGATGCCGCCCATGTTGACGTGGACCGGGTGTGGGCCGCGACCCGGTCGGGGCCTCCGTGGGAGGAAAACCCGTGGGGGGCGGACTGGTTGCGCATCCCGATCGGCGTGGATGAGAACGGCGCCCCGGTTGCGGTGGATTTCAAGGAAACCCACGAGGGCGGCATGGGCCATCACATGGTGCTGGTGGGGACCACCGGCAGCGGCAAGTCTCAGTTTTGGACCACGCTGGTGCTCTCGGCGGCGTTGACGCATTCACCGGAGTCATTGAATATCGCCTTCTTTGATTTCAAGGGAACCACCACCGCGCACGCGATCGACGGGTTGCCGCATGTCGTGGCCGCGATGAACAACCTGCGCAACGATTCGCTGTGGATCGAGCGTATGGGAGATGTCATCTACGGCGAGCTGGAGCGGCGCAAACGGTTGCTGGATCGAGCCCGGGTCAGTGATGCCGCCGAGTATGAGTATCGGCGTATCCACGGCGGGGAGAAGCTTGAACCGATGCCGCATCTGCTGACCATCGTCGACGAGTTCACCCAGATGTTTAAGCAGTACCCGCCGGCCAAGGAGGTCATGGACGAAATCGGCCGCCAGGGGCGGGCTTTGGGTGTGCGGCTGCTGATGGGTTCGCAGCGGCTGGGCCATGAGATGGCGACCGG
>NZ_DATJPU010000199.1:0-33980 GCF_035506235.1 Mycobacterium sp.
ACTGCCCGCCGAGGACCAGATATCGACGTACTGATTGACGGCAGTCGAACAACTGGTTTCGTCGGATGGACGTAGGGGAGCCCCGCCATGTCTCTGACACCGAAGGTGAGTGCTGCGCCGGACTCGGGGACGCTGACCGCCAAGCGGGTCGCGACCGCCCCCGCCGAGCAGGTCCTGGGATGGCTGGACAGCTCGGCCGGCGGGCTCTCCAGCGCCGAGGCGTCCGCCCGGCTGGCGCGGTATGGCCCGAACGCGGTGCGGACCCACCACGTCAACGCGCTCGCGGTCATGGGCCGTCAACTGCGCAACGCGGTGCTGATCCTATTGGCCGGCACCGCGATCGTCTCGTACTTTCTGGGCGACAGCATGCAGGCCGTCATCATCGGCGTGATCCTCGTGGCCAGCATAGGTTTGGGCTTCGTCAACGAATACCGCGCTGAGCGGGCCGCCGCGGACCTGCACGGGCGGGTGCATCACAACGCCCTGGTGCGCCGGGACTCGAAGTTCGTCACGGTCGACGTCACCGACCTGGTGCCCGGTGACGTGATCCGGCTGTCGTTGGGTGAGGCAGTGCCCGCCGACGTCCGGCTACTCGACGTCACCGGCCTGGAGTGCGACGAGAGCATCCTGACCGGGGAGTCGACGGGCTCGGAGAAATCGCCCCAGCCGGTGCCCGCCGGCGCGGAATTGGCCGAATCGACGGACCTGGCGTTCATGGGCACCATCGTCAGCGCCGGGGAGGGCACCGGGGTGGTGTACGCCACGGGTAAGGATGCCGAATTCGGCCGCATCGCAGCGGGTTTGGACAAGCGGCAACCCGAAACCGACTTCCAGGTGGGGCTGCGCCGGTTCTCCTACCTGCTGCTGCAGGTCGCGATCGCGCTGATGTTGGTCATCCTGGTCAGCAACCTGCTGTTGCACAAGCCGATCATCGATTCGGTGCTGTTCTCGCTGGCGATCGCGGTCGGCATCACGCCGCAGCTGCTGCCCGCCGTGGTCAGCACCAGCCTGGCGACGGGGTCGCGGCAATTGGCCAAGTCGAAGGTGCTCGTCAAACGCCTGGTGTGCATCGAAGACCTGGGCGACATCGACATCCTGATCACCGACAAGACCGGCACGCTGACCGAGGGCCGGATCCGCCTGGTCGGCGCGATCGACCCCGCCGGCGCGCCGGCCGAGCCGGTCCGGCGGCTCGGGTTGCTGGCCACCGACGTCGATCCGGAATCCGGAGGCGTGAGCGCCAATCCGCTGGACGCCGCCCTGTGGGAATCCCCACGGCCGCAGCAGTTGGTCGGCGACGCGGTGCGCCGGGTCGCAATCCTGCCGTTCGACCACGAACGGCGTTCGACGTCGGTGCTGGTCGACGAAGACGGGCAACGCCTCCTCGTGGTCAAAGGCGCCCCCGAACAGGTCATGGCCCGGTGCGACGGGACGCCGGCGGTCGCAAACGAGACCCTGGCGGCCCTGTTCGCCGCCGGACGGCGGGTGGTCGCCGTGGCCACCCGGCCCGCCCCCGAGCTGACTGAGCTCACCGGGATCACCGCCTCCGACGAACACGACCTGACGCTGGCCGGCTTCCTGGTCTTCGCCGACGAACCCAAACCCGCGGCACGCCAGTCCCTGGCGCAGCTGGCGGCGCTGGGCATCGAACTCAAGATCGCCACCGGCGACAATCCGCGCGTCGCCGAAAAGGTCTGCGCCGATCTCGATTTGGCATCCAAGGGCACCGTCACGGGCGCCGAGCTCGAACCGCTCGACGACGACGGGTTCGTCGACGCAGCGCGAAACCACACCATCTTCGCCCGCATCTCCCCGGAGCAGAAGGCCCGGCTGATCACCGCGCTGCGCCGCAACGGGCGATCGGTTGGCTTCCTCGGCGACGGCGTCAACGACGCCTTGGCCCTGCACGCCGCGGACGTGGGGATCTCGGTCGACAGCGCCACCGACGTCGCCAAGGATGCGGCCGACGTGGTGCTGCTGGAGAAAGACCTGGGCGTGCTGGCCACCGGCGTGGCCGAGGGCCGCCGGATCTTTGCCAACACCATCAAGTACGTGCTCATGGGCACGTCAAGCAACTTCGGCAACATGTTCAGCGCGGCCGCCGCGTCGGCGCTGTTGCCGTTCCTGCCGATGCTGCCCAGCCAGATCCTGCTGAACAACCTGCTCTACGACAGCTCGCAATTGGCGATCCCGACCGACCGGGTCGACGCGGACCAGCTGCAGGCGCCGTCGCATTGGAACGTCGCCTTCATCCGCCGGTTCATGCTGATCTTCGGCCCGATCAGCTCGCTGTTCGACTTCCTGACCTTCGGGTTGATGCTGGGGGTGCTGCACGCCGGCGCCATCGAGTTCCGAACCGGCTGGTTCGTGGAATCGCTCGCGACCCAAACGCTGATCATCTTCGCCATCCGCACGCGCAAGGTGCCGTTCTTCCGCAGCCGCGCGAGCGTTCCGCTCACGATCACCAGCCTCACCGTGGTCGCGGTCGGTGTCGCGCTCACCATTTCGCCTCTCGCTTCCCCCCTGGGGTTCACCCCACTGCCGTGGCTGTTCTTCGCCGCGCTGGCCGGCTTCGTCGCCATCTATCTCGTCCTCGTGGAGCTGGCGAAGGTGATGTTCTACGCCGAGCCGATTCACCCCCCAGGGCATCGCACCCGCGGACACGCCCATCGCATCCGGCGGCGCGCGGCGCGATTCCACTACGTCAACGGCATTCCGCCCCGCGCGCGGCGGCCACGGACGATCGGTCGCACCCCGGTGGCGGTGTAAAGAAGTGCCAAACGGCCCTCCTGCCGGGGTGGGGGGCGGGCTGGCATCCCGGCGCACGGGGCGCTGATCCTACTGCCCGAAACAGATTGATCCAAGACGGTTTCCGACCCGGCTAAAGGGCACAAGGTCACACTCGTGTCGGTGCGATGGGCCCTGTTTGTCGTGGTTTTCGCTGCTCAGAATCGAGGGGTGCCCCGTCACCAAGCCGGGTCACAGATCATCGGAGTGATCATCCATGAACAGATCCCGAGCAACCTCAAGCGTGGCTGCAGCTCAGCCCACCACGCTGATTCTGTTAACGCAGCTGCTGGACCAACCCTTGGTAACCCTTGACCGACACCCCGTCGGCAACGTGATCGACGTCGTCGCGGAGCGTTGCGATGGCCGCGATCTGGTGATCACCGGATTGGTCGCTCGCGTCGACGACCGCCAAGGTTTCGTGCCGATGAAGCAGCTCACGTTTCTCGAGGGCGCCGTCGTTATCGACACGGTTCCCCGATTCGATGGCCCCTACCGACGGCGCCCTTCGGAGCTGCTGCTGGTCACCGATGTGCTCGGACGCCGGCTGCTCGATGTGCGGATCGGCAAGCTGGTGCGCGCCCGCGACATCGATCTGATCCTGTATCACGGTCGCTGGACGGTCGCCGGGGTCGACGTGGAATGGGGCGGCTGGTGGCATCACCTGGTCGGTCCAATCAGCCGTTATCGCGCTCACCGCAGATGGGACGCGCTCGAACCTCTCACCACCACCGAAGACGGGCCAATGGTGGGACGTTTCGGCGCCGGGCTGGCCCGGCTGAAAGCCGCCGAGGTGGCCGACCTGCTCGAAAACGCTTCAGCAGCAGAGACACATGACATTCTCGGCGACCTGGCCAACAACCCCGAACTGGAAGCCGACGTATTCGAAGAACTGGACAACGATCACCTCGCCAAGCTGCTGGAAATGCGCGATGACGCCGACATCGCCACATTGCTGACACGCATGAGGACCGACACGGCCGCCGACGCAATCGCGACTCTGCCCCGCGACCGACTGACCCGCATTCTGGATCTTCTGCCCGCCCACCACCGGGTCAAGCTGTCGATGCTGCTGGGCTACAACCCCACCACCGCGGGAGGGTTGATGGGCGTCGACTTCCTTACCGCGCCAGGCAAAGCCGACGCCAAACATGTCCTCGCCCGCGTCGCCGACGCCGCCGCGATGGAACCACAGGCGCTGAGCAACGTGTATCTGGTCGACCACCACAGGCGGTTGACCGGCGTGGTCACCTTGCCGCAGCTGGTGCAGGCCAAACCCGGCACCCCGGTCGATCAACTGGCCGACCACGACCCGATAAAGATCACCCCCGACGCCGACGTCGAGGACGTCGCGCTGCTGATGAGCGACCACAACCTGGTCAGCTTGCCCGTCGTCGATCCGCCTGGCCGGATGATCGGGCTGATCACCGTCGATGACGTCCTGGAAACCACGATTCCCATCGATTGGCGGCGCCGCAGCGGCTGGTCGCCGCGGGTGACGGAAACCGATCCCGCCGCGCCGTCCACCGACGAGGCACCCTGACATGGGCCACCCACCAGTGCCGTCGGCGAAACCATCAGTACGGCCACCACGCCGACGGCACCCGCCGGCGTCCGGCGACCTACAGGTTCACGACCGCATCCCGGACGGACAACCCTTTGGTATCGACCGCACCGATATCGAAGGCGCGCTCGGGCGGGTCCGCGTCGCCCAGTACGCCCAGGACGGCAGGCGCGGCCCCAAGCGCCGTGTCTTGACCTTCCTGGCGATCATGGGCCCCGGCCTGATCGTGATGATCGGCGACAACGACGCCGGCGGGGTCGCAACGTATGCGCAGGCGGGCCAGAACTACGGCTACAGCCTGCTGTGGACGATGACGCTGCTGCTGCCGGTGCTGATCGTCATCCAGGAGATGGTGGTGCGGTTGGCCGCGGTCACCCACATCGGCCACGCCGAGCTGGTGACCCAACGATTCGGCCGCTTCTGGGGCTGGTTCTCCTCCGCCGACCTCTTCGTCCTGAACTTCCTCACCCTGGCCACCGAATTCATCGGGGTGGCATTGGCGTTGGAGTACTTCCACATCGGCCGCACCGTCTCGGTGCCGATCGCCGCCGCGGCCTTGATCGCGATCACCGTGACCGGAAGCTTCCGCCGCTGGGAGCGGGCGATGTTCGCCTTCCTGGCCATCAATGTGCTTCTGGTGCCGCTGCTGTGGTTGTCGCACCCCGACTATCAACAGGTTGTCCGCGGCATCCTGGTGCCGGGTGTCCAGGGCGGGATGTCTTCGGATGCGGTATTGCTGATCATCGCGATCATCGGCACCACCGTGGCGCCCTGGCAGCTGTTCTTCCAGCACGGCAATGTCATCGACAAACGCATCACCCCCCAATTCCTGAACTACGAGCGCACCGACAACATCGTCGGGTCGATCGTGACCCAGCTTGGCACCGTCGTCTTCATGGTGGTTGGCGCGGTTGCGGTGGCCGGCACACCACTGGCGCGCAAATTCACCGACGCGCTCGGTGTCGCCAACGCGCTATCGGCGCACAGCCGGCTGCTCGCAACCTTTTTCGCGATCCTGTTACTGGACGCCAGCATCGTCGGCGCGGCTGCGGTCACCTTGTCATCCAGCTACGCCTTCGGCGATATGTTCAGGGTGCACCACTCACTGCACCGCCGTTTCAGCGAAGCCAAGCCCTTCTACATCACGTTCACCCTGCTGGTCATCCTCGCGGCGGCGCTGGTGTTGATACCCCATGCAGCGCTCGGTTTGATCACCATGGCGGTGCAGGCGCTCGCCGGAATCCTGCTTCCCGCCGCGTGCGCCTTCCTGCTACTACTGTGCAACGACCGCCAGCTGCTCGGACCGTGGGTGAATCCTCGCTGGCTGAACATCCTGAGCAGCATGATCATTGGAGGCCTGCTGGTGCTGTCGTGCACCCTGATGATCACCACGATCTTTCCCGCCACCAACACGTCCGCCGTGCTGACGGCCGTCACCGTCTCGCTGATCGCCGGGTCGGGGGTCGCATTCACCGCGTTGCGCCTCACCAGCGGCTCATCGCTCGCCGACACGAAGCTCCCGCCCGTCGACCGATCCCAGCGCATGACATGGCGAACCCCACCACTTGCCACTCTGCCGCCCTACCGCTGGTCACCGAGCCTTCGGCTCGCCATGGTCCTGCTTCGCGGCTATCTGATCTTGTGCGTAGTGCTGCTCGCCGTCAAAGTCGTTCAACTCAGCCACACCTGAGTGGCATTCGACTCACTACATGGTCATCGCTAGGTCGCAGAGTGAAATCACCGGTAACGACGCCCCCGCGGCTTCGTCGAGGTCTATATTTCCGACCGGCGACGCCGCTAACCTTCGAAGGAGTCAAGTCATGAGCGAAGAGCACACGCTGGTCATTGTCGCCGGTTATGAGGATCTCGACTCGGCTCGCCGGGATTTCGAAACTCTGACCGAGCGGACCAAGGCCAAGGACGTCTCGCTGCGGGGCGCGGTGCTCGTCGGCAAGGACGCCGACGGAACACCCGTGCTGGTGGACACGGGCAATCGACTCGGCCGCCGCGGTGCCGCGTGGGGGGCCGGGGCGGGCCTGGCCGTCGGCCTGTTCTCGCCGGCGCTGCTGGCCTCCGCAGTCGTCGGCGCGGCCGCCGGGGCGCTGGCGGGCACGTTCGCCGACCACCGGATCAAGAGCGGGCTGGCCGACAAGATCGGGCAGGCGCTGGCCGCGGGCAGCGGCCTGATCATCGCCGTGACGCCGGCAGCCGGGCGGCTCGCCGTCGAGCAGGCGCTGGGCGGCTCGCCGATGAAATCGGTTGCCGAGCTCAGCCATTCGACGCTGAGGAGCTTGGGCGCGGCGCTGGAAGAGGCGATGGGCAAGTTCAATCCCGACCGCACCCGGCTGCCGTTGCCGCAACGCGGCTTCGGCGGCACCATCGGCCGCACCATGGCGGACTCGGTCGGTGACTGGACCATCGTTCCCGGGCCGAAGGCGCCCGACGGCGCGCCCAACGTGTTGATCGTGCTCATCGACGACGCCGGGTTCGGCGGCCCGGACACCTTCGGCGGCGGAATCCGGACGCCGACGCTGACCCGGGTGGCGCGAAACGGGTTGACCTACAACCGCTTCCACGTCACGGCGGTCTGCTCGCCGACAAGGGCGGCGCTGCTGACCGGGCGCAACCACCACCGGGTGGGCTTCGGATCGGTCACCGAGTTTCCGGGCCCCTTCCCGGGCTATTCGTCGGTCAAGCCGCGAAGCTGTGCCGCGTTGCCGCGCATCCTGCGCGACAACGGCTACGTGACAGGCGGTTTCGGCAAGTGGCACCTGACCCCCGACAACGTCCAGGGGGCGGCGGGGCCGTTCGACAACTGGCCGCTGGGCTGGGGATTCGACCACTATTGGGGATTTCTGTCCGGCGCCGCCGGCCAGTACGACCCGATCATCACCCAGGACAACTCCGTCTCGGGTGTTCCGCAGGGTAAGGGCGACAGGCCCTACTACTTCCCCGACGACCTCACCGACAAGGCCGTCGAATGGCTGCACGCCGTGCGCGCCCAGGACGCCGAGAAGCCGTGGATGATGTACTACTCGACCGGCGCCACCCACGCGCCGCACCACGTGTTCGCCGAATGGGCCGACAAGTACCGCGGTCAGTTCGACGAGGGCTGGGACGTCTACCGGCGCAAGACATTCGAGCGGCAAAAGCAGCTCGGCGTCATTCCGCCCGACGCCGAGCTCACCGAGCGGCCCGACCTCTTCCCGGCGTGGGACGGCCTGTCGGACAGCCAGAAGAAGCTTTTCGCCCGGCAGATGGAGGTGTTCGCCGGGTTCTCGGAAAACGCCGACTGGAACGTCGGCCGGCTTTTGGACGCGATCGAGGATCTCGGCGAGACGGACAACACGCTGGTCTTGTACATCTGGGGCGACAACGGCGCCAGCATGGAGGGCACGGTCACCGGCTCGTTCAACGAGATGACGTTTTTGAACGGGGTGGTGCTCGACGCCGACCATCAGCTGGAGCTCATCGAGCAGTACGGCGGGATCGAGGCGCTCGGCAACGAGTTCACCGCACCGCATTTCGCCTCGGCCTGGGCGCATGCCAACAACACCCCGTTTCAGTGGGGCAAGCAGATGGCCAGCCACCTGGGCGGGGCGCGTGACCCGATGGTGGTCGCCTGGCCGGCCAGGATCCGGCCCGACGCCAGGGTTCGTGACCAATTCACCCACTGCATAGACATCGCGCCAACGGTGTTGGAAGCCATCGGTTTACCGCAGCCGGCCACCGTCGACGGCATCGATCAGGAACCCTTGGACGGCACCAGCTTCGCCCACACCTTCGACGACGCGGCGGCCGAAGAGCGCCACACCGTGCAGTACTTCGAGATGTTCGCCAGCCGCGCCATCTACCGGGACGGGTGGTGGGCCTGCGCCCGGCTGGACAAGGCGCCGTGGGACTTCTCACCGGAGACGCTGCAGCGGTTCGCGCCCGGAAAATACGATCCCGACGAGGACGTCTGGGAGCTGTACTACCTGCCCGACGACTTCTCCCAGGCGCGCAACGTCGCGGCCGAGCATCCCGACAAGGTCGCCGAGCTCACGCAACTGTGGTGGGCCGAGGCCGAACGCAACCGGGTGCTGCCGCTGCTGGGCGGGCTGGCGGTGATGTTCGGCAGCCTGCCGCCGCTGCCCACCACCACACGGTTCACCTTCAAGGGCGACGTGCAAAACATCCAGCGCGGCATGGTCCCGCGCATCTTCGGCCGCTCCTACGCGATCGAGGCAAACCTGACGGTCCCCGATGACGGCGCGCAGGGCGTGATCGTCGCCGACGCCGACTTCATCGGCGGGTTCGCGTTATGGGTCGACGAGGGGCGGCGCCTGCGCCACACCTATTCGTTCCTCGGCGTGGACACCTACCGGCAGGTGTCCTCCGAGCCGATCCCGACCGGGGACGTCACGGTCCGGATGCTGTTCGAATCCGACCAGCCGGTCCCCGGCTCGGGCGGCCGGGTGACGCTGTGGGCCGACGATCGGCTGATCGGCGAGGGCGAGATGGCCAACACGGTGCCGCTGGCCTTCACCTCCTACGCCGGGATGGACATCGGCCGCGACAACGGCCTGGTCGTGGACCGCGACTACCAGGACAAGGCGCCCTACGCGTTCACCGGATCGGTCAAGGAGGTCGTCTTCGACCTCAAACCCGTTGCGCCCGAAGCCGAGAAGGCGCTGCACGAGCACGCCGCTGTCCAGGCCGTCGGGCGGGGCGCCGCGGGCTGAGGCCGCAGATTACTGCTCGGCCCGGAGGACATTCGCACCGGCGAGACCGGATTGAATACCACGGTCGATCTGGTCCGCGACGGACGACCCGTCGTTGGAGACGGTCTCCGGGCAGCTGCAGCTGAGGTCGTTGAACACGCTGGGGTCGGCGCCGGCGGGCACCGCTATCGCCACCGCGGCCCCGACTGCAAGGGCGGCGCCGGCAAGGATTTTCGATACCACTCGTTGTTCTCCGCGCTAGTTGGTAGCCAAAATCTTAGGTACCTAAAAGTCGCTTATCTGCTAGCGCGGCGTTTCGATTGCGTTAAGACGCGTGCGCCGGGCAGTACGCGCTGATGCTCGCGCCGACGAAGTAACCGGCGTGGTAGCCGTCCAGGCCGCTGTTGGCCTGCACGGTCGACGCGACCTGGGTGGGGGTCTTGCCGCTGTCGAGTTCGGCGCAGACCTCATGGCCGGCGATGACGGCCTTCTCCGGCGATCCGAAGCGGATGCCCTTGGCCGTCAGCGCCGCCACGAAGGCGTCGTCGTTCGCGTCGGCGCGGGCGATCGGCGCGGCTGCCGCGAGGGGGCCCAGCACGGCCAGCACGACCAGCAGGGGAGCCCCCACGCGTGACATCTCCCATCCTCCCTCAGCCGCGGATGCTGCACTTTACAGCTTCGCACACGGCACCGATCGCAAATTGCGATCACGGGGAGAGAAAGTAGCGGCTTTGAGCGCGGTGCGGGCGTTATGCCGTCACGACGGAATGTCCGCGTACTGCGGGCAGTACGCGCGTTCGGCCAGGGCGACGAAGTATCCGGCGTTGTCGCCGTCCAGGCTGCTGCTGTTCATCACGTCGGTCGCGATCTGCTCCTGCGTCTTGCCCATGTCGAGCTGGTGGCAGACCAGATGACCCGCCGCGATGGCGGATTTGGCGTTGTCGTGCTCGATGCCGTGGGCATGCAACGCCGCGATGAACGCGTCGTCGGTGCCGTCCGCCTGCGCAGTTGGGGCCCCGACCAGCGGGCCGAGCAGCGCGACGGCCGATGCGAAGCCGGTCGCCAGCAGTGAGAGCAGCAGGCGCTTGCGGGTGCGGGTACTCATCATTTTTAATACCCCCAAGGGTCTTGAAAGATCCGGTGTTCGACGACTGAAGGTTCGACCTAGAACGTTGCAGGCAGGTTACAGCTTGGCATCGTTCAATCATCGCGGATGTTGCGAACATCGCAACATTGGTTATGTCGTCCCGGCGCGCTAGCTTGACGTGGTGCCGTACCCGCGCTGGCTGACGCTCGCCGTCCTGGCGGCATGCGCGGTCGGCGTGGCGGGCTGCGGCGTGCGGCCCGTGTCGGCGGCCAGCCCCCGGGATCTGTCCGCCACGTTGCGTTCCGCCGGCATGGACCGCACGTACACGCTGCACGTGCCGCCCGGCGATCCCGTCGGCCTGGTGCTCAGCCTGCACGGCGGCGGCGGCACCGGCACCGGGCAGCGGGGCCTGACCGACTTCGACACCGTTGCCGACGCCAACCACCTGCTGGTGGCCTATCCCGACGGTTTCGGCAAGAGCTGGGCCGACGGGCGGGGGGCCTCACCGGCGGATCGCCATCACGTCGACGACGTCGGGTTCCTGGTCGCGCTGGCGGGCAAGCTGCAGAGCGACTACGGCATCGCGCCCGGGCACGTTTTCGCCACCGGCATGTCCAACGGCGGCTTCATGGCCTACAAGCTCGCGTGCGAGCGCGCCGACGTCTTCGCCGCGATCGCGCCGGTGGCGGGCACGCTCGGCGCGGGCGTTGCCTGCCATCCGTCGCGGCCGGTGTCGGTGCTGGCGGCACACGGAACCGCCGACCCGCTGGTGCCGTTCAACGGCGGAGACGTGCGGGGACGCGGCGGGGTCAGCCACTCCGTCGCGGCGACCGGCATGGTGAACACGTGGCGCTCGGCCGATGGCTGCCGGGGCGATCCGTCGACGCAGGTTTTACCCAACGTCGGCGACGGCACCGTCGTGCACCGCTTCGATTCCGCGGCGTGCGCCGTGTCGACCGAGGTGGTGTTCTACCAGATCGACAACGGCGGCCATACCTGGCCGGGAGGCAGGCAATATCTGCCCCAGGCGATCATCGGGCGCACCTCGCGTGCGCTGGACGCCTCGGAGGTCATCGCACGGTTTTTCCTCGCGCACGGCCGCGATTAGCCCGGAAGCGCCTGCCGGGTGATCTTGTTACTATGCCTCATGGCGGCGATCGTCCCATCCGGGCCCTTTTCGGGAATTCGCTTGAAGCTCAATCGATTTGGCACCGCGGTGAGCATCCTGGCCGCCGGCGCGGTGGTGTTGTCGGCCTGCGGTGGCGAGCACCACACCGCCGGGGGAAGCTCGCCGCCGGCGAAGGTCGCATGCGCCGGCAAGCCGGCGTTGCGGGCCAGTGGCTCCACCGCCCAGCAGAATGCGATGACCCGCTTCGTCAAGGCCTTCGAGCAAGCCTGCCCCGGGCAGTCGCTGAATTACACGCCCAACGGTTCCGGCGCCGGGATCGCCGAATTCCTGGGCAACCAGACGGATTTCGCCGGCTCGGATTCGCCGCTGAGCGCCGACGAGTACTCGCGCGCGCAGCAGCGGTGCGGCTCGCCCGCGTGGAACCTGCCGGTGGTGTTCGGCCCGATCGCCATCGCCTTCAACGTCAACGGCGTGACCGCGCTGAGCCTCGACGGTCCCACCGCGGCCCGGATCTTCAACGGCGGCATCAACACCTGGAGCGATCCCGCCATCCAGGCGCTGAACCCCGGCGCCGTCCTGCCGGCCGAGCCGATCCGTGTGGTGTTCCGCAGCGACCAGTCCGGCACCACGGACAACTTCCAGCGCTACCTCGACACCGCTTCCAACGGCGCGTGGGGCAAGGGCGCCGGGAAGACGTTCAACGGTGGCGTCGGGGAGGGCGCCAAGGGCAACGACGGCGCCGCCGCGGCCGTCAGGAGCACCGAGGGGTCGGTCACCTACAACGAATGGTCGTTCGCCCAGGCGCAACACCTGAACATGGCCAAGGTCATCACGTCCGCCGGTCCGGACCCGGTGGGCATCACCGCGGACTCGGTGGGCAAGACGATCTCGGCCGCCTGGTTCATCAAGCAGGGCAACGACCTGGCACTGGACACCATCTCCTTCTACCGGCCCAACCAGGCCGACTCCTACCCGATCGTGTTGGCGACGTACGAGATCGTCTGCTCGAAGTACGCCGACCCGCAGGTCGGTGCGGCCGTGAAGGCGTTCCTGCAGAGCACGATCGGCGCCGGGCAGGACGGACTGGCGGACAACGGGTATATCCCTATCCCGCAGGGGTTCAAGCCGCGGTTGTCGACCGCGGTCGACGCCATCTCATGACCCGCGATACCTCGGGCAGTACGCCGCCACGCTGGCGCCGATGAAGTACCCGGCGCGATAGCCGTCCAGGTTGCTGTTGCTCATCACCTCGGTGGCGATGTCGGACTTCTGCTTACCGAGATCGAGTTCGTCGCAGACCTCGTGACCGGCGACGATCGCGTCTTGCGGAGATCCGAATTGGATGCCCTTGAGCTTCACCGCCGCCACGAACGCGTTGTCGACCGCGTCGGCGCGCGCGGCCGGCGCGGCCGACACCGTGAGACCGAGCAGCGCAACCAACGCGCCCAGGCCGCGCACTACCCCGGTGGTCGGCACTGCTGGGACCTCCCCGTGGACCATTGCTGCCGGCACTCCGGGCCGCTGACACCCAAGATCATTGCACGCCGCGGTCGGAAGTTCACCGCTGGCAGGACGGGCACCAGTACACCACCCGCTCACCGCTGTCGTCGTGGTTGATGCGGGTGCCGCAGCGGCGGCAGGGCTGCCCCGCGCGCCCGTAGACCCACAGCTGCCGGCCGGCCCGGGTGTCGCCGGTGGTGCAGCGGTTCCACCGGAAGCGGTTGGACCACAGCATGTCCCGGGCGCGCGAGACCAGCCGGCGCGGGTCGGTGACCGCGCTGACGGGCGCGGTGGGCAGGTGCCCGCTGACGAAACACAGTTCGTTGCAGTACACGTTGCCGATCCCGGCCAGCACCCGCTGGTCCAGCAGCGCCTCGCCGAGCGGCCGGTCGGGGCGTGCCGTCAGGTTGGCGGCGGCCCGCGCCGGATCCCAGTCCCGGCCCAGCAGATCGGGTCCCAGGTGCGCGACCGCGTCGGTGTCACGGTCGCGCTCCAGGATCTCCAGCACGCCCAGGTCGACGCCAACGGCGCGGATGTCGTTGGCCTCCAAGACGATTCGCGCGCGGTGATCCACCCGCACCGGGCGTTTGCCGACGCGCCAGCTGCCGTCCATCTTCAGATGCGAGTGAATGCTGGCCCGCCCGACCCGGATGAACAAGTGCTTGCCACGGGTGAGCACCTCGTCGACGACCTGCCCGGTCAGGTCGACGGTGGCAAACCGCGGCACCCGGACGTCGCAACGGGTCAGCGTGCGCCCGGCCAGGTGCTCTCGCAGCATGGCCGCGGTGTGCCAGACGGTGTCGCCCTCGGGCATTATTTTCCAGACGTCATCGCAAGCGCACTCCGCGCGGGGTCCGGACGAATCCGGCTTCGTGCAGGGCGTCCGCCACCTGGCCGGGCCCGTCGTGGGGCTGCAACGCCGGCGTCCCGTCGATGCGTTCTACCAGGATCGACGCGACGCGCCGGGCGGCGACCAGGTCGGCCAGTGCCGCGGCCGCCACATGGTGGGCCGCGGGGTCGTCGGTGAACGTCAGCAGTGACCGCCCGCCGCGCTCCAGGAACCAGGCCAGCTCGCCGTCGACCAGCACGACCAGCGCCCCCGCCTTGCGGCCGGGCCGCGCGCCCTCGGCGCCGGCGGCGGGCCAGGGCAGCGCGGCGCCGTAGGGGTTGGCCGGGTCGGCGGCGGCCAGCGCGACGGCCCGGTACTCCGGGCGCTCCGGGTCGATGCCGTCGGTGTAACTGCGCAACCGGTCGACGGTGGATGCGACGGCGAATTGGGAGCCGCCCAACGACTCGACGAAGTAGCCGCGCTGGCACCTGCCGGCCTCCTCGAAGGTGCCCAGCACCTTGTAGATCGTCGCGAAACCGCCCGGCACGCCCTCGGCAGCCACCGCGCCCCTGGTGAGCACGCCGTGGCGGTTCAACAGCAGCTCGGCCTGATGGTGGGCCCGCACCGTGGAGTCCGGCTCCGGGGCCGGCAGCGCCGACCATCGCCCGGCCACGGTCGGGTCGGTGCTGCGGTGCTGGGCGTGCCCGACGCTGTAGCGGCTCAATCGCGGCGGGCGGTGCGTCCGGTGCGCCGGCGCGGAGCGTTTGCGGGCTCCCGCGCCGCCCAGGACGGCGCGGACGGGCGCGAACGTGTCGCCGGTGATCCAGCCGGCCCAGATGAGCTCCCACAGCGCGTCTTTGAGCGCCGCGTCGGAAAGCCCGCTCCCGGCGAGCTGACGGAAGAAGTACGCTCCGCCGCCGGCCAGCGTGTCCAGGATCGCGCGGTGGACGTCGGTGAGCTCGAGCGAGGCGGGGCCGGCCAGCGTCAACGGCGCGGAATCGCTCGGGTGCAGCGCGATCCAGCCGTCGCTGCCCGAGATCGACCCGGCGCCCGACCAGGTGACCTCGCCGGTGGCGAGCAGTTCGTCGAGCAGCGCGGGGGAGTAGTCCCGGACCCGCGGCGCCAGGATCAGCGGCTCGATCGCCGAGGCCGGCATCCGGACGCCGGCCAGCTGATCGATCACCGAGACCAGCCCGTCGATGCCCGACTGGGGCGACGTCACGTGGTGCCAGGCCGGCAGGAAGCGCCCATAGGCGGCGGTGCTCACCGGCTCCACCTGCGCGCGCAGCGCCGCCAGCGAGCGCCGCCGCAGGATGCGCAGCACTTCCCCGTCGCACCACTGCTCGGCGCCGTAGCCTTCGGCCGCGCCGACGAAGTCGCCGCGCAACAGCTTGCCGGCAGAACCTGGGTCGGACAACCGACCCAAGACGTCGGCGGTGACCCGCAGCCCCAGGCCGAACCGGGCGGCGGCTTCGGCCGTGCTGAACGGGGTGTGCGTGCGCGCGTAGCGGCCCAGCAGCTCGCCCAGCGGGTCGGCCACCGCCTCGGTGAAGGCCGCCGGCACGCCCAGCGGAACCGCGGCCCCGACCCCGTCGCGCAACCGGCCGATGTCCTCGACGGCCACCCACCAGCTGCGGCCGGCGAACGACACCGTCAGCGCGCGCCTGGCGGCCCGCAACCCCTCCAGCCAGCCCCCGACGTCGGCGCCGCCGGCGCGCGCCGAGAGCTCGTCCTCGGTCAGCGGGCCCAGCAGTCGCAGCAGGTCCGCGGCGCCTTCGGCGTCGCGCGCGGCCCGGTCGGCCGACAGGTGCTGCAGCTGCCGGCCGGTCGCGGCGATGACCTCGGGATCGAGCAGCTCGCGCAGCTCCACCCGGCCGAGCAGCTCGGCCAGCAGCGTGCTGTCCAGCGCCAGCGCCGCGGCCCGGCGCTCGGCCAGCGGGGTGTCACCCTCGTACATGAAGGCGCCGACGTAGCCGAACAACAGGGACGCCGCGAACGGGGAGGGCTTGGCCGTTTCCGCTTCGAGCACCCGCACCCTGCGCTGGGCGATGCCGGTCATCAGCCCGGCCAGCGCCGGGACGTCGTAGACGTCCTGCAGGCATTCGCGGATGGTCTCCAGCACCACCGGGAAGTCCGGGTACTTGCGCGCCACGTCCAGCAGCTGGGCCGCGCGCTGGCGCTGGTGCCACAGCGGCGAGCGACGGCCCGGGTGCCGGCGGGGCAGCAGCAGCGCGCGGGCCGCGCACTCGCGGAACCGCGACGCGAACAGCGCCGAGCCGCCCACCTCGGCCGTGACGATCGGGTCGATCTCGTCGGCGTCGAAGACGAAGAGTTCGGCACCGGGAGGGGCACCGTCTTCGCCGGAAAGGTCGGTGTCGGGCAGGCGCACCACGATGCCGTCGTCGGAGGCGGTCGGCTTTTCGTCGATGCCATAGCGTTCGCGCAGCCGCCTGCCCACCGCCAGCGCGAGCGGTCCGTGCACCCGCAGCCCGTACGGCGAGTGCAGGATCACCCGCCAATCGCCCAGCTCGTCCCGGAACCGCTCGACCAGTAGGGTGGTGTCGGTGGGCACCACCCCGGCCGTGGTCCGCTGCTCGTCCAGCAGCCCCCAAAGGTTGTCGGTCGCGTAGGCGTCGAAACCCAAAGCGCCGCAACGTTTGTCGAATGCCGCGCGCTTGAGTGCCGCCAGCTCGCCGGTGAACGCGCCGAGCGCGGCGCCGAGCTCGGCCGGCCGGCCCACGTCGTCGCCGCGCCAGAACGGCAACCGGGCCGGCTGACCCGGCGCGGGAATCACCAGCACCCGGTCGTGGGTGATCTCGGTGATCCGCCAGCTGGTGGCGCCCAGCGAGATGACGTCGCCCGGACGCGACTCGTAGACCATCTCCTCGTCGAGTTCACCGACCCGCGACGGCTTTTCCGACTCGGTGGCGAGGTACACGGTGAACAGCCCCCGGTCGGGGATGGCGCCGCCGGACGTCACCGCCAGCCGCTGCGCGCCGGGCCGCGCGGTCAGCGTGCCGGTGTCGCGGTCGTAGACCAGGCGCGGCCGCAGCTCGGCGAATTCGGTGGACGGGTACTTGCCGCTCAACAGGTCCAAGGTGGCCTCGTACACGCTACGCGGCAGCGTCGCGAACGGGGCGGCGCGCCGCACGGTGTCGAACCACCGGTCGGCGTCCAGCGGCTCGAGCGCGGCGGCCGCCACGGTCTGTTGCGCCAGGATGTCCAGCGGGTTGGCGGGCACCCGCATCGTCTCGATCTGGCCGGCGAGCATGCGCTGCACCGTCACCGCGCACCCGATCAGGTCGGTGCGGTGCTTGGGGAAGAGCACGCCCCGGGACACCTCGCCGACCTGGTGGCCGGCCCGCCCGATGCGTTGCAGGCCGCTGGCCACCGACGGCGGCGCCTCCACCTGGATCACCAGGTCGACGGCCCCCATGTCGATGCCCAGCTCCAGGCTCGACGTCGCCACCACCGCCTTGAGCAGCCCCCGTTTGAGGTCCTCTTCCACCAGGGCGCGCTGTTCCTTGCTCACCGAACCGTGGTGGGCGCGCGCGAGCACGGCATCGGCGCCCAGCGTCTGGCCGCTGCCCATGATGTGGGCCGGCGCCCCGCCCGGCACCTTGCTGTTGATGTCGCCTGCGAGCTCGACCCCGCACCGGTCGGCGTGGATCTCGTTGAGCCGGGCGGTGAGCCGTTCGGCCAGCCGGCGCGAGTTGGCGAACACGATCGTCGAGCCGTGCGATTCGATGAGGTCGACCAGGCGCGCCTCGACGTCGGGCCAGATCGTGTTGTTCGCGAGGTTGGCCATGTCGGGCACCGGGACCTGCACGGTCAGCTCGAGCGTCTTGGCCGACGGCGGGGCCACTACCGTTGTCCGAATGGTGGGGGCTCCACCGGACAAGAACCGCGCCAGCTCCTCGGGCGGGCGCACGGTCGCCGACAACCCGATGCGCTGCGCGGGCCGCGCTTGAGAAAAGCCGGAGCGCAGGTCGTCCAGCCGCTCCAGCGACAGCGCGAGGTGTGCGCCGCGCTTGCCGCCCGCGATGGCGTGAATCTCGTCGACGATCACCGTCTGCACGCCCGCCAGGGTGTCGCGGGCGGCCGAGGTCAGCATCAAAAACAGCGACTCCGGGGTGGTGATCAGCACGTCGGGCGGGTGCGCGATGAGCTGACGGCGCGCGGCGGGCGGGGTGTCGCCGGAGCGGACCCCGACGCTGATGTCGGGCGCGGGCAGCCCATGGCGCTCGGCGATCCGGGTGAGCCCCGTCAGCGGGGTGCGCAGGTTGCGCTCGACGTCGACCGCCAGCGCCTTGAGCGGGGAAACGTACAGCACGCGTGTGCCGGCCGGCCGTTCCGGCCCGGCGCGAAGAGTGGCCAACCCGGCCAGGCTGTCCAGAGCCCACAGGAACGCCGCGAGCGTCTTGCCGGATCCGGTCGGCGCGATCACCAGGGTGTTGTCACCCTTGGCGATGGCGTCCCACGCCTGCGCCTGCGCCCTGGTCGGCGCTGCGAAGGTGTTGTGGAACCACTCGCGCGTGATCGCGCTGAACCGGTCCAACGGGTCCGGCGGCGGATGGGTGCGGGTGCTCACCCCACCATGGTGCCAATGCCCACCGACACAAAACCTTCGGGTTTCTACAGCCTCGCGGTGGCCATCGCCTCCGA
Organism: Mycobacterium sp.; assembly: GCF_035506235.1. Taxonomy (GTDB): domain Bacteria; phylum Actinomycetota; class Actinomycetes; order Mycobacteriales; family Mycobacteriaceae; genus Mycobacterium. The sequence continues at coordinate 18,265 of NZ_DATJPU010000199.1, forward strand.
GAGCTCGTTCGGAATCTCCGGCACCCGGGCGATGGCGTCGAGCAGCGCGTGCGCGCAGGCGTCGGCCAGCCGGTCGGCGTCGGTCGTGGGGTCCATGATGCGCTGACGGCAGATCTCGAAGGTGAACGCCAGCCAGCCCTGAATGATCACCCGCAGGTCCCGCTCGACCCCCAACTGCAGCGCGCTGGTGTCCGGCATCCCGCTGACGACCTCGCCGATGCGGGACATGATGTGTTCCATCTGGCGGTTCTTGGCCTCGTCGTCGATGCCGAGCAGGACCGGGTCGGACCGGCCGAGGCCCACGTAGGCGGCCCACGCGGCCTCCGGATGCTGCTGGTGATAGGCCATGTAGGCCAGCACACCGGTCCGGATCTCCTCGAACATGGTCAGGCCGGCGGGTGGCGGGTTGTTGGTGGCCTCGTACAGGCGGTCGGCCTCGTCCTTGACGACGGCGGCGAAGAACGCCCGCTTGTCGGGGAAGTAGTGATACATCAGCGCGCGCGACACCCCCGCGCGCTCGGCTATCTCGTCGATGCGGACCTCGTCGTAGGGTCGCTTCCCAAAGACTTCTGCCCCCAAAGCGAGCAGCTCGGCCCGCCGGTCCTCAGGGGATAGCCTCCTCCTGGCTGTCACCATGTGTCAGATAGTACTCATATGGAATGAGACGGCCGCCACACTGCGCTGACCCGGGCTGCGCGCCCCGCGCCTGCGGTAATGCGCCGGACCCCAGCGCCATCGCGGCGCCGCCCGCCGCCTAGCCCGCCGAAAGCCCTTGCGCCGGCCCGTCGTTGAGGCCGGTTGGCGTCGTGGATCGACACCGCCCGCTCGGCGCGCGCAGGCACCGACGCGGTTTGCCGGGGGTCGTCGCCGGGTATCTGTTCCGGTGCGACCCTCCCGCCAGGGGCACTGGTCAAAGAGGGGCCGAATGCGCGCGAAACGCGCACAAAAATCATCGGGGCGCACGTAACTAATGCGACGCGGCAAACGATGAAACTCAAAGCAGCGAGCATGAGGGGCTTTGATGCAGAGAGCGCATGAGCAGTCGCCCGGCGACCGCTTGGGGCAGGACGGCGGCGAGGTGCATGCCGCCATCCGCTTTGCCGTGCTCGCCGCGGCCGCCGGCGTCGGCTTCGTGGTGCTGGCCGCACTGTGGGTCAGCACCTGCCCGGGAACGGGCGTGGACACGGTGGCCTGTGGCGCGCCGCAGCGCACGATGCTCGCGTTCGGCGGTCCGTTGATTCTGATGGCCGGTGGGCTCTGGGCTTTCCTGCGCACCTACCAGGTGTGGAAGGCCCACGGCATCTGGTGGGCATGGCACGGCGCCGGCTGGTTTCTGTGGACGCTGATGGTGGTGGCGCTCGGCCTGGGTTTTTCGCCCATCGCCGGCCCGGTGCTGGCCCTGTGAGCTCAGGTCCCCGCGGGCTCCTGTCTGACGGCGCCCCGTTGCGGCGGAGTGTGGGCTTCCGCGGTCAGGTGCCACTGCTCGTCGATGCGGGCCACCCGGCGATGCTCCACCACGAACCACAACGCGCCCGCGATCGTTCCCAGCACGGCGACCAGGCTCGTGGTGGCCAGCCACTCGTAGTGCCCGTAGGCGGCGGCCGCCGTCATGCTGATCATCCCGGCCACCGCGACGGCCAACAGGATCAAACCGGGCCAGTAGAGGTTGTCCTTCATCGTGAAACCGGCGTGCGGTTGCGTGGTCCGGAAATGATCCGTCGGATCGCGATGCCTGTCGCTCATCACCTCTCCTTTCGTCGTCCGCCGGATCCGGTCAGGTCGCGACGGCCCGATCGCGGGCGAGCGCCTCGGGCAGCGATATCGCCCCGATCGTCGTTATCAGCCACACGACGACGGTCGTGGCGGCCCAGGACGCGACACCGCGAATGGTGAGCCCGTGGGTGAATACCGAGGCCAGCGCCAGCGCGACCAGGGTGAGTACCAGGCCGGTGCCCCCGAGCAGCAGCGACGCGTAAGCGCGGGGCAACTTGACGATCAGCAGCGACAGCGCCGCCTGCGCGACCGTGAACAACACCACGGCGACGACGAACCCCGGCACCGACACCGACACGCCGGGCACCACTCGGGCCGCCACCAGCAGTCCGACCGACCAGGATGCGAGAAGCACAACTGCGCGAAGCAGAGCCTGCTTCATGCAATTCAGTGTAGGTCCCGACGTTGCGCCTGTTAAGGAGCTGACCCGCTTTTCCGGATTACTCGCCGCTGCAAATGGGTATCAGCTCTACACCATGATGAGTGCCGGAAGCGTTGCGTTAGCGTCGTTGCCCCGCGGGGGACAGAATCGCGAAGACACCGACATAGTCGTTTACTGCCAGAACGATCGCTTTGACCAGCGCGATCCCGGTCGTGCCGCATGACCAACCGGTTGGAACCAACGGTCGACGGCGGGCTGCGCAGCAGTAGTAATGTCGAGCCGACATTGCCGGGAGACCATATGACCGATGCGGGATCGCGCGTCAACAAGCGTCAACGCGGCCATCGCGCCGTCGAATTGCACGTTGCGGCACGCCTGGAGAACCTGGCGATGCTGCGCACGCTGGTCGGTGCCATCGGCACCTTCGAGGACCTGGATTTCGACGCGGTCGCCGACCTGCGGCTGGCGGTAGACGAAGTGTGCACCCGCCTGATCCGCTCGGCCACGCCGGACGCGACGCTGGTCGTCGTGGTCGACCCGCACGACGACGAATTGGTGGTGGAGGCTTCCGCGGCGTGCGACACGCACGACGTGGTGGCGCCGGGCAGCTTCAGTTGGCATGTGCTGACGTCCCTGGCCGACGAAGTCCAGACTTTCCACGACGGTCGCGAGCCCGGTGAGACCGGCAGTGTCTTCGGTATCACGCTGACTGCGCGACGGGCGGCCTCTAGCAGGTGACAGCGCGAGCTGCAGGCGGTTCGGTTTCGCGGCCGAACGAGTACGCCGATGTCCCGGACATGTTCCGTGAACTGGTCGGCGTCGCCCCCGACTCGATGGAATTCCAGCGCCAGCGCGACAAGATCGTGGAGCGGTGCCTGCCGCTGGCCGACCACATCGCCCGACGGTTCGAGGGCCGGGGCGAGCCCCGCGACGACCTGGTCCAGGTGGCGCGGGTCGGCCTGGTCAACGCGGTCGTCCGCTTCGACGTCGAGACCGGCTCGGATTTCGTCTCCTTCGCGGTGCCCACGATCATGGGGGAGGTCCGCCGGCACTTCCGCGACAACAGCTGGTCGGTCAAGGTTCCGCGGCGGCTGAAGGAACTGCACCTGCGGCTCGGCACCGCCACCGCCGATCTGTCGCAACGGCTCGGCCGGGCGCCGACCGCGACCGAACTCGCCTCAGAACTCGGGATGGAACGCGACGAGGTCGTCGAGGGCCTGGTGGCGGGCAGCTCCTACAACACGTTGTCCATCGACACCGGTGGCGGCAGCGACGACGACGACGCCCGCGCCATTGCCGACACCCTGGGTGACGTGGATGCCGGCCTCGACCGCATCGAGGACCGGGAGGCGTTGCGCCCGTTGCTCGAGGCGCTGCCCGAGCGGGAGCGAATGGTGTTGGTGCTCAGGTTCTTTGAGTCGATGACGCAGACCCAGATTGCCGAGCGGGTGGGCATCTCACAGATGCACGTGTCCCGGCTGCTGGCCAAGTCGCTAACGCGGCTGCGGGACCAGTTGCAGTAGCGGTCGCGCCCCTTCGCCGCCCGCCCGGGTCGGCTTCAGCAGCGGCTCCGCGTGCGGCGTCGTCACGGGCAGGGTGCCGTCGGGGTCGCAGATGCGCAACAACCGCTCCACCACCGCGCTGGGCACCATGGCCCAGCGGACCTGCGCGGACGAGCACGCGACGTTGATCCGGTGCAGCGCCGAAAAGCCCGCTGTACCAATGAATTCCAGGCCGCGAAGGTCGAGGATCACCCGTCGGGAACGCCTGACGCTGCGTTGCACATAGGCCGCGAGCTGATCGGCGTTCGCGGCGTCGAGCTCACCGTCGACGGTGATCACGGTGCCCAGCGCACCCCAGCGGGCGCTGAATTGAGCCGTGCGGCTCTGTTGCCAAGATTGGGCCACAGACATGCTTGTCTCCATCATTGGGAGGATCTGCTGTGGATGACGTCGGGTGGTTACCGAAGGTTCAAGACCCGGGAGTTCGCGTACCCCGCGCCCCCGACGCTATCCGGGCGGCTGTGAACTCAACCTGACCTGAACCCTACCCGCGGTGGGGGCGGGCCGACAACGTTCTCCTAAGTAATTCCCAGGAGCGCTGGTCAGACCCCTGCGGGCTTCACTTGATCTCGGCCAGCACCGTGCCCTGGGTGATGGCCGCGCCGGCCTCGACCGCAAGCCCGGTGATGGTGCCCTCCTTGTGGGCCGTGACCGGGTTTTCCATCTTCATCGCCTCGAGGACCACCACCAGGTCGCCGGCGGCGACCTCCTGCCCTTCCTCGACGGCGACCTTGACCACGGTGCCCTGCATCGGCGCGGTCACCGCGTCGCCGGAGGCCGCCGCGCCCGCGTGCGACCCGCGCTTGCGCGGCTTGGGCTTCTTGCGGATGACGCCGGCCGGGTCGGCCGCTCCGTTGGACAGCGCCAGGTCACCGGGCAGCGACACCTCGAGCCGGCGGCCGCCGACCTCGACGACCACCTTCTGGCGGGGCCGGGCGTCCTCTTCGTCCAGCGGCTCGCCGCCGGTGAACGGTTCGACGGTGTTGTTCCACTCGGTCTCGATCCACCGGGTGTGCACCGAGAAGCCGTTGTCGTCGCCGATGAACGCCGGGTCGGACACCACGGCGCGGTGGAACGGGATCACCGTCGCCAGGCCCTCGACCTCGAACTCGTCCAGGGCCCGCCGGGCGCGCGCCAGCGCCTCGTGCCGGTCGGCGCCGTACACGATCAGCTTGGCCAGCATCGAGTCGAACTGGCCGCCGATCACCGAGCCGGTCTCGACTCCGGAGTCCAGCCGCACGCCGGGCCCGGCGGGCGGGTGGAACTTGCTGACCGGCCCGGGCGCCGGGAGGAAACCGCGGCCGGCGTCCTCGCCGTTGATCCGGAACTCGATGGCGTGCCCGCGCGGCGCCGGGTCTTCGGTGATCTCGAGCTTTTCGCCGTTGGCGATCTTGAACTGCTGCAACACCAGGTCGATGCCCGCGGTCTCCTCGGTGACCGGGTGCTCGACCTGCAGGCGGGTGTTGACTTCCAGGAAGGAGATCAGGCCGTCCTGCCCGACCAGGTACTCGACGGTGCCGGCGCCGTAGTAGTGCGCCTCCTTGCAGATCCGCTTGGCCGAGTCGTGGATCTCCTTGCGCTGGAAGTCGGTCAGGAACGGCGCGGGCGCCTCCTCGACCAGTTTCTGGAAGCGGCGCTGCAGCGAGCAGTCGCGGGTGCCGGCGACCACGACGTTGCCGTGCTGGTCGGCGATCACCTGCGCCTCGACGTGGCGCGGCTTGTCGAGGTAGCGCTCCACGAAGCACTCGCCCCGGCCGAAGGCCGACACCGCCTCGCGGACGGCCGACTCGTACAGCTCGGGGATTTCCTCGATGGTGCGGGCCACCTTCATGCCCTTGCCGCCGCCGCCGAAGGCCGCCTTGATCGCGATCGGCACGCCGTACTCCTTGGCGAAGGCCACCACCTCGTCGGCGTCCTTGACCGGGTCGGGCGTGCCGGGCACGAGCGGGGCCTGGGCGCGGGCGGCGATGTGGCGGGCGGTGACCTTGTCGCCGAGGTCGCGGATCGACTGCGGGCTGGGGCCGATCCAGATCAGGCCGGCGTCGATGACCGCCTGGGCGAAGTCGGCGTTCTCCGACAGGAAGCCGTAGCCGGGGTGGATCGCGTTGGCGCCGGATTTCTCCGCCGCGTCGAGGAGCTTGCCGAAGTCCAGGTAGGACTCCGCGGAGGTTTGGCCGCCGAGGGCGAACGCCTCGTCGGCCAGCCGCACGTGCGGCGCGTCGGCGTCGGGCTCGGCATACACCGCCACGCTGGGCAGGCCCGCATCACGGGCCGCGCGGATCACCCGGACAGCGATCTCACCGCGGTTGGCGACGAGCACCTTGGAGATCCTCGAGCTGGCGTGACTAGCCACTGCGCCTCCTGTCGGCTGGACGTCTGCACGTCTGTACGTCTCTAAGAGAATTTCTTACAAGTCTTGTCCCGGGAAGTTTATGCGCCGCGCCGTAGACGCTGATACCCGGTGTCCAATCCGTTTCTGATCAGGCCGTCTCGCGCAGCCGGCGCTTGATGCGGGCCAGCATGGCCGACATGCCGCGCAGCCGCAGCGGACTGATCAGAGCGGCCAGGCCCAGATCGGTGTAGAAATCCTCCGGCACCGCCAGGATGTCGGCGGCGGGTTGTTCGTCGAGGCCGGCGGCCAGGATCGACGCGAACCCCCGCGTGGTCGGCGCTTCGGCGGGCGCGCTGAAGTGCAGCCGCACCCGGCTCGGGTCGCTGGCGTCGACGTGCAGGAACAGCGGCGACTGGCATTCGGGCACCGGCTCCATCGCCGCCTCTTCCAGCTCGGGCGGCAGGGCCGGAAGCTCGTTGGCGAATTCCAGCAGCAGCGCCAGCTTGTCCTGGCCCTCGACCTCGCTGAAGTCGGACACCACCTCAGCCAGCGGCGTGGGCAGGCTCATCGGACGGGCACGGCTCCCGGTTCCGGTCCGCCGACGATCGGCACGCGCACGGTGTTGCCCCACTCGGTCCACGACCCGTCGTAGTTGCGGACCCCCGGCTTGCCCAGCAAATGGGTGAGCACGAACCAGGTGTGGCTGGAACGCTCGCCGATGCGGCAGTAGACGATGGTCTTGTCGTCCGGCTGCAGGAAGCCGTAGAGCTCTTCGAGCTCGTCGCGGCTGCGGAATCGGCCGCTCTCGTCGACGGCCTTGGCCCACGGGATCGACCGGGCGGTGGGGATGTGCCCGCCGCGCAGCACGCCCTCCTCGGGGTATTCCGGCATGTGGGTGCGCTTGCCGGTGTATTCGTCGGGCGAGCGCACGTCGATCAGCGGCTGGCTGCCGAGAATGGCCAGCACGTCGTCCTTGTACGCGCGGATGGGCTCGTCGTTGCGCCGCACGACGGGGTACCCGGTCGACGTCCTGGTCGGGACGTCCAGGGTGGTTTCGCGGCGCTCGGCCAGCCAGAGGTCGCGCCCGCCGTTGAGCAGGCGGACGTCGGGATGGCCGAACAGGGTGAACACCCACAGCGCGTAGGCCGCCCACCAGTTGCTCTTGTCGCCGTAGATCACCACGGTGTCGTCGCGGGCGATGCCCTTGCGGTCCATCAGCTCGGCGAACTGCTCGCCGTTGATGTAGTCGCGGACCCTGGGGTCGTTGAGGTCGGTGTGCCAGTCGATCTTGACCGCGCCGGGGATGTGGCCGACGTCGTAGAGCAACACGTCCTCGTCGGACTCGACGATCACCAAGCCGGGGGCGCCCATGTTGGCGGACAGCCAGTCGGCGGTGACCAGCCGCTCGGGATGGGCGTATTCCGTCAGGGAGGGGCTTGGATCGGGGGGTAAGGACACGACCCGAGCCTACCCACCCCGTTGGTCCCCGCCCAACGTCGACTTGTTGTTGGGAATCCGCTGATTTAGCCCAAACAAGTCGACGCTCGGCTTCAGCTACCGGCCCACAGCGCGGCCACCGACAGCCCCACCCGTCCCAGCAGCGACCGCAGCAGCGGCAGGCTCACGCCGATCACGTTCGACGGGTCGCCGTCGATCCCGTCGACGAACCAGCCGCCCAGCCCGTCGAGCGTGAATCCGCCCGCCACGCCCAGCGGCTCGCCGCTGGCCGCGTACGCCCGCAGATCCGCGTCCGCCGGCTGGGCGAAACGCACTGTGGTGCAAGCGGATTCCACTTCGCGATGGGTGATTGCATCGCCGCTCAGCCGCAGCAGGCAGTGCCCGGTATGCAGCCGGCCGGACCGGCCCCCCATCAGCCGCCACTGGCCCGCGGCGGCTTCGGCCGAGCCGGGCTTGCCGCACAGCCGGCCGTCGACCCAGAGCATCGAATCACAGCCGAGCACAACGCAATCCGCGGCGACGGCGCTCGGCACGTCGCCGGCCACCCGGTCCGCCTTGGCGGCCGCCAGCGCGCACACCACCTCGGCGGGCGATGCGTCCGATCCCAAACTCGCGGTGATCGCATCCTCGTCGACGCCGGACACCACGACCAGCGGATCGACGCCGGCCTGGCGCAGCACCTTCAGGCGACCCGAAGAGGCTGACCCCAGCACCAGCCGGGTCACTGCTTCATGTGCGTCATCTGCTGCATGGTGAGCCGCTGGTAGTTGGACATCGCGTAACGCAGCCGGTCGACCGGCAGCCCCCAGCGGGTGCGCTCCGGTTGGGCGGGCTCGGGGGCGCCGCCGCCGACGCCGCCCAGCACGGCGATCAGCGCGGCCAGCTCCTCGTCGGTCGGCTTGCCCTTGAGGACCTGGATGTGCGGCTCGTGCGGCTGGTGCGGTTGGGCCGGCTGGTCTGTCATAGCGGAATGTTCCCGTGCTTCTTGGGCGGCAGGTGGGAGATCTTGCGTTCCAGCAGGCGCAGCGCCGTGCCGATGTACCCGCGGGTGTACGACGGCGGGATCACCGCGTCGACGTATCCCCGCTCGGCCGCGACGTAGGGATTGACCAGCGTGTCCTCGTATTCCTGCTGCAGTTGCAGACGCAGCGCGTCGACGTCCCGGCCCTCCTTGGCCGCATCGCTCAGCTGCTTGCGGTAGACGAAGCCCACCGCGCCGGACGCGCCCATCACCGCGATCTGGGCGGTCGGCCAGGCCAGGTTGACGTCGCAGCCCATGTCCTTGGAGCCCATGACGCAGTAGGCGCCGCCGTACGCCTTGCGGGTGATGACGGTGATCTTCGGGACCGTGGCCTCGCCGTAGGCGTACAGCAGCTTGGCGCCGCGCCGGATGATGCCGTTGTACTCCTGGCCGGTGCCCGGCAGGAAGCCCGGAACGTCGACCAGCATGATGATCGGGATGTTGAAGCAGTCGCAGGTCCGCACGAAGCGGGCCGCCTTCTCCGAGGCGTTGATGTCCAGGCAGCCGGCGAACTGGGTGGGCTGGTTGGCCACGATTCCGACCGGCCGGCCCTCGATGCGGCCGAACCCGACGACGATGTTCTGCGCGTAACCGGCCTGGATCTCCAGGAACTCGTCGTCGTCGAGGATGCGGGTGATCACCTCGTGCATGTCGTAGGGCTGGTTGGGCGAGTCCGGGATAAGGGCGTCCAGCTCGAGGTCCTCGGCGGTGAGGTTCTCCTCGATGGGGCCCTCGGGGCCGGGCTCGGCGTAGCGGGGCGCGTCGGTGGCGTTGTTGGGCGGCAGGTAGCTGAGCAGGTCGCGCACCCAGTCGAAGGCGTCCTGCTCGCCGGAGGCGACGTAGTGCAAGGTGCCCGACTTGGCCATGTGGGTGTGGGCGCCGCCGAGCTCCTCCATGGTGACGTCCTCACCGGTGACGGTCTTGATGACGTCGGGTCCGGTGATGAACATCTGGCTGGTCTGGTCGACCATGACCACGAAGTCGGTCAGGGCGGGGGAATAGACGTGCCCGCCGGCGGCGGCGCCCATGATCAGCGAGATCTGCGGGATGACTCCGGAGGCCAGGATGTTGTTGCGGAAGATCTTGCTGTACAGGCCCAGCGAGACGACGCCCTCCTGGATCCGCGCGCCCGCGCCGTCGTTGATGCCGATGAGCGGGCGGCCGGTCTTGATAGCCAGCTCCTGGACCTTGACGATCTTCTCGCCGTACACCTCGCCGAGGCTGCCCCCGAACACCGTGGCGTCCTGGCTGAAGATGCACACGTCGCGGCCGTCGATGGTGCCGTAGCCGGTGACCACGCCGTCGCCGAGCGGGCGGTTGTTCTCCAGGCCGAAGTTCTTGCTGCGGTGCCGTGCCAGCGCGTCGAGTTCGACGAAGGAGTCCTCGTCCAGCAGGGCGTAGATGCGCTCGCGCGCGGTCAGCTTGCCCTTGGCGTGCACCTTCTCGACGGCCTCTTCGCCCACCGGGTGCAGCGACTCTTCCCGCCGCTTGTGCAGCTCGGCCAGCTTGCCCGCGGTGGTGTGGATGTCGATGGTGTGCTCGTGCGCGGGCTCAGCGGTATGAGACGTGTGGTCGGTAACGCTTGTCATGGGACTCGATGGTATCGGGAGCCCCCGGGCCGGAGTTTTAGGCTGGGTGGAGTGACGGATCGCGATTCGCTTCGGCAACCGTTGGATCAAGCCGCGCTGCGCGCCGAGTTGATCGGGACCGGGCTGGGCTGGCGCCAACTCGACGTCGTGGAGCAAACCGGGTCCACCAACGCCGACCTGCTGGCCCGGGCGGCGGCGGGGACCGACGTGGCCGGGAGCGTGCTGATCGCCGAGCACCAGACGGCGGGCCGCGGGCGGCACGGCCGCGGATGGTCGGCCACGCCGCGAGCCCAGGTCACGATGTCGGTGGGCGTCAGCGTCGTCGACGTGCCGACCGAGGGGTGGGGCTGGCTGTCGCTGGCCGCGGGCGTGGCGATCGTCGACGCCGTGATGGCGGTGACCGGGGTGCAGGCGGGCCTGAAGTGGCCCAACGACGTGCTGGCCGGCCCGCCGGATTCGCGAGGCAAGCTGGCGGGCATCCTCGCCGAGGTGTCGCGGCCGGTGGTGGTGATCGGCTTGGGGCTCAACGTGACTCAGGCCCCCGAGGAGATCGACGGCCCCGGTGCGACTTCGCTGTTCGACCTCGGCGTGGCCGCCCCGGACCGCCACCGGCTGGTCTGCGCGGTGTTGGCCGAGCTCGGCAGGCGGATCGTGGGCTGGCGGGCGGCGCGCGGCGCCGACTGGGCGCTGGCGGCCGACTACCGGGCGCGCAGCCTGACCATCGGCCGCGCCGTGCGCGCCCAGCTGCCCGGCGGCAAGGAGGTCGTCGGCACCGCGACCGCCATCGACGACCAGGGCAGGCTGTGCGTGGAAACGGGAGGGGCGGCCGGGGGCCAGACCGTCGTCGTTTCGGCCGGTGACGTGGTGCATTTGCGGTAGCTTCGGGCCCGTGAGCTATCCGGACAACGCCCTGGCCGCCGGCGAGCAGGTCGTGCTGCACCGCCATCCGCACTGGAAGCGCCTGATCTGGCCCGTGCTGGTCCTGGTGCTGGCGACCGCGCTGGCCGCGTTCGGATCCGGCTTCCTCAACTCGACGCACTGGGAGCAGCTCGCCAAGAACGTCATCTACGGGGTCATCTGGGGGATCTGGCTGGTGATCGTCGGCTGGCTGACGCTGTGGCCGTTCCTGGATTGGCTGACAACACACTTCGTCGTCACCAGCCGGCGGGTGATGTTCCGGCACGGGGTGCTGACCCGCAGCGGGATCGACATCCCGCTGGCGCGGATCAACAGCGTGGAATTCCGGGACAAGCTTTTCGAGCGGATGTTTCGCACCGGCACTCTGATCATCGAGTCGGCGTCACAAGATCCGTTGGAGTTCTACGACATTCCGCGCCTGCGCGAAGTGCATTCGCTGTTATATCACGAAGTTTTCGACACCCTGGGTTCCGCTGGGCCCGACGCGTCGCCGAGCTGACCGGATCGGCTGGCTTTCTTCCGCCAGGATCGCAACAGCGTGACGTTCCCATTTTCCAGGCCGCCTTCCAAGCCGCCCTCGATGGCGTCCTCCAAGACCTCGGCGAATCCCCCTGCGGTGAGCGCGGATTCCAGCGCCTTGTCGGAGGTGCGGGCGAACTCGTCGGGAAACACCCAGCGCCGGAACGCCCAGAACCGGAACGCCATCTGCAGCAGGTTGCCGATGACGTAGGCCGAGATGAAGTCGGTGATGTTCTCCACGGTCAGCGACACCTCGGGCACCCGCAGCTGCAGGACGTAGTGGGAGAACCACAGCGGCGCCATGGAGAGCAGCACCCCCACGCCGCTGAAGGCGAAGAAGAGCAGCGCCTCGTGGTGGCGCTCGCGGCCCCCGCGATGGCGGAAGCTCCACTCCCGGTTCAAGACGTAGGACGCGATCACCGCGACGATGCCCGCGATAACCTTGGCCGTGACCGGCTTCGGTTCGAGAATCGTCAGCTTCAGGGTGTAGAAAATCGCCGAGTCGATGATGAACGTGGTGCCCCCGACGATGGCGAATTTGATCAGCTCGTGATGGCGCAGCAAATACGGCTGAATGGCCTCGGGCAGGCGCGAGATTGCGGCATCGGCGAAGGACACAACATGTCAGTGTACGGATGAACGCGAAAACGACGCAAAATGCTACATAACGATTGGGCGTCTCGGCCGGTCACCGCGCCGCCGGAAGCCGTGACACCATGATGGCCGTGCCGAACAGACCCACGCCCGTAGTCGCGATGGTCGGCGGCGGACAGCTCGCCCGCATGACCCACCAGGCCGCGATCGCGCTGGGGCAGACGCTGCGGGTGCTGGCCACCGCGCCCGACGAATCGGCCGCGCAGGTCACGCCCGACGTGGTGATCGGTTCGCACACCGATCTGGAAGACCTGCGCCGGGTCGCGGCCGGGGCCGAGGTGCTGACGTTCGACCACGAGCACGTCCCGACCGAGCTGCTGGAGAAGCTGGTCGCCGAGGGCGTCAACGTCGCGCCGCCGCCGCAGGCCCTGGTGCACGCCCAGGACAAACTCGTCATGCGGCGGCGACTGGAGGCGCTGGGTGCCGTTGTGCCCCGCTATGCGGAGATCCGGAGCCTCGACGAACTCGATGACTTCACGCGACGCATAGCCGGCCCCGTGGTCGTGAAAGCGGTCCGCGGGGGCTACGACGGGCGCGGAGTGCGGATGGCCCGCGACCCTTCGCACGCCCGCGAGATCGCGGCCGCCTTCCTGGCCGACGAGGTGCCGGTGATGGCCGAGGAGCAGGTGAATCTGCGGCGCGAACTGTCGGCGCTGGTGGCCCGCTCGCCGTTCGGGCAGGGGGCCGCGTGGCCGGTGGTCGAGACGGTGCAGCGGGACGGGATCTGCGTGCAGGTGATCGCTCCCGCGCCCGGGCTGAGCGACGACACGGCCGCGGCGGCCCAGCGGCTGGCGTTGCGGCTGGCCGCCGAGCTCGGCGTCGTCGGTGTGCTGGCGGTCGAGCTGTTCGAGACGACCGAGGGCGTACTGCTGGTCAACGAGCTCGCGATGCGGCCGCACAACTCCGGGCACTGGACCATGGACGGGGCGCGCACCAGCCAGTTCGAACAGCACCTGCGCGCGGTGCTGGACTATCCGCTCGGCGACACCGACGCCATCGCGCCGGTGACGGTGATGGCCAACGTGCTCGGCGCCCCGCAATCGGCGATGCCCGCGATGACCACCGACGAGCGGCTGCACCACCTGTTCGCGCGGATGCCCGATGCCCGGGTTCACCTCTACGGCAAGGCCGAACGGCCGGGACGCAAGGTGGGGCACATCAACTTCGTCGGATCCGATACGGACCTGGCCGAGCTGCGTGAACGCGCCGAGCGGGCGGCACACTGGTTGTCACACGGGCAGTGGACGGACGGATGGGATCCGCATGGCTGAATCGCCTCGCGTCGGGGTCATCATGGGCAGCGACAGCGACTGGTCGGTGATGTCCGACGCCGCCGAGGCGCTGGCCGAGTTCGACATTCCCGTCGAGGTCCGGGTGGTCTCCGCCCATCGCACGCCCCAGGCGATGTTCGACTACGCCCGCGGCGCGGCCGGCCGCGGCCTGGAGGTGGTCATCGCCGGCGCCGGCGGCGCCGCCCACCTGCCCGGGATGGTCGCCTCCGCCACGCCGCTGCCGGTGATCGGGGTGCCGGTGCCGCTGGCCCGCCTCGACGGCCTGGACTCGCTGCTGTCGATCGTGCAGATGCCGGCGGGCGTTCCGGTGGCCACCGTCTCCATCGGCGGCGCCCGCAACGCGGGACTGCTGGCCGTGCGCATCCTGGGGTCGTCCGACGCGGCGCTGCGGGCGCGGATCGTGGCATACCAGGAGCAGCTGGCAGAGGCGGTGCGCGCCAAGGATGCGGCGCTGCAACAGCGGCAGGGTAAAGTTACCGGCCAGTAGCCGGCCTGTAACCGGAGAAGTGCAAGGAGGCCGAAAGATGGCTGGATGGGCCGGAAACCCGTCATTCGATTTGTTCCAACTGCCCGAGGAGCACCGGGAGCTGCGGGCGGCGATTCGGGCGCTGGCGGAGAAGGAGATCGCCCCGCACGCGGCCGACGTGGATGAGAATGCGCGATTCCCGCAGGAGGCCGCGGACGCGCTGACCGCCTCGGGCTTCAACGCCGTCCACGTGCCCGAGGAGTACGGCGGGCAGGGTGCGGACTCTGTGGCGGCGTGCATCGTGATCGAAGAGGTGGCCCGGGTGGACGCCTCGGCGTCATTGATCCCGGCGGTGAACAAGCTGGGCACCATGGGCCTGATCCTGCGTGGCTCCGAGGGACTCAAGAAGCAGGTGCTGCCCTCGGTCGCCGACGGCAGCGCGTTGGCGTCCTATGCACTGTCCGAGCGCGAGGCCGGCAGCGACGCGGCGTCGATGCGGACCCGGGCCAGGGCCGACGGGGATGACTGGATCCTCAACGGCGCCAAGTGCTGGATCACCAACGGCGGCAAGTCGAGCTGGTACACGGTGATGGCGGTGACCGACCCGGACAAGGGCGCCAACGGCATCTCGTCGTTCATAGTGCACAAGGACGACGAGGGATTCACCGTCGGACCGAAGGAGAAGAAGCTCGGCATCAAAGGCTCGCCGACCACCGAGCTGTACTTCGAGAACTGCCGCATCCCGGGCGACCGGATCATCGGCGAGCCGGGTACCGGCTTCAAGACCGCGCTGGCGACGCTGGACCACACCCGTCCCACCATCGGCGCCCAGGCGGTGGGCATCGCCCAGGGCGCGGTGGACGCCGCGATCGCCTACACCAAGGACCGCAAGCAGTTCGGGGAGTCGATCAGCAGCTTCCAGGCCGTGCAGTTCATGCTGGCCGACATGGCGATGAAGGTCGAGGCCGCGCGGATGCTGGTGTACCAGGCGGCCGCCCGCGCGGAGCGTGGCGAATCCAACCTCGGCTTCATCTCCGCGGCGTCGAAGTGCTTCGCGTCGGACGTGGCGATGGAGGTGACCACGGACGCGGTGCAGCTGTTCGGTGGCGCGGGCTACACCACCGACTTCCCGGTCGAGCGGATGATGCGCGACGCCAAGATCACCCAAATCTATGAGGGCACCAACCAAATTCAGCACATCGTGATGTCCCGCGCCCTCCTCGCGGCCTGACCGTCACCGACAACGGGTGCGCCATGAAGGCCCTGCGATTGATTGGAAGCGATCGACTTGGCGGCTGGCGGGCTGGTGAAGGTCGAATCGAGGATCTACTCACTTGACGACGCACCATCGGCCTACGCGACCTTCACGACGAGAAGGTGCATGGTCACGCCGTCGTGGTGCCCTGACCACACGGAAGGTCGCTATGTCCGAGAATCTGATCGTCAGCACGCCCGAGGCGTACGCCTATCCGCTGCTTGTCAAGCAGTTACTGACGAACTCGCTGAGCCTGTATGGCGATCAGGAGATTACCTTTCGCGGCGAGCACCGCTACAGCTACCGCGACTTCCGGCGGCGCCTCGGCCGGCTCGCCTCGACGCTGAAGGGCCTCGGCGTGCGCCACGGGTCGACTATCGCGGTGATGGATTGGGACAGCCACCGGTATCTGGAGAGTTACTTCGCAATCCCCATGATGGGCGCGACGCTGTTCACCGTGAACGTCCGGCTATCGCCGCACCAGATTGCCTACAC
>NZ_DATJPU010000200.1:0-5866 GCF_035506235.1 Mycobacterium sp.
AGGATGTTCATCATCGGCACGGGCAGGATGTGCGCGTTGGGCCCGCCGAGGTAGCGGAACAGCGGCAACTCGGCCGAATCGGCGGCCGCCTTGGCGACCGCCAGTGAGACGCCCAGGATCGCGTTGCCGCCCAGTCGGGACTTGTCGGGAGTGCCGTCGAGGTCCACCAGCGCCTGGTCCACCAGTCGCTGGTCGTCGGCGTTGAGCCCGATCACCGCCGGACCGATCTCGTCCAGCACGGCCTGCACGGCCTTCTGGACGCCCTTGCCGCCGTAGCGATCGCCGCCATCGCGGAGCTCGACGGCCTCGTGCTCCCCGGTCGACGCGCCGGACGGCACCGCTGCGCGGGCGAACGTTCCGTCGATCAGAGCCACCTCGACCTCGACCGTCGGGTTGCCGCGGGAGTCGAGGATCTCGCGGGCCCCGACCTGCTCGATAATCGGCACTGGGTTCTCCTTGCGTCGTAAAGCGTCGGTCAGCGATACATCCTGCTACAGCGGGTGACCCGCCGCATAGGCGGTCGCCCAGTCCCGCACCGCCCGCGCGTAAACGCCGGAGTTGTTGTAGGCCCGCAGCGCGGTGATCCATCCGCGCGGGGTCCCGAGATCCTTTCCACGCCAACACAGGTAGCCCGCCGCCGCCAGCGCCGCATCGTCGATGTTGTCCGGGCTGACCCGGCCGTCGTTGTGGGCGTCCACCCCGTACAGCCGCCATGTCTCCGGAATGAACTGCATCGGCCCCATCGCGCGCACCACCCCCGCCTGGCCGTCGGCGCCCTCCTCGTCGACGATGCGCAGGGTGCCCCCGCTGCCGTCGAGCCGAACGCCGCGAATGGGCGGACTCACATCCCCGTTCGGTGACAGCGTCGCCCCCCGGTAGGTGCCGTGGTGGCTCTCGACCTGCCCGATGCCCGCCAGCGTGGTCCAGGCGATGTGGCACTTCGGGTTCTCGACCTCGGCGACCCGGGCGGCGTACGCGTAGGCCTCCAGCGCGATGACCGGAATCTCCAATGCCGCCGACCGTTGCTCGGCCCACTGGCGTAATTGATCCGCGGGCCGACCGCTGACGTGAGTGTCCACCGGCGGCACCGGATCCCCGACCGGCGGCGGGACGCCTTCGGGGATGAACAGGCTGAGCTGCCAGGTGCAGCTGGACGCGAGAAGCATGGCGGTCGCGCCGATCACGGCGGCCGCACGCAACCAACGCCTCGGCGACACCATGCCCTTCTAAGCTCCCCTACTACTTCCCGGTACGAACTCCGGCCACGACCATCGTCCCACGGGTTTCGGGGCGAGCCGGTCGATTCCGGTTCCGAGCGCGCCGTCACCGCGCCCGAGTGTGCCTCGGCGGGCGTTAGCTGCCGGCAATTGTGGCTAGCAAACTCCGGACAACACCGATGGACTGGATTCGCACCTCACCCGCAACATTACCCGGCGGGCGACGACATGAGCGGCAAACTACGCGCTCATCGCTGTTCCGCACATTGGCCCAGCTCCGGATCGCATCTCTATTTGCGGCCCCGGCGCTTCTTGGAGCCCCCGCCGGAGGCCTTGGAGGCGGCGTCGTACGGCTGTTCCGCGGCCAGCGGCTCGCCGGCCGCGTCCTCGGCGGGCGATTCACCGGAAGGCCAGTGCGTGCGCCACTCCTCCTCGGCGATCTCGCCCAGCTGGGCCACATCGAGCTCGACGGGAACGTCGTCGCCGCGGCGCGCGGCCGCGATCGCCCTCTCCACGCCGCGGACCGTGTCCACGAACTCCAAAACCGCCGCGCGAAGGGCGCTTTCCGCATCGACGTCGGCCGACACGGAGACCGAGGTCATCTCGACCGGAATGAGGTCGGCGGGCAGACCCGCCTTCTCGGCGCGCTGAATCACCTTCTGCGCCAGAGCCAGTGCCGGTTGACCGGTGTGGACGTCGTCCATCACCGAGTTTCGCGTCTTTTCGGCGGCCTTGCGCTCTTCCCATTGCGCCAACTGTTCCTCAAGCGAAATCGATTGCCCGGCAAGGACTCCGGGGACGCGATTGCCCAGCTTACGCATCAAGGTGGCCGCGACATCGTCGATGGTGAACGCAGACTGCGGCGCGTCCTCGGCGATGCGGGCGTGGAAGAGAACCTGCAACAACACGTCGCCGAGCTCTTCGCGCAGTTGGTCGGCGTTGCCGCTGCGCACGGCGTCCAGCAGCTCGTAGGTCTCCTCGAGCAGGAACCTGCGCAACGAGTCGTGGGTCTGCTCGCTTTCCCACGGCCCCGCGGTGCGCAACATGTCCATCAACGCCACGGCGTCGACCAGGCGCTCGCCGCGCGGGCTGTCCGGCGCCGAGATCAGCCGGGCCCCGGCCGCCAGCCGGGCGGCCACGGCGGGGTGGTCGGGATCGGAGGAGAGCAACACCGGGGCTGGAGCATCGGGGTCGCCGGAGTGCACCGGCCGCGCGGCCGGCAGCGACCAGGGCACCGCGACCGGCATCTCCTCGGTGTATTGCACCTCACCGGCGAGGTGTTCGATGGCCTCGACCGGCACCAGCGACGGGCGGCGGGGGTCGAACAAGACGACGATCATCGCGCTTGTCGCTCCTCCCCCGACGTTCGTGCCGGCTGTGAACCCGTTATACCAATCTCTATCTGTGGTTTTCCCTGCAGTGCCGTCACCAGGTTGGCCACCATCTGCAGCAGTTCGACGTCGCGCATGCGCGGCGCGCCGGCCCCGCCCGCCCGCGGAATGGGCACCTGGACCGTGGACGTGGTGGCGCGGTAGTGCGCCGTCGGGTACATCCGCTTGAGCCGCACCTGCGCCGAATCCAGCAGCGCCACCGGCGAAAGCCGCACGGTCGCCGCCGACGGGGCCGACACCTCGGTGATGCCGGCGTCCCGGCACAGCAGCCGCAACCTCGCCACGGCGATCAGTCGCTCGGCGGGCTCGGGCAGCGCCCCGTAACGGTCGACGAGCTCGTCCACGACGGCGGCGACGGCGTCGTCGTCCGAAGCGGCGGCCAGCCGCCGGTAGCCCTCCAGCCGGAGGCGGTCGCTGGCGATGTAGTCCGGCGGCAGGTGCGCATCCACCGGCAGATCGATCCGCACGTCCTTGGGCTCCTCGGGCGTGGTGACCGTCTGGCCGTCCGCCGCCGCCCGGTACGCCTCGACGGCCTCCCCCACCAACCGCACATACAGGTCGAACCCGACGCCGGCCACGTGCCCGGACTGCTCGACGCCCAACACGTTGCCGGCGCCGCGGATCTCGAGGTCCTTCAGCGCGACCGCCATGCCCGCGCCCAGCTCGTTGTTCTGCGCGATGGTCGCCAGCCGGTCGTAGGCCGCCTCGGTCAGCGGCACGTGCGGCGGATAGAGGAAGTAGGCGTAGCCGCGCTCGCGGCTGCGGCCTACCCGGCCGCGCAACTGGTGCAGCTGGGACAGGCCGAAGGTGTCAGCGCGCTCGACGATCAGGGTGTTGGCGTTGGAGATGTCCAGCCCGGTCTCCACGATCGTGGTGCACACCAGGATGTCGTATTCGCGGTTCCAGAATCCCTGCACGGTGCGTTCGAGCCGCTCCTCGGGCATCTGGCCGTGCGCGACGACGACCCGCGCCTCGGGCACCAGCTCGCGCACCCGGGCCGCGGCCCGGTCGATGGAGCTGACCCGGTTGTGCACGTAGAACGCCTGGCCGTCGCGCAGCAGCTCGCGCCGCAAGGCGGCCGCGACCTGCTTGTCGTCGTGCGGGCCGACGTAGGTCAGCACCGGGTAACGCTCCTCGGGCGGGGTCAGGATGGTCGACATTTCGCGGATGCCGGCCAGGCTCATCTCCAGGGTGCGGGGGATCGGGGTGGCGCTCATGGTCAGCACGTCGACGTGGGTGCGCAGCGACTTGATGTGCTCCTTGTGCTCGACCCCGAACCGCTGCTCCTCGTCGACGACGACCAGGCCCAGGTCCTTCCAGCGCACGCCGGTCTGCAGCAGCCGGTGGGTGCCGATCACGATGTCGACGGTCCCGTCGGCCAGGCCGTCGATCACGGCGCGGGACTCGGCGGTGTCGGTGAACCGGGACAGCCCCTTGACGGTGATCGGGAAATCCGTCATCCGCTCGCTGAACGTCTGCAGGTGCTGGTCGGCGAGCAGGGTGGTGGGCACCAGCACGGCGACCTGCTTGCTGTCCTGGACCGCCTTGAACGCCGCCCGCACCGCGATCTCGGTCTTGCCGTAGCCGACGTCGCCGCAGACCACGCGGTCCATCGGCACCGGCTTCTCCATGTCGGCCTTGACCTCTTGGATCGCCGTGAGCTGGTCGACGGTCTCGGTGAAGCCGAACGCGTCTTCCATCTCGGCCTGCCAGGGGGTGTCCGGCCCGAACGCGTGCCCGGGGCTGGACTGCCTTTTG
The DNA here is from genome assembly GCF_035506235.1 of Mycobacterium sp. Lineage (GTDB taxonomy): Bacteria > Actinomycetota > Actinomycetes > Mycobacteriales > Mycobacteriaceae > Mycobacterium. The sequence continues at coordinate 4,367 of NZ_DATJPU010000200.1, forward strand.
GCGTACAGCGACACCAGCTCGCCGGCGATCTCCCGCACCGCGCGGCGCGCCTTGGTCTTGGTGTTGGCCCAGTCGCTGCCGCCGAGCCTGCTCAGCGCCGGCGCCTGCCCGCCGACGTACCGGGACAGCTGGTCCAAGGAGTCCATCGGGACGTACAGCTTGTCGGTGTTCCTAGCGCCGCCACCCCGGTTCTTACTCGACGCGTACTCGAGGACCAGGTACTCGCGGCGGGCGCCGCCGACTGTGCGCTCGACCATCTCCACGAACCGCCCGATGCCGTGCTGGTCGTGCACCACGAGATCGCCGGCCGTCAGCGCGAGCGGGTCGACGGTGTTGCGCCGCTTGGCCGCCAGCCGCTTGCCCTCGGCGGTCGTGGCCCGGTTGCCGGTCAGGTCCGTCTCGGTGATGATCACCAGGTTCGCGCCGGGAATCACCAGGCCGTCGTGCAGCGGGCCCTTGAGCACGCCGACCACCCCGGGCCTTGGCGTCGCGCCCGGTTCCAGCATGGCGGCGGGGGTGTCGGACTCGGCGAGCCGCTCGACGACCCGATGCGCGGTCCCGGTGCCGGGCGCGACGACCGCGGCGTGCCCGCCGGTGGCGACGTGGGCGCGCAGCATCGCGAAGATGCCGTCGATATCGTGCTGATGCCCGCGGGCCGACGGCGCCGTGCGGACATCCAGCTCCACGGCCGACTCGTCGGAGAGCTGGCTCAGCGTCCACCACGGGTGGCCGGCGCGGGCCGCCGCGGCCCGCACGTCGTCCAGTTCGGCGAACCCCGATCCGCCGAACTGCGCGACGTCGACAGGTGCGTCGGTGCCGAGCGCAGCGACGGACCACGACGCCTCGAGGAATTCGCTGCCAGTCTTGATCAGGTCGGCGGCCCGGGTGCGCACCTTTTCGGGGTCACACAGCAGCACGGGTGTGCCGGCAGCCAGTTGGTCGGTCAGCAGCACGTGTGCCCCATTTTCTGCGGGCTGCAGCACCGAGCGCAGCGCCTCCATGCCGTCGACAGCGATGCCCTCGGCCAACTTGGCCAGCATGTCGGTGACGCTGCCGGTGATGGCGGGCTCGGGCCCGGAGTGGCGGGCGGCAAGGGCGGCGGCCCGTTCCCGCACGTCGTCGCTCAATAACAGCTCGCGGCACGCCACCGCGATGACCGTGTCGACGTCGATCTCCGGAATGGAGCGCTGATCGGCGACCGAGAACATCCGCATCTCGCTGACCTCGTCGCCCCAGAACTCGACACGCACCGGGTGTTCGGCAGTCGGCGGGAAGACGTCGAGGATGCCGCCGCGCACGGCGAACTCACCGCGCCGGCCGACCATGTCCACCCGGGTATAGGCCAGTTCGACCAGCCGGGCGATGACGTCCTCGAAGGCGATCTCCCGGCCGACGCCGAGGGTGACCGGCTCCACGTCGCCCAGGCGCGGCGTCATCGGCTGCAGCAGCGAACGCACCGCCGTCACCACCACTTGCAGCGGCGGGCCCAGGCGCGAGTCG
>NZ_DATJPU010000201.1:0-5194 GCF_035506235.1 Mycobacterium sp.
GCGCTCCGAGGCCGACCAGTGTCTCCAAAGCCATCCCTAGATACATTGGCAGCGACAAGCGTTCGTAGGCCCGACCGACGATGCGCCCTTTGGGCCGGCGCCACGCGTGCGAGACCCCGCGCAACACCATCAGACTCTCCCCAAAGGCGCCGAGCAGACCGATGCGCCTGGCCCAGACTTCGCACTGTTCAAGGGTCAGCACGTCGTACCGCTTCAAGACTTGCCATCCTGCTGAATGGTAGCGGGCTGGGTCCTTTACGGAGCGGCGGCGACCTGGGGCCGACCGGCGACGCAGGTTGTCGATGACAGGACTGGTGAAAGCGTGATGCGCTGGAAGTCAGGGCGGTCAGCACGGACGAGGTGCCCCCTTTTACGGCGGCGATAAAAGGTCAGCGCCCCTGGACCGGTGGCGCGTCGAGGGTCGTCACCGTGGCCAAGACTATCTCGCCGGGTCGCATCGCCCTCCCGTGGCCGTGACAGTCTGATTTGGCCCCAGGAGGACGGCTTGATTTGGCCCCGCCTGGATGGCGGGGGGTGTTGTTGTGGCGGTCTGATTTGGCCCCACTTCGGTGACACGCCGTGTTGGTTATGACGGCTTGATTTGGCCCCACCTCAGCGTGGTCGGTGTCCGGATGGTCCGGATTGCCGGTCACGGAGGTCAGGCGTGCGAAGGGTGTCGCGGGTGCAGCAGTTCGAGGCGATTCGGCGTGATCACCGGGTCGAGGGCCTCTCGATTCGGGGGTTGGCCGACAAGCACGGGGTGCATCGGCGCACGGTGCGTCAGGCGTTGGCCTCGGCGGTGCCGCCGACCCGCAAGACCGCTACGCGGATAGCGCCGCGGTTGGAGCCGTTCAAGGCGGCGATCGATGCCATGTTGCGCAGTGATCTGGATGCGCCGAAAAAGCAGCGTCATACTGCGCGGCGGGTCTTGGCTCGCTTGGTCGATGAGCATGGCGCACAGGGGTTGTCGTATTCGACGGTGCGTGATCATGTCCGCAAGCGCCGCCCGCAGATCCTGGCTGAGGCGGGCCGGCCGCTGGAGTTGGGGTATGTGCCCCAGACCCATGAACCCGGCGCTGAGGCCGAGGTCGACTTCCACGATCTGTGGGTGATTTTGGCCGGGGTGAAGACCAAGACCACGCTGTTCACGATGCGGTTGTCCTATTCGGCGCGGGCCGCGCACCGGGCCTCGATCACCGCTGGCCAGGAGGCGTTCCTGGAGGGCCACGAGTACGCCTTCGCCCGCTTCGGCGGTGTGCCGATCGACAAGGTCCGCTACGACAACCTCAACAGCGCGGTCACCCAGGTCCTCTTCGGGCGGTCCCGGGAGGAGAACGACCGCTGGATCGCGTTTCGCTCCCACTACGGGTTCGAGGCCTGGTACTGCCAGCCCGGCCGTGAGGGCAGCCACGAGAAGGGCGGGGTTGAAGGCGAGGGCGGGCGGTTTCGCCGCAACCACTGCGTGCCGATGCCGGTGGTCGACTCCATCGACGAACTCAACGCCCTGCTGGAGGCCGCCGACGACGCCGATGACGCCCGCCGGGTCGGCAACCGCTCGACCAGCGTGGCCCAGGACTGGGCGCTGGAGCGCACCCTGCTTCACCCGTTGCCAGCCGAGTCGTTCGACACCGCATTGACTTTGCTTCCGCGGGTGGACCGCTACGCCCAGGTGACGGTGCGCTGCAACCAGTACTCGGTGCCCGCCCGCTTCATCGGGCACCGGCTGCGGGTGAAGCTGTCGGCCTCGACGGTGACCGCCTATGACCGCAACCAGGTGGTGGCCCGCCACCAACGGGCCATCGGCAAGGGCGTCAAAGTCCTTGACCTGGATCATTATCTGGAGATTCTGCTGCGCAAGCCCGGCGCTCTGCCCGGGGCGACCGCACTGGCCCAGGCCCGGGCGGCCAAGGTTTTCACCGCCGACCACGACCGGTTCTGGGCCGCGGCCCGTAAAGCCCACGGGGACGCCGCAGGGACCCGCGCCCTAGTCGAGGTCCTGCTGTTGCACCGCCGCCTGGCTCACGCCGATGTGCTGGCCGGCATCACCGCCGCACTGGCAGTGGGCTCGACCAACCCCGATGTCGTTGCCCTAGAAGCCCGCAAGGCCGGCGAACACCGCTCCGCGCCCACCCCCGCCGCAGACGGCGAGCACGGCGCCCAAGTGGTCGAGCTGATCTCACGCCGCGCCGAGCTGCCCACCGACACCCGGCCGCTGCCCTGCATGGACAAATACGACGCCCTGCTCGGAAAGGAAAGCTCATGACCGCCCGCCACACCCTGACCGAGCCGGCCGCCACCGCCGCCATCGACCAGGGCTGCCGCATGCTGCGCCTGCCCACTATCCGCGACCGTTTCGCCGAGATCGCCGCCACCGCCGAACGCGAACACCAGACCTACCTGGGATACCTGGCCGAACTGGTCATCGCCGAGTGCGACGACCGTGACCACCGCCGCGCCGAACGCCGTATCCGCGACGCCGGCTTTCCCCGCCCGAAACGGTTGGAGGATTTCTCCTTTGACGCCAACCCCGCGATCAACCCCGCCCTCATCGGCCAACTCGCCAGCTGCGACTGGGTCAAAGCCGGCCACCCCCTGTGTTTGATCGGTGACTCCGGGGCTGGTTAACATTGCGCATTTCTCCTATCGGTTGTGTCGAACAGTCCAGTTTGGTCGGGTTTGACCTGGATACGCAGGCCTTTTCGGCGTCCGCGGTTGACGTGGACGGCCTGCAGTTGGCCGCGTTGGACCTTGTGCAACACGGTTTGTCGGGCGACGCCGAGGACTTTTGCGGCCTCGGCGAGTCCGAGCCAGCCCTCGGGTGCCTCGGGTTGGATTCTGTCGCGGAGGGCTTGATCGATGCGGATGCGCCACGGCGCTCCGGGGGTGATCTGTTCGGCGATGATGAAGCCGTCGCGGATCCATCGGTAGAGGGTTTCCTTGCTGACCCCGAGGATCTTTTCGGCTTCGGTGATGGTGACCACGACGGCATCATCGTCGCCGGGTCCGACATCGGGCTGGGCGGGCGGCTGGCAGACGGGGATGTCGTGTCCGGCGCGCAAGATCGCCACGCGTGCCCGGGTGAAGGGCAGCCCGGTGGCGGTGCGCCGTTTCTGTTTGGCCAGGATCGCCGCGATCGTGCGGTCGTCGTAGTGTTGTGCGAGTCGTCGTACCAGGGCAATAGTGTCCTCGGCGGTGATGCGCAGGTGCCCACCGAGCTTGTTCATTGGCATCGTGACATCGGTGACGGCCCCGCCTTGCCAGATGATGCGCAGGTCGGCGACGCGCCGCTGGCGGTGCACGGTAAGGCCGACCTCGGCGATCACGGCGCGGATAAGTTGTTTGCGTTCGCGCACTGTGGTGGTGGGTGCGTCGAAGATCGCGCGGATGTCGGCGCCGGCGGTGGTAACCCAGGCCAGTTCTTGGTCGGTCAACGCGACCGGGCGCCGGGCGCGTTGGGCGGCTAGATCGTTCTCGGCGGCGCGGACCGCGGCCAGTTTGGCTTCCAAGTTCTTCTCTAAAGTCCGCGCTACCAAACGGTTTTCCGGTTCGACATTGTCGAACTGGCGCAGCGCACGGTCGGCCTCGTAGCGGGCGCGTTCAACGGCCAGCTCGAACACCGCCAAATTGCGCCGATAGTTGGCCTCGGCCTCGGCCAGGGCTTGGGCGGTGGCGGTCAGCGCCGCAGGGGCCAGCACGTTGAACATCTCGTCGAGGACAGTGTTTTCTAGCCGGATGCCGCCGATGCTCTGGCAGACATGCTCGCCGGCATAGAGCTGTTTGGCGCGGCCGCACACGTAGCGTGGGCAGTTGCCCGTGGTGCCCGAGTAGCCGGTTTGCATGATCCGCCCGCAGCGCCCGCAGCGCAGCAGACCCTGCAACAGGGCCCGGCCTTCACGCACCGCGCCGCCGGCCAGTTCTCGGGGCCGGCGCCAGTTGCCGCGCAGCCGTGCAGCGTTGGCCTCATACGTCTCCCAGCTGATGTATCCGGGATGGTGATCGGGGATGAGTACCTCCCACTGCTCGCGCGGCAGCAGCCGCACCCGTGAGTGCACCGCCCCGGTTCCCGGGCCGACGCGTTTTTCGGTGCGGGTGCGGCCGAACACAAACGCCCCGGCGTAGGCGGGGTTGGTCAACAAGTCATGCACCGCCGGGTAGGTCGCCGGCGCCCAGGTGATGCGCTGGGAGCCGTTGCGCCGCCGCGGCAACAGCACTCCGTCTTCGCGCAGCCGGATCAGCACCTGCCGCGCCGAGCCGAGTTCGTCGAAGCGGCGGAACACCGCGATGATTGCCTCGCGCACCGCCTCATCCGGGGTGAGTATCACCCGGTTGTCCTCGTCGTAGTCCAGGCCAACCGGAAGACCCTGTCGCAGTTCGCCTTTGGCTGCCTTGTGTTTCAACCCCGCGGTCAGGCGGGATTTGATCAGGTGCAGCTCTGCCTCTGACATCGTGCCTTTGAGCCCGAGCACGAGTCGGTCATTGAAGTCGGCCGGGTGATAGACGCCGTCGGCGTCGGCGATCAGGGTATCGGTGATGGCACACAAATCCAGCAGCTGGTACCAGTCGGCGTTGTTGCGGGCCAGCCGCGACACCTCGATGCCCAGCACGATCCCGACCTTGCCCAGCCCGACGTCGGCGACCAGCTCCTTGAACCCGAGCCGCCCGTCGGTCTGCGCCCCGGAGCGGCCCAAGTCGACGTCGATCACTACCACCTGGTGGGCAGGCCATCCCAGCGCGACGGCTCGTTCCCGCAATTCATATTGGCGGGCAAGGGATTCGGTGTGTTGAACCATCTGCGTCGGGGTGGACTGCCGCACATACACATACGCGTCCCGAGCTCGATGCAAGGCGGTGATCTTGTCGGTCGTCAACAACAACGCGGGCGCCGACACGCCCGGCTGAACGGTGTCACGCATCGCCGGCCTCCACCGCGACGCAGCTATCAGGGCCGACCAAAGCTCCTTTGGCGATCATGCGGGCCAGCAGCGCTAACACCTGGCCGCGGCTTTCCTCTGGCAAGGTCTGCCACCGACAACCCGCCACCGGCAAATCGAACAGACCCAGCGAAAGCTGGCATGGGCCAGCTACTCTCAATACGCGCAAGTTGGTTCACCTCTCCTGTAATCGTGGGCGCGATCAGGGACGAGGTGAACCTACTTGCCCTTTATCAACTAATCGCGCAACGCGCGACTCGAAA
>NZ_DATJPU010000202.1:0-3786 GCF_035506235.1 Mycobacterium sp.
AGCAGCATCTCGGCGTCCGTCGGGTTCAGCACGCCGAGCAGGTCGGCGGCGTCGTCGGGATCCATCTCCTCGAGCACGTCGGCCGATCGGTCGGTGCCCAGCTGCGAGAGCACGTCGGCCTGATCCAACTCGGGCAGCTCCTGCAAGACGTCGGCCAGCCGGTCGTCGTCGAGCGCTTTGAGCACCTCGTAGCGCCGCTTGGGCGGCAGCCCGCGGATGACGTCGGCGACGTCGACGGCCCTGCGGCCCTCGAACTGGGCGAGCAGCTGGGCCACCCCCTGGCCCGGCAACGCCAGCGCCGACGGGGTCAGCCCCTGCACGTTCTGCCAGTCCACCACGTGCACGGGGCCGCGCCGTCCCAGCCTTCGCTGGGTGCGGACCGCGACCCGGGTGACCAACCAGTCCCGCGTCCGGGATTGTTCGATGCCCAGGTCGGTGATCACCACGTCGAGGCCGGCCAGCTCGGGCAGTTCGGGATCGTTGACCTTGACCGCGGTGTCGAGGATCTGGCCCATCGCCAGCACCTCGCCGGGCCGTTGCTCGAAGTGGCGCAGGGACACGCTGCCGGTGTTGAGCGTGACCGCGTCGGGCTCGATCGCGGCGACCCGCAGCATCGGAATGAAAATGCTTCGGCGGGTGACCAAGTCGACGACCAGCCCCAGGACGCGGGGCTGCTGGCGGACGATGCTGATGCTGATCACGACATCGCGGACGCGCCCGAAGTTTTCGCCGAGCGGACCCAGCACCAGCATCCGCGGGAGCCGCGCGACGTAGACCCTGTTGACCGATGCCATGCAGAGAGCCTATTCAGGCGCCGCCCGGATGGCAGGCCGCCATGCCCGCGTCGGGCGACTAATGCGAATGGATGCTGAACATCGCGAAGACCAAGAACACCACCAGGGTGCCGACGCCGATCACGATGCCGGTGACCGCCAGGCCGTAGCCCTCCTGGCGGGTCTGCTTGATCTGGTTCAGGGCGACCACGCCCAGCACGATGGCCACGACCGAGCCGATGACGCAGCAGAAGAAACCGGTGAACGACGTGATGAGCGAGGCGATCGCCAGGCCGTTGGTCCCGGCCTGAACCCGGTAGTCCGGCGGCCCGTAGCCGGGCGGCGGTCCGTAGCCGGGCGGCGGCCCGTACCCGGGCGGGGGCCCGTACCAGGGCGGCGGCATCGGCGGGTAGCCGGGCGGCAAATACGCCGGGGGCGGGTAGTCGGGCGCCGGCGGATCCCAGGGAGGTTGCCAGGCGGGCTGGCCGGGGCCGCCGGTTGGCGGCGGGTCGGCCTGGTCGCCGTGGCCACCGCCGGGAGCTGCCATGGTGTTCAACCTAGCCGATGCGGCGCCGCAGGCCCGGGATGGAAAGGATGGCCGTGGCGGAGGAGAATGAGCACCGATGACTAATCCTTTCCAGCCCGGGCAGGTTCCCGGCGCCACGCCGCCGGGCGCGGCGGGCGCTCGGCGCGGCGTCCCCTCGCTCCCGACCCCGCCCAAGGGCTGGCCCGTCGGCTCCTATCCGACCTACGCCGAGGCGCAACGCGCCGTCGACTACCTGTCCGACCAGCAGTTCCCGGTGCAGCAGGTGACCATCGTCGGCGTCGACCTCATGCAGGTCGAGCGGGTCACCGGCCGGCTGTCGTGGCCGAAAGTGCTCGGCGGCGGCGTCATCAGCGGGGCGTGGCTTGGCCTGTTCATCGGGTTGGTGCTCGGCTTCTTCAGCCCCAATCCGTGGGCCGCGCTGGTCACCGGTCTGGTCGCCGGGGTGTTCTTCGGCCTGATCACCTCCGCGGTTCCCTACGCAATGGCGCGTGGCACAAGGGATTTCAGCTCGACCATGCAGTTGGTGGCCGGCCGCTACGACGTGCTCTGCGATCCGCAAAACGCAGAGAAGGCGCGGGATCTGCTGGCGCGCCTGGCGATCTGAATCGGTGGGCAGTCGTCGTGAGCGCGCACGCGGAGTCGGCGCAGTCGTCCTGGCGACGCTGACGGCCGCATCGGTGCTGTCGGCCTGCGGCTCGGCCGGGGGCGGGCTGGTGATCAGCTTCTACACGCCGGCCACCGATGCGGCCACCTTCACCGCGGTCGCGCAGGAATGCTCCAAGCAACTGGGGGGCCGGTTCGCGATCCGGCACGTGAGCTTGCCCAGGGGCCCGGGGGAGCAGCGTTTGCAGCTGGCCCGGCGGCTGAGCGCGCACGACCGGGGGCTGGACGTGATGGCGCTGGACGTGGTCTGGACCGCGGAGTTCGCCGAGGCCGGCTGGGCGCTGCCGCTGTCCGGTGACCCGGCGGGGCAGGCCGAGTCCGACGCCATCGTGGATACCCTGCCGGGCCCGCTCGCGACGGCCCGTTGGAAGCACGAGCTGTATGCGGCACCCGTGACGACCAATACCCAATTGCTCTGGTACCGAACGGATTTGGTGGACCAACCGCCAATGACGTGGAACGCCATGGTGGCCGAGGCCGCCAGGTTGCACGCCGCGGGCCGGCCCGGCTGGATCGCGGTGCAGGCCAACGAGGGTGAGGGCCTGGTGGTGTGGTTCAACACGCTGCTGGTCAGCGCGGGCGGTCAGGTGCTCTCCGACGACGGCCGGCGGGTCACGCTGACCGACACGCCCGCGCACCGGGCCGCCACCGTCAGCGCGCTGCGTGTCCTCAAGTCGGTGGCCACCGCACCCGGGGCCGATCCGTCGATCAGCCGGACCGACGAGGGCACCGCGCGGTTGGCGGTGGAACAGGGCAAGGCCGCCCTCGAGGTCAACTGGCCCTATGTGCTGGCGTCGCTGCTCGAGAACGCGGTCAAGGGCGGCGTGCCCTTCCTGCCGCTGAACCGGGATCCGGCCCTGGCCGGCAGCGTCAACGAGGTCGGGACGTTCGTGCCCAACGACGAGCAGTTCCGCATCGCGTACGAGGCCAGCCAGAAGGTGTTCGGCTTCGCGCCCTATCCCGGGGTGGCGCCGGGCGTGCCGGCCAAGGTGACGATCGGCGGGCTGAACCTCGCGGTGTCCAGCACCACCCGCCACCGCGCGGAGGCGTTCGAGGCCGTGCGCTGCCTGCGCAGCCCGCAGAGCCAGAAGTACGTTTCGATCGAGGGCGGCCTGCCCGCGGTGCGCACCTCGCTGTATTCCGACTCGCAATTTCAGGCGAAGTATCCGATGTACACCGTGATCCGCCGGCAGCTCACCGACGCCGCCGTCCGTCCGGCGACGCCGGTCTACCAGGCGCTGTCGCTGCGGCTGTCGTCGGTGCTGAGCCCGATCGCCCGGATCGACCCGGAGCGCACGGCCGACGAGCTCACCGCGCAGGCGCAGAAGGCCATCGACGGGAAGGGCCTGCTGCCGTGAGCGCGACAGCCTCGGAACGGCGCCTTGCCCTGATGCTCGTCGCGCCGGCGGCGACTCTGATGCTGGCGGTGACGGCTTACCCGATCGGTTACGCCGTGTGGCTCAGCCTGCAGCGCAACAACCTTGCCACCCCGAACGACACCGCGTTCATCGGGTTGGGCAACTACCAAACGGTTTTGACCGACCGGTATTGGTGGACCGCGCTGGCGGTGACGCTGGGAATCACGGTGGTGTCGGTGTCGATCGAGTTCGCGCTGGGCCTGGCGCTCGCGCTGGTGATGCACCGCACGCTCGTCGGCAGGGGCCTGGTGCGCACCGCGGTGCTGATCCCCTACGGCATCGTCACCGTCGTCGCGTCCTACAGCTGGTACTACGCCTGGACACCGGGGACCGGCTACCTGGCCAACCTGCTGCCGCAAGGCAGCGCCCCGCTGACGCAACAGAT
>NZ_DATJPU010000203.1:0-3849 GCF_035506235.1 Mycobacterium sp.
ATTAACTCCCGTCGGGTCACAAGGTCACACTTCAACCGGCCCTTCGGCTGGCGGTCGAGCCGGACGGGGCACAGCGCTGATCGCGCTCGCTGAAATTCCCCACTGATGCTCATTGAAATTCCCCACCCGTGTGGCTCCGCCGATGAAGGCGGACCTCGTTCGATGCTGCTGGTGTCTGACGCCAGTAGCTCGTCTCGAAGGAGGTCCGCTTTCTCATGCTCACATGGGAGGACGATGTGGAAGTACATGCCCTGCGCAAGCGTGGTTGGTCGATCTCGGCGATCGCCCGGCATACCGGCCGTGACCGCAAGACGGTGCGCGCCTATCTGGCCGGGGAGCGCACGCCTGGGGTGCGGGCACGGCCGGGCCCGGATCCGTTTGAGCCGTTCGTCGATTACGTTTCGGCCCGGCTGCTCGAGGACCCGCATCTGTGGGCCCGGACGCTGCTTGACGAGCTGGAGGAGCTGGGATTTTCGCTGTCGTATCCGAGCCTGACCCGCAACATCCGCGTACGCGGGCTGCGCCCGGACTGTGAGGCGTGCCGGTCAGTGCTCGATCGGCCCAACGCGATCATCACCCATGAGCCGGGAGACGAAACCCAGTGGGACTGGCTGGATTTGCCGAATCCACCCGCAGCCTGGGGGTGGGGTCGTATGGCGCATCTGTTGGTCGGGTCGCTGGCACATTCGGGTAAGTGGCGCGCGGCACTGTCGCCGTCGATGGATCAGCCGCATCTGGTGGCCGGCATTGACCGGGTGGTACGTGCGTTGGGCGGGGTCAGCCGGGTGTGGCGGTTCGACCGGATGGCCACGGTGTGCGATCCGGGCTCGGGGCGCATCACCGCGTCGTTCGCCGGGGTGGCCAAGCACTACGGGGCCTCGGTGGCGGTATGTGCGGCACGGCGCGGCAACCGCAAGGGAGTGGTGGAAAAGGTCAATCACACCGCCGCTCAACGCTGGTGGCGCACCCTGGCCGACGAGCTGTCGGCCGAGGCCGCCCAGGCCGACGTGGACCGCTTCGCCTCCCTGCGTGGCGACACCCGGCTGCGGGCGACCACCGACGGGCGGGCCACGGTCGCTACCGTGGCCGCCGCCGAGCCATTGGCGCCGGCGCCGGCCGCGCCCTACCCGGTGATCGTGGCCGAGCAGCGGATCGCCTCGCGCCAAGCGCTGGTGCCCTATAAGGGCAACCGCTATTCGGTGCCCCCGGAGCTGGCCGCCGCCTCGGTAGTGGTGTCCCACCCGGTGGGTGCTGACTACCTCGACATCGCCACCCCGGCGGGGATCGTCGTGGCACGGCATAAGCGGGCAGCTGATGGACTCGGCGTCACCGTGCGCGATAGCGGGCATGTGATCGCCCTGGACACCGTAGCCATGGCCGCCGCCACTAGCACCCGTCCGCACCGGCGCAAGGACCGCATCCCGCCCGGGCCCGCAGCCCGTGCGGCCGCCGCACAACTGCGCAACCAACTCACCAACAGCACCCAATCAGCAACGACAACAACCGATTCCACAATCATCGACCTGTCCGCCTACGAGCGGGCCGCCCAGCAAAGGACCATCAAATGAGCACCCCCAAGACCACCCGCCCCGCCCGCGCTGAGACCACCGCTCAAGCCGCCAGCCGCTACCAGCGGGTGCGGGCCCACCTGGCCGAACTGAAACTGCTTGCCGCCGCCGAAGCCCTACCCACGATGCTCGATGACGCCAACGCCCGACAACTCTCGCTGACCGCGGCGCTGGAGAAGCTGCTGGCCGTCGAGGTCGACGCCAGCCGCGCACGCCGGCTCGCCGGACGGCTGCGGTTCGCCTGCATCCCCACACCGGCCACCCTGGACAACTTCGACGTTGACGCCGCCGCCGGCATCGACCGCAAGCTCGTCGACGAACTGGCCACCTGCCGCTACCTGGAATCGGCCACCAACATTTTGTTGGTGGGAACGCCCGGAACGGGCAAGACCCACCTGGCGGTGGGTTTGGCCCATGCCGCCGCGCACGCCGGCTACCGCACCTACTTCACCACCGCCGCCGACCTGGCCGCTCGCTGCCACCGTGCTGCCATCGAGGGCCGCTGGGCCACCACCATGCGGTTCTATGCAGGACCAACGCTGTTGGTGATCGATGAACTTGGCTACCTTCCGCTGCCCGCTGAGGCTGCTGCAGCGCTGTTTCAGGTTGTCTCCCAACGATATTTGAAATCGTCTATCGTCATCACTACCAACCGAGGCGTCGGCTCGTGGGGAGAAGTCCTCGGCGACACCACCGTCGCGGCCGCCATGCTCGACAGGCTCCTGCACCGATCGATCGTCATTAACCTCGAAGGCGATTCCTACCGACTGCGTGACCACCAAGCCGCCGCAGACAGCCTCCGCCGCGCCGCCGCAGCAGCCCGCCAACCCGCTACACTGACCACGCCCGCAGGTGGGGAATTTCGATGAGCACACCTGGGGAATTTCGACGAGCGTCATCAACTACCGACAACTCATCACAACGGCCCCACTCACCACGCCGAGTGGGGCCGTTCTCACACCCACACCGTCGTCAACCTCGATGACGCCGTCACCGCCATCTTCACCGCGACGCAACGCGGCCGTCGGCGCGACTGAAGCCCAGGCTTACGTCGCTTGCACACGCAACCGAAACGAGTCACCGGTTGCGGTCGGTCACTCCTTTGTGCCGCCCGGCTTGCTACTCAACGCCCCGCTCGCGGTGCGCGTGATGCTGCGCAGCAACTCGATCAGCGCTGTGAAGAGTTCGTCGGCCAAGTCCAGGCCGCCGTCGATGAGGGCCTTACGCCGCGACGCGTCTACGAGCGCGGGAGTCTCCTCCCCGAGGGCGTCAACGAACTTGCGCACAGCCGCGATCGCGGCTCGCCGCGAGGCGTCGACCGACTCGAGCACCTCGTCGGACACGGCGCCCACTCGCTCCACAACAGTCTGCTTCTCGGTGCTCTCGGTCATGATTGCGCTTCCTTAGGGGTTGAATGCAGAAACGAGTCTTCAATAACTCGGCATCAGAATGCCCTCCGAACCCCGGCGTTTAATAGGGCCCATGGTCCCTTCCATACCCGATGTGAACCGTCCCCAGAGGGAGTGCGACGTAGTGGCACGGCGGTGGGGCGGCCGGTTAAACCCCTCACCCCCTTGCGATGCGGACTTTCTGGGTATATGGGCCCGTCAGCGTCGATCGTGGGCGGGCCGCACTCCGTCGAGTTCTCGGCGTACCGTCTGGCGGTCGCGTCGCCGCTGGGCCCGCACCGCGCGCTGGTGATCGGCCTTGTCGCTAGCAGCCGCCATGCACCAGTCGACCGGTGATACCAGCTGTCTTTGCGACCTCGGCCATTGGTGACACCTCCGTCTAGGCCGAAGTTACGCGCGCCGAGCGCGTTAGGAGGGGATCGTCCAGCGATCATGACCTGAGCAGAAGCTCGTCGTCACCTGCGGGTGGGAGTCCGGTCCGGGTAGTTGCCAGGAAGCCCGGCAGGCTGGCGGCTCGGTCTGGAAACGGGCCGGGTCGAAGCCCAGCGTCGAAAGCCACGGTGGTGGGAGCAACTGTGCGGTCCGTAGCGTGAAGCGAAGCCTGCCGCGTCGTTCGGGGATAAGTACAGTGCCGAGCCGCGGTAATCACGGCGAAGGCCACGGAAGCGGTGAAGATCCTGGAGGTGCAGCCGTGAAGGACTGTCCGGCGTACGGGGCGCGGAACGTTCAGAAGGTGGCGGCGGGAACTGGGGTTGCGACACGATGTCGCGAGTGGTGAGTGAGCTGGTCAAGGAGGTCTGGCTGATGCCAGGGACGTAGCTACGGGTTTGTGTTCGTCCTGTCCCCGCCGTGACGTGCGTGGCCGGTTCCTG
>NZ_DATJPU010000204.1:0-11882 GCF_035506235.1 Mycobacterium sp.
TGGGGGCATGTGGCTAGATGTAGGGCCATCAACCTGGGCGACGTTGGCCCGAACACCGCCACTCTGGCCGCGGTGCTCGATCGATGCCGTAGCCAGCGCCGTGGGATCCCACAGCCCCAAACTGATGGCGTTGCAAATCAGTTCGCCCAGGGAGGTGTCGAGTGCGCGCCGTTTGAGGGCAGCGCGACCGCCATCCGGTCTGCATGCCGCCGGTCCCCGATGGTCAGCGATATTGTCGGGCCCCTCACCTACTGTTGCTGCTGTGTTCGTCACCGACGACAGCGTCGTCTACAGCACGTCGGATCTCGCGGCGGCCGCCCGCTGCGAGTACGCCCTGCTCAGGGATTTCGACGCCAAACTCGGGTGGGGCCCGTCGGTCAGCGTCATCGACGAACTGCTCGGCAGGACGGCCGCCCTGGGCACCGAGCACGAACGACGGCGTCTCGACCGATTCCGCGACGAGTTCGGCGATGCCGTCGCGGTCATCGGCCGCCCGGCGTACACCGCCGTCGGGCTGACTGCCGCCGCCGAGGCGACCCGGCGCGCCATCGCCAACCGCGCCCCGGTGGTGTATCAGGCCGCGATGTTCGACGGCCGCTTCGTCGGCTTCGCCGACTTCCTGGTGCTCGACGGCGAGCACTATCGGGTCACCGACACCAAGCTGGCCCGCTCTCCCAAGGTCACGGCCTTGCTGCAGCTGGCGGCCTACGCCGACGCTCTGACCGGCTCGGGTGTGCCGGTGGCGCCGGAGGCCGAGCTGGAACTCGGCGACGGCACCGTCGTGCGCTACCGGGTGGGCGACCTGATCCCCGTTTACCGTTCACAGCGCGCGCTTTTGCAGCGACTGCTCGACGAGCACTACGCTGCGGGCACCGCGGTGCGCTGGGACGACGACGGCGTGGTCGCGTGCTTTCGCTGCACGTTGTGCGCCGAACGGCTGCGCGCCGCCGACGACCCGCTGCTGGTCGCCGGCATGCGAATCGGCCAGCGCGACAAACTCATCGACGCCGGCATCACCACGGTCGCCGAGCTGGCCGGCCGCGCATGCCCGGTGCCCGGCCTGGCGTCGGGTGTACAGGACAAACTGACGGCGCAGGCCAAACTGCAGCTCCGACAGCGCGATACCGGGATCCCGCAGTTCGAGATCGTCGACCCGCAGCCGCTGACCCTGCTGCCCGAGCCGGATCCCGGGGACCTGTTCTTCGACTTCGAGGGCGACCCACTGTGGACGGCCGATGGACACGACTGGGGCCTGGAGTATCTCTTCGGGATCCTGGACGCCACCGGGAACTTTCATCCGCTGTGGGCGCACGACCGGGTGGACGAGCGAGACGCGCTCACCGACTTTCTGGCGATGGTCAAAAAGCGCCGCAAGCGCCGGCCCCACATGCACATCTACCACTACGCGCCCTACGAGAAGACCGCGCTGCTGCGGCTCGCCGGGCGGTACGGGGTCGGCGAGGACCAGGTGGACGAGCTGCTGCGCAGCGGCACCCTGGTTGACCTGTATCCCCTGGTGCGCAAGAGCATTCGCGTCGGCGCGGAGTCGTTCAGCCTCAAGGCGCTCGAGCCGCTCTACATGGGGGCGCAGCTGCGCGCCGGCGATGTCACCACGGCCGCCGAATCGATCACCTCCTATGCCCGCTACTGCGAACTGCGCGCCGCCGGCGAGCACGACGACGCCGCATCCGTGCTCAAGGAGATCGAGGACTACAACCACTACGACTGCCGGTCGACCCGGGAACTGCGCAACTGGCTGATGCTGCGCGCCTATGAGTCCTGCGTCGTACCCCTTGGCGCCCAACCGGTTCCGGAAGGCAACATCGTCGAAGACCGCGACCGGCTGGCGACGACCTTGTCGACGTTCACCGGCGACGCCGGCATCGGCGACCGCACACCCGAGCAGACGGCGGTGGCCCTGCTGGCGGCGGCGCGCGGCTACCACCGGCGCGAGGACAAGCCGTTCTGGTGGGCGCATTTCGACCGGCTGAACTTCCCGGTCGAGGAGTGGGCCGACGACACCGACGTCTTCATCGCCGAGACGGCATCGGTCGGCGCGGACTGGCACACCCCTCCCCGCGCCCGCAAGCCGCGGCGTGAAGTGCAGCTGCGCGGACAGCTTTCGCGCGGCGAGCTGATGACGAACGTCTTCGCCCTCTACGAGCCGCCGGCGCCACCGGGCATGACCGACAGCCCCGACCGGCGCGCGGCCGGTCGCGCCGAAGTCATCGCGGTCGACGACCCGGTGGTGCCCACCGAGGTGGTGATCGTCGAGCGAGTCGGCAGCGACGGCAACACTTTTCACCAACTGCCGTTCGCGCTCACTCCCGGGCCGCCCGTCCCCACCGCGGCGCTGAGGGAGTCGATCGAATCGACGGCCACTGCCGTGGCCGCCGGGTTGCCGGGACTGCCGCGCACCGCGCTGGTCGACATCCTGCTGCGCCGCACGCCCCGCACCCGCAGCGGTAGGGCACTACCCCGCGGCGCCGACACCGTCGCCGACATCACCGCCGCGGCACTCGACCTGGACTCGTCGTACCTGGCGGTGCACGGGCCGCCGGGCACCGGAAAGACGCACACGGCCGCCCGGGTAATCGGGCGGCTGGTCACCGACCACGGCTGGCGCATCGGCGTGGTGGCGCAATCCCACGCCACCGTGGAGAACCTGCTGGACTGCGTGATCGACGCGGAACTGGACCCGGCGCGAGTCGCCAAGAAGCGCTACGACCGCGACGCCCCGCGCTGGCAGGAGATCGATGCCGACGAGTACGCCGCCTTCATCACCGGCAACGCCGGCTGCGTGATCGGCGGCACTGCGTGGGACTTCGCCAACGCCAACCGGGTGCGGCCAGGCAGCCTGGACCTGCTGGTGATCGACGAGGCGGGCCAGTTCTGTCTGGCCAACACCATCGCCACCGCGCCGGCGGCCGCCAACCTGCTGCTGCTCGGCGACCCTCAGCAGCTCCCGCAGGTCAGCCAGGGCACGCATCCGGAACCGGTCGACACGTCGGCGCTGGCCTGGCTGGTGGACCGCGCGCGCACGCTGCCCGACGAACGCGGTTACTTCCTGGACCGCTCCTACCGCATGCATCCGACGGTGTGCGCCGCGGTCTCCGCGCTGTCCTACGAGGGCAGGCTGCATTCCCACGACTGCGCCGCCGCGCGTCACCTCGACGGGTACCCGCCCGGCGTGCACGTGAGCGCCGTTGCCCACCAAGGCAACTCGACCGAGAGCCCCGAGGAGGCCGACGCCATCGCCGCGCAGATCGACCAAATCCTCGGCCGCGCGTGGACCGACGAGCGCGGCAGCCGGCCGTTGACCGTCTCGGACGTGCTGGTGCTGGCCCCCTACAACGCGCAGGTGACGCTGGTTCGCCGGCGGCTGGAATCCGCCGGGCTGGCCGGGATCCGGGTGGGCACCGTCGACAAGTTCCAGGGCGGGCAGGCGCCGGTGGTCTTCGTTTCGATGACGGCCTCGTCGGCCGATCTGGTGCCCCGCGGAATCTCGTTCCTGCTCAACAGGAATCGGCTCAACGTCGCCGTCAGCCGGGCGCAGTACGCGGCGGTGATCGTGCGCTCGCAGTTGCTCACCGAATACCTGCCCGGCACACCCGCCGGCCTGATCGACCTGGGCGCATTCCTGGCGCTGACGCGGGACTAGTTGCCGGACGAGTGCCGGCCGTAGCCGACGGGCCCGTCGTCGGGATGGGGCAGGTAGCGATGGCTCGGCGATGCCGTCGGGCGCAGCCGTTTCCCACCCTCGACACGGGAGCCGTTGATCGGGCCGCCGTACGGCACCGGGTCGCTGTGCCGAATGCCTGCGCGCGGCGGGGGGCCGGCGCCCGGATCGCGAACCAGGATTAATTCGACGTACTCGTCGTCGTCGTAGTCGTCGTCGACGACGTCGCCCCCATCGGCCAGGTCGCGGCCCGCGACCGCCGAGCGCCCGTACCCGACCAAAAACAGCGCGGCGACGATGCCGAACAACGCGATGAACGCGGGCAACAGCACCGAGTGCGCCATCGCGGTGGAAAACGGCCCGTGCAGAAACTCGGGCAGTTGCAGCGAAGTGGTGTCCCCGGTCGCCGGTGTGGCCGACGGCATCTCGGCACCGATCCGCCACGTCATGAACGCGGCCATGCCCGCGCTCCCGAGGACCGCCCCCAACTGCCGCATCGAGTTGTAGACGGCGGAGCCCGCCCCGGCCAGATCCGGGGGCAGGTTGCGCGTCGCGGTGGCCGTCAACGGCGACCACACGAACGCGCTCCCGACGCCGATCACGGCGAACGGCGGCAGCAGCCGCCAGATCGGCGTCGACGGGGACATCTCGAACGACAGCCAGGTCAGCCCGATCGCCATCATCGAGAAGCCGAAACCGAGCACCGGCCGCGGGTGGTACCTGTCGACGATCACGCCCACGAACGGCGCGAGCACTCCGCCCGCGACCGCCATCGGCGCGATCACCAGCGCCGAGCGAGTCGGCGACAGGCCGCACGCGGCCTGCAAGAAGAACGGCAGCGGCAGCATCATCGCCGTCGTCGCGAACGCGGTGATGGCGACCCCGGCGTTGCACACGGTGAAATCGCGGTCGGCGAAGACACGCAACGGGATCAGCGGCTCCCGCGTGTTGACGGCCTGCCAGTAGACGAACAGCGACATGCACCCGACGCCGGCGACGATCATCGCCCAGACCCACGGCTGCCAGTGGCCGGCCTGGCCCTGCTGCAGCCCCAACACGATCAGGAACATGCCCAGGCCGGACAGTCCGACGCCGACCAGGTCGAACCGGTGCGCCTGGGTGGGCAGCACGGGAACCAGCCGCACGGCCAGCGCCAGCCCGGCCACTCCGATGGGGACGTTGACGAAGAAGATCCACTGCCAGCCCAGCCCGTCGACCAGCGCGCCGCCGGCCAACGGCCCGACCAGGGTGGCCACGCCCGCCGTGGCGCCCCACAGGCTCACCGCGACGCCGCGGCGCTCCGGCGGGAAAATCCGGGTGATCGTCGACAGGGTCTGCGGCGTGAGCACCCCGGCGCCCACTCCCTGGACCAGCCGGGCGGCGATCGCCATGGCTGCGCTGCCCGACAACCCACACCACATCGATGCCGCGGTGAACACCGCCAAACCGATCAGGTAGAGGTTCTTGGTGCCGAACCGGTCGCCGAGCCGGCCGGCCACCAGCAACACCACCGCGTATCCCAGCAGGTAGGCGCTGGTTACCCAGACCACGGTGTCGTAGCCGGTGTGCAGGTCGGCCTTGATGGTGGGGTTGGCGATGACGACGATCGTCGAGTCGACCATGATCATGAAGAAGCCGACCATCATCGCCCAGAGCGCGTTCCAGGGACTCCCGGAGTCCGGCGAGTTCACGGCCATCGCGGAGTTCCAGCGCCTCACGAAGTCGGCGCGACTCGACATCGCCGTGGTCATATCACCTCCCCCTGGGACGAACCGCCCGCATCGCCGCCCTGCACCGCATTATCCCGGGTGGGGCAATCGGCCGACACCGCGGCCTGTCACCCGACCTACCTTTTACGCCGGGCGGGTTAGCCTGGAAGGACGCCATCAGCAGGAGAGGCAATATGCGGGCCCGACGGAACAGAGCTTCACATGTGTCAAAGCCGGACCGGCCGCCGGCCGGCGGTGGCCGGCCCAAAGCATCGGCGCGCGCATTGGCGCAGGTCATCGAGCGCAGCACGCGGGTGCACGGCCCCGCGGCCGAGGCCTACGTCACGAGGTTGCGACGGGCGCACCCGGGCGCCAGCCCCGCCGAGGTCGACGCCAAGCTGGAGAAGCGCTACCTGGCCGCGCTGACGGCCAGCGGTGCCGCCGTCGGTTCGGCCGCGACGTTCCCCGGGGTCGGGACGTTGACGGCGGTGTCCGCGGGCGCCGGGGAGACCGTGTTCTTTGTCGAGGCCACCGCCCTGTTCGTGCTGGCGAAGGCCGCGGTGTACAACATCCCGGCCGACCACCGGGAACGGCGCCGCGCGCTGGTGCTTGCCGTCCTGGTGGGAGACGACAGCCGGCGCGCGATCGGCGAGCTGATCGGGCCCAGCCGCACCCAGGGCGGTTGGCTGGCCGAGGGCATGGCGTCGCTGCCGTTGCCGACGCTGGGGCGGTTGAACACCCGGATGCTCAGCTACTTCGTGAAGCGGTACACACTGCGGAAGGGCGCCCTGATGTTCGGCAAGATGCTGCCGGTCGGCGTCGGGGCCGTGGTCGGCGGCGCCGGCAACCGGATGGTGGGCAAGAAGATCGTCCGCAACGCCCGTGAGGCGTTCGGCGCCGCGCCCGCGCGCTGGCCGAGCACACTGCGGCTGCTGCCCCCGATCCACGAAGCCGGCTAGTTCGCTTACCCCGTCGCTCTCGCGGATTGCCGGCAAAAGGTTAGCCTTATTGGGGCGGAAATCGTTCCAGGACCGGCGCGGGTATGAGATGCCCCACCATCAGGGGCGCGGAGAGTCGCGGGCGCGAGGAATGCGCTTGCAGAACACAAGAATTGAGGCGAACAGCGGCCGTGAGCAACATATCGCCATTCGGGCAAAACGAATGGCTGGTCGAGGAGATGTACCGCAAGTTCCGCGACGACCCCTCTTCGGTCGACCCGAGCTGGCACGAATTCCTGGTCGACTACAACCCCGAACCCACCAGCGACGCGGGTGGCGGGCACGCCACGGAAGCAAAAGCCCCCGCCCCGGCAGCAAAGCCCGCCGCCCCGGAGGCCAAGGCGCCGGAGCCACCGAAGCCCGCTGGAGGCAACGGCGCCGCCGTGTCGCCCCCGGCGGCACCGGCGCCGCCGGCCAAGTCCGCCGCTCCCCCGCCGGCCGAGGGCGACAACGTGCAGGTACTGCGCGGCGCGGCCGCGGCCGTCGTCAAGAACATGTCCGCGTCGCTGGAGGTGCCGACGGCCACCAGCGTCCGGGCGATCCCGGCCAAGCTGCTGATCGACAACCGGATCGTCATCAACAACCAGCTCAAGCGCACCCGCGGCGGCAAGATCTCCTTCACCCACATCCTGGGTTATGCGCTGGTCCAGGCGGTCAAGCAGTTCCCGAACATGAACCGCCACTACGCCGAGGTCGACGGCAAACCCAATGTCGCCACACCAGCTCATACCAATCTCGGCCTGGCGATCGACCTGCAGGGCAAGGACGGCAAGCGCTCCCTGGTGGTGGCCGGCATCAAGCGCTGCGAGGAACTGCGGTTCGCGCAGTTCGTCACCGCCTACGAGGACATCGTCCGCCGGGCCCGCGACGGCAAGCTGACCGCAGAAGACTTTGCGGGCGTGACGATTTCGTTGACCAACCCGGGCACCATCGGCACCGTGCACTCGGTGCCCAGGCTGATGGCCGGCCAGGGTGCGATCATCGGCGTCGGCGCCATGGAGTACCCCGCCGAGTTCCAGGGGGCCAGCGAGGAGCGCATCGCCGAGCTGGGCATCGGCAAGCTGATCACCCTGACCTCCACCTACGACCACCGCATCATCCAGGGCGCGGAGTCCGGGGACTTCCTGCGCGCCATCCACGAAATGCTGCTGTCGGACGGCTTCTGGGACGAGATCTTCCGCGAGCTGGGCAACCCGTACCTGCCGGTGCGCTGGAGCACCGACAACCCGGACTCCATCGTCGACAAGAACGCGCGGGTGATGGAGTTGATCGCGGCCTACCGCAACCGCGGGCACCTGATGGCCGACATCGACCCGCTGCGGCTGGACAGCGCCAGGTTCCGCAGCCACCCCGACCTCGAAATTCTCAACCACGGTCTGACCCTGTGGGACCTCGACCGCGTCTTCAAGGTCGACGGCTTCGCCGGTTGCGAGTACAAGAAGCTGCGCGACGTGCTGGGGCTGCTGCGCGACGCGTACTGCCGCCACATCGGCGTGGAGTACACCCACATCCTCGAGCCCGAGCAACAGGCGTGGCTGCAGGAGCGGGTCGAGACCAAGCACGCCAAACCGACGGTGGCCGAACAGAAGTACATTCTGAGCCGGCTCAACGCCGCCGAGGCCTTCGAAACCTTCCTGCAGACGAAATACGTTGGGCAAAAACGATTCTCGCTCGAGGGCGCGGAAAGCGTGATCCCGATGATGGACGCGGCGATCGACCAGTGCGCCGAGTACGGCCTCGACGAAGTGGTCATCGGGATGCCGCACCGCGGCCGGCTCAACGTGCTGGCCAACATCGTCGGCAAGCCGTACTCGCAGATCTTCAGCGAGTTCGAGGGCAACCTGAACCCGTCGCAGGCGCACGGCTCCGGCGACGTCAAATACCACCTCGGCGCCACCGGCGTGTACCTGCAGATGTTCGGCGACAACGACATTCAGGTGTCGCTGACCGCCAACCCGTCGCACCTGGAGGCCGTGGACCCGGTGCTGGAGGGCCTGGTGCGCGCCAAGCAGGACCTGCTGGATCGCGGTGCCGACGACAGCGACGTTAAAGGGGGCAAGAGCTTCTCCGTGGTGCCGATGATGCTGCACGGCGACGCCGCCTTCGCCGGCCAGGGGGTCGTGGCCGAGACGCTGAACCTCGCGAACCTGCCCGGCTACCGCGTCGGCGGCACCATCCACATCATCGTCAACAACCAGATCGGGTTCACCACCGCGCCGGAGTACTCCAGGTCCAGCGAGTACTGCACCGACGTGGCGAAGATGGTGGGGGCGCCGATCTTCCACGTCAACGGCGACGACCCGGAAGCCTGCGTGTGGGTGGCCAAGCTGGCCGTCGACTTCCGCCAGCGGTTCTGCAAGGACGTCATCATCGACATGCTGTGCTACCGGCGTCGCGGCCACAACGAGGGCGACGACCCGTCGATGACCAACCCCTACATGTACGACGTCGTCGACACCAAGCGCGGGGCCCGCAAGAGCTACACCGAGGCCCTGATCGGCCGCGGCGACATCTCGCTGAAGGAGGCCGAGGACGCACTGCGCGACTACCAGGGCCAGCTGGAGCGGGTGTTCAACGAGGTTCGCGACCTGGAGAAGCACGGCGTGCAGCCCAGCGAATCGGTCGAGGCCGACCAGCCCGTCCCCGCGGGGCTGGCCACCGCGGTCGACAAGGCGCTGCTGGCCCGCATCGGCGACGCGTTCCTGGCCGTGCCCGACGGGTTCAGCGCGCACCCGCGCGTGCAGCCGGTGCTGGAAAAGCGCCGGGAGATGGCCTATGAGGGCAAGATCGACTGGGCCTTCGGCGAGCTGCTGGCGCTGGGTTCGCTGGTGTCCGAGGGGAAGCTGGTGCGGCTGTCCGGGCAGGACACCCGGCGCGGCACGTTCTCCCAGCGGCATTCGGTGATCATCGACCGCAACACCGGCGAGGAGTTCACGCCGCTGCAGCTGCTGGCGACGAATCCCGACGGCACACCGACGGGCGGCAAATTCCTGGTCTACGACTCGCCGCTGTCGGAGTACGCCGCCGTCGGCTTCGAGTACGGCTACACCGTGGGCAACCCGGACGCGCTGGTCCTGTGGGAGGCGCAATTCGGCGACTTCGTCAATGGCGCGCAGTTGATCATCGACGAGTTCATCAGCTCCGGTGAGGCCAAGTGGGGCCAGCTGTCTAACGTGGTGCTGCTGCTGCCGCACGGTCACGAGGGGCAGGGCCCCGACCACACGTCGGCGCGCATCGAACGCTTCCTGCAGCTGTGGGCGGAGGGTTCGATGACCATCGCGGTGCCCTCGACGCCGGCCAACTATTTCCACCTGTTGCGGCGGCACGCGCTCGACGGCATCCAGCGCCCGCTGATCGTGTTCACGCCGAAGTCGATGCTGCGCAACAAGGCCGCGGTCAGCGACATCAAGGACTTCACCGAGATCAAGTTCCGCTCGGTGCTGGAGGAGCCGACCTACGAAGACGGCATCGGCGACCGCGGCAAGGTCAGGCGAATCCTGCTGACGAGCGGCAAAATCTACTACGAGCTGGCGGCGCGCAAGGCCAAGGACAACCGCGACGACGTCGCGATCGTGCGCATCGAGCAGCTCGCCCCGCTGCCGAAGCGCCGGCTCAACGAGACGCTGGACCGCTACCCGGCGGCCGAGGAGTTCTTCTGGGTGCAGGAGGAGCCCGCCAACCAGGGCGCCTGGCCGCGGTTCGGGCTCGAACTGCCGGAGTTGTTGCCCGACAAGCTGACCGGACTCAAGCGCATCTCGCGGCGCGCGATGTCGGCCCCGTCGTCGGGTTCGTCGAAGGTGCACGCCGTCGAGCAGCAGGAGATCCTCGACACGGCCTTCCGCCAGCCCGGCGCTTAGCCGAATTGTGGCCCATCGCAAGGAAATCCGGACACCAGCCTCCGCCAGCGATCGACAGAGCACCCCAAATCTGCCGCGGGCGCGGCAGCGGTATCGGCCGTCGGCCCGCCCCCCGGCGCCAGGGCCTGTTAAGCCGCCGGGGGTACCGGTTAGCCTCGACGAAGACGAAGCGACAGGAGAGTGCTCATGAAGGGGTTCGCCGGCAAGGTCGCCGTGGTCACCGGCGCGGGTTCGGGCATCGGGCAGGCGCTGGCCATCGAGCTGGCCCGCTCCGGCGCCAAGGTGGCGATCAGCGACGTCGACACCGAGGGCCTGGCGCAGACCGAGGAGCGGTTGAAGGCGATCGGTGCGCCGGTCAAGGCCGACCGGCTCGACGTCACCGAGCGCGAGGCCTTCCTGGCCTACGCCGACGCGGTCGCCGAGCACTTCGGCAAGGTCAACCAGATCTACAATAACGCCGGCATCGCCTTCACCGGCGACATCGAGGTCAGCCAGTTCAAGGACATCGAACGGGTGATGGACGTCGATTTCTGGGGCATGGTGAACGGCACCAAGGCGTTCCTTCCGCACGTGATCGCCTCCGGGGACGGCCACATCATCAACATCTCGAGCGTGTTCGGGCTGTTCTCGGTGCCGGGGCAGGCGGCCTACAACTCGGCCAAGTTCGCGGTCCGGGGCTTCACCGAGGCGCTGCGCCAGGAGATGATCCTGGCCCGCCACCCGGTGGCGGTGACCACCGTGCACCCGGGTGGCATCAAGACCGCGATCGCCCGCAACGCCACCGCCGCCGAAGGGCTCGACCGCGACCAGCTGGCCAAGATGTTCGACAAGCGGCTCGCCCGGACCAGCCCCCAACAAGCCGCCCGGGCCATCCTCGACGCGGTCCGCAAGAAGAAGGCCCGGGTGCTGGTCGGCACCGACGCGAAAATCATTGACGCGATGGTGCGGGTGGCCGGCCCCTACTATCAGCAGCTGTTCGGGCCCGTCATGGGCCGGTTGATGCCCAGGGTCTGAGCCTCAGCGGCCCAGGGGGTGTTCGGCCAGCCACCCGCCCGCCACCGCCTGTGGGTCGGCGCCGCCGGCCACCTGCCGGCGCATGTCGGCCAGGGTCGCGGTGTCCAGCACCCCGGCCACCTCGTTGATCGCCAGCAGCTGCCGATCGCTCAGCGCGTTGCGACGATACAGGGGCACCACATTCTCGGCCCGGATGAGCGCGGGTTTGCCGTCGGCCAGCGCGACCAGGTCGGCGGGACTGGCCGGGTCGGCGGCCGTCGTCCACCCCGCGGTAAGTTGGCCGGACCGCACCGCCGCGAAAAGTGCATCCTCGGAAGGGAATTGGCGCGGAGCGGGCAGCCGGCACGATCCCACGGAATCCGGCGCCTGGAACCCGCTGACGGCCCCGATCACCAGCCCGTCGCAGTGCTTGGGCAGGGTGCTCAGGTCCGCGGTGAGGTCATGGCCGCCCCAGGCCTGGGCGGTGGCTTGGGTGACCAACAGCACCGGCTTGTCGTTGGCCGCGGTGGTGTAGTCGCCCGCCAGCACGCCCTCGGGCAACGCCGCGATCATCGCGCGATACACCTGCGCGTCGGACATCGCCACCGCCCCGGGCTGCAAGTGCTGCAACGTCTGGCCGGTGAAC
>NZ_DATJPU010000205.1:0-40119 GCF_035506235.1 Mycobacterium sp.
ACGGTGCAGCGCTATCGGGCATACCTTGCCAACGACATCGCGCCGGTGATGGGTGCGATGCCATTGGTGGCCCTCGGGCGCGACGACATCGCGGCCTGGGTGAACGCGATGGCCGACGATGAGGCTTCGGGCAAGACCATCGCGAACAAACAACGCTTCCTTTCCGGCGCGTTGAACGCTGCGGTGGCTGCAGGGCACCTGGGCACCAATCCGTGCCGTGGACTTCGGTTGCCGCGCTGGCAGCGACGGGAAATGGTCTTCCTCACTGAGGCGGAGTTCGCGACACTCCTCAACGCGGTGACGGGGTACTGGCGCCCCTTCGTGGAATTCCTTGTGGCCTCGGGTGCCCGCTGGAGCGAGGCGACTGCACTGCGGCCCGGCGATGTCGATATCGATCAAGGAACAGTGCGCATCGTGCGTGCCTGGAAGGTCGTCGACGGCGGCGTGAAGCTCGGGCCGCCGAAGTCGAGCAATTCGGTGCGCACGATCAATGTTGCCCACAGTGTGCTCGACAAGCTGGACTACGACGGTGATTGGCTGTTCCGCAACCGCGCCGGTGATTATGTACGGGCACAGGGCTTCTCACGGCGCGTGTGGGCGCCTGCGGTGGCGAGGGCCGAACTGGGAAAGCAGCCGCGGATTCACGATCTGCGTCACACCTGTGCGTCGTGGATGATTGCCGATAACATCCCGTTGGCGGTAGTGCAGCGGCACCTCGGTCACGAGTCGATCGAAACAACGGTCGGCACCTACGGGCACCTGGACCGGCGTAGCGCCCAGGCGGCAGCCGCCGCGATTAGCGCTCGGTTGGCGGCGACCGCTGGGCTTTCCGAAAATCCGTGAAGATTTCCGATGGCGGCTGTAGCGGGGGGACTGGGCTGGGCTTACCGTGAATCATGGCTCGATTGCCGAACGCTGCGGGACATGGCGGCATCTCGACTGTAATAGCAGAATCTGTTGTGTCTGTTGACTATTACTGGATTCCATCGTGGGCGATTCGCTGACCTTTGACCTCACCGAGGCGGCCGAACGCATCGGCGGCGTATCGGAGAAGTGGCTGGCCGCGCAGCTGCGTTCCCGGAAGATACCGGGGCGGAAGGTCGGCCGGAAGTGGCGCATGACCCAAGGCGATATCGACGCTTGCCTTGACATCTTCAAGGTGTGCCCGATTCCGAAGCCGGACTGCGCGGTTGCGGCCAGCGGCGCCTCTGTGGGTCTCACACGTACCAGTCATAGACGCGTGAAGCCCGCTCGTGTTCCGGCGCCAGCGCCTCAGTACTCACTATTTCCGTCCAGCCTGTTGGATCGGTCATAACTTGGCGGACTCGTCTGAGTATCGAAAGCTGTTGGCTCCAACTCTCAGCTGACGCCGATCCGCGCTACGTCGGCACAGTGTCTCGGCTGTGCCCGGTGGCATAGCGGGCGATGATGTCGGCGACGGCCTCCTCGGCGGTAGTCTCGCCGCGCGTGATGCGAAGTTCCAACTGGCGGGTGTAATCCGCCACCTCATCGCCAGCGAGTGCCAGTGCGACGTCAGCTACCGCTATCGCCTCGTGGTCCCGGGTCGTGGGGCAAATGAACAGGTGCTCGTCGTCGGTCACGGCGCTGATCATATGCCGGCAAGTCGCCGGCGATCCGCCGCGGAACGGACGCCTGCCACCGCCGTGGCGCGGCATGGACAGCCGCCTCTATTGATCGTCGATGAGATGTGCCTTCTGGAGTGATCGAAGCAACCGGGTGGCCGCCCGAAGCGTCGGGGCGTGGACTCCTGCCTCGAGTCGGCCCGCGTCAGCCTCCGCTGCCAGGGACTCCAAGACCGTGCGGCAGGCACGGGGAGAACCGAGCACGACTTGTGCCGCTTCCGCCGGGCTGACCGGTCCGCGCTGAGCTTCGATTCGTACCCGCTCGACGAGCCGCTCGACGGGTTTCTCGACGATCTCGACGCGCACACCGATTGCGCCGTTCGCGGCGGCGCGGCGCTCCTCGTACGCGGCGCGTCGACATCGCTGTGAGCACCACACTGGAGGGCGTCCAGGCTTGGGCGGCCACGGGGCAGCGGGCAGCGCGCCACCGCATCGTGGACACCGTCTCCCCTCCATGAATCACCATGGTAGTGGGGCCTAAATAGTTTCACACGGACGAAATTGCGTTATTGTTTCGTGACCTGTGTGCAAGAGGTGTGATATGCGAAGGGGTTGGTTTCTTAGGTTGGCCTAAGTGATGAGCGGCCGTGACGTGACGGTTCAGGACGGTGCACCCAGGGAGGGCACCCGCGTGGAGAGCTACTGGTGGAATTAGTGGATGACCGGTTCTGGCGTGGTATGAAGCACCGCGATTGAGGAGGCATCGTGGATTGGTCCGCGGCTGTCTGCGTTCGGCGCTAACCGTGTGGATTCGGTGATTCCGAGCGGGTTCCCCGCCTACGTGCGGCTGCTCCACCCGGTCTGGCACCGCGCGCGGCGAGGGCGTGCGCATGGGTGCGGTGGGGTAAGGTCGCCGTCTGGAGCGGGATCGCGCCGGAGCGAACCGCGCAATCCAGGACATCGCCCTACCGCGGCAGGCCCCGGCCGCGCCATGGAACAGCCAATGCCCAGGCACAGGAACTCTGCCCACGGATGATGCGGCCGTGCTGGTCGAGCTGCTCGACGACGCCACCCATCGGCAGCAGTGCTGGTTTTGTGTGTGGGATGGCTACGGTTGGGATCACACAGTTTCGATGACGGCCACGAGTGGCGGCGACGCCTGTCCGCAGGGCCCCATGATGCTGCCGGACCCGGTACCGCAGTGGGTGCGTGCCGGCCGCGGGTGCAACTGCCGAATAGGCAGTATCTGCTCCACACCGGGCCGATCCACGCCGCCATGGCGTTCGTAAACGACAAGCGGCAAACCGCGAACCTATGGTGGCCGCAGCACCACGGCTGGTGTGTGGCCAGTGAGATCGACCTGCCGTGGACCTATCTTGGCGGGCCAGAATCGCTGATCGAGACGGTGCTGGCCGACACCCGACTGGAGGCCATGCCGGCACGGCCGGAGGATCCGATCCACTTCCGCCTACAGGGATGGCTGGACACCCTCGTCGCCGATGCCACCGTTGAGTTGCCCGAGCGCGGCACGGCAACACTGACCACCTGGCGCGGCAGTGTGCACGCCACCCTGACCCGCCCAACCGCCGTCGCCGCTGGGTTGGCTGCAAGTCTCCAACGGTGCGGGCGGCAGCGCCAGTATGGCCGTGATGTCTGAATCCGAGGATTTTCTGCTAAATGGTGGGCTCCGCCGCTATCTCGGTTCAGTTGTCACTGACCTCGTCAACAATGAGCAACGCACACGTCCGTTGATGCCAGCGGTTGATTCATGTGCAGGGTGCGATCTGCACTAATTGGTCTTCTGGCACGGGCGGGTTGTGAGCTTCGGGTGACTCCACTACCTAGGAATCGCGCGTTTCTGAGGCAGCGGCACGCCGGCCAGCGAACAGGCTGCCCGCGCGCCTACAGCTGTTGTTGTCAGTGCCCGCAGATGGCGTTGGTGCTCATGGTGGAGGACTTGTATCTGGCCATTGACTATCTGGCCTTTGACAAGAGGTATGCGTGGCTGACAAAGAGTCATTTGTCTTGTCGGGTAACCACGAGCGCCGACGCCGAACTGCTGTGGCGCCGGCACCTGGAGGAGACCACCGAGCCTCACCGCGACGCCCGGCTCGCGGGTCATCGTCGATGCTGTCTGCGCCGCCGCGCGCGGAAACGTTCGAAGCGAATGTAGGCCGATATGGCCGGCAGCAGCGCTGCGGGATACGGCGGAGTGACCAGGCCAGCGAAGCTCATCGGTAACCGGTTCGCGGTGACGGTGCGCTGGTGGGTGAAGGTGTCGAAACCCGCCTTGCCGTGGTAGGCGCCCCAGCCGCTGTGCCCGACACCACCGAACGGCGCAGCCATCATGGCGCAGTGCACAGCGAAGTCGTTGATGGCCATCCCCCCGCTTTGCGTGTTGGCGCGAAACTCGTCGAGGCCGCGCCCGCGCGGGCCGTACCAATAGGCCGCCAGCGGCAACGGTCGTGCCGCGACATAGTCACAGACCTCGCCGATCGTGTCGTAGGGCAGTACCGACAGCACGGGACCGAATACCTCCTCCCGTGCGATCCGCATGTCATCGGTGACGTCGTGCACCAAGGTCGGGGGAATGCGCCGCCGGATGGGATCCGAAGGGGTGCCGGTGTCTCGGACCGTCGCGCCGCGCGACCGGGCGTCGTCGATCAACGCGTTGACGCGCTGGAAGTTCTTGTCGTCGACGATGCTCACCAGATCCGCCTCGTTGTCCGCCGACGCCGTGACCCGGCCCTGCTCGAGCGCGGCCGTGACGAAGGAGTCCACCCGGCCGCGAGGGACGAACGCGTAATCGGGGCACAGACAGACCTGGCCCCCGTTGGCCAACCGGGCCGCCATCACGCGCCGGGCCATTGCCGGCACGTCGGCGTCGGGTGCGATGACGGCCGGGTTCTTGCCGCCGAGCTCGAGGGTCACGGGCACAAGATTTTTGGCCGCTGTTGCGGCCACAAGCGCGCCGACACCGGGTGACCCGGTGAAGAACAAATGATCAAAGGGCAGCGCACTGAACGCCGCACCAACCTCGGGCCCGCCCGTGACGACGGTCAGTTCGGTCGGTTCGAAGTACGTTGCGACCTTGGCGGCGAACAGGTCCGCCGTGCGGGCGGTAACCTCGGAGAATTTGATCATCACCCGGTTCCCGGCGGCGAAGGCGGACGCGGCGGGCTGGACGACCAGCCCGACGGGAAAGTTCCACGGGCCGATGACACCGACCACCCCCAGCGGCCTTTTCTCCACCACCGTCGGAAGGCCGAGCAGCGTCGCCGATTTGAGGCGCTGTGGCCGCATCCAAGACTCCAGGCGGCGACGAGTCGCGATCAGGTCTGGCAGGATCCCGGCTAGGTCCGAGAGCAGGTTGACCGCATGCGGCCTGTTGCCGAAGTCGGCGTCGAGCGCAGCCGAGAATTCGTCGGTGTTCTCGGTCAGCAGCAGAATGTGCCGGTCGATCCTGTCGCGGCGCACCGCGGCCGGCGGCGGTCCGGCCGCGAGGAAATCGGATCGCTGGGCATCCAAAATCGCCTTCAGCGTGCCCGGATGATCCTCGGTGGCTGCGGGGGCGGGCCGTTGGGCTTCAGCGGACATCGCGCTCCGTTCGAAGTTGTTGTCGTTACCGATGTTTGGCGAGCGGCAGCGTCACGGCGGCGCAGGTGAGGAGCATCAGGGTGCCGCCCAGGCCGGTGACCGGCGCGCCCGCAGCGACCACCCGCGGCGGCAGTGCCGCGATGAGCAGCAGGGGCAAGGCCACGAAAAGCGCCTCGAGCGCCAAGGTTTGTCCGTCGCGGGGCGGTGAGGTTCCCCGGGCCATGAGGTGAGGAGCCGCGCGAGCCGGCCTATCCTCCGGCGCCCGGCATGACCGGCGGGTACGCGGGTGGCGGGTTGACGCCCCTGAGGATCCATGCGAACCAACTGATGCTGTGTTCGATCTCGTCGCTGGCGTCGTAATCAAGTGTCGGATCCATGTGACAACCCCTCGAAGCTGCTGCTCGATCACTTTCGCATCGGCCACAAGTATTGCACTAACATAACCAAGTTAGAAGTGTCGGCACTATAGCGGTCGGCAGGAGGTTGAGCATGAAGTTCGGTTCGATACTGCTTCGGGCGGCGTCGGTGGCGATGCTGGGGTTGGCCTCCTCGCTGCCGGTCTCGACGGGCGCGGCCGGGGCGGCCGCCCTCGAGAACCTGATGGTCCCGTCGGCCGCGATGGGCCGCGACATTCCGGTCACGTTCCTGGCCGGCGGCCCGCACGCGGTCTACCTACTCGACGCCTTCAATGCCGGAGAGACTGTCAGCAACTGGGTGACGGCGGGTAACGCGATGAACACGCTTGCCGGCAAGGGCATCTCGGTGGCTGCGCCGGCGAGCGGCGCCTACAGTCTCTACACCGACTGGGAGCAGGATGGGAGCCGCCAATGGGAGACGTTCTTGTCCAGCGAACTACCGAACTGGCTGTCTGCGAACAAAGGCCTGGCGCCCGGTGGGCATGCGGTCGTCGGGGCGGCCCAGGGCGGCACCGGAGCGATGATGCTGGCGGAGTTCCACCCGGACCGGTTCCGCTACGCGGGCTCGATGTCGGGCTTCCTGTACCCATCGAACACGACCGTCAACGGCGCGATCAGCGAGGGCATGCAGCGCTACGGAGGCGTCAACACGCAGGCCATGTGGGGCGCCCCCCAATTGGGCCGGTGGAAGTGGCATGACCCCTACGTGCACATCGCGGAACTGGCGAACAACGGCACCCGGGTGTGGGTCTTCTGCCCGCAGACGTTGACCGCCAGTGACCCGGCCGCCATGATCGGCTATGCCGACCAGGCACAGGGCACCAACGCGTCGTTCTACGCGTACTACAAGCAGGTCGGCGGCCACAACGCGAGTTTCAACCTGCCCACCGGCGGTGACCACGGCTGGTCGACCTGGGGCCCTGAACTGACGGCGATGTCCGGCGATCTGGCTGCCAACATCAAATAGCGGGCTTCGTCACAACTCAATCCATCACGTCGCGGACCCTGGTCTTCTTGCATGCCGTGAGCAAATCCGCTGCGGCGTTCTCCATGTGCCGGCGCCAATGAGCCTCGGCCTCAGCGCCTTCGCGCGCTCGGACCAGCTCCACGAGGCGACGGTAAGACCGCAGGAGTTTGTCGGCCTTCGCCTTGGGCATCGCGTTGTGCGCGCCGACCATCGCCGCGCTGACGTGCCGGACGGAGATTTCATCGAGCATCCCGGCGATGATGCCCAGGGTCACGTTGCCCGACAACTCGACCATGCGGCGATGCAAGTTCGCCGACGCGCGCGCCAGGTCGCCCCCCTCGAGGGCCCGGGGCATCTCGCTCACCAGGCGGTCAAGTTCGGTGTGCGCGTCATCGGTGCCATGCTTGGCGAGCAGTTTGGCTGCGGGCGGCTCGATCACGACTCGCGCGGTCAAGACGTCGGCGAGCGTGGCGACGGACAGCTCGAGCAGCAGTCCCGCTGGGCGCGCAACGATTTCCGGTCCGGGGACGCGCACTCGTGCCCCGGTACGTGATCCGCGCCGGACCTCCACGAGCCGCTCGGACTCCAATACCCGGACGGCTTCGCGCAGGGTCGGCCTGCTGATCGCGAAATGGGCCATCAGCTCGGTTTCGTGGGGCAGGAAGTCGCCGTCCTTGAGCTGACCGTCGACCACCATCCGACGCAGCGTGCGCGCAACCAGCTCAGCGGTTTTCGGCGACCGCACCACAGCGGGCGCGGCCCTTTCGGTTCCGGCGAGGGGTGCCGGCACATCTGGTCGAGTCAACGCAGCCTCCTAGTTGGCCGGTCATGACGAATACCCATGCGCCCCTGTGCATCCGGGCATCCCCCACCCATCCGGAAATACTGGTGGCACGGTCCCGGGATTTACTGGCCCGCATCGATGGACTCGGTTCAACAGGCGACTTCGACTGTGTAGTCACTCATGGTCCGGACGTAGGGATGCTCGGCGGTGAAGCCGGCGGCGGTGCCGGTGAGTGTGTAGGTCTGATCGACCATGCCCAGCCGCGCGGTGCCCTGCAGACCTTGCCAGTAGCTACCGGTGAACCCCCCGAAACCGTTGAAGGTGACTCCCTTCGCGGCATGCGAGTCGAGCAGCACCACGACACTCGGGGCCGTGGCCCCGATGGTGATCTCGGTCAGGCCTTTTCCGATGTTGTTGCACTGCACCGCCGGGAGAGGACCCGCTGCGTTTCCGTTGACGGTGATCTGCGCGGTACCGCCGGGCAAGGCCCCTCTGGGCAACTCGAGAGCGGGCGGCACCGACGAACACCCGGCGACGCCCACGAGCATTGACAGTGTGGGGGCGATGTATCGGCGCTGCATGACTCACCTCGATGTGCTTAGGGCCGCGGGGAGTCATGGTAGCCAGCAACACCGCCACAGGCTAGCCGCTATTCCGAACTCCATTGGGTTCCCGCAGATATGAAGCGGCGAGCGGGCGCGGCTCGATCGCTTACCGACGTCCGCTTCGTGCGCGGAAGTGACGACGATACGTTGCGGAGTGGAGCCTGCTGAAGGCCGACTGAGCGGTCTGAACGGCGCCGAAATGCCGGACGGCCACTCCAGCGGGTTTGCTGGAAGTAGCGGAAGTTTTCGAGATGCGCTACGGAGCTATACGCCAGCAAAGTTTTGCAAGAATGACGGGCAGTCCCCGTGGAGCCGTTTCACAGCGGGGCGGCCGACCCAGGCTTCGCGCCCACGGAACTGCCGTTTGCGGTTCGCCCACCTGATGGGTCTTTGAGCAGTTGATACCACGTAGAACGGTCCGTTGACGGCGAGTGGCGGGGGTGTCTGGCGGCGTCGCAGCGGCCCCGCGTTGCGCCCCGGCAAAGACCTCGGCGGGGCCCGCACAGCAAAGGGCACTTGGTCTACTAGGTGGTAATGGTAACTGGCTTCACCGTGGCGCCCAGGTTGTTGCCACAGTCATAGCAGTTGCGGTACCGTTCTGCGGCATCCTCCCGTGTTGGGGGTCACAGTCATGCGGAGGTCTGAGTCGTGTCCACGAGTGGATCGTCGCAATGTCAATCACGGGCAGTCGCGTAGGTAGCTGTTAGTGGCCGCGACACATCCAATTGTCAAGCCGCTGAGGGAAATCGGCAGCTTTTTCGCGATGTCGCTGGATACCATGGTTCAGTTCGTGCGGCCACCGTTCGCGTGGCGGGAGTTCATTCAGCAGAGTTGGTTCACCGCCCGGGTATCGCTGCTCCCCGCGGTGCTGCTGGCGGTCGTCTTCAACGCGTTCGTCGTCTTCCTGCTCGATGTGCTGTTCTTCGAGATCGGGGCCGGCGACAACTCGGGAGCGGGCGCGGCGCTCGCCGTGGTCGCCCAGATCGGGCCGGCCATCACCGTATTGGTGATTGGGGGCGCCGCCGCCACCGCCATGTGTGCCGACCTCGGTGCGCGCACGATCCGCGAAGAGATCGACGCCATGCGGGTCATGGGCATCAACCCGATTCAGCGACTGGTGGTGCCGAGGGTGGCGGCGCTCACCGTCAACAGCTTCCTGCTGAGTGGGCTCGGCACGGTCGTCGGACTCGGTTCCGACTACCTGTTCGCGGTCTACGTCTCAAATGTCAACCCGGGCGCCTACGTGGCCAGCATGACGTTGCTCGTCGGACTTCCCGACGTGATCATCGCCGTCGTCAAGGCGACGATGTTCGGCCTGGCGGCCGGCTTGATCGCCTGCTACAAGGGGTTCACCGTCGGCGGTGGACCGCAGGGCGTCGGTAACGCGGTGAACGAGACCGTCGTATATACGTTTATGGCCTTGTACGTGATCAACACGTTGCTCAGCGCCGTCCTCGTGCAGGTGCAGCACTGATGAGCGCGGCACCCAGCGGCGCGCGGACACCGAGGCTGGTCGGCACCGTAAAGGGCTGGGCCGCCGGATGGAACCGCATCGGCGAACAGACCGCGTTCTACGTCCGGGCGATTCTCAGCATCAAGGATGCCCTGGTCTATTACCGCACGGAGACCGTACGCGTCATCGCCCAGATGAGCCTGGGCGTGGGTGCGCTCGCCCTGATCGGCGGCACAGTCGCGATCGTCGGTTTCCTGCTGCTCAACGTCGGTCTGCTGGTTGCCATCGTCGGATACAGTCAGACGGCCAATCTGGGGGTGGAGGCACTCGTCGGGTTTTTCTCCGCGTATGTGAACCCGCGTCTGGCGGCGCCGCTGATCACCGCCCTCGGTTTGGCCGCCACGATCGGCGCCGGGGCCACTGCGCAACTCGGTGCGATGCGGATCAGTGAGGAGATCGACGCGCTCGAGGTGATCGGCGTGCGTGTGGTGGCATACCTGGTGTCGACGCGCGTGCTGGGTGGTATCGCGCTGTCGATTCCATTGTGTTGCATATCCCTGATCGTGGGATTCGTGTCGATCCAGTTCCTCGTCCAGTTCACCTACGGGCAGTCGAGCGGCGTCTACACCCACTACTTCTACACGTTCCTTCAACCGACCGATGTGCTCTGGGCGGTGATTCAGGTGGTCTTGCAGGGCATCGTCGTCATGCTGATCCACACGTACTACGGATTCAACGCCACGGGCGGTCCCGCCGGCGTCGGAGAGGCGACCGGCCGCGCGGTGCGGGCCTCGCTGGTCGTATTGACACTGCTTACGGCGGCAGTCGGTCTGGCGCTTTACGGACGTTCCGGCAACTTCCACCTGTCGGGATAGCGATGACCGAACGCAAGCGGCGTGAGTTGGGCCTGCACCCGGCGGTATGGACCCTGATCCTCGTTGTGCTGATCGTCGCGGGCGGTGTGTTCACCGTCCTCGCGTTCAACCGGGACCTGCAGTCGTATGCCCGGATCACGCTGGTGTCCGACCGCGCCGGCCTCGTCATGGACCCGGGCGCCCAGGTGAAATTGCGTGGCGTGCAAGTCGGTCGGGTGTCCGCGATACAGCCGAACGGCAACGTGAAGCTCCAGCTCGAGCTTTATCCCGACCAGCTCAAGTACATTCCGGCCAACGTCGAGGCCCAGATCACCGCGCCGACGGCATTCGGTGCCAAGTACGTCGAGCTGGTCACCCCCGATCACCCGAGCGCCAAACGGCTCGCTGCCGGGGCGGTGCTCAAGTCCCGCAATGTCAGTGTCGAGGTGAATACCACCTTCCAGAACCTCGTCGGCGTGCTGAACCAGATCGACCCCGCGAAGCTCAATGCGGTGCTCTCGGCATTGGGCGAGGGCTTCCGCGGGAAGGGCGAGGCGCTGGGCACGGCCACGACGGACCTGAATCAGGTTCTGCTGGCGATCAATCCGCGCAGCGACACCATCCGCGAAGACTACCGCGCGCTGAAAGGATTCAGCGACACCTATAGCGCGGCCGCCCCGGACATCCTGGCGGTGCTCGACTCCGCCGGCACGACGAGCACCACGATCACCGACGACGCGCATTCGCTCGACTCGCTGCTGGTTAACGTGGTTGGCCTGTCCGACAGCGGCATCAACCTCGTCGGCCCCGCAAAGAACAACCTGATCCACGGCATCAACGTGCTCGAGCCGACGACGCGCCTGCTGATGAAATACAACCCGGAACTGACCTGCTTGCTAGTTGGCGCGTACGAGAGCTTGGACGATCTGATCGAAACCGTCGCGGGACACAACGGAAAGTCGCTCATCGGCGATGCCGGCATCTTGTTCGGCGACGACATGTACCGGTACCCGGACAACCTGCCCGTCAACGGCGCCAAGGGCGGGCCCGGCGGCGCGCCCGGCTGTGGCTCGCTGCCGGACGTCGGCAAGAACTTCCCGGTGCGCTATCTCGTGACCAACACCGGGTGGGGCACCGGGATGGACGTTCGGCCCAACCCCGGGATCGGCTTCCCGGGGCTTGCCAACTATGGCCCGATGACCCGGGGGACGCCGAAGCCCCCGAGCATTTACACCCTGAACGGGGGACCGGCGCCCGGTCCGGTTCCTTACCCGGGCGCGCCGCCCTATGGTGCGCCGTGGTACCTGCCGGATGGAACCCCGCTGTATCCGGGCCTGCCGCCTGCCATACCGGGCAGGCCCCGCGAGCCGGGCCCGCCGCCGCCGGGTTCGGAGCCTTCGGTGGTGGCGCATCCGGCGCAAGTTCAACCCACACCGGTGCCGACGATCCCGCCGCCACCGCCGGACCAGCCCGACCACTGATCGCCGGAAGCGAGGGAGAAAGCAGACATGCGAGAGAACATTCGCGGCTCGCTGTGGCGGTTCGCCGTCTACGCGGTGGTGTGCCTGCTAGCCGGGATGCTCGTCTTCCTGGTCTTCGGCCAATTCAGGTTCCAGGACGAGAAGACCTACAACGCGCACTTCGCCAACGTCTCCGGCCTGCGCAACGGAAACTTCGTCCGCATCGCTGGTGTCGAGGTGGGCAAGGTCAAAAGAATCTCCTTGCAACCGGATTCGACTCTGCAAGTGCAGTTCTCGGTGACGCGGTCGGCGGTGCTGACCGAAGGGACCCGCGCCGCCATCCGCTATGACGACCTGATCGGGGGAAGGTTTCTGTCCCTGGAAGAAGGCGCGGGCGGCGTCAAAACGCTGCGTCCCGGGGACACTATCCCGTTGGCTCAGACCGAGCCGGCGCTGGACCTGGACGCGTTGATCGGCGGCTTCCGGCCCCTGTTCCGCGCGTTGGACCCGGACCAGATCAATGCGTTGAGCGGTCAACTGATCGCGGCCTTTCAGGGCCAGGGTTCGACGATCAGGTCCTTTCTCAGCCAAGCCGCCGCGTTGACCAACACCTTGGCCGACCGGGATCAGCTCATCGGTCAAGTCATCACCAACTTGCGGACCCTGCTGGGGTCGCTGGGCGGCCAAAGCAAGCAGTTTGCCAAGGCCGTCGACTCGCTTTCGGAACTGGTGCAGGGTCTGGAGGCGCGCAAGCAGGACATCAGCAATGCGGTCGCGTACGGCAACGCGGCCGCCGGGTCGGTCGCCGACCTGCTGGCACAAGGCCGCCCGGCGATCGAGAAAGCGGTCCACGAGATCGACCGGACCGCCGGACTCATCGACGCCGACAAGGATTTCGTCGACAATCTGCTCAATACCCTTCCCGATGCGTACCAAGTGGCCGGCAGGCTGGGCCTTTACGGCGACTTCTTCAGCTTCTACCTGTGCGACCTCCTGCTGAAGGTCAATGGCAAGGGCGGCCAGCCCGTGTACGTCAAGGTGGCCGGCCAAGACACCGGGAGGTGCACGCCGAAGTGAAGACGTTCTCCGAACGCAGTCCCCTCAAGGTCGGCACGGTCGGGATCGGCATGACACTGGCCGTGATGTGGCTGGCGCTGAACTACCAGAAATTGCCGCTGATCGATCAGACCACGGAGTACTCCGCCTATTTCGCCGAAGCGGGCGGTCTCGCCTCGGGTAACCCCGTGCAGGTCTCGGGTTTTCGGGTGGGAAAGGTGGCCGCCGTCGAGCTCACCGGTCGGCGGGTGCTGGTCAAATTCAAGGTCGACCGCGGGGTGCGACTGGGCGACCGCAGCGAGGCCGCGATCAAGTTGAAGACGCTGCTGGGATCCAAGCTCCTCGAAATCACCTCACGGGGCGATGGACGGCTGAGCGGTCCGATACCGCTCGACCGGACCACCTCCCCTTATGAGCTCCCCGAGGCGCTCGGCGATCTCTCGACAACCATCAGCGGCTTGAACACCGATCAGCTGTCACATTCGCTGGAGGTGCTGTCGCAGACGTTCTCCAACACACCGCCTGACCTACAGGCCGCGGTGCGGGGTGTGGCACGGTTCTCAGAGACGCTGAGCAACCGCGACGCCGAGCTTCGGGCCTTGTTGGGGAACGCGAGCAAGGCGAGCACCGTGCTTGCCGAACGCAGCGACGAAGTGGTGCGCCTCGTTGCCAACAGCAACTCCCTGCTGCTCGCGCTGAAAAGCCAGAGCAGCGCACTGGACCAGATCTCGAACAACATCGCGGCGGTGGCGCAGCAGGTCAAGGGATTCATCGCCGACAACCGGCAAACGCTCAAACCCGCTCTGGACAAACTCAATTCGGCGCTGACCATCGTCGACAATCGCAAGGAGCGGGTGCAAAAGGCGATCAAGGGCCTCAACGGCTACGCGCTGTCGCTGGGTGAGTCGGTTTCGTCGGGGCCCTATTTCAAGGCCTATCTGGCCAACCTGCTGCCCGGCCAGTTCGTGCAACCGTTCATCGACGCGGCGTTCTCCGATCTGGGGCTGGATCCCAGCGTCTTGCTGCCCTCGCAGCTGACCGACCCGCAGACCGGCCAGCCGGCGACTCCGCCGCTACCGATGCCGTTCCCCCGCACGGGCCAGGGCGGAGAGCCGCGGTTGACGCTGCCCGACGCGATCACCGGTAACCCCGACGACCATCAGTGCGGTGCCCCCGGAGTGCCGTTGCCCGGCCCGGGCTGCTACCCGTATCGCGAGCCACCGCCGGCCCCACCGCCCGGCGGCCCGCCGCCGGGGCCCCCGGCGCTGACGCCGCCCGGTCCGCATGCGTCCGTCCCCACGCCACCGGGGCCGGTCGAGCAACCCGCTCCCGGGCAGGCACCGCCGTCTGCTCCGGGTGGAGGTGGTAGCCGATGATGCGGTCGCCAAGAGCCAGAGTCGGCGTGGCAGTCCTGCTGGCGGTCACGCTGATCGGCGGCATTGTCGCTGTGGTGCAGGACGCGACGGGCGCCGGGCGCACCAGCGTCACCGCCTATTTCGACAACACCAACGGGATCTATCCCGGCGACAGCATCGTGGTGCTCGGGGTGCCGGTCGGCAAGATCGAGAAGATCGAACCTCAGCCCGACCGCGTCAAGGTCTCGTTCTGGTACGCGGACAAGTACAAGGTGCCCGCCGACGCCAAAGCGGTGATCCTGTCTCCGTCTCTGGTGACGGTTCGGGCCATCCAGCTGACACCCGCCTACGATGGTGGACCGGCGCTGCAGGATCACGCGGTGATCCCGCGGGAGCGCACGGCAGTGCCGGTGGAGTGGGACGACTTCCGTCAGCAGCTCGAAAAGCTCACCAGCACACTGCAACCCACCCAACCCGGCGGCGTCAGTACGTTGGGTGCGTTCATCAACACCGCAGCTGACAACCTGCGCGGCCAGGGTTCCGGCATCCGCAACACCATCATCAAGTTGTCGCAGGCGATTTCGGCACTCGGCGACCACAGCGGCGACTTGTTCAAGACGGTCAAGAATCTTTCGGTCCTGGTCTCGGCGCTGCATGACAGCGGCGATCTGCTGCAGCACCTGAATCAGAACCTGGCCGCGGTGACCAGACTGCTGGCCGACGACCCGAACGAGGTCGCCAAAGCCGTGCGGAACCTGAACGACGTGGTCGACGACGTCACGAACTTCGTGGCCGAGAACAGGGAAGCGCTGGGTGCCACGTCGGACAAACTCGCGTCGGTGTCCAGCGCGGTGGTCGAGAGCCTCGACGACATCAAGCAGACCCTGCACGTCGGCGCGCCGGCGTTCCAGAACTTCGCGAACATCTACCAGCCCGCCAACGTAGCGCTGACCGGGGTGGTCGCGGTCACAAACTTCGCCAATCCCGTCCAGTTCCTGTGTTCGGCGGTGCAGGCGGCTTCGCGGTTGGGTGCGGAGCAGTCGGCGAAGCTGTGCGTGCAGTACCTGGCGCCCATCTTCAAGAACCGTCAGTACAGCTTCCCGCCGATCGGCATGAACCCGTTCGTCGGCGTGATGGCGCGGCCCAACGAAGTCACGTACAGCGAGGACTGGTTGCGGCCGGATTACGTTCCCCCACCCGGGCCGCCGCCGACCGAGCAGTGGCGCACGGTGCCGCCGCCGCCCAACGGGCCGTTGCCGCCAGCGAACAGGATCTACAACTACTTCGGCAACGGGATGGTCGACCCGGATCACGCGAATCCACCGTTCGTGCCGGCCAGACCCCCGAACCCCATACCGACCGATCCGACCGACGGGCTCAAGGGGATGATGGTGCCGCCCGGGGGTGGACAGTGAAACGGTTCCTGTCCTGGAGACGCGTCGGTGCCGGCGCCGCAGCAGCGTTGTGCGCGGCCGCGTTGTCCGGTTGCGGTGCGTTGCGAGATTTCCACGGGGCCAACTCGTTGCCGCTGCCGGGCACCAAGGGCGGGGGACCCGGGGCCTACACGATTCAGGCGCAACTGCCCGATGTGCAGAACCTCAAAGAGAATTCGCGGGTCCGGGTCAATGACGTGACGGTCGGCAACGTGACCAAGGTGGAACTCCAGGGCTGGCACGCGCTGGTCACCATGACGGTTAACGGCGACGTCGACCTGCCTGCCAACGCGACCGCCACAATCGGCCAGACCAGCCTGCTGGGCTCGGTGCACGTCGAATTGGCGCCACCGAAGGACATTCCACCGGTCGGCAAGCTGAAGAACGGATCCCTGATTCCCCTGTCGTCGGGAGCCGCTTTCCCCTCGACCGAACAAACGCTGGCCGCCGTGTCGATGGTGCTCAACGGCGGCGGCCTGGGCAACGTGCAGGACATCACCAAGGCGTTGAGCACCGCGTTCTCGGGCCGGGAACAGGATTTGCGGAGCCTGATCGGGCAGCTGGACAAGTTCGTCGGCTACCTCAACGACCAGAAGGACGACATCATCGCGGCCACCGACAGCCTGAATGATCTGGTCGGCCAGTTCGCCGGGCAGAAGCCGGTCGTCGACAAGGCGCTCAAGACCATCCCCGACGCGCTGGCCGTGCTGAAGAACGAGCGGGAGAACCTCGCCAACGCCTTGGCCGAACTCGGAAAGTTCAGCGCGCTTGCCGCCGACTCCGTCAATCAAACCAAGGAGAATCTGGTCAAGGAGCTCAAGGACCTCGGCCCCGTGCTGCAGTCCCTGGCCGACGCCGGGCCGGCCCTGACCCGCTCGCTGGACTATTTCGCGACGTTCCCGTTCCCGAAGCCGACGATCAGCAAATGGGTCCGCGGCGACTACGGGAACTTCACCGCCATAGTCGATTTGACCCTCAGCCGCATCGACAACTCGCTGTTCACCGGTACCCGTTGGGAGGGCAACCTGACCGAGCTCGAGTTGCAGTGGGGCCGCACGATCGGGCAGGTGCCCAGCCCTTACACGGCGCGCAATCCACTTGTGGCGCCATATCATTTCGACCAGGGGCCGTGACATGCTGACCCGGCGAATCAAGATCCAGATCATGGTCTTCGTGACGATTGCCGTCGTCGCAGTAGCGATCGTGTTCTTCGGCTACCTCAAGATCCAGAGCACATTTTTCGGCATCGGTCGTTACACGGTCACGGTGCAGCTGCCCCGGGCCGGCGGCCTCTACGCGGGCGGGAACGTCACGTACCGGGGCGTCACCGTCGGCCGGGTGCAGGAGGTGCGGTTGACCGCTACCGGCGCCGAGGCCGTGCTCCAAATGGATTCGGATGTCGGCATTCCCGCGACGGACCTCGCCGCCGAAGTGCACAGCGTGTCGGCGGTCGGCGAGCAGTACCTCGCTCTGACGCCACACAGCCGAACCGGTCCCACGCTGACCAACGGCGACATCATCCCCGTCAGCCACTCGAGCGTACCGCCGGACATCAACTCGTTGGTGGCGGCGGCCAACCGCGGCCTGCAAGCCATCCCGCGCGACAACCTGAAAACGGTGGTCGACGAAAGCTATCTCGCATTCGGCGGGCTGGGCCCGGAACTTTCCCGGCTGTTGAACGGCACCACCAGCCTGGCAATTGAGGCGAGAAAGAACCTTGATTCGCTGACCACGCTCATCGACGAATCCAAGCCGG
Source organism: Mycobacterium sp. (assembly GCF_035506235.1). Classification (GTDB taxonomy): domain Bacteria; phylum Actinomycetota; class Actinomycetes; order Mycobacteriales; family Mycobacteriaceae; genus Mycobacterium. Next base: position 17,320 of record NZ_DATJPU010000205.1, read on the forward strand.
TGCTGGACAGCCAGACCGACTCCTCCGACGCGGTGCAGGCCTGGGCGTCCAACCTCGCCAACGTCACCAAACAATTGCAGACACAAGATTCCGACGTTCGGGGCGTGCTCGCGAAGGGTGCCCCCGCGGCAGAGGAAACACGCCAACTGTTCGACCGACTGCAGCCGACGCTGCCCATCGTGCTGGCCAACCTGGTCAGCGTGGGGAAGGTGGGGGTGGCTTACCGTGCGGACCTCGAGCAGCTATTGGTGGTGCTGCCGGCCGCAACGGCCGAAGGGCTGGCGACCATACTGCCCGACCGCAAGATCAAGTCGAGCTATCCGGGGCTGAACCTGAGCTTCAACTTGAACCTGAATCTCCCTCCGGCGTGCACGACTGGATACCTGCCCATTCAGCAGATGCGGTCGCCTATCTTCGAGGACCATCCGGACCGTCCCGACGGTGACATGTACTGCCGGATACCGCAAGATTCTGCCCTGAATGTGCGCGGGGCCCGCAATTACCCGTGCGAGACTCGCCCGGGCAAGCGCGCCCCGACGGTGAAGATGTGCGAAAGCGACGAGGAGTACGTGCCGCTAAACGAGGGTTACAACTGGAAGGGCGACCCGAACTCGACGTTGTCGGGGCAGGACATTCCCCAGGCCGCAACCCCGCCCGCACCGGCGGCCGCGCCCGCTCCGTCCGGTAACCGTTCGACCGCGGCGGCACCGTCCCCGCCCGGCCCGGCTACCCCGCCGATCGCCGTTGCTGAATATGATCCCGCCACCGGCACGTATTTTGGACCAGACGGTCAGGAGTATCGGCAAACCGATCTCGTCCGTCCCGCCGACCAGGAGCAGACATGGCAGCAGATGCTGATGCCCCCGAAGGGCAGATGAGCACCGGCGGCGGCGACGCCGACGACACTGAAGGCGCTGAGGCTTGCGCGACGGACGCGGACCATTCCGCTGCCGTCGAGGAAGACGAGGATGCCACACCGGCTGGACGGCGGATGTCGCCCGTGCGGCTGGCAACGCTGCTGGGTATCCTCGCCGTTGTCGCCCTCGGGGGAGTGGTCGGATGGCTGGGGTTCCAGACGTACCAGCTGCGTCAGGAACAGCAACAGCGCGAGCTGTTCTTGCGGGTGGGCCGGCAGGGTGCGGTGAACCTCACGACCATCGACTGGCAGAACGTCAACCACGACATTCAACGTATCCTGGACTCGGCGACGGGCCCTTTCTACGACGACTTCTCGAAGCGTTCGCAGCCCTTCATCGATGTGGTCAAGAAGGTGCAGTCGAAATCGGTGGGTACCGTCACCGAGGCGGGCCTGGAATCGGTGTCGGCCCACGAAGCCCGAGTGCTCGTCGCCGTCTCCGTCAAGACGTCCAATCTCGGCGCGGAAGATCAGCCGCCACGGGCCTGGCGAATGCGAATCGACGTGCAAAAGGTCGATGACGGGGCCAAGGTCTCGAACGTCTTGTTCGTGCCGGCATGACGGCGCGGCTCGGCGAGGCGGCCGACGAAACGAACGACCGAGAAAAGGAATCAGACGCTGTGCCTGTTGACGCCGAATCCGCGACCGGTGCGGATGTCGTGACGGTTGCCGAAGAAACCACCGACGACGCCGAGCACGACACGGGGCAAAGCGCCCCCGCCGAGGAGTCCGGCGAAGACCGGGGCGGCGAATACCGTAGTCCGGCGAAACCCCCACGCAGGATCAGCTTTTCGCGCCTGTTGGTTTTCGCGGTGCTCCCGGGTGTGGTGTTGTCGCTCGCGGGGACGGCAGGCTACCTGAAGTGGCAGTCCGCCTCCCTTCGTGCCTCGCAGGCCGCCGACATCGAGTCGGTGGCGGTCGCCAAGGACGGCACCATCGCCATGCTCTCCTATCAACCCGATACCGTTGATAAGGACTTGGGGGCCGCCCGCGACCGGTTGACCGGAACGTTCAAGGAGTCCTACACGCAGCTGACCCAGGACGTGGTCATCCCCGGGGCCAAACAACGGCACATCTCGGCGGTCGCCACCGTTCCCGCTGCGGCTTCGGTGTCGGCGAGCCCAGCCCATGCGGTGACGCTGGTGTTCGTCAACCAGACCGTGACCGTCGGCTCGGATGCCCCCAGCGCCACCGCCTCCAGCGTCCGGGTAACGCTGGACAAGGTCGGCGATCGGTGGCTGATCAGCGGATTCGACCCGATCTAGGCCAAAGCCGTTGCGGGCCACGGCGTAACCCGCAACGTGCCGGTGTTTCTCACAGGGTGAACGACGTCGGCCCGAAGGACTGGCAGATTTTGTGCACCGGTCCGGTGGTGCTGTGACTGACCGGATCCTCGTACAGGTCCGCACAGCCTTGGCCCGTTACCACGTAGGCCGCGCCCGGCCGGTACGGATAGTAGATCAGCGCCGTGGCCGAGCCGGCCTTATGGCTGCACTGCTCTGGTGCGTCATCTCCCTTGATCGACAAACATACGACCGAATCGTTGGGAACGGCGTCCATGGTGCACGGGCCCGGCTTCAAGGTGGCTAGCACCATGCGCGTGGTCGATACCTGAACGACTTGCGGCGGAGTCAGTACGAACGAGCACGAACCGGACGCGCCTTCCTGTGACGGCGATGCATGCGCGCCCGCCGCGGCACCGACGCTTGCCAGTGACAGCGCGCCCACCGTCGAGAGCAATGCGCGCGGGCGAAGCAGGGGAGGCATCCGGCCGCCCGAACGGTTCACGAATCGATTTACGCTCAACCTCGTACCCGGGTCCTAGGATTCGGCGGGCGGCTGGTAGTGCGCCGCCGAATTGCGCAGCTGCCAGATCTGGGCGGGACACAGCAGGTTCACCGCGTATGACACCAGGTAATTCGCGGCGAACTCGTCGTTGGGCGTGACGTCCCTTTTCACATCGCCCATCACCTGTGCGTAGCCCTCGCCCCTGCTGACCTTGTCGCAGATGCTATAGCCGTAGCCGATGGCGTCGTTGTTCGGAAAGTTGTACTGGCGGCGCACCGCGACGTCGTACAGGTACTCGACTCGAGGGTCCGGGGCGGCGTGAGCGCGGGGGGCCAGCGGCTGGGCCGTTCCGCCGCTGGCGGCAGCGGCGATCAACACACCGGCGAACGCCCCGCGGCGTGCCATGGCTGAACGTCGGCGCGGTGTGTACCGGCGGGCGTCCGCCTCGTCGCTGCGGCGCAAAGCAAGGTAGGGACCCAATGTCATCACCTCTGGCACGACCCGGCCGGATACGTGAGTCTAGTCCAACAACTTCAACCAAGTTATAATTCTTTGGTTCAATCGTCGCAAGCACGAGATCAGGACAGCCATGAAACGGGGCCCCGAAAGACGGCGATCATTTGGTCATTCATCCTCCCGTTCCGCGCTATCCCGTTCGGTGCCAGCACTTCTGGCCGGTGCGGTCGCGTGCTCGGCACCGCTGGCACTTGCCGACAACGGCAACACTGTCGTACCCAACAACGCCCGACTCAACAACAGCGTCTACGTGAACATCAACACCGCTCAACGTCAGAACGGCTGCACCACCGACTCCAAGATGGACAACCGGCTCACGGATGCCGCGCGCCGGCACACGCTGGACGTCCTCAACAACCCCGACATCAACGGCGACGTCGGATCCGACGGGTCGACTCCGCAGGACCGTGCCCGCGATGCCGGTTTCCGGGGTAGGGCCGCCGAAACCGTGGCGATCGTGCCGTCCCTGGCAATCAACGGCATACAGATCCTCGGCCAGTGGTGGTGGGACCCGCCGTCGCGAGCCCTGATGCAGGATTGCGCCAACACCGCCATCGGGGTCTGGTCGGAGAACAGCCTCAACCGCTCGGTGTTGGTCGCCATGTACGGCCAGCCCAGCATGTAGGTATAGAAGCCTGCCAACCGCGTTGTCGCACTGTGGCTCTCGGGGCTGACCAGAGCCGGTCAGTCGATGACGTCGCGGACCTTGATCGTCGGAAGCACCCGCAACAAGACGCTGCGCGTATTGTCCATGTGGCGGCGCCAATGGGCTTCAGCCGCGTCGTCGTCGCGGGCCCGGAGCAGCTCGATGAGATGGCCGTAGGACCGCATCAACTTCTCGAAGTCCGGCTTTGGGACGCTGCGCTTGCGCGCGACCGCCACGGCGGTATGTCTTTCGGTGATCTCGTGGAGCATGCCCGCGATCATGCTCAGCGTCACGTTGCCCGACAGCTCGACCAGGCGGCGGTGGAAGTGAGACGTGGCCGCGGCGAATCGCGAAGCCTCCGCGGATGCCGGAATGTCTTCGAGCATGATGCGCTCGAGTTCGTCGAACGCCTTTGTCTTGCCGTTGGACGCCAGTAGCCGTGCGGCCAGTGGCTCGATCGCGGAACGGGCGACCAGAACGTCGGCGATGGTGGCGCCCGACAACTCCAGCAGCAGACCGGCGGGGCGTGCCACGATTTCGGGTCCCGGCACCCGCACGCGGGCACCGGTCCGCGAGCCGCGCCGCACCTCGACCAGCCGTTCGGACTCGAGCACCCGCACCGCCTCGCGCAACGTCGGGCGGCTGACACCGAAGTGGTTCATCAGGGCGGGCTCATTCGGCAGAAAGTCGCCGTCCTTGAGCTGGCCGTCCACAATCATCCGGCGCAGCGTCCGCGCCACCAACTCCGCGGTCTTCGGTGTGCGCACGCTCTGACTCCCGGGCACCGTGAGGTTTCCGGTTCCCAAGGGGGCGAGCGGCGGAAGTGATGGCACCGGAACTCCCAATATATCTTTTCTGCCACATATCTTTTCTGGCACGCAACCGCCGGTGTCATCCACCGCACAACAGTCGATACAGCTTAGTCATACAGCCAGTCTAACAATTTGAAATCGACGGGATCGCGCGCTCACTATCAGGCCGGCATTTTCGAATGCCAGCGGGATATCAAGTCCGTCCGCGCCGGCTTGACGCAGAGCGCACCGGCGCGGAAGACTGCTGACCTAGTCAACCAAGTGGGCTACCTAGGGGTTTTTTCGAATGCCGTCCGCTGACTTCGCCGAGGTCTCATTCGGCGACGCCGAAGTGCCGGGCAAGGCGATCGGATTGGGGCTGCATCTGGCGGATATGTGTGACTTCACCGTGGCCGACCATTACGCGGGTATCGCCAAACAGTTCTGCGAGCGCGAGGTTTTCGTCGACAGCGGCGGGTCGGACCTGCTGCCGCGCCTTGTCGGGTTGCGCCGGGCAAGGCAGATGCTGCTGCGGGGTGCGGTGCACGACGCGGCCAACGCGGCCGAGTCGGTCGCCGCGACTACCGGACTCGCCACCGAACTGGCTGCCGGAACGACGTTTTCGCTCAGCCACACCGATCAGTTACTGAACCACCGCGCGGCCGCACACCTCGACGAGGCGGTGTGGTGGCGCGAGCCGGTGTTCGGCGGGCATTGAGATGGCGCTCGCCGAGGGTTTCCGCAGCCGGTTGACGCTTCCGGCGGTGTGCGCCCCGATGTTCCTGGTGTCCGGGCCCGAGCTCGTCGGGGCGGCCTGCAAGGCAGGCCTGATCGGCGCGCTGCCCCGCCAAAATGCACGCGACATAGACACTTTCGCGGATTGGCTACGGGAGATCCGCGCCGAGCTGGACCGCCACGCCGAGGAGCACCCCGGCGCGCGGATCGGGCCGATCGCGGTGAACCTGGCCACTCGGTTCGACGAGGACGAGCTGGCGGCCAACCTGGAGCTGTGCTCGCGCTACGGCGTGGAGATCGTCATCTCGGCGCAGGGCGACCCGGCCGAGCTGGCCCGGCGGGTCCACGATCGGGGCGGGATGATCCTGCACGACGTGACCTCGTTGCGGTTCGCCGAAAAGGCTATCCAGGCGGGTGTGGACGGGATGACGTGCATCGGCGCCGGCGGCGGCGGGCACTCCGGCACGATCAGCCACCTGGTGCTGATCCCGAAGATCCGTGCGATGTTCGACGGCATCATCGTGATGGCGGGCGCCATCACCACCGGCGCGGCCATCCGTGCGGCCGAGATCCTCGGCGCGGACCTGTCCTATCTGGGCACCCGGTTCATCGCCACCCGGGAATCGCGTGCGGCCGACGCCTACAAGGCGATGCTGGTTGCGGGAACGTCCGCGGACCTGATGTACACCGCTGAAATCGCTGGGGTGGCGGCGAATTGGATGACCGACTCGATGCGGGCAGTCGGCCTCGACCCGATGAACCTACCCAGGGCGGCCGTCGGCAAGATCGGCTTCTCCCATCTGCCCGAGGATGTCAAGCCCTGGAAGAACCTGTGGTCGGCCGGCCAGGGGATCGATCTCATCGACGACATCCCATCGGTCGCCGACCTCGTCACCCAGTTGCGCCGCGAATACGTGGCCGCCTGTGAAACGCCGGACATGGCCGACGTCGCCCGGCTCGTCGACGAGGCCACGCGGCGCTGACGCCGGGCCCCGAGGCCGCCGCCCCGCCGAGATCGTCAGGGAGCCGCGTCGGCGGCGCAATCAGGAAGCACGTGCGACCGTTGAGTCCCGCTGATGCTTCTTGACGACGGGGCACCTTCCGGTCGGCCAACGAATCGCCCCCTGCGCGCATTCGGGATGAGTCACTGCGTTCCCTTGCCGATACGCGATTTTGAGCATATTCTCAAATTTGACCACACGCTCAATACCGGGTTTCCGTGTTGCCGGAAGGAGCATGCATGAGCCCAACGGCCGAGATCACAGGCTTTCGCCCCGATCGCCTGTTCACACACTCGAGGAACTTCACGGATATGGACACGTGGCACAGCGTTGCCGCAGTTCTGCGCCGGGCCGGGCCTGTGCACCACTATTCCGACAAAGACTACGGAGAGTTCTGGGCGGTCGTGCGCCACCAGGCACTGCTCGAGGTGAGTCGACAGCCGCAGATCTTCCCGAACACGGAGGATGCCGCCTTCATCGGCGCCGGCGGCAGCAGTTACCAAGCCATGCAGCAGGATTTACCGTTCGAGATCAAGACGCTGCTGAGCATGGACGGAGATGAGCACACGAAGTACCGCAAGGTGGTGGTCGATTGGTTCAAGCCGGCTGCGGTGCGCCGGCTTCAGGTCGCCATCGACGATCTGGTGGCCGAGGCGATGGCCCATCTCCGCTCGCGCGATGGCCTGTTCGACTTCGCGATGGACATCGCGGTGCCGCTGCCGCTGCGGGTGATCATGGAGATGCTCGGAGTGCCAAGAGAAGACGAACCTCTGATGCTCAAGCTCACCCAACAGATGTTCAGTGCCGCCGATCCCGAGTTGGGTTCCGGCGCCCCGTTCGAGGCGATGGGCGAGATGGCCGCCTACTTCGTCGAACTCGTTGCCGCCCGCAGGAAGAATCCCACCGACGATCTGACGTCCGCCATCGCCAATGCGACCATCGACGGCGAGCCGATCGAGATGCTCGCCATGATGGGACTTTTCGCCGTGCTCGCGTCTGCAGGGCATGACACCACGTCCTTCGCTATGGCAGGGGGGGTCGAAGCGCTCGCTCGCGATCCAAGGGAGTTCCAGCGCCTGCGCGACGATCCGACCCTCGCCGGGAACGCCGCGCACGAGGTGGTTCGACTCACCAGCCCGGTTCGACACTTCACCCGCCTCACACAGCGCGACACCGAGATCGCCGGGCACCGGTTCAGGGCGGGCGATCGCATCCTGCTCTCATACCCCAGCGCAAATCGCGACGAGCGCGTCTTCCCCGATCCCAACCGACTCGACGTCGGGAGGCCCAACGCCACCGTCCAAGTCGGCTGGGGGCACGGCAAGCACTACTGTCTGGGAGCGCGTCTCGCCGAGATGGAGATCTCGTCGCTCCTCCGGGGCCTCGCCCGCGAGGTCGAATCCATCGAGCTCGACGGAGAGCCCCAGTGGACCGTCGGTCACTTCGTCAGCGGCGTCAAACACGTGCCGCTTCGGTGTCGGGTGGTGTGACATACCGATGAAGACCAAAGCAGCCGTGCTGTGGGCGCGAAACCAAAAGTGGGAAATCGAGGAGGTCGAACTCGACGACCCGAAGCAGTCGGAGGTGATGGTCAAGCTATCAGCCGCCGGTCTGTGCCATTCCGACGAGCACCTGGTCACCGGCGATCTGCCGGCTTTGGGTCCGATCGTCGGCGGTCACGAAGGGGCCGGCGTGGTCGTACAGGTCGGTCCCGGGGTTACCGATGTGGCCGAAGGCGATCCCGTCGTGCTGAGCTTCATCCCGACCTGTGGCCGCTGCAAACCGTGCGTGCGGGGCATGAGCAACCTGTGCGATCTGGGCTTGTACTTGCTGCTCGGCCCGCAAATGGACGGCACCCACCGGTTTCACGCACGCGGAAAAGGCCTGGGCCAGATGTGCTTGCTCGGCACGTTCTCGGAATACACCGTGGTGCCGACCGCATCGGTGATCAAGGTCGGCGACCGTGTCGCCTTGGACAAGGCCGCGCTGGTGGGTTGCGGCGTAACCACCGGCTACGGCAGCGCGGTCAACACCGGGGAGGCCGGCGACGGAAGCACCGTCGTGGTGATGGGCGTCGGCGGCATCGGCGTCAACGCCGTGCAGGGCGCCCGGATCGTCGGCGCGCGCAACATCGTTGCCCTGGATCCGGTGGAGTACAAGCGCAGGCGGGCAACCGAATTCGGAGCCACCCACACGGCAGCCGACGTCGGGCAAGCGCACAGTGTTATCCAGCAGCTGACGTCGGGACAGATGGCCGACGTGTGCGTGATCGCCACCGACAACGCCGAAGCTTCCTACGTCGGGCAGGCGTTGAGCCTGGTCGGCAAGCGGGGCCGGGTCGTGGTCACCGCGATCGGCCACCCTGCCGACACATCGGCAAACATGTCGCTGCAGGAGCTCGCCCTGTTCGAAAAGCAGGTCCGCGGATCGCTTTTCGGCTCGTCCAACCCGCGCACCGATATCCCCAAGATGTTGGACCTATACGAGAGCGGCCAGCTCAAACTCGACGAGCTCATCACCCGGGAGTACTCTCTCGAAGACATCAACCAGGGCTATGAGGACTTGCGCAACGGCGTCAATCTGCGTGGTCTCATCCGCTACTGACATCAGCCACGGCTTTGGCCACGTCTTCTCAGGAGGTGTCCTGCCGTGAAATCTGTCGAGGTGCACCAACCCGCCCTGCTCATCGCCGGGCCCGACGGCATCACCAGCGCCTGGCTGTGCGAGGTCTTGGGGCGCGACAACCTGCACGTCGCTGACACGCAGCCGATCGGAACGGGCCAGATGAGCCAAACCCATCGCGTGACGTATCTGGATGGCACGGGCAACTCGGGTACGGTCGTCGTGAAGTTGGCCTCCGACGACCCGCCCAGCCGTGCCGCCGGCGTCGGAGTGGGCGCGTACTTCCGTGAAGTGACCTTCTACCAGCGCCTCAATCGACAGATCGACGGCCCGACGCCCGAATGCTACCTCGCCGAATACGATCCCGAGCAGGGATGGTTCACCCTCGTTCTCCAAGATGCCGCCGAGTCGCGGCAAGGCGACCAAGTCTCCGGATGCGATCCGATCACGGCCGACAAGGCGATCCGTGCTTTGGCGCGGTTGCACGCCCCGGTCTTCGACGACAAGACGATCGGCGCCAGTGATTATCTCAATCTCCCCAATCCGATCAATCAGGCGTTGCTGTCGGCGCTGCTGCCCGGGTTCTTCGAGCGCTATGGCGACCTGATCGCGCACGAACATGCCGAGGTCTGCCGTCGCTACGTCGAGGTCGCCGATGCCCACACCGCCGACATCCGTGGCCCGCGCGGGCTCGTGCACGCCGACTATCGCCTCGACAACCTGCTGTTTGACCGCAACGGGGAATGCACGGTCGTGGACTGGCAAGGGGTTCAGTGGGGCCCCGCGATGCTGGACGCCGCATACTTCATCGGTGGAAGCCTGACCGTCGAGGACCGGCGCGCTCACGAACAGCGGCTGGTCCGAAGCTATTTCGACACTTTGTCGGAGAACGGCGTCACCGACTTCGGCTGGGACCGGTGCTGGGCAGAATACCGCCGGCAGGTCTTCTGGGGCGTTGCGATGACGGTCGCGGCGTCAATGGTCGTCCAACGCACCGAGCGCGGGGACGCGATGTTCATGGCCATGCTGCAGCGGGCATGTCAGCAAGCACTCGATCTCGGCTCGCTGGATCTACTCCCCGAGGCCGGCCGGAGCTGAATCACGAGCCGAGACGCCGGCCCCCGATGGCACAAGAACCCTACCGCCGAAGGGATTCGCCATTTGTAATTCCAGTTCCCGATCGCCAGTTAGCACACCAGGAAGAGCCAACCCATGTTGATCGCTTTCGATGACTACCCCGTGCATCAGACGTCGCTGCCATTGGCCCAATCCGGCAACGGCAATCCCCAATTCTATGATCGCTTCTGGTTCAACGGGTTCCGTGAAGACCTCATGTTGGGTGTGGCGTTCGGCTCGTACCCCAATCGCCAGATCATGGATGGCGCGTTCTCCGTGGTCCACGATGGCCGCCAGCGCTCGGTGTTCGCGAGCGGTCGCATGAATCCGAGCCCGGTCGACACCGCAATGGGACCAATTCGCATCGAGATCGTCGAACCCATGCGGGTCAACCGGGTGATCGTCGATGCGCCACAGCACGGGCTGGCCGCCGACTTGACGTATACCGCCGTGACCCAGGCCATCGAGGAGACGCGGCAAATCTCCTACGAGGGGGCACGGTTGTTCATGGACGCCACCCGCGCCACCCAATGGGGAACCTGGACGGGCGCCCTGGAAGTCGACGGTGACACCATCGATCTGGGCGCCGACGGCATCCGCGCCGTGAAGGACCGGTCGTGGGGTGTGCGATCGATCAACAGTTGGTTGGAGGGCGCACCCGGAAAGCCACCGGAGGTGCTATTCCTCTGGGCCCCAATTCATTTCGAAACGTATTGTTTTCATTTCCTGGTGGCCGAAAGACCGGACGGCTCGACCTGGGCCCATGATGCACTGGTCGTCCCGAAACTGGCCGCCGACGAGATTCCGGCAGATCCCGTGCCGCTTGCGCGCGTCGAGCACCGGATCGACTGGGTCCCCGGCCAGCGCCGTTCCCGAGGCGCCACCCTCGTCATGCATGCACTCGACGGCACAGTCGACGAGATGCGGCTGGAGTCGATCGGCACCTTCCAGATGAAAGGACTCGGATACGGCCATCCGACCTGGGGCCACGGCGCCTGGCACGACGAACTGGCAACTGGAGGTGAGTCCTACGACCTGGAATCGCTGAACCCATTGGCGATCGAGAATCTTCATGTCCAACAGCCTGTCCGAGCCTACTGGCGCGGACAGCAGGGGCTCGGCGTCTTGGAGCAGCTACTGATCGGCACACACCGCCGTTACGGATTCACCGATTTTCTCGGCGGGGCACCAACGCATGCAACATCCGAATCCGAGGGCCTCACTCGGGGCGGGAACGCCGCGGGGTAAGAGTTGCTAACCCATCGCGCCCACGGCCTCCGGTGCCGTCGGCGTTGGGACGGCGGCCTCGACGCGGACCGGAACCGCGTTGTAGGCGGCGTTGCCGGTGAGGCGGTCGAGGACCGACGGGTCGGTGATGTCGTTGACGCTCGCGCCGCCGTTTGCCGCCGCCCGCCGCCAGCCCACGCGGGGGCGGCCGTGCCCGAACCCGTGGGGCACCGAAACGACGCCCGGGCGGACCTCGTCGCTGACCTGAAGCGGCACCTCGATCGCGCCGACCGCCGAGGCGACGCGGACGCGGTCGCCGTTGGTCAGGCCACGGGCGGCGGCGTCGTCGGGGTGCATCAGCGCGGTGCAGCGGTCGGGCCCCTTCATCAGCCGCGGGCTGTTGTGCATCCACGAGTTGTTCGAGCGCAGCTGACGACGGCCGATGAGGGTCAGGTCGAAGCCGTCCGCGATCGCGGCCTCGTGCTCGGCGGCGATGTCGTCGAGGCGCGCGGTCTCGGCGAGGAACGCCTGCGGCGCCAGCCGCACGCGTTTCCCGCGCGTGCGCAGCAGCCCCGGAAGTCGCGGCTCGAGCGGGCCGAGATCGATGCCGTGGACCGATCTCCGGATCTTGCCGACCGTCAGTGAGCGCAGCGGCCCGCGCCGCAAGATCCCGTAGGGCCCGGCGCGCAGCGCGAGACCGGCGAGGCGGTCGGGGGTGAGCACCGCGCCGAGCGCCCGGACGAGCGCGTTGCGGGCCCGTCCGGCCCGGCCGGTCCCGATGCGACCGGCGAGCTCCCACAAAATCTCCCAGTCGGTCCTGCCGCCCGGATCGGCCGGGACGGCCACGGGGTTGTAGCGGATGTGGTTGCGCACCGAGATCGCGGGGACGATCAGGTCGATGTCGTTGCACTCGAGCTGGGACAGCGGGGGCAGGATGACGTGCGCGTGACGCGAGGTCTCCGTGATGTACATGTCGACGGCGACGAAGTGCTCGAGCGCCGCGAGCGCTTCGTCGAGTCGCTTGCCGTTCGGGGTGGACAGCACCGGGTTGCCCGCGTGGCAGAGCAGCGCGCGAACCTGCCCGGCGCCGGGTGTGAGGATCTCGTCGGCCAGGCCCGCGACCGGGAACTCGTCAAGGAAGCCGGGGAGGCCGCTGACGCGTTGCCGACGGTGGCTCCACTTGCTCGCGACCGGCAACAGCCCCAGCGCGCCGATCGCATCGACCGGCGATCTCGGGAACATCATGCCGCCGGGGCGGTCCAAGTTGCCGGTCACGACGTTGAGCGCGTTGATGAGCCAGTGGGTGAGCGTGCCGGTCGTCTGCTGGCAGACGCCGACGCGCCCGTAGGCGATCGCCCGCGGCGCGGCGGTGAACTCACGTGCCAGGCGCACGATTGTGTCGGCGTCGACGCCGGCGTGCTCGGCGGCGCGGCCGGGTGCCCAGGGTCCGGCGACGGCCTCGAGGTCGGCGAGGCCGTCGACATGTCCCTGCAGCCGTCCAAGCGCGACCAGATCCTGCTCGAAGACCGTGTGCAGAATGCCGAGCAGCAGGTAGGGGTCCCCGCCCGGGCGGATCGAGACGTGTTCCGAGGCGTGGGCGGCGGTTTCGGTGCGGCGCGGATCGACGACGACAACGCGGCCGCCGCGCTCACAGATGGCGCGCAGGCGGCGCCCAGCAGCGGGCGCCGCCATCCCCGAGCCGTTGGACACCGCCGGGTTGGCGCCGAACATGAGCATGTAGCTCGTGCGGTCGATGTCCGGTATCGGCAGGATCGCCAGGCTGCCGAACATCTCGTGCGAGCACCGGTGCTGGGGGAGCGAATCGACCGACAGGGCCGAGTAGTTGTTTGCGCTGCGCAGGAGTGCGCGGATGGCGATCATGGGCACGATGCCCGACGAATGCGCGCCCGGGTTCCCGAGGTAGGTCGCGACGGCGTCTCGGCCATCACGTTCGATGATCCGCCGCAGACCCCCGGCCGCCAGCTCGAACGCCTCGTCCCAGCCGACCTCCACGAACCGATCGCCCGCCCGCTTGACCGGGCGCCGCAGGCGGTCGGGGTCCTCATAGATGTCGGCCAGCGCCGTGGCCTTGGGGCAGATGTACCCGCGTGACATCGCGTCGTCGTGGTCGCCCGCGATCCGCAGCACAGTGCGGCCCTCGACCTCGACGTTGATGCCGCAATGCGCCTCGCACAGCGTGCACTGCCGGTGAACTGTCGTTGCCATCGTTCTGCCGCCTCCCACGCGACGCGTCCGGAGGGTCCCGAACGCCGTCACATCACGGAGCCGGCCTACACCGTTGCCAGGCGCCAGGCGAATCGCACCGACCGCTGCGTGCGCTTGGCGATCAGGGTAGAAACGTGCCCCGTTCTGAGTCTATTCTCAAATTTGACCACGCACTCAATACTGTACTGTACGCGTAGGAAGCCCTTGCAGCCCAGCGCCGATCGTGAGTCCCCGGGCGTTGCCCGATCACGACCGACTCGATGCCGGAGGGCACACCGTCGGCGTCCAGTACCTGGTCTCACAACGGTTCGAAAGGTCGTCAGATGGCAGCATTGCGCACCCGCGACTATCTGTTGTTTCAGGCCAAGCGCCGCGTGCCGACCATCAACAACATGCCCGGGATGGGTCGTGTCGAGAAGCGGCTGCTCGAGGTCGACTGGAAGCAACATGCGCTGGCCAAGCCACCGGCCGGCAGCGGATTGAAACCAGTCATGAGCGACTATGGTCTGCCGATCCTGGGCAACTACCTCGAGATGTTTCGCGGAGGCCCCAACTACGGTCTGCATCTTTACCGCAAACATGGCCCGGTGTACATGGCCGGGGCCGGCGGGTCGGTCATCGCCTCGGTCTCAGCCCTCGGTCCCGACGCCATCCAGGCCGTGTTCGCCAACAAGAACAAGGCGTTCTCGCAGAAGGGTTGGCAGGTGCCCATCGGGCCGTTTTTCAACCGAGGGCTGATGCTGCTCGACTTCGACGAGCACCTGGCCCACCGCCGGATCATGCAGGAGGCGTTCACCCGCAGTCAGCTGGCGGGGTACGTCCGGCACATGGACCGGGTCGCCGCCCAGGTTGTGGCCCACGACTGGCCGGCCAACGAACCCCGATTCCTCTTCTATCCCGCGGCCAAGGAGCTCACGCTCGACATCGCGTCGCTGGTGTTCATGGGCCACGAGCCGGGCACCGACCGAGACCTGCTCGCCAAGGTGAACCAGGCCTTCACGATAACCACCCGCGCCGGCAACGCGCTCATTCGCTACCCGGTTCCCCCGTTCAAATGGTGGCGCGGCCTTCGAGCCCGCAAGTTGCTCGAGGAGTACTTCACCGACCGCCTCAGGGAACGGCAGAACAGCGAGGACAACGACCTGCTCGCGGTGTTGTGCCGCACCGAGGACGAGGACGGAAACAGCTTCACCGACGAGGACATCGTCAACCACATGATCTTCTTGATGATGGCGGCCCACGACACCTCCACGTCGACCACCACCACGATGGCCTACCACCTGGCCGCTCACCCGGAATGGCAGGAACGTGCCCGCGACGAATCGGCGCGGCTCGGTGATGCCCCGCTGGACATCGAGTCGCTGGAAAAGCTGGAGACACTCGATCTGGTGATGAACGAGTCGTTGCGGCTGGTCACTCCGGTGTGGGGTCTGTTCCGGGAGACCGTGCGCGACACCGACCTGCTCGGCCACTACTTACCGGCGAGAACGCATGTCACCATCTGGCCGGGGGTGAACCATTTGCTGCCCGAGTTGTGGACCGAGCCAAGGAAATTCGATCCGGAACGGTTCGCCGAGCCGCGCGCCGAGCACAAGAACCACCGCTACGCCTTCGCTCCGTTCGGCGGTGGTGCGCACAAGTGCCTCGGCATGATCTTCGGCCAGCTGGAGGTCAAGACCATCGTGCACCGGTTGCTGCGCAGGTACCGCCTTGAACTTTCCCGCCCGGGCTACCAACCGCGCTGGGACTACGCGGGAATGCCGGTACCGATGGACGGCATGCCAATCGTGTTGCGCCCCTTGGGTTAGTGGGCCACGTCGTGGCTGATTGCGACGTCGCCTGGGCGAGTGGTGAGATGGCAGCCGCTAGCGGGGCGTTCCGCCGCCGTCGACGATGAGGACCTGCCCGGTTACGTAACTGCCGGCATCAGAAGTCAATAGCAGTGCCGGACCGATCATTTCGTCGGCGGCCGCCAAGCGGCGCATCAGCGTCTGGTTGACCATTCCGTCGATCACCGGCTGCGGGTTCTGCTGCATCATGTAGGTGTCGACCGGTCCGGGCGCCAACGCGTTGACGCGGATGCCGAACCGGACGAACTCGGCGGCCATCGAGCGGGTGAACGACATGAGGGCAGCTTTTCCCGACGCGTAGATCGACAGGTGGGGCGCGAAGATGAACGCACCCACCGACACCATGTTCAGGATCGCGGCGTGCTCGCTGTTCTTGAGGTGTGGCAATGCCTCTTGCACAAGGAATATGGGACCGCGCACGTTGACGTCGTAGGACTTGTTGAAGGCGTCGGCACTGATCTGGCCGAACGGCTGCGCCAGCGGGTTCGCGGCGTTGTTGACCAGGACGTCAATCCCGCCGAACTCGTCGACCGCGCGATCAACGAGGGCTTTGAGGTCGTCGAGCTCGCCGAGATGTGTTGGCACGCCGATGGCTTGGCCCCCGAGATCCCGCAGGCGATTCGCGGCCTCCTCGCATGCGTCCGGTTTACGGCTGGCCACGACGACTTTCGCGCCGGCCAAGACGTAGCCTTCGGCGAGCGCGAGGCCGATGCCCCGGGTACCGCCCGTTATGACGACGGTGCGATCGGTCATGTCGAACAGCCGGCCAAATGACTTGCGATCCACGCGTCAAGTAGAGCAGATGGCGATGACCGTCGCCCGCGCGGCGCGGCGCCGACGCCAAAATCACCAATTCCGTTGGGATTTGGTAGCTGCCGTCCCGCCGTGTGTTCTCGGCTGCGAGCACACCACGCGAGGTGCCACTGGCGGATCATTTCCTCGGCGGCGCCCTTGACAACGCGTCATTTTTGAGTGGATACTCAATTGT
Source organism: Mycobacterium sp. (assembly GCF_035506235.1). GTDB lineage: Bacteria > Actinomycetota > Actinomycetes > Mycobacteriales > Mycobacteriaceae > Mycobacterium. The sequence continues at coordinate 33,742 of NZ_DATJPU010000205.1, forward strand.
GACTGCGCGCTCACAGGCCGCGCGGCGGTCGGGCAGAGTCAGGAGAAATGCGATGCCACGCTACGAAGGCCCGTTGTTCGACGCCGACAACCACTACTACGAGGCACACGACGCCTTTGTGCGGCACGTTCCCAAGGAGATGCACTCCCGCTGCGTGCAATGGGTGCAGCTGGAGAACGGACACAAGCGCCAGGTGGTCCGCGGCAAGATCGACTATCAGGTGCCGAACCCGACGTTCGACCCGATCTCCAAGCCCGGGGTGTTGCGCGCTTATTACAAGGGCAATCCCGAGGGCAAGCGCTTCATGGACCTGATCCGCTCGAACCTCGAACCCCTGCCGAAGGCCTACCAGGACCGCGACGCCCGACTGGCAGTCATGGACGAGCAGGGTGTCGAGGCGGCGTGGTTCTTTCCCACGGCCGGCATCCACTACGAGGAGCCGCTGAAGCACGACATCGAGGCGGTCACCGTGGCACATCGCGGATTCAATCGGTGGCTGGAGGAAGACTGGGGCTTCGCCTACCGGAACCGGATCTTCGCCGCCCCCTACATCACGCTGGCGGACCCGGCGGCGGCGTGCGCGGAGCTGGACTGGGCGATCGATCGAGGCGCGCGGTTGGTCGTCATGCGGCCGGCTCCGGTGATGACCGCCGACGGCCCTCGTTCACCGGGTGCCTCCGACTTCGATGCGTTCTGGGCCCGAGCCGGCGAAGCGGGCATCGTCGTGGTGGCGCACGCCGGCAACTCCGGCTACGGGACGAACGGCTACCCGGCCGGCTCGGGCAGCGCCGAGGCGCTGGGCGGTGGCTCCCGCCCGTCGGTCGCGGTGTACAAGCTGGAGCGGGCCATCCTCGATTGGCTCACCGCACTGTGCTTCGACCGTGTCTTCGAGCGGTTCCCGGGTGTTCGGGTCGCTTCGGTGGAGAACGGGGCCGTGTATCTGCACGATCTGTTCCGCATGCTCGCTTCCACCCGTGAGCGGTATCCGACGTGGTTCGCAGACGATCCGGTCGAGACGTTCAAGCGGCACGTCTGGATCAATCCGTTCTGGGAGGATCGCATCGACGACGTGATCGCCTTCATGGGTGCCGACAGGGTGCTGTTCGGCTCCGACTTCCCCCACATGGAGGGCTTGGAGTACCCGGCGCAGATCTTCGACGAGATCAGCCACCTCCCCGAGGCCGATCAACGCCGCATCGTGCATGACAACGCGGCCGAGCTCACCGGGGTCACGATCCCCGCCTGATGGCGCATTCGACCATGGAGTTGTCACCGGACACCTATACCGACATCCACTACGACGTGAAGGACGGTCGGGCGCGGGTCACGCTGGCCCGGCCACAGACGCACAATGCGATCACCGGCCGCATGCTCGACGAGCTCGAGGACGCCGCCTGGCGCGCCGACGACGACACGAGCGTGCACTGCCTCGTGCTCTCCGGTGAAGGGCCGTCCTTCTGCTCGGGCTACGACCTGACCGCGCTCGGGCGCACGCCCGAGGAGGGCCAGCGTCGCGGGAGAAGCCACGACGACGACGTCTGGCTGATCGAACGCAACAACCGCCGGATCCGTGCGCTGTGGGAGATGCACAAGCCGACGATCGCGCAGGTTCACGGCAGTTGTCTGGCCGGCGGCACCGACCTGGCCATGGTCTGTGACATGGTGATCGCCGCCGACGACGCCCGGATCGGCTTTCCCGCCGCCCGCAGCATGGGCACGCTACCCAACAACCTCTGGCTCTACAGTTGCGGACCGCAGTGGGCCAAACGCCTCCAGCTCACCGGCGACTCGGTGACCGGCGCCGATGCCGCCCGGATCGGGCTCGTTCTCAAGTCGGTTCCCGCCGAGTTGCTCGAGGACGAGGTCGAAGGTGTCGCCGACCGGCTCGCCCTCATCGACGTCGATCTGCTCGCCGCGAACAAGCGGATCACGAACCTCGGCATGGAGCTGATGGGCGCGCAGGTGCTGCAGCGACTTGCCGCCGAGAATGACGCCCGTGCCCATCACTCGGAGGCGGTGCGCGGCTTCGGCCGCAAGGTCCGGGAGCACGGCCTCAAAGAGGTCCTGCGCCGCCGCGACGAACCATTCGGCGACGGCATGACCAGTGCAACCAAGCCGGACGGGCGCCTACCCCAAGGGCGCTGATCAGGTGGTGAGTGGGTCCCGGGGCAGGCCGAGGATCCGCTCGCCGATCTGATTTCGCTTGATCTCCGACGTGCCGCCCGCGATCGACGCCGCGCGGTGCATGAGCGCAAAGGCGTTGCCGAGGCGGGCGCGTCCGTCCATGAAGGCGACCTCGGGGCCGTTCAGCTTCGCGAGCATGGCTGCCACCTCGTGCCCGGTCTCGGCGACCACGAGCTTGGTGATCGCACCCTCCGGTCCCGGTTGGGCGTCCGCGACCGCACGGTGCGCCGAGCGCAGGTTGAGCAGACCCATCGCCTGCAGCAGCGCCGCATAGCGACCGATGCGGGTCGCGCCGCCCTCGAGGCGATCGGGGTTGGCGTCGAACGCTTTGACAAGGACGTCAGCGCCCACCGTCGTCGCGCCCTCACCGCTGCCGATGCTGACGCTCTCGTTGCCGAGCGTGGCGCGGGCGACCGTCCAGCCGGCGTCCACGGGCCCCACGACGTCGTCGTCCGGAACGAAGACGTCGTTGAAGAACACCTCGTTGAAATCGGAGTCCCCGGTCGTCATCTTCAGCGGACGAACCTCGACGCCGTCGGCGTGCATGTCGATCACCACCATCGTGATGCCCTCGTGCTTGGGGACGTCCGGATTGGTACGCACCGTCGCAAAACCCATGCCGGCGACGTGTGCGCCCGATGTCCAGACCTTCTGGCCGTTGATGATCCAGCCGCCGTCCACGCGCGTCGCCCTGGTCTTGATCCCGGCGGCATCCGATCCGGCCTCGGGTTCGCTGAACAGCTGGCACCAGATGACCTCCCGGTTGAGAGCCGGTTTAACCCAGCGTGCTATCTGGTCGTCGGTGCCGTGCTGGATAAGCGTGAGGATCACCCACCCGGTGATGCCGTAGCTCGGGCGTCTGATACCGGCGGTGGTGAACTCCTGCTCGATGACGAGCTGTTCCACGGCGCCGGCTGCACGTCCGTGCGGCCTCGGCCAGTGCGGCATGACGTATCCGGTGTCGATCATTGCCCTGCGTTGCTCTTGTCTCGGCAGCCCCTTGATGCCGTCGGCGAACTCCCTCACCTCTTTGCGAACCTGCTCCGCCTCCGGCGGCAGGTGGATCGTCTTCTCCCGGCTGACGCCGGCTCGCGTCAGGTCGGTGAGGCCGCGGGCGGCGGCATCCGGATCCAGAAAGCCCAGCAGCGTCGTGGCGCGCCGCACGTAGAGGTGCGCGTCGTGCTCCCAGGTCATCGCGATGCCGCCATGCACCTGCGTGTGCAGGTTGGCGCACAGGTCGGCGGCCGGGGCGGCCAGGGTCGCCGCCACCGCCGCCGCGTAGCTGAACTGATCCCCGCCGGACGCGGCCGCCCGGGCCGCGTCCCAGACGGCGCTCGTCGCCAGTTCGGTGGCGACCGCCATGTTGGCGCAATGGTGTTTCACCGCCTGATAGGTGCCGATCGGACGCCCGAACTGGAGGCGCGCTTTTGCGTACTCGGCGGCACGCCGGGTGCACTCCGCGGCCATCCCGACCGCCTCGGCGGACAGGATCATCCGCGCCGTGTCGACGAGCGTTCTGCGTGCGCCGGCCAGCACGGTCACGGCCGCGCCGTCGAGGTGCACCCGCGCCGAGCGCCGGGTCGGGTCGAGGTTGGGTGGGATCTCCACCCGGACACCGTCCCCGACGGACACGACGACGACGTCGTCGCCGGCCGGCACCATGATCAGGTCGGCGAGGTTTCCCCCGAGCACGGTTCCCACGCTCCCGGACGCCATCGCGCCGTCGGCCTCGACCGAGCCCCCCAAGCCGACCCCGGCGGCCACCGATCCGTCCGCGAGGCCCGGCAGCAGCCGCGTTTTGGTGTCGTCGTCGGCTTCCGCCGCAATCACGCGGCTCACGATCGTCGTCGGGACGAAACCTCCCGGCGCCAGAGCGGCGCCGAGCGACTCGACGACCACCACCAGCTCCTCGGGTCCATACCCGGATCCGCCGTATGCTTCCGGGACGTGCAGACCGAGCCAGCCGAGCCCGGCAAGCTCCCCCCAGAATCCGGGCGTTTCTTCGGCCGCCCCGTCGAGAAGAGCGCGGGCCGCCCGCAGCAATTCCCGTCGGGCCGCGAAGTCGACGACGGTGTCGGCCAACCTGCGGTGATCGTCGGTGATCGCGATCGGCATTGCTATGACTCCCTGGTTTGTCGGCGTCCGGCTTGCATCCCCGCTGAACCGAGCATACATTTGATTTTGAACATACACTCAATTCTGATCCGGCAGGCAAGCCGATCGGCGTCGGTGTTCCTTGACCGGGCACGGCGCAACCACCGCCCTGAGGAGTCTTCATTTTGGCCGACGTGCAGCAGCGTCTCTCGAAGTCGGAGCGCACACGGGAGTCGATCCTGACCGTCGCCGAGCGACTCTTCTCGGAGAAGGGCTTCGACGCCACATCTCTTGATGCCATCGGCAAGGAGGCCGGCATTCAGGGGACGGCCATCCTGTATCACTTCCCGACGAAGCGGGAGCTCTACGAAGCGGTGCTCGACCGGATCTTCACACCGCTCCTCGAGGAGATGGGCTCCCAGCTGGAGGGGCAGGCACCGCTGCAGGACCGCCTGGTCACCTTCACGTCGATGATGGTGCGTTTCGCGGCGCAGCGGCCGGGTGCCGCGAAGTTGATCTTGCGTGACTCTTCGGCCGGCAGCGCCGACGTCAAAGAGATCATGGGCACCGTCGCCGCACCTCATTGGAAGCGACTCCTGGGGGTCCTCGAATCGGAAGGCGAGGGCACCGGCACCGATCCGCTGATCATCTGGAACATCATCGTCGGCGCCGTCTGTTTCTACTACGCGGCCGGGCCGACGGTCGGCGGGCTTCCCTACGACCCATGTACGCCGGAGAAGACGGCCACCTTCGAGAAAGTGATGATGGATTTGACCCGATCGCTGTCCACCTACAAAGCCTGACGGTCCGGTGTATCCGGGCCGGCACGCACAAACGACGCCCGACAAGGCGGCGGTCATCATGGGCCGCTCCGGTGAGGTGGTCACCTATCGCGGGCTTGATCGGGCCTCCACGCAGCTCGCCCGGCTGTGGCAGCAGCACGGTCTGGGGCCCGGTGATCACGTCGCGATCCTTTCTGAGAACCAGCCGCGCTATTTCGAGGTCGTGTGGGCCGCGCTGCGCTCGGGTCTTTATGTGACCACCGTCAACAGCCACCTGTCCGCCGAAGAGGTCGCCTACATCCTCGAGGATTCCGAATCCCGGTCCCTGGTCACGACCACTGCCATGGCCGATGTCGCGGCCGCGGCCCTGCTCCAAACCTCGACCGTGAAGTTGCCGCTGCTGATCGGACCGGCCGATTCGCGTTTCGAGAGCTATGGCGGCGCAGTCAGCGCGACATCTGCCGATCCGCTCGACGACGAGCCCTTGGGCGACTTCATGCTCTACAGTTCGGGCACGACCGGTCGTCCCAAGGGCGTCAAGCGCGAGCTCTCGGGTGCCCCGGTCGCCAACGGCATGGCGATCACCCACCTCGTCTCCCACATGTTCGGGGTCGTCGCGGACTCCGTCTACCTGTCGCCGGCGCCGCTCTACCATTCGGCGCCGTTGGCGTTCACGCTGTCGGTGCAGGGTCTCGGGGGCACCGTGGTGGCGATGGAGAAGTTCGATGCCGCCGAGGCGCTGGCGTTGATCGACCAGCACAAGGTGACGCATTCGCAGTGGGTGCCCACGATGTTCATCCGCATGCTCAAACTGGCCGAGGAGGAACGCTCTCGCCACGACCTGTCGTCACTGGTGCAGGCGATCCACGCGGCGGCGCCGTGCCCCGTCGAAGTCAAACAGCAGATGATGGACTGGTGGGGTCCGATCCTGTGGGAGTACTACGGCGGGACCGAGGGCAACGGCTTCACGTTCGCGAACCCGCAAGAGTGGTTGCAGCGCCCCGGGACGGTGGGAAAATCTCTGGGCGGCAAGGTCCACATACTCGACGACGCCGGCGAAGAACTCCCGCCGGGTCAGGTCGGCACCATCTACTTTGCGGGCGGATTCAACTACGAGTACCACAAGGATCCCGACAAAACCGCCGGTGCCCGCGACCCCAAGGGCCGGGGCTGGACAACCCTCGGCGACGTCGGCTACCTCGACGCTGAGGGCTGGCTGTATCTGACGGACCGCAAGGCGTTCATGATCATCTCCGGTGGCGTGAACATCTACCCCCAAGAGATCGAGAACTGTCTGATCATGCACCCGAAGGTTGCC
>NZ_DATJPU010000206.1:0-4883 GCF_035506235.1 Mycobacterium sp.
GTGATCGCAAGCGCGGCGGAGCCGGGCGCGGCGGGTCGCCGCTCATCCAACCCAGCGGTGATCGCAAGCGCGGCGGAGCCGGGCGCGGCGGGTCGCCGCTCATCCAACCCAGTGAGTTTTCTGCCTGTACCGGCACCGGGCACCACGCCCCCGCGCGTGCTGACCATCGCCGGCTCGGACTCGGGGGGCGGCGCCGGCATCCAGGCCGACATGCGCACCATGGCGCTGCTGGGTGTGCACGCCTGCGTCGCGGTCACCGCGGTCACCGTTCAGAACACGTTGGGCGTCAAGGGCTTTCACGAGGTGCCCGACGAGGTCGTCGCCGCCCAGATCGAGGCCGTGGTCACCGACATCGGAATCAACGCCGCCAAGACCGGGATGCTGGCGTCGGCGGACATCATCGCCGCGGTAGCCGCGACCTGGCGCCGGCTCGGGCTGACGGTTCCGCTCGTCGTCGATCCGGTGTGCGCGTCCATGCACGGGGACGCCCTGGTGGCGCCCTCGGCGCTGGATTCGCTTCGCGATCAACTGTTTCCGCTGGCAACGCTGGTGACGCCGAACCTCGACGAGGTCCGCCTGCTGGTAGATATAGAGGTCATCGACTCGACATCGCAGCGCGCCGCGGCCAAGGCACTGCATGCGCTGGGCCCACGCTGGGCGTTGGTCAAGGGCGGCCACCTGCGTTCATCCGATCGCAGCAGCGACCTGCTCTATGACGGCGCCGACTTCTACGAGTTCGATTCGGAGCGGTTGCCGGGCGGCAACGACCACGGCGGTGGCGACACGCTCGCGAGCGCGGTCGCCTGCGCGCTGGCGCATGGCTTCACGGTCCCGGACGCGGTCGGCTTCGGGAAGCGCTGGGTCACCGAATGTCTGCGCGCCGCCTATCCCCTGGGCCATGGACACGGCCCGGTCTCACCGCTGTTCAGGCTCACATGATTGCCCGCCTTGTCTCCGGTCCGTTCCGGACCGCATCGTCAGCGCGCGCATGAACCTCGACCAGATCGCAGGCGTGGCACACGAACCGGCCGGTCCCCCGGAAGGGCTGGTGGTGCTGACCCACGGCGCCGGCGGTGACCGGGAGTCCCTTCTGCTGCAACGGGTTTGCGGCGAATGGGCCCAGCGCGGCTGGCTCGCGGTTCGGTATAACCTGCCGTACCGCCGGCGCCGGCCCAAGGGTCCGCCGTCCGGGTCCGCAGCCGCCGACCGGGCGGGAATCGTCGAGGCAATCACGGTGTGCCGCGGCCTTTCCCGCGGACCGCTGATCGCCGGCGGCCATTCCTACGGTGGCCGGCAGACGTCCATGGTGGCCGCCTCCGGCGAGATTTCGGTGGATGTCCTTTCCCTCTTCTCCTACCCGGTGCACCCGCCGGGCAAGCCGGAGCGCCCGCGCACCGAGCACCTGCCCGGCATCCGGGTGCCCACCGTGTTCACCCACGGAACGTCGGATCCGTTCGGCACGCCGGGCGAGGTGCGCGACGCCGCGGCGATGATCTCCGCGCCAACCGAGGTCGTCGAGATCACCGGTGCACGCCACGATCTGCGCTCGAAGACCCTCGACGTGCCCGCGCTCGCCGTCGACGCCGCGCTGCGGCTGCTTTCCTGAAGGGACAGCGCATGTCGGGCAGGCCATCGGGCTGATCCTCGGCACGTTCTTCAGTTAAAACTGGACAGTTATGACTGTCTAACCTAGGCTGGGATCATGGACGGCATCGGGGATTCCGCCGTGCTGGCTGCCCGCGACCTGCGGGTGTTGTTCAGCCGGCTGCGACGCCGGTTGCGGAGTCTGCGGGTCGACGACGACCTGACGCCGTCCCAAACCGCGGTGCTCACCCGCCTCTGGAAGGAGGGGGCGTCGTCGGCCAGCGCGCTGGCCGGTGCCGAACGGGTGCGCCCGCAATCGATGGCCACCATCGTGGCCGCGCTCGAGCAGCGCGGGCTCATCGCGCGCACTCCCGACCCCGAAGACCGCCGCCGCCAAGTCGTTTCGTTGACCGCCAGAGGCCGGCGGCGCGCCGAGAGCGATCGGCAGGTGCGGGAGGAGTGGCTGGCACGTGCCATCCAGGAGCGGTATTCCGAGCGGGAACGGCGCATCATCCTTGATGCGCTGACACTGCTCGAGCGTCTGACCGAATGATGAGAGGGGAACCGCCGCAATGGAATTGGGTGTGCACTTCATCGACTTTCTGCCGGGGGATCCGGCGAAGCTGGGCCCGACGCTGACCGACGCGGCCAAGGCAGCCGAGCAGGGCGGCGCCACGATGTTTACCTTGGCCGACCACTTCTTCCAGATGGAAACCGTAGGGCGAGCCGAAGATCCGTTCCTCGAGGGCTATACGTCGTTGGGGTTTCTGGCCGGACAGACCACGACGATCGACCTGACCCTGCTGGTCACCGGGGTCACCTATCGCTATCCCGGCGTGCTGGCCAAAACGGTCACCACGCTCGACGTGCTGTCCCAGGGCCGGTCGATGCTGGGGCTGGGCGCCGCGTGGTACGAGCGCGAACATGTCGCCCTCGGCATCCCGTACCCGCCGCTCGGCACTCGGTTCGAAATGCTGGAGGAGACGCTGCAGATCTGCCGGCAGATGTGGAGCGACGAGGACGGGCCGTACCACGGCAAGCACTACCAGCTGGCCGAGACGATCTGTGTGCCGCAGCCGATTCGGCGCCCGCCGATCCTGATCGGCGGCGACGGCGAGAAGAAGACGCTGCGACTGGTGGCGCATTACGCCGACGTTTGGAACAGCACGACGAGCGATGTCGCCGAACTCGAGCACAAGATCGACGTCCTGAACCGCCACTGCGATGCGGTAGGCAGGGATCCACGCGAAATCCGCAAGACGGTCGGCCTTTTCGTCGACCCCTTCACGGACATCGCGGGCTACCTCAAGGCCGTGCAACGCTACGCCGAGTTGGGCATCGAATTGATCAATGCCGGCCCCTTCCCTGGAAACCCCGACCCCGTCGGCTTCATCCGCCGCCTCGGCGACGAGGTGATCCCCAGGGTTGCCGAGATCGCCTGAGCGCTATCCGGGATAGCGCGAATAGCAGGCGTCCATGTTGCCGGCCACGCCGCCACGGAAGGCTGCGATGCGGGTGAAGCCGGCCGGCACACTGGTGCCGTCGGCGTCGCTGGCGACCAGGTGGTTGGTGAGCAGCCCGGAAACGGCTTCGTCGAGGTCGCCGGCCGTCAGCACCAGCTGCTTCTGGGACGGCAGTTCGATCGGTTCGGCCATCTTGCGGTGCACGACACCGGTCAGGCAAGCGGTGCGCAGCGCGGTCCACGGGCTCTGCATGGGCAGCCCGCGGTCGTGCTGCACCGCCAGCGCGTACCTCGACATCACGATCGACAGGGCGGTGTCGTCGCCTTGCGGCAGCGTCCGCTCATTCTCGGCGGCGGCCTGACCCACCTTCGCCAGTCCGGGAAGGTCGACCGCGATGGTGTTGGTGGCCGGGCAGTAGGACGCCGGCGGGCTGGGCCTGGCGTCCGGGCAATCGGCGGGTTTGTAGGACAACGTAGGCGGATTCGTCGGGGAGAAGATCTTTCCCAGCAGCTCCATGAGCGTCGACAGCGTGTCTTCGTCGATCGCGACCCCGCCGGTGTCCGGGTCACGGTTCGGGTCGGCCTGCAAGGTGGTGGGCAGGTCGCCGCGGCGCTGCGCGATCTCCTGCCTGTTGATGGCCGCGCAGGCCGAGGCGCCGCTGAGGAAGCCCATCTGGAACGCGCTGATCCGATCCAGGGCCGACCCGTGCTCGTCGTCGTTTTGGGTGTCGGCGTCCATGACCGGGTCGCGGGTGGTGATGATGCCGGCCAGCACGTGGTCTAGCCCGTCGGCGGTGCTCAGTGTGAAGCGCGGCGACTTACCGTCGGCCACCCAATACAGATAGACGCCCGCGAAGCAATCGGCCTGCTGCTCGCGAACGATGGTCGGGTCTCTTCTGGTCACGAGTTTGGCCATCTGCTGCAAGGCGTGCCCGAATTCGTGCGCCAACACACCATTGACGGACATGTCGCCGAAATAGCGCTGCGCGACGGGCATAAAGACCCCGCGATCCCAGGCGATCAAGTTGCAGCGGTATGTGTAGAAGGCGTTGACGAGCTTATAGGTGTCGTTGTAGCAAACGATCGGACTGCTCGGATTCTCGGAGTCGTAGGACACCATCTGGTCGACCGGAACGAAAGTTCCCTTAAGCGATTGGCTGTAGACGGACTTCCAGTACTCCTCGATGTCGTTGATCGAGAGCAACGACAGCGTGTCGATCGGCCCGTTGTCGGTGTTGACCACCCTGCCGGTGGGACTAGGTGCGTTCGACCGTATTCCGCTGGGCCCATTGGTCGCCGGCAGACCGCCCACCCGGAACGGGTCGTTGAGCATCGAAAGAGCGCTCCCGTCGACGAAGGTCGTGCAGCCCGCCACCACGAGCACCGCCCCAGCGCAGGCAGTTGCCGCCTTGAGACGTCGACTCCGCCCGCGCTTGTTCATGACCAACCTCATCCCGACCGGGCTGCACGGCAGCACCAAAGGGATCTCATTGTAAATGCCGTGGCAAACCCTGACAGCCGAAATGCGACTTGGGGTTACCCATTGCGAAACATCAACGGGCGGGCGGGTATTCGCAACGCAAATTGCCGGTGCCCTAAAATGGCGGGTCCTCGTCGTCGGGTGGTGGGGCGGGGCCGGTGCGTTGGGCCAGGCGGGCGTTGCGGTTGTGTCGGCGTTCGGTGGCGACGCGGGTGGCGCGGTCCTGGGCGCGGGTGCGGCGGCGTTTGGGCATCATCGCGGTGCGCTCGGCGTGGGCTTTGGCCGGGGTCGCCGCGGGTTGGGGTGGGTCGCCGGTGGGCGCGCACAAGCTTGGGAACAGCAGCGCGCTGCCGGGGG
>NZ_DATJPU010000207.1:0-4503 GCF_035506235.1 Mycobacterium sp.
CGTGATCGCCGAGCACATGCGTCGTGTCGGGCTGGGTGTCGACGTTGACGTCATCTGCGAAGGGCGCCGCACCACGCGCGATCACTACGCCGAGTTGTACGCGACGTTTCTGGGTGGGCGCCCGGCCGCTGGGCAGCGCACCACAACGCTGGTGGTGCGCTTGGACACCCGCGCCGCCGACACCACCGCGGGCCTGCTGTGGCGGCGCAACAGTGTGGAAGCCGCCGCCGCCGCAACACGGCGCATCGTGCGGGCGTTGCGCCAGGTCAACTGCCGCGCACAGATCCTCACCAGCGCACAAATAAGAGAAGCCACGATCGCCGGCCTCGGCGACATCGGCGCCGCTGAGGAACCATACCGAGACCAGTGGAACACACTGCACCGGCCCGGGCACGGTTACATGACGAGTTACTACCTCAGCGCTGATGACCTGGATGCGACCCACCTCGACGACGTGTGGTCCTACGATGCTGAGCACACCACGCTGGTGGTTGCGTTGCGCCGCAGCCCAAGCGGGGTGCGCGCATCCGCCGTCGTGAGGCTGACCACCCCGCAGCCACTGCCCGTGGCCCCAGACCCGGCGCTCAACCAGTTCACCGGCCGCCAGTGGGATGCACTGGCCAAGACCCTGCCCGGCCGTGGCCGCATTAATGGGCTGCCGTCGACCACGGTCGGGGCCGAGCTTGACACCGCGGTCGTCGTCGGGCCATCGGGAGTGCTGCTCGGCAAGTTCGGCGACGCGCTGCTGCTGATGCCGTTGTCCGACCCCTCGGCGCCGACACGCATCGCCATGTGCGCCGGCAATAAGACTGTGCGCCAACTGATTCGCCGCGCAGCAGCAGTCGGCGAACGTGTCGCGGTCTACGACAACACCGGAAGCTGGACCATGACTGCCGGATCCTCACGCATCTGGACCACCGACGACATGAACGCCCAGCCACCTCGCCCACCGACAATGGTGGTGCACAACGGACGCACCAACCCCTACCCTGCCGCGTGGGCATCCGTGACCGTGGGCGGGCCCACCGCGGGCGATCCCGACATCATCATCGAGCAACGCGATAACCGAATCCAACTGCGGACCAAACGGTTCCGGACGGTGATAGAGCCGGTGACGTTCCGCAACGAGGAACCCTACCTCAACTGACCACCGACAGCGCCAGTGTTGCTGACTCCCAGCACGGCTGCGGGTCTGGCCGCCTTCGATGAAATCAATACGCCGGTTTAAGCGAGTCGGAGCGGTGAATCTGGGTTTATGCGTGAGCAATTGACCGCTGGTGATAGACGGATGCGACGTGATCCGTGCAGGATTACAGTATGGCCGACCTGCACATCGTTGGGGTGCGCGACCGCGGGCTAGCGTCTGCGGCTAGCGAGCACAAGCGAGCGGTGCGCTTCTTTTGGACAGTTCTTGCGATAGCCAGCGCCGCATCGATCGGGGGCAACGCGATGCACGCGGCGCTTTACGCCACGGCTGTTCCCGCGGCGGTGGCCGCCGCGGTAGCGACCGCCCCGCCCCTGGTGCTTCTCGCCTCGACCGAGGGAGTATCCCTGTTGATCAGGGTGCGCCAGCACGGCTCCGCTGCCTATTGGTGTGCGCTGGCGATGACAGCACTGCTGGCCGCGTGTGCGTTCGTTCTGTCGTTTGATGCCTTACGGGACTTGGCGATTCGCTGCGGCGTGCGCGACCGCCTGGGCTGGCTATGGCCCGTGGTGGTTGACGTCACTATTGCCCAAGCAACAATGTCGCTGCTGGCATTGTCCCGCATCATGCCCATCCCAGCCTCCGCGTCAGGGGTGGACGTCGGCGCAGAGCGCGGTTCGCGATCGGCGCTTGCCCGCCCAGAGGCTGGTCCCAGCGAGGAATGGTACGACCTCGATATGGCAGGCACGGATCGCGAACACGCCCGAGCCGCGTTAGCGGTCGTGCAAGCCAGACGAACTCGGCAAAGCCCGGAGGTCGTCGAACAGGTACTGAGTCGTTACGCCGCCGGCGGCAAGGTCGGGGAAATCGCCGAGGAGTTCCGACTTCACCACAGCACGGTGAGCCGCATGGTGGCCAACGCTTACCACAGCCACCTGAGTGAGCCCCCCCGACAATCACATGACGGTTGACGGGGTTTTGGCCAAGCGCGCAGCGTCGAATTCGAACTGGCTGTGGCCGCGAGCACAACAACGGGGCCCTCGCGATCTCGGATACCAGGTCATTGTGTGCGGCGCTTCAGGTTTGCCCTGAGCTGGTGGTGATGTCGTTGGCGGTGAGGACTTCGGTTATGGCGGTTCGCATGTCGGCGAGGGTGATCACGCTGATGGATTCGAGGTCAGCAGTGAGCAGGTCGATGCTGGGGTCGGCGGCGTTGCGGGCTTTCATTTTGCCGGTGGCTGAGGCGATGACGTTGCGGGCGTAGCGGCCGTTGGCGGTGATGTCGATGAGCAGTTGGTTGTGCTCGTCGTTGGCTGCAGTGTTGCAGAGCCATTCGGTGATGGTGGTGAAGTGCTGCAGTGCTTGGGAGTCGATGGTGACGCGTGAGGTCTTGGCGAATAGCTGTGCGATTTGGACGATTTCGTCGGCGGTGTTGGAGACGAATTCGAGTTGGTAAGGGAACCGTGAGCGTAGTCCGGGGTTGGCGGATAGCAGTAGGTTCATGGGCGCGGCGTAGCCGGCTAGGGCGATCATGGTGTCGTGGCGGTGGTCTTCGGCGAATTTCATGATGGTGTCGAGCGCGATGCGGCCGAAGTCGCGGTCGAGGTCGGGTTTGTAGAGGTCGGGTGCTTCGTCGATGAGCAGGGCCCGGCCTTTGGCGTTGTTGAGGATGGCGCTGGTTTTGGCTTCGGTTTCGCCGATGTGTTGTCCGACGAGTTCGTTGCGGGAGACCTCGATGAACTCGGCGGATTCGAGAATGCCCAGTCCGAAATACATTTGGCAGATGATGCGTGCGATCGAGGTTTTGCCGGTGCCGGCTGGCCCAACGAGGGTCATGTGCAGTGATTCGCGGCGGCCGACTTCGATGCCTCGCTGGGCCATGGCTTGGTCATAGATTTGGACGTTCTTGAGTTCGGTGACGTGGGCTTTGACGCGTCGGAGCCCGATGAAAGCGTCGAGGTTGCGTTGGGCTTCGTCGAGGACGTCTTGTGCGGCTTGGCGTTGTTGGGCTTGGCGGATCTCGGTGGTGGTGGGCCCGGAGTCGGGGTCCCAGCGGTCGGTGCGCGCGGCGATGGCTTCTTCGGTGGTGACGATGGGCCCGAAGGTGGGGTCGGCGAGGGCCGCGGAGGCGTCGGGACGTAGCACGCCATCCACGGTGGCGGCGGTGAATTGGGCGTGGGCAGCGGCCTCGTCGTGCAGCGCTCGGTGGCACAGGCCGCGGTAGAGGGCGGCTTCGGCGGCGATGGGGGTCGGGTGCAGCTCGGCGGTGATGGGTTCCAGGGTGGCCAGCGCGGTCTGGAATTGGCCGAGGCCGGTGTGGGCAATGCCGCGTAACAGTGTGGTGGCGGCGTCGACGACCTCGTTGTGGGCCTGCACGGGTTGTGAGGTCCAGGTGAGCACGTCTGGCCAGCGGTGGGTGACGTAATGCAGTGTGGCGCCGAGGAATCGGTGGATTTGGGTTTGTTGGGGTTCGCGGCTGAGGTCGATGCGGCCCAGCAGGTTGTCGGCGGCGTCGTAGTCGCCGTCGCGGATGAGCCCGGCCGCGTAGGCCAGCGCCAGCCCGCCGGCAGTGTACGGGTACAGGTCGAGGAATACCGGTGCCGGGATAGTGGGAGCGAGGTCGGTGTCGCCAAGGCCGAGGCGGCGGGTTTCGCGGTGCAGGGTGGCGCTGGCGTCGTGAGCGTGTCGCAGGGTGTGGGTGCTGGTGTCACCGGCGGCGGCCAGGCCCACCCACGCATCGCACATGCCGGGGTCGAGCTCAGTGGCCTGCCGGAACGCTTCGCGGGCGGCGGCGAGGTTTTTGGCTCCACCGAGTAGGCCGAGGTTGGCGATTCCGGTGTCGAGGTAGTCGCGTGCGGTCACGGTCATTCACCTTTGCGGGTGCGCGGTGGCGGTGTTGGCGGAAATTCTAGAGCTGCATGACTTCGCCCATCGGTGGTCGCTGGTTGCTGGCGTTCGATCGGCGGGGCTTCGCACCCGGTCGGTTCGGCGTCGTAGGCCCCGTCACGTGGGCCGCTGATCTCGGCAGGACCGGATGGGCTATCGGCCGCGTGACGCCCGGAGTCGCTGGTGGGGCGTGCCGGCACGGTCGGTAAGGCCAGGTTGGCGTACGACGTGTCATCGATCGCAGGCGGGTTCATCGTTTCGCCGGCGGGAGCCGAGCGTGTGTCGGGGGACTTGGGGGCTGGCTTCGGTGTGGATTCGTTTGGGGTGGAACCGGACTCGGGGTTGTGGCGCTTGCGCAGATGGTGGGCGGTCGCGATGACCGCAGCGGCTGGGACGGCCACTTCGGGGGCAGCGACGCTGGCGGCGGTCTCGGCGGCGACACCGGCTTCGGCTGTGGCCCCGCCTCGGGCGGC
>NZ_DATJPU010000208.1:0-2207 GCF_035506235.1 Mycobacterium sp.
AACGGGTGCACCACAGCCGTCACAGAATCGCGCACCCTCACGCGGCTCAATGCCACACGTGCGGCACGCCGCTATGGTCGTCACCCGACCTCCGCCAATCCCGGCCCCCGGTTCTCACAGGATAGGCGATTGGACACCACACGAGGGGCCGTCGGCATTCACGGTGATTCCGATACATAGTTTTGAGAGCCTCGAATGTCGTCTATTTCGAGACTGTTCAAAGTTCACTCTGAAGCGGTAGGCAACTCGGGAGTGTGGAAACCAGCAGACCGCACTAGACCATAGGTCGACAGCGTTCACCAAGAGGTGACGTACTCCTGTGCCCAGCGCCACCTTAAGTTGTCTCAGAGATCACGGCCGAAGCCGTTCAGCCCCAACCAAATCCAGATCCGTCCGTAAATGCCGTCGATCAATTTCAGAATAGACAACCGGGCTGACCCCGCTGAGGCTCTAGCACCGCGGTATCCGCACAAGCGGTCCGTTCAGCTAACTGTTCAGGGACTGGTGGCGTTGACCGGTGTCGGGCGTTTCTGCCGGCGTTGGTTGGCCGAGGCGGCACGCCGCATCATCGAGGGGCGCAGCAGCCGAATCGGTGCGTCGACAAGCCAGGCCACCTTGAGGAACTGCTCGTATGCGGCGGTGTCATATTCGGCGGCGGTCAGTAATCGGTCCATGTACCCGTTGAGCAACCTCGTCGATAGCGGTGCTGTGCCCTCGATCTCGGGCAGCAAGAGGTCACCGCCGGCGGCCAGCTGCCAAGCCTGGCGGATCGGCTTTGCGGTAGCTCGGAAGAACCGCCGCGGGAGATCCGTTGTGCCCCGGGACAGGCAATCTCGCAGCGCTAAAGCTTCCAGTGCGGCCACCGTCATACCCTGCCCATAGATCGGGTTGAAGCTGCACACCGCGTCGCCGACGACCAGCAATCCCTCGGGCAGCAGTCGCGCCTTGTCGTACCGGCGCCAACGGCTCGACGGGAACCGATGCTGCGCTGTCTCTCCGAGAGGTTCAGCGGCCCGAATGGCCGCCAAGAGGTGGGCGGGGGCAAATTGTTCGGCGAAGTCACACATCGCGGAACATCCGACAGGTGGATCATTGCCCGCCATTCCGAAGACGGCGAACATCACGGTGTCGTGCTCATATCTGAGGATCGCCATGCCGGTGGGTCGGCCGGGCACCGGGGCTACGATGCAAGCGCACTCGTGCACCGACTCCGGTGGCATCCACAGCAGCTGACTCGCATACGTCAGATGGATGACGACGTCGTCCTCGGCGGGGTGGGCGTAACCCAGCCTTTCCAACATTGCCGGTGTCCGCGCGCCACGCCCGGTCGCATCGACGACAAGATCGGCGGACAGTGCTGATTCTGAGTGGCTGTGACGGCTGACTATTCGCGCCCCGGTGATGCGATCACGGCTCGTATTAGAGGTGACGTCGACGACATCGTGATTATCGATGAACGCGATGTTGGGAATCGCGCGTACCCGGCGCCGGATGTGGGACTCCAGAAATGGTCTGCTCGGGGTGTACGCCCTCAGCCCTTCGAACGAACCGGACTGCACGGCCAGATGGCCCCCCATGTTGAAGTGGAGCCTCGATAGATCCCGATAATCAATCGAGGGTGCGCCGGCTCCGACGAGTTCATCGAGGATCCCCGGGAAGAGTACTTCGATCGCCTGCGCGCCTCGCAGGAGCAGGCCATGGATCTGCCGGCCCTGCGGCACGCCGCGGCGGTGATCGGCGGCGTCGCTCAGCGCATCCCGCTCCACCACGGTGACGGTTTCAAAAAACTCGGCCAGTGCTCGCGCAGCCACCAGGCCCGCCATGCTGGCTCCCAGAACCACCGCATGCTCACCGAGCTTCGGCATTAGCAAACCTCCCGCGCCTGATTCGACTTGCGCCAGTGTGTCGAGGTTTGCGCACGGCGGCGTGAGTAGTCGACTACTCGCTTTTCGCCGACGTTGAGGGGTCGACTTGCCTCAGGCCAAATGAGAAGCCAACGACCTAAGAAATTGTCGCCTGTCCGACACCCCAGTTCAAAGGGGTGCGCACATGCCTCACCGGGATTCATCCGGAAATGATCTGCAAGTCGCGTGAGCCCCAACCTGACAAAATCTTAAGGATAGGCGGTAAAGCGCCTTGTTAAGGTGCCCCAGCGTTCACGGTGACCGACACAGTTTTGAGACCGTGTATCTCCTCTATTTCGAGAC
>NZ_DATJPU010000209.1:0-3954 GCF_035506235.1 Mycobacterium sp.
TTCGCGCGGAAAAGGATCCGGGTTGCGCCGTATCCGCGCCGTCATCGCCCGCGCGGCGCCCCAGCCGAACAACCCGGAAGCGCCGAGCACCGCGAGACCGGTTCTCAGGACGGCAGCCCGCTCTTGATGGCCGCGTCCTGCTTCTTGGCCAGATCGACAACGAAGTCCGGTTGCAGCGGATCGCTTGGCCCGCTTTCGAACTCAAGGACCGTGAAGACCTTGCCCTCGGTGAACATCACGATCGCCTTCGACTTCGAGCCGTCCGGCGACGGGCCCACGGCCATCTGGCCGGCGGTTCCCACGTCGGCCGGAGCCGGGGCGGACTTGACACTCAGCTCCTGAATTCCCCTGGCGCTCTGGTCGAGCGCCTGCGACGCCGCCCCGGCGTCGGGATAGACGTAGATG
Source organism: Mycobacterium sp. (assembly GCF_035506235.1). Classification (GTDB taxonomy): domain Bacteria; phylum Actinomycetota; class Actinomycetes; order Mycobacteriales; family Mycobacteriaceae; genus Mycobacterium. The sequence goes on from NZ_DATJPU010000209.1 coordinate 406, forward strand.
GTGTCGTCGACCTTGCGGGAGCCGCCCTGATTCATGAAGACGCCTTCGGTTCCGGCCGGGTTCGGGACGGGCAGCGTCTGGAACAGGGTGAAGGTGTCGCCCGGCACGACGATGTCGGTGGGCTTGATCAGCAGACCGCTGTAGTCGGACGGCTGGGCGGCACCGCCGCTCGACGTCGGTGACGCGGACGACGACGGCGCGGCGGGCGTCGACGCCGTCGGTGACGGTGACGACGTCGGGCCGGACGCCTTGTTGCTTCCGCAGCCCGCGACGGCCATGCCGACCACGGTGCTCGCCACCACGCCGGCCGCCGCGACCGATATCTTCACCACCATTGGCTCCTTGGGGTGCGGTCGGCCCTCGCCGACGTCTCGCGCAACATAGCCGACCGCGCGAGCCACTGGGGGCAATTCACGTTGATTCACGTTTGGCGGGGCGGCGTACGGGCGCCCGCATCTCGGAGCAGGTCAGCGGCGCCGGAAACGCTCGCGCAGTTGGGGATCGTTCTCCCACCACAGTCCCGACGGCGCGGCGGTTTCGCTCTCGGCGGCTTCCGCCGCGTCCATCTCGGCGTCGACTGCAACCGCGTGCGCCTTCTCGTCGCGGGACAGCGCGCGCATCAGCACCAGCACAAACGGCCAGCCGACCACGTCCCCGAGGATCCACAACACGCCGGCGCCGATCGTCTGGTCGAGCCGCTGATCCGGGCCCCACGATCGATGCAACGCCGCATAGTAGGCCGCGCCGATCAACGAGCCCTGCCAGATCACCAAGCCCAGCACGCCGTCGCCGAGCGCCTCGGCGACGGTGATCAGCAACGAGATCGCCTGGGAGTACCTCCGGGGAACGGGATCCGCCTGAAGTCGGGCGTAAAAATAGCCGAAACCGATCGCCACCAACATGATTCGAGTGGGCGCACCGATCCATTCGTTGTCGAGTGCCGCGGTGTACCAGGGCGTCAGGTAGAGCAGCCACGGCGTGCCCAGCATCGCCAGTGACGTGGTCAGCGGGTGTGCGAGCACGCGCGCGAACCGGCTCGCCAACAGGCGGTCGAGGCGGTCGCGCCCGACGGGGCCGAGCGCGTCGCGCACCACGGTGACCGGCTTGCCCTGCGCGAGGAAGAACGGCACCACGTACAGCAGCAGCAGCACCTGCAGCGCGCGCATCCAGAACAGGGCGTAGGCGTAGGCGCCGACCGCACTCATCGTCGCCAGTACCCACAGCACCACGCCGACCCAGAAGCAGCCGGCCCGCGCTGGCCCGACCGGTCGTTCGGCGCTCCGGCCCTGCCGGTAACACCAGGCGTATGCCGCGGCCACCACCACGATTGCCGCCACGGAGGCCAGGTCCAGACGCCAGGTCTGGACCAGGGAAGCCCATGTCAGCGGCCCCGGATCGGCGCGCATAGCCCATAGCCTGCCAGATGTCGCGCTCAACACGATCGCCCCCGGCGTCACCACATTCAGCCCGTTGGTCGCCCGGCGGGCGTACGATCAACGCACCGAATCCATCCAGGGCCCGGTTGTCAAGGGGTTAGTATCGCCGACAGATTTTCCCGGCACGCGACGGGCAAGAGGTCCCGTAGATTTCTCAACAAGCGGGCGGTCAAGCGCGCCAAGGTGAGTTCGCATCGTCGACCGCCAACCTGCTTTACATCCGAAAGCGTTGACCAACAACATTTTTGATTAGGGCTTCGCGCCCGCTCGGGACGCGATGTGCATGGAGTCGGTGGTATGTCGCGCGCGATCATCTGAGATCGCGTCGTCGCCGATTCGGTTGAAATGGCCGGTTGGCGGCCAGACGGGATGATCGCCATGACACGACACGAGGGCCGCACGGATTCCGGCGGCCACCGCGCGGGACCGGAGAACACACCGCGCCTGCGGATGAAGCCCAAGGCGCGGATGACCGGGCATGTCGACGGGGCATGGTGGCCCCACAGCGAAGACCTGCCCAGTGAGCTGCCTGATCTATTGGCGGTGCTGTCGGTGCGACTGGGCCCCATCGAGCGGTTGATGTACGAGCTTTCCGCATGGGGAAAGGCACCGGCACGGCTGGCAACCGGGGGAAGGTCGGTTCGCCTCGACGGATTTCGCCGTCAGCCGGCCAATACCCTCCAAGCGCTCGGGGTCGGCCGCGAGAGGATCCTTCTGATGGTGGTGCCTCCGAGCACTGCTCCAGACATCGCACACGAGGCGATGATGACAGCGGCGGCGCCGGGCAACGCTTCCACGGTGGGCGACCTGCTCGGGATCAGCGACGGCGGCCAAGCACCGCCGCTCGCGAGCTATCGACCGGCATTTCACCGCCGCGTCCGGAGGTTTCGGGCACGGCAGTCGAGGTGAGCGCGACATCGCTGCCGAGGTTCACCTGTAGATTGGTTGGGGAGCCGTTCGTGTCGGGACTGCCACCGTCGACATTTTTACTGTAGATGAGCAGCTCAGAACCGATCGCCGATTCCTCGACAGACCAACCTTTGTGCCCAAACCGAACCACATTAAGGACCCCGCCCGATGAAATCACCGGATTTGTTTTCACATCGCTACGAGCCCGAGGTCGCGACCCACAGCGGTCGTGATTCCGAACCGGTTCAACTTCCCACTTTTTCGGACCGCCCCAACAGCGATTCCGCGGCTACGACGCCACGCTGAACTGCGGGCTGCATCGCGAGCGAGCCACCCGCTGGCGAAGCCGTTGCGGGTCAGCGCTTCTTGTCGTGAAGCAGGGCCTCGGTAGACGAGACACGCGCCGCTGCCTTGGCCTGTTTGGCGGCGCGCTTCTCTTTTAGGGATTTCCCGGACTTCTTGGTCATCGTTTGCCGCGGAGATTTGTCAGACATGGCCATCCCTTGATCATGGGGGCCTTTGTGGTCCCGGTGCCCTGACCCTACAGCCTTGGCGCACGAGGTTGTCGCAAGCGCTGAAATGCGCGTCCCGCGGCCGGATGACGCCGATTCAGCTGACGAGGCCCAGCGCGTGGGCGCGCCGCAGCTTGCCGGACGGGGTTTTCGGGATCATCCCGGGCTCAAGCACCACCACCTTGCGCGGGCGGACATCCACCTCGGCGAACACCTCGTGGGGCACCTGACGCTCGATGCGGCGCACCTGCACCGGGTCGGAGAGCGCCCACCGCAGCGAGGACAGATCGAAATCCCCCGGTGTGGCCTGTCTGCGCAACCGCTTGGCGAACAGGTTGTAGGCGAAGTTTGGCGCGGCCGTCATCGTTCCCTTGTACTTGTCAATCAGCTTGGCCCACAAAAACGTATCGCGCAGGAAGTCCATTGGCGTGACCTTGACGAGCTCGAGGCCGTAGAACATCGGTACGGTCATGAAGCCGGTCATACCCATGTCATGAAAACAGGGCAGCCAGCTCACGATCACGTCCGAATCCATGTCGACGTTCGCGCCGGCAAACATCGCCTCGGCATTGGCCACGATGTTTGCGTGGGTGATCCGGACCGCCTTGGGAAATCCCGTCGATCCGGAAGTCAACTGCATGAATGCCAAGTCATCGTCGTCGGTCTCAACCGGGTCGATCCGGCGGCTGTCG
>NZ_DATJPU010000210.1:0-10920 GCF_035506235.1 Mycobacterium sp.
GGCCGTCGACCTACAACGACGTGATCACCGTGCCGCCCCGGCACCGCGAACACCAAACCCCGGCATGACCAGCCAACAAGCTGCTCACGGTCAGTGCCGGATCTCTACCCTTTGGTGCTCAACCTGAGTGCCCCCCAACACGGCCGACGGATTTACAGTCCGTGAGACGGGGTGTCTTACGGTGTCGCCAAGTTCGCGTGACGCCTCTGTTCAGCGGTAATGGTTCCAGCGCGTGCCATTCCATACCCGGGTGTCGCGCACTGGTTGTGACAAGCCGGTGACAAGAACGGGGCCGGTTGGACCCGGCTTCTGGGACTGCGCCACTCCAGTGCGGACAACCGCGAAGAGTTGGTTTTTGTGGGGGGATTTCGCATACATCAGGCTGGGCTGGGCGGGGAATGTCAGACTTGTTTGGCACGCTGTGGTGTGGGCCCGGGTGAAGGGGTTCGGGTGTCGCGAATCTTTATGAGCCACTCCAGCGTCGACTGGCGCGAGGCGGTGGCGCTCAAGCATTGGCTAGGTGAGCAGCGCCCGGAGCTGGCCGACGAGATTTTTCTGGATATCGATCCGCGAACGGGGTTGCGGCTGGGTGAGCACTGGGACGCTCAGCTGCTAACCAGCAATTCCCGCTGTCGGTATCTGATCTGTTTGTTGTCGGCAAAGTGGTTGGCGTCAACCGAGTGCACGGTCGAGTACCGCACCGCCGAGGGGTTCGGCAAACGAATCCTGGTGGCGCGCCTGGAAGACACCGGCGATGGCGACATCACCGCGCGCTGGCACCGCTGTGATCTATTCGCCGCGGGCGCCCGCACCGAGATCGCGGTGCCCGGTGGCCCGCCGGTGCGGTTCAACACCGCGGCGCTGGATCAGCTCAACAAGGCTATCGAGGGGGTGGGGCCGGAGCTGCCGTGGCTTGATGTGACGGCCCCGGGTGCGGTGGTGGTGGGCGAGATTCCGCGCCAGCCGCAGGCGTTTGTGGAGCGCGTGACGGTGCAGCGGCTCGCGGACGCGCTCGAGGGAGCCGGGGTGGCGGTGGTGTGCGCGTTGACTGGGTTGCGGGGGGTGGGCAAGACCCAGGTCGCCGCGGCCTACGCCCGGGCCCGGGTGGCCGCCGGTGATGGGTTGGTGGCCTGGGTGAACGCCGAATCTCGTGACGGCCTTTTGAGCGGGTTGGCGCGCATCGCGCAGCGGGTGGGGGTGGCCGACCCCGACGGTGATTCGCTGAAGTCCGCGCAGCGGCTGCGCGAGCATCTGGAGGCCCGTCGCGATGCGGCGCTCGTGGTGTTCGACAACGCGGTCGATCCCGACACCCTGCTGGAGTTCCTGCCCGCAGCCGGAAGCACGCGGGTGGTGATCACTAGCACCGATCGCGCGTTTAGCGAATTCGGGCAAGGGGTGGATGTTGCGGCGTTTAGCCGCCCGGAGTCGGTGGCCTATCTGCGGCAGCGCACCGACGTTGACGACGAGGCCGGCGCCGCGACCGTTGCCGCGCAGCTGGGTGATTTTCCGGTGGCATTGGCCCAAGCGGCGGCAACCATCCGCGGTCAGCGGCTCACCTACCAGCGCTACCTGCAGCGGCTGGCCCGGGTCCCGGTGGCCGAGGTGCTCGGCCGAGTCGCCGGACAAGGCTATCCGCACGCCACCGCGGCGGCGCTGCTGCTGTCGATCCAAACCACCGAGAGCGAGGATCCCTCGGGGATCACCGGGCTACTGCTGCGGGTGGTGGCGGTGCTGTCCCCGGCGGGGGTTCGTCGCGACTTGCTCGACGCGGTCAACCACGCGGACATGGACGAGTCGGCTGAGGGGGCGGTCGATGCGGCACTGGAGGGCGGCGTTCGCGGATCGCTGCTGTCGTGGTCAGTCGGCGGGGACTCGGTGATCATGCACCGGCTGGTCGCCCGGGTACTGCGCGAACGCGACCAGGCCGCCGGTAGGTGGACTCCCACGTTGGCCCACACATTGGACATGCTGGAGCCGCACCTGTTCGACGAGTTGCGGGCCTGGGCCCAGCGTGACCTCGGATCCGAACTGGTCTCCCACATCGAGGCGCTGTGGGAGGTGACGAGCGTTGCGCCGCCCGATGATCCGGACATCATGGCCCGAGAGCTGCGCGCCCGGACGTGGGGAGTGCAACAACTCGCGGCCGCAGCGGACCTCACACGGGCCATCGACCTCGGGCTGCATGTCGCTGCCGACTGCGAAAGGGTGCTGGGCGCCGACCACCCCGACACCCTGACCTCGCGCCACAACCTCGCCTACGCCTACGCCTCGGCGGGGCGCCTCGACGAGGCGATCCCGCTGCTGGAGCGCACCCTCACCGACCGCGAGCGCATCCTGGGCGCCGATCACAGCGACACCCTGGCTTCGCGCCACAGCCTCGCCGGCGCCTACCGGTCGGCGGGGCGCCTCGATGAAGCCATCCCGCTGCTGGAGCGCACCGTCGCCGACTGCGAGCGCATCCTGGGCGCCGATCACCCCGACACCCTGGAGTTGCGCAGCAGCCTCGCCTACGCCTACCAGTCGGCGCGGCGCCTCGCTGAGGCGATCCCGCTGCTGGAGCGCACCCTCACCGACCGCGAGCGCATCCTGGGCGCCGACCACCCCCACACCCTGGCCTCGCGCCACAACCTCGCCTACGTCTACCAGGAGGCGGGGCGCCTCGACGAGGCGATCGCGCTGCTGGAGCGCACCGTTGCCGACGGCGAGCGGGTGCTGGGCGCCGATCACCCCGACACCCTGCAGTTGCGCAAGAACCTCGCCTACGCCTACCAGGAGGCGGGGCGCCTCGACGAGGCGATCGCGCTGCTGGAGCGCACCGTCACCGACCGCCAGCGCATCCTGGGCGCCGATCACCCCCACACCCTGGATGCGCGCCACGGTCTCGCCAACGCCTACGCCTGGGCGGGGCGCCTCGATGAAGCCATCCCCCTGTTCGAGGCCGCCGTCGCCGACTGCGAGCGGGTGCTGGGCGCCGATCACCCCGACACCCTGGCCTCGCGCGGCAGCCTCGCCTACGCCTACCAGTCGGCGGGGCGCCTCGACGAGGCGATCGCGCTCCACGAGCGCACCCTCACCGACCGCGAGCGCATCCTGGACGCCGATCACCCCGACACCCTGACCTCGCGCCACAACCTCGCCGACGCCTACGCCTCGGCGGGGCGCCTCGACGAGGCGATCCAGCTCAATGAGCGCACACTCACCGACCGCGAGCGCATCCTGGGCGCCGATCACCCCGAAACCCTGGCCACGCGCCACAACCTCGCCAACGCCTACCAGTCGGCGGGGCGCCTCGACGAGGCGATCGCGCTCCATGAGCGCACCCTCACCGATTGCCAGCGGGTGCTGGGCGCCGATCACCCCGACACCCTGATCTCGCGGCACAACCTCGCCGACGCCTACGCCTGGGCGGGGCGCCTCGACGAGGCGATCGCGCTCCATGAGCGCACCCTCACCGACCGCGAGCGCATCCTGGGCGCCGATCACCCCCACACCCTGATCTCGCGCGGCAGCCTCGCCGACGCCTACCAGTCGGCGGGGCGCCTCGACGAGGCGATCGCGCTATACGAGCGCACCCTCACGGACCGCGAGCGCATCCTGGGCGCCGATCACCCCGACACCCTGACCTCGCGCCACAACCTCGCCGACGCCTACCGGTCGGCGGGGCGCCTCGACGAGGCCATCCCGCTCCACGAGCGCACCCTCGCCGACCGGGAGCGGGTGCTGGGCGCCGACCACCCCGACACCCTGGCCTCGCGCAATAGGACTCGCGAATGCCGAGCTCATCGCCGGTAGGTCTCTCTACCAAGGTTTGGTGTTTTAGATAAGGGTTGCAGGCGACGGCTCCCGGTTGGTCAGACTTGGCACACGCTGACCGATAAAGGTGGTGAGGGGCTACGGGTTTCGGCCGCCGGAAGGCGGTTGTGAACGCACTTGTCATAAGGAATGCGCACCCTGCGACCTCTGGGTTATGAGCTACGAGCCGAGGCTTTTCTAGTGTCCGTAAAGTCTCAAATCCGCAGGTCAGTAACGGTGAAGTGGCCCACGTGGTGCGCCAGGTTGCACTGATTTCGGGCGGTTTCGCGGAGTTTTGTTCCCAAATCTGTTCCCAATGTTGCGGTCCCCGCCGCTCGGAGGCCGGTTGATCCGGGACGTCGAACTTCCTGACCCACGTCGAGGCGAAAGTGCAGAACCCGCTTGACCCCCAGGAAGTAGCAGCAAGGCATCTCCGCAGGTCGCGGCCGGTTTGCGGGCTTGCGGTGATCGCGCAGACGTGCGCAGGTGCGCAGGTCGTTCTCTCGGGCGCATACCGTGTGGTCCCCGACTGGTCCCCCGACAGAACCGCCCGACTCGCACGATCGCAAAGCAGCCCGCCCTACCACCTCTGCATCGTCGGCGGCGGCTGGCCGGATTCGCGGTCGCGGTCTCTGGAGCAACGGAAGCGCTGCAGACCGTCGTCATCGAACGCGAGGGCCGGCGGACAGGCCGGTCAGTGCGCAGCCATCGAGAATTGCCAAGGCTTCCCCACCTTTACTGTTCAGTGGGAACCGTCATCGGTGGCGACTGGCAACGTGGGGCAGGCCTTGATGTAGTGGATATGAGGTGAGACCCACTCGTCCCATTGCTTGTGGCTTATGTTGGTGGTGAGCTTGTGGCACAGATCCTCTGGGGTTGCCACCGCCGGCCAGGACAACACGGTGCCGTCGTGGCTCGCAGAAAAGATGCGCTGCCCATCGGCGCTGAAGCCCACACCGACGACGGTGTCGGTGTGGGCGGCGGGCACCCCCTCGCCGATCGGTTTGCCGGTGTCGGCGTTCCACAGCCGCAGGCTACCGTCGCCGTCGCCGGAGACCAGCTGGCGACCGTCCGGGCTGAAGGCCACGCTGGTCACCGCGTCGTGATGGCCGGTGAGCGCTTTGACAATGGCCTTACCATGGTCGATATTCCAAAGTCCGATGGTGTTATCAATGCCGGCCGCTGCGAGGCGCCGACCGTCTGGACTGAACACTAAGGAGGCAGCTGCGACCGGATGTCCGGTGAGCGGCTCACCCATGGGATCGCCTGTGCGTGCGTTCAAGAACCACACATCCCCGTTCGAAATCGATGCGGCGATCCGGCTACCGTCCGGGCTGAAGTCGAGCGCGTAAACCCTGTAGTTTTCAGGTGGAGACCATTTCTCGATCAGATGGAGACCATCCGTGTCGGTGGCCCACAGCCGTATCTTGCCGTCTCCGCCGCTGGTGGCCACACGCTGACCGTCGGGGCTGAATGCGAAGTCATTGAGCTCCCCCTTCCCGTGTCCGCTGTTGATTGCTGCACCGATCGGGTCGCCGGTGTCGGCATTCCAGAGGCGAAGGGTATCGTCGTCTTCTCCGCCGGTAATGAGGCGACGCCCGTCGGGGCTGAACAGCACCCCGATGTTGCCCTTCTGATCGATCTGCATGGGTGGGCTGATCGGTTTTCCCGATGTAGCGCTCCACACCTGCGCCGTGCGCTGAAAGTCGACTGTTGCGATACGATCCCGGTGGCGGCTGAAATCGACGTTATCGAAACCGTGTTCCGCGGCGATCAGTGGGCGTTGCAGGTCGGCGTTCCACAACCGAATCGTGCGATCCTGGGCGCCGCTGGCTATGCGGTGACCGTCGGGGCTGAACGCCACAGCAAGGACCGCTTCCTGATGGCCAGTCAGCGATCGGCCGATCCGTTGCCTGCTGGCCGCATCCCAAAGCCTGACCGTTCCGTCGGCACCACCGGTGACGATGCGATGCCCACCCGGACTGAACGCCACACTGTATAGACCCAAATGGTCACCTCGAACCGGGTCGCCGATGGGTTCGCCGGTTTCGGCATTCCAGATTTGAAAAGATCCCCCGGCGCCGCTGGCGGCAACCAGCTGGTGCCCGTCGGGACTGAACGCGACGCTGGTTACCCCTCCCCCATGGCCGGGCTCGGGGACGATCCAGAGCGGTGGAACGATCCGTTGACCTGTGTCGGCGTCCAGGATTCGGACCGAGTCGTCGCCGCAGCCCACCGCGATGCGGCGCCCGTCGGGACTAAACGCTACCGCTTCGACTCCTGCGCCCGGCTCCGTGCGGAATCGTCGGAGTTTTAGGGGTGGGCCACTGGGTTGGCCGGTGTCGGCGTTCCAGATCTGCACCGTGTAATCAAATCCACCCGAGACGAGGCGGTGACCGTCGCGGCTATAGTCGATGCTGGAAATGCCGCCTTCGTTGCCCCTTTGTTTCCCGATGCGCTCGCCCGTGCGCGCGTCCCAGAACACGACATAGCCGGTTTCGGAAGTGCCGGCTGCGATGCGATCACCGGCGAGGCTGAACGCCACGCTCGACAGGCTCTTCTCGCCGCTGGCGAGCGTGTGGCTCGCGCCTGTGTCAGCATCCCAGATGCTCACATCACCGCTGTCTTGGCTGGCCGAGGCGATGCGCCGACCATCGGGACTAAACGCCAGCCTGTTGATCCGTGTGGGTGTTTCAATGATCTTGATCGTGCTCTGCCTCTTGACGACGGCGCTGTAGAGTAGGCCGCCATCGGGCGGGTTAAGAGATCTGGCGACGAGCAGTTCCTCGAAGGCGCGGACATCACCGCCGGCAAGCGTGCCCGCCAGCATACCCTGTGCGTCGGCATTGAGCTTGACACTGGTGGCCTCGTAAAACCGTTGCTTCGCTATATGGCCATTGATGGCCGCCCACACCAACGCCACAACGGCCACCACCGCGATCACGAGCGCGACGACGACGGCGATCCGCAGTGTGCGCGTGCGTTTGCGCAGCACCGCCTCACGGGCCTGCGCTTCCTCCTTAGCTGCGGCTTCCACGGCAGCCAGTTTCCTGGCAGCTTGGAGCTCGGTTTGCTGACGCTGCTTTTCGGCTTCGAGCTGGGCCTCGCGTTGCGCGGCGGCTTGCCGTTCCTGCTCCGCGCGTGCCGCCAGCGCCGCTTTCTCCTCTTCGGCGCGCCGCTGGTCGCGGTGTTCGCGGACGACTCCGGTGAGCACGTCGTGGGTCAGTTCGATCCGTTGCGCGCCGTAGCGTTCCTCGAGTCGTAGCAGCCGCATGCGAATCAGCCTGTTGAGTTCGTCATCGGTCAGATGCGATGGCACCGCGTCCTCGCGGGCGTAGCTGTTGCGAAACCCTTTCTCGGTGATCAGCTCCGACTCAATGAACTCCGCAACGCGCGACGGCAGATCACCCACACATGACAAATAGTAGTTCGACAAAATGTCACTCTTGGCGTGCTCGATTAGCTGCTCGTCGAAATGCGACTGCCCACGCCGCTTCCGCTCCTCATTGAGTTCGCGGCAAAATAGGCTCAGCAGCGCAGGCTCGACTTCGGCGGCGTCAATCTCATCACCAGGCCGGGCGCCATCTGGCAAGGCGGTATCGCTGCCCCGGTGGAGGTCCCTGCCGGCGATAATGCCCACCACCCGGCGCGCCAACGCACCTGTCATCATGTGCGCAGCTGGTTTCTGCACCGCATCGAAAGCTTCGCCTGCCTGCAAGCGAAGCAGCCGCAGCCGGGATTGTCCCAGCGCGGGAATAAGCTGGCGCCAGCCTTCAAGCTCGGGAAGAAAGTCTTCCCGCAGGCTTATTAGGAGCTTGTACTTGCGCGACCGCAACTGAAGTCGTGCAGCTACAGTCGCGTGGCCGTCGATCCGCGCGCCCAGATCGGCGGGAATGCGGTTCTCGGCCAGGTCACCAAGGTCATCCCTGAACGCCCGGACGAGATCGGAAACCCGCTCACCGAGGGTAAAGAGCTCTTCGAACTGGTCGAGCACAATCACCGGCGTAAGTTGATAGTTCTGCGCACTCCATAACTCAAAGTCGCTGCGATGCAAGTATTCCCAAAGAGGTTCGTCATCCAACGGCAGCATCGCATCGGGCACGTCGGCCCGAATCGCTTTCTGGACAGACTCATGGAGCTGGCGAGTGAGTGGCGGCGCACCCGGCTTAATGTCGAAGCGCACGTAGACCGGCAGAAAGTTGCGCTCGCGCAGCAATGGAAACAGGCCCGCTCGCAGCAGCGACGTCTTGCCGAGGCCCGACCGCCCGTACAGGACCGTGACCGAGGCGTCAAGCACATGATTCAGCAACGATTCTGCTTCATGGTCGCGTCCGTGGAAAAACGCACGCGCGTTTTCCTCAAACGCCTCAAGACCCGGCCACGGGTTGTCGGCGTCGAGCTGTGTGGTCGCCGTTGCGTCGATCACGCCGCCACCTCGCGCCGCATAGCACGGATTTCGGCGGTCAACATCGCCAGCAGTTCCGCATTCGGGTCACCAGCTGGCGCGTGGCCAAACTGTAAGCGCCTGAAGACATCTGGAATCTGCCGATACCGACTTGGGTCGCCCGCGTAGTCTTCGTCGACGATTACGGGCACGATGAAGCGGCGACGCGGAATGGAGCGCGACCGATCTACCGCCTCGGCCCACTCTCGGAACACGTAGCCTTCCTCCTCCCGCTCGGTGTTGGCCGAGATGACTGGGACGAACAAACGGACAGTTTTGCGGATGGCGGTCAAGATGTCCTGCTCCCAGATATCGCCCGGGCAGAGCCGTCCCTCGTCCAGCCACACATCCCCGCCCAGCCCGCAGATCGCCTCGGACAGCCGCCGGGCAGCGTCGACATCCTCACGCAGGTAGCTGATGAAGATCGTCGGCGCGTCTGGAGGGGGAGGAGGAGGACTAATGGTGTCCGCTGGTGTGCGTGGCCTCGTGGTGGATTGTTCCTCCCACCGCTTACGCAACTCTGCGACAAATGCGGCCGGCTCCATCTGCAGCTGCTGGACCTGCGTCTTGCGACAGTATGTTGCGAAGAAGTTCGAAAGGGATGGTTCGGCGGAAGTGGAGGAACCGACGAAGAAGAACTGCTTGGACTCAAGCGACAGCCGAGTGTTGCTCTCCAAACGCAGCAAGAACCGCCCGAGCCAGTCGGGAATCTGGCAGCCGACAAACAACATCGGCTGATGTTTTAGCGGGAAAGCGAGCCACTCGGGCAGGCTCGCCGCGCCGCTGAGCAATGCGTGGAGCCACTCAAGCTGGTCCTCCTCGTGGATCGCATACTCGGGGGTGGAAGCGGCTTGACCGAACAGACTCAGAACCACACTCTCGGTTGGCGCAGCCGGTTGCGCATTTCGCTCATGTACAACAGTGGACTGATACGGGGAAAACGCTATTTCACGCGTCGCCGACCTACCATGGAATCGGATCTTGTTGAGCGCCTGCGCAAGTAGGTGGTCGGGCGTCGTAGTCACGAACAGGTGCAAGTCAGCGATGGCGGCGAGGTTACAGAGCGCATCGCCAGGCGTCGGATCGAGCTTCACGATGATGTCGTTGATCCGGGAATACAACCGCTCGAGCTCATCTCGACCGCGTTCTCGCAGGAATGCCGCCACCGCTTCACCCATGGTGGTGACCCCCGGTGACACGGACAGGCGATACTTATCAGCAAGGTGTTGGCCGATGAGCGTCGTAAGCGTCTGTTCGCCGCCGCCGACATTGATCGTCGTCAAGTCAGGCCCCACGACCGGTATCAGCACCTGCTGCCGGATATGCCCGAGCAGATCGTCCCAAAAATCCTCGTCGTTCACACCCATATGCTCGCTCCTCCCGGCCTGTCGGAAGCGATTGGTGATGCCGCGGGCAGAGCAGCCGCGATCGCGGCGACGATCTTGATTAGCTTGCTCATAGCTAACCGTATGGTTGCTGGCCGGGTCGTGTAAGTTACCTACGCCCCGATATTGGGTGACCTAAGTCCCCGAACACCTCGGCTTTCAGTTTGCTGATTCAGCTTGAGCCCTGTTTCTGTGAGCCTGTTGGGCGCACTGCTGGCAATAGCGCTGGTATCGACGGCCGTCGCACACGTCCAAGGCCGCACGCAGCAAACGCCGTGATGGCCAGCAAACCCCGGGGCGGTTCGCAAAGTCTTCGAGCGTACGGGTGGTGGCGCCGCGCAGCGGTTAAAATCTCTCTCTGTGTACGGGTACGCCGAAAATCACCGATTTCCTGGTCACTCCAGCGAAATCCGCAGGTCAGAATCGCGTACACTTTCGCGTACAGCCTGCGTACACTGCAGAAGAATGTTGGTTGACGCTTAAAAGCGTTGTAGCACTGGAGATTTCGTGAATAACAGCGAAGATCCCACCGCCCGCCGGCGCTAGGACCGCAAAGCGATGAACCCTTTTGCTCGACGCTATTTTTGTGCGCCAAAAACCACCAAGGTCGAAGGCTGTTCCGATCTTGATATCAGTAAAGACCGGCATGGCCGGTGGCCGCCGCGAGGGCGTGAGAATGGTGGCTGGTGGGCTCGGGTGAGCTCGGATTTTCTTGGTGCTGGGAGTCCGGAGTAAAGACTGAGTCTGGGATCGCGTTCGGCACCGCGAATTGTTTGCTTTGAGCACGTCTGACAGCGTCGTTTACACGGGTGATCCCACCGGGCTCCACCGCCGGGTAAGGGTTCGGTGGACGGAGGCTGGGTATGGATGTGGTGGTCAGCAGGTTTGCCGGTATTGATATTGGCAAGGCTGAAGTTGTTGCGTGACTGCGTGTTCCGGGGTCGCGCGGTAAGCGGGTAGCGCAGGTGCGGACGTTCTCGGCGGTGGCCGGGGATATCAACCGGCTGGCGGATTGGCTGGCCGAACACCAGGTGAGTCACGTGGTGATGGAGGCGACCGGCCAGTACGGAAACCCGTCTGGGATGTGCTGGATGAGCGCGGGTTTGAACTGATGCTGGTCAATGCTCGGCATGTGAAGATGGTGCCCGGCCGCAAGAACGACTTGTTGACCGAACTACCGCGGGGACTTCGGGACGGGTGCGTGCCGGGAGGGGTTCGGCTGGCTAGTTTTGCTGCTCGTGATCGGCGATGGAGAACAGCCGCGGGATTTGGCGGTGCTGGTGGTGCCGGGTCGGGGTG
>NZ_DATJPU010000211.1:0-20514 GCF_035506235.1 Mycobacterium sp.
CCGGACGCACCGCGGGCGCCTGAAGAGTCGACCAGGGACAGCAGGAACCGCGGGGCGTCGATGTCGTAGAGAGCGTCGAAGCCGGTCCGATCGTCCGCTGCACCGATCGTGGCCACGGTGCTGTACTCCGAGACCGGCGCGGAATCCCACCCCACGATCACCTGATAGCGCTCCGACGACCCGTCGGCGTAGTCGAAGTCGACCAGCACCAGGTCGAGCTCCTCCCGGAGCGGGACGACGACCGCCGCCTCGGCGCGGGACAGTTCCCGGTTGCGTCCGGCGTACCAGCGTTGCTGAGGCAGCCACTCGGACCAAGGCAGCTTGGCGGGGCTCCCGGACGGGACAGTCATGCGTTCTCCTCAGATGCGGGGGACAACTGGAACCAGTAGAACCCGTGTCCCGGCAGTGTCAGCAGGTAGGGCAGGTGGCCGACGCGGGGAAATTCCACGTGCCCGGTCAGCTCCACCGGCGTGCAGCCGCTCCACTGCTGCAGGTTCAGCTCGATCGGCTGGGGGAACCGCGACAGGTTGTTGACGCACAGCACGACGTCTCCGTCATCGCCCGCCCGGCGCACGAAGGCCAGCACGGAGGGGTTCGACCCGCCGAGTTCCTCGAAGTTGCCGATCGCGAAAGCTTTGTGCCGCCCCCGCACCGACAGCATCATCCGGGTGAAGTTGAGCAGGGACGTCGAGGTGTCGCGCTGGGCCTCCACGTTGACGGCCTGGTAGCCGTAGACCGGGTCCTGGCTGGGCGGCAGGTAGAGCCGACCGGGGTTGGCCGAGGAGAACCCGGCGTTGCGGTCCGGTGTCCACTGCATCGGGGTACGCACCCCGTCGCGGTCCCCCAGCCAGATCACGTCGCCCATGCCGATCTCGTCGCCGTAGTACAGGACCGGCGAGCCCGGCAGCGACAGCAGCAGCGCGGTGAACAGCTCGATCTGGTTGCGGTCGTTGTCCAGCAGGGGCGCCAGGCGGCGGCGAATTCCGACGTTCGCCTTCATCCGCGGGTCCTTGGCGTACTCGGAGTACATGTAGTCGCGCTCTTCGTCGGTGACCATTTCCAGCGTCAACTCGTCGTGGTTGCGCAGAAAGATCCCCCACTGGGCCATGTCGGGGATGGCGGGCGTCTGGGCCAGGATCTCCGAGATCGGAAACCGCGATTCGCGGCGGACGGCCATGAAGATGCGCGGCATCAGCGGGAAATGGAACGCCATGTGGCATTCGTCGCCGCCGGTGCTGGCGTCCCCGAAGTACTCGACCACGTCGCCCGGCCACTGATTGGCCTCGGCCAGCAATACCCGGCCGGGGAACTCGTCGTCGACGACCTTGCGCACGCGCCTGAGGAACGCGTGGGTCTCGGGGAGGTTCTCGCAGTTGGTGCCCTCTCGTTCGAACAGGTAAGGCACCGCGTCGAGGCGAAACCCGTCGATGCCGAGCCCGAGCCAGAAGCGAATGACGTCGATCATCGCCTCCTGAACGGCCGGGTTGTCGTAGTTCAGGTCGGGCTGGTGGGAGAAGAACCGGTGCCAGTAGAACTGGCGCCGGACCGGATCGAAGGTCCAGTTCGACTCTTCACTGTCGACGAAGATGATGCGGGCGTCGGTGTACTTCTCGCTGGTGTCGCTCCACACGTAGTAGTCGCCGTACGGGCCGTCGGGGTCGTGCCGCGACTCCTGGAACCAGGGGTGTGACTCGGAGGTGTGGTTCATCACCAGGTCGGTGATCACCCGGATCCCCCGCTCGTGAGCCCCGTCGAGCAGCGCGACGAAGTCCTCGACGGTACCGAAATCGGGCAGCACCTTGTAGAAGTCCCGGATGTCGTAGCCGCCGTCGCGCAGCGGTGAGTCGTAGAACGGGGGCAGCCAGATGCAGTCGATCCCGAGCCACTGCAGGTAGTCCAGGCGGTCCATGAGGCCGCGGAGGTCGCCCTGCCCGTCGGCATTGGCGTCGCTGAACGCCCGGACCAGCACCTCGTAGAAAACCGCGTGCTTGAACCACGTGGGATCCGCGGGCAGCGCGGCGGCGTTCTCGAAATCCTCGGCGTCCGGATGTTCGACCACACCGTCTTCGACGTGGCTTCCCGCGGCTGGATCGTGCTCGACAGCTTCTCGTGCGTCGTTCATCAATTCCACGATGCCACGGGTACCCGACGCGGCAGGTCGGGAATCACCACCGTTACGGGGCGACGAAGCACGCTGTGCCACAAGCGAATTGGACGGGAGGCGGGCATCATC
Source organism: Mycobacterium sp. (assembly GCF_035506235.1). Classification (GTDB taxonomy): domain Bacteria; phylum Actinomycetota; class Actinomycetes; order Mycobacteriales; family Mycobacteriaceae; genus Mycobacterium. The sequence goes on from NZ_DATJPU010000211.1 coordinate 2,234, forward strand.
CGCGCGGATCTCAGGCCGGCGGTCCGTCCGCCAGCGTCACCGGTCCGCTGCGGTCGCCGCCCGCCTTGGCGCGCCACTGCACGATGATGGTGTCGCCGGGGTGATGCGGGACGAGGACGTCCGTCATCGAGGTGGCCCCGGTGATCGGGACATTGTCGACCCCGGTGATGACGTCACCGGCCGAGATCCCGGCCGCCGCCGCGGGACCGCTGCCGACCACGCGTTCGACCCGCGCGCCGTTGCCGCCGTAGTCCGTGACGCCCAGGCCAAGGAAGGCCGTCGGGCCGATGTGCACCGTGTTCGACCCGGCGCCGGACCGGATCTGTCCGGCCACGCCCATCGCCGTACCGATCGGAATGGCGAAACCCTGACCGCCGGACATCTTGTAGCTGTCGGTGGCGGCGGTGTTCATGCCGATCACCTGCCCGCTTTGGTTGACCATCGGCCCACCCGAGTCACCGGGCCTGATCGCGGCGTCGGCCTGGATCAGCCCGCCCAGGTTCTCCTCGGCGCCGGTCAGCGTGTCGGTGGCCGAGACGGTCTGGTTGAGCGCGACCACTTTGCCGGCCACGGCGCTGGGCGTTCCGCCCTGACCACCGGCGTTGCCCAGCGCGACGACGGGATCGCCGACGGCGACCCCGCCACCGATGTTGGCGCTGGGCAGGCCACCGCCGCCACGAAGCTGCAGGACCGCGACATCGGCGACCCGGTCGTAGCCGATCACGTCGACGGCGTAGGTCTGGCCGTTGCCGACGGCGAACGCGCTGATGTCGGTGGCACCCGAGATCACGTGGTTGTTGGTCAGCACGACACCGCCCGGATCGATGACGATGCCGGTTCCCGCGCCGACCGCGTTGTTGTAGCCGAATTTGGTGCTGATGTCGACCACCTGCGGCCCCACTTTGCCGACGATGCCCGACGGGTCGAGCGGCGCCATGGGCCGGTCGTGGGACGGCCCCGGAGGTACAGCGGACGCCGGCACCGTGGTGAGGCCCAGACCCAGTGCCACCACGGCCAGCACGCTGACTAACCATGACCACCAGACTGAGCGGTGGTGCGATTTGCTCATCCCGTCATCTCCTACTTCCCGATAAGAATCGAAATTTGGCCCAGCCTCCGGCTCTGGGCGCCACGACTAACTGGGTATAACCGTAATGCAGGTAGCTATTCGGGACAGTGGTCAGTCCCTCTGCGGCCCGCTGGCCGCGAGGCCCGCTCAAGACCCCCGGGCCGGCGTGATCGTATGGGTCAGGTGGTGGCCGACGTCACCCACCATGTCGATGAGGGTGAGGTCGCGATAGGAAAACCGCCATTGCCCGTCCACGCGCTCGAATCGATCGTGGTAGCGACCCGCGACGATGGGCTGCAGCGGCAGCGCGTCGGTCTGCTGCAGCACGGTGTAGTAACTGCGGCAGCTCGCGGTGCCCGCCTGCTCGTCGATCTCGATGATCGGATTGGTCGTCACGTGCTTGGTTCGCGGCGTCCCGTCGGGGTGCATCACGATCAGCGACTTCCAAATGCCCAGCAGCCGGTCCGCGTCGATCGTGTCCTGCGCGGCCTGCGAGCCACCGATGCGGATGCGGGCGTGCTCGAAGAGCGTCGCCGCTCCTGCGAGGTCGCCGGCGTCGATGCATTCGGCGTAGCGATACAAAAGGTTGGTGATCTGCGTTTCCGCCAGCATGCGGTTAACCTAACGCGGCCGCCCGGCCCATAAGCTGACAACGTGGGCGAATTCGACCCGAAGGTCCGATTCACGCAGTCCCCGATAGCCCGCCTGGCCACGACCGCGCCCGGCGGCGCGCCGCACCTGGTGCCGGTGGTTTTCGCCGTCGGCGAGCAGGACGTCGTGTACACCGCCGTCGACGCGAAGCCGAAATCGACGCGGCGGCTGCGCCGCCTGGCCAACATCGAGGGCAATCCCCAGGTCAGCCTGCTCGTGGACCACTACGACGACGATTGGTCGCGGCTGTGGTGGGTCCGGGCCGACGGCCTCGCCGCGATTCATTCCGGCGGCCAGGCGGCGGACACCGGGTTTCGGTTGCTGCGCGCCAAATACCCCCAGTACCAGTCCGTTTCGTTGAACGGCCCGGTGATCGCGGTCACGGTGCGGCGCTGGTCCAGCTGGCACGCCTGACGCGCGCGGCGCCGGCACCGGCACACCCATGACGGGCCGGCCCCGATTGTGGCCGGCCGGTGGCCTTGTGTTGGGCGGCAGTTGGGGGAAAAGTTGCTTACAGCGTCCTGTGGTCCAGGCCACACCGCGCCATAGCGCTGCAGAACTGGAGGAAAGTCATGGCGGACAAGGCGAACGCTTCCCAGGGCGCGGGGGCCGCTCCCACCGCGAGCGGTCCGGGCAATGTTCGCAATGTGGTCCTGGTGGGGCCGTCGAGCGGCGGCAAGACCACCCTGGTCGAGGCCCTGCTGGTGGCCGGCGGTGTGCTGTCCCGCGCGGGCTCGGTCACCGACGGCAGCACGATCTGCGACTACGACGAGGCCGAGATCCGGCAGCAGCGCTCGGTGGGCGTCGCCGTGGCGTCCCTTTCGCACGACGGCATCAAGGTCAACCTGGTGGACACGCCCGGCTACGCCGACTTCGTGGGCGAGTTGCGGGCCGGCCTGCGCGCGGCCGATTGCGCGCTGTTCGTGATCGCGGCGAACGAGGGTGTCGACGAGCCGACCAAGTCGCTCTGGCAGGAGTGCAGCCAGGTCGGGATGCCGCGCGCCGTCGTGATCACTAAGCTCGACCACGCGCGCGCGAACTATCAGGAGGCGCTGGCCGCCGCGCAAAACGCGTTCGGCGACAAGGTCTTACCGCTTTACCTGCCGACGTCTGACGGCCTGGTCGGCCTGCTGTCGCAGCGGCGCTACCAGTACACGGACGGCAAGCGGACCATCCTCGAGCCCGAGCCGTCGGACGCCGAACGCATCGAGGAGGCGCGCGGCACCCTGATCGAAGGGATCATCGAGGAATCCGAGGACGAGTCGCTGATGGAGCGCTATCTCGGCGGCGAGTCGATCGACGAGTCGGTGCTGATCGCAGACCTGGAGAAAGCCGTCGCCCGCGCCTCGTTCTTCCCGGTGATCCCGGTGTGCAGCGGCACCGGCGTCGGCACCCTGGAACTGCTGGAGGTCGCCACCCGGGGATTCCCGTCCCCGATGGAACACCCGCTACCGGAAGTCTTCACGCCGAACGGTGCCACGCACGCGACGCTGGCGTGCGACACCGACGCGCCGTTGCTCGCGGAGGTGGTGAAGACTACGTCGGACCCCTACGTCGGCAGGGTGAGCCTGGTCCGGGTGTTTTCCGGGACCATCAGGCCCGACACGACGGTTCATGTGTCGGGCCATTTTGCGTCGTTCTTCGGCGCGGCCAACGGCTCCAACTCCCACGGGAACTCGCACCCCGACCACGACGAGGACGAACGCATCGGGGTGCTGTCCTTCCCGCTCGGCAAGCAGCAGCGCCCCGCGGCCGCCGTGGTGGCCGGCGACATCTGCGCGATCGGCAAGCTGAGCCGCGCCGAAACCGGCGACACCCTTTCGGACAAGTCGGAGCCGCTGGTCCTCAAGCCCTGGACGATGCCGGAGCCGCTGCTGCCGGTGGCCATTCAGGCGCACGCCAAGACCGACGAAGACAAGCTGTCCGTCGGGCTGGGGCGGCTGGCCGCCGAGGACCCGACGCTGCGGATCGAGCAGAACCAGGAGACGCATCAGATCGTGCTGTGGTGCATGGGGGAGGCCCACGCCGGCGTCGTCCTGGACGCGCTGGCGAACCGGTACGGCGTCACCGTGGACACGGTCGACCTGCGCGTCCCGCTGCGAGAAACCTTCGCCGGCAAGGCGAAAGGACACGGCCGCCACGTCAAGCAGTCGGGCGGGCATGGCCAGTACGCGGTCTGCGACATCGAGGTGGAGCCGCTGCCGGAGGGCGCGGGATTCGAGTTCGTCGACAAGGTGGTGGGCGGAGCGGTGCCGCGCCAGTTCATCCCGAGCGTGGAGAAGGGCGTCCGCGCGCAGATGGAAAAGGGCGTGCACGCCGGTTACCCGGTCGTCGACATCCGGGTCACGCTGTTCGACGGCAAGGCCCACAGCGTGGACTCGTCGGACTTCGCGTTCCAGGCCGCGGGTGCGCTGGCCCTGCGCGAGGCGGCGGCGGCGACCAGGGTGGCCCTGCTCGAGCCGATCGACGAGATCTCGGTGCTGGTGCCCGACGACTTCGTCGGTGCGGTGATGGGCGACCTGTCCGGGCGCCGCGGCCGGGTGCTGGGCAGCGACACCGCCGGCCACGAACGCACGGTGGTCAGGGCCGAGGTGCCTCAGGTCGAGCTGACCCGGTACGCCATCGACCTGCGATCGCTCTCGCACGGAGCCGCATCGTTCACCCGCTCGTTCGCAAGGTACGAACCCATGCCGGAGTCCGCGGCCGCCCGGATGAAAACCACGGCGTGACAACCGATTCGAGCGTCACCTAGGCCCCGCGGCCGAATTGGTCGGCCACGGCGCGGCGGTCCAGCGAGCCTTTCGCGGTATGCGGCAGCGCGCTGGCCTCCTGGAAGGCGGCGGGCACCTCGAAGGCCGCCAGCCGCTCGCGGCAGAACACCGCGAACTCGGCCGGTGTGGGTGCGGGCGACTCCCGGGGAACGATCACCGCGGCCACCGTCTCCCCGTACATCTTGTCCGGCAGTCCGAACACGGCCACCTCCAGGACGTTGGGGTGCGTGGCCAGCACGCCCTCGACGCGTTCCGGCGAAATCTTCTCGCCGCCCCGGTTGATCAGTTCCTTGATCCGGCCCTGGATGATCAGGTCCCCGGCCGGCGACAGCGAGCCCAAATCGCCGGTGCGCAACCAGCCGTCGGTGAAGTTGGCGGCGGTGATCGCCGGGTCGCCGAGGTAGCCGCGCACCACGGTGGGACCACGCAGCCAGACCTCCCCGACGGCATCCGGGGGCAGGGGCTGACCGTCGGGTCCCGCGATCCGGATCTCCGGCCCGGTCGACTCACCGACGAGACCGCCCGTGGCGGCAGGGTTTTCGCTTTGTCCGATGCCCGTCGTCGCGACCTGATGAGTCGCCTCCGTCATGCCGAAGGCGCACACCACCGATGCCGAAAACGTCTCCTGGAGCGCCCTGGCCGTTTCCGGGGTGAGCGGCGCGCTGCAGCTGCGGATAAACCGCAGGACGGCCCGCTTGTTGCCCGGGCGCTCAGTCTTGCTGCGCTCCAAGAGGATCTGGTGGATGGTCGGCACGGCGGTGTACCAGGTGGCCCCGACGGCGTCGATGTCGTCCCAGAACGTGTGCGCCGAGAACCGACCACGCGCCGGCAGCAGCACCGTGCCTCCGGACGCCAGGGTCGACAGCAATGCGGCGATCAGGCCGTGACCGTGGTAGAGCGGCATCACCGCGACCGTCGCGTCCTGTGGCCCCAGCCCGTAGCCCGCGATGATCGCCCGCACCGAGTTGGCGATGTTGTCGTGCGTCCACGGGACCATCTTCGGCAGCCCCGTGGTCCCGCCGGTGAACATGATCATGGCGTCGTCGTCCCGCAGCCCCTCGGGCGTCGAGACGTCTCCCTCCGGCGGCGTCGCCGCGTCGAGGTGGACCGCCGGGGTGCCCTGGCCGCGGCCGACGTTCACCGCGATCGGCCACCGGCGCAAGCCCGGCTCCCGCTCATCGCCGGGGCCGTCACCGTCGACCAGCACCGCCCGCGCCCCCACCGCCTCGGTCCGGGTGCGCTGGTCGCCGACCGGCAGGGCCGGGTCCAACGGAACCGCGACCAGCCCCGCCCGCGACGCCGCCAGCAGGCCGACGACGAACTCGGCGTTGCTGCCGGCGCGCAGCGCGACCCGATCGCCCGCCAGCAGCCCGGCCCGCTTCAGCTGCCCAGCCAGGTCGTCGACCAGGCCGATCAGGTCGCGGTAGCTCACCGGTATGCGATCGGGGGTGACGACGAGCGCCGGGGCGTCGGGCCGCCGGCTCGCCGCCACCTCGACCAGGTCAGCGACAACGTGATCGCTCGTCCTCATCGCCACACTCCTTCCTTTCGTTGTGAAGCTCCTGCAGGCACCATGCCGCGCTACCGCCGTGCCCGTCCAATACCGATCCGCTCACTATTGATAGGCCACGACTATTGATAGACGGCGTGGATCGCTGCATAGCGGCTTAGTGTTGGACAGCCGCGCGCACCGACACAACAGTGCATGGCAGGGCCAGATACGGCACACGCACACGAGGAGTCGCCACCATGACCACCGTTTCGGCATCTCCCAGCAAAGCGACCCGCTTGACCGACGGCTTCCATCTCGTCGTTGATGCCCTCAAGGCCAACGACGTCGACACCATCTACGGCATCGTCGGCATCCCGGTCACCGACCTCGCCCGCACCGCGCAGGCGTCGGGAATCCGCTACATCGGCTTTCGGCAGGAGGCCTCGGCCGGCAACGCGGCCGCCGCCGCCGGGTTTCTCACCCGGCGGCCCGGCGTGTGCCTCACCACGTCCGGGCCGGGTTTCCTCAACGGCCTGCCCGCGCTGGCGAACGCGACCGCGAACTGCTTTCCCATGATTCAGATTTCAGGCTCGAGCAACCGGGCGATGGTGGATTTGCAGCGCGGTGACTACCAGGACGTCGATCAGCTCACCGCCGCAAGGCCTTTCGCGAAGGCAGCGTATCGAATCGGCCGGATCGAGGACATCGGGCGGGGCGTGGCACGCGCGATTCGCACCGCGGCCTCCGGGCGGCCGGGCGGCGTCTACCTCGACATCCCCGGCGAGATCTTGGGCCAGGCCATGGACGCCTCGGCGGCCACCGACACCCTGTGGCGGGTCGTCGATCCCGCGCCCCGGCAGCTGCCGGCGCCGGAGGCAGTCGATCGCGCGCTGGAGGTGCTCGGGCGGGCGCAGCGGCCGCTGGTCGTGCTCGGCAAGGGCGCCGCCTACACTCAGGCCGACGACGTGATCCGGAATTTCGTGGAGGCCACCCGGATTCCGTTCCTGCCGATGTCGATGGCCAAGGGGCTGCTGCCCGACTCGCACCCGCAGTCGGCCGGGGCCGCGCGCTCATTGGCGATAGCCCGCGCGGACGTGGTCTTGCTGGTGGGTGCCCGGCTGAATTGGCTACTCGGGCACGGGGAGTCGCCGCAATGGTCCGCCGACGCCAAGTTCGTGCAGGTCGACATCGCCGCGGCGGAACTCGACAGCAACCGGCCGATAGCGGCGCCCCTGGTCGGTGACATCGGGTCGGTGCTGGCGGCGCTCTGTGACGGACTGGCCGCGCACCCGATCGTCGCGCCCGCCGAATGGGTCAACGAGCTGGCCGACCGCAGGGCCCGCAACGAGGCCAAGATGCGACACCGGCTGGCCGAAGATCCGCACCCGATGCGGTTTTACAACGCGCTGGGCGCGGTTCGCGCTGTGTTGCAGGAGAACCCAGGGGTCTATGTGGTCAACGAGGGGGCCAATGCGCTGGATTTGGCGCGCAATGTCATCGACATGGAGTTGCCGCGGCGTCGGCTCGACACGGGCACCTGGGGCGTGATGGGCATCGGCATGGGATACGCCATCGCCGCGGCGGTGGAGACCGGCGACCCGGTCGTCGCGATCGAAGGCGATAGCGCTTTCGGCTTTTCCGGCATGGAGGTCGAGACGATCTGCCGCTACCGGCTGCCGGTGACCGTCGTCATCCTCAACAACGGCGGCGTCTACCGCGGCGACGAGATCGTGGCGGGCGCGGCCGCAAAAAGGTCAGACCCCGCGCCGACCGTGCTCAACGCGCGGGCGCGTCACGAGCTGATCGCGGAGGCGTTCGGCGGCAAGGGATATCACGTCACCACCCCGTCGGAGCTGCGCGCGGCGCTGGCCGACGCGGTCGCCTCCCGCGGGCCGTCGGTCATCGACTGCGAGCTCGACCCGGCGGCCGGCATGGAAAGCGGCCATCTGGCCGGTCTCAACCCGACCAGCGCGGCCACACCCCCGATCAGCGCCGGCGCGTGATGGACAATAGCTGGGTGTCGAAGAACTCGCCCAGGGCGAGTTCCTGAGCGGATGCGGTGAGCGCACGCGCGACGGGTGAGCCCGGACCGGACGCATTCGTGGCCAACGCGATCTCGGCTTTGAGCATCGGTTGGACCATCTCGACCGCGCGGACCTCGGCGCCCAGCGGCGACGTCCACAGCCAGGTGTGCGGAACGATGCACGCCCAGTTTCCCGTCGCCACCTGAGCCAATAACGAAGCGACGGAGTCGGTTTCGACCTGCGGGGTGACGGTGATGGCGTGGCCGGCGAAGGCTTCGTCGATGATCTGGCGGTCCCGCATGTCGGCGGTGAGCAACGCCAGCGGCAGTTGCGCGGCCTCCGGCCAGGTCAGCGTCGACGCCCCGGCGGGCAACATGTTGGCCGTCGACAGCAGCACGTAGTGCTCCTCGTAGAGCGGCACCAGGTTCACGTCGTGAGCTTCGTCGGTGGCGGTGTGCACGATGGCGGCGTCCAGGTCGAACTCGCGCAGCCGCCGGTACAGCTCGGTGGCGGCCAGCCGGGAGAGGATCTGCACCTTGGCCAGCGGATGCGCCGAGCAGAACGCGGAGAGCACCAGGGATGCCGTCGTGGAGGCGGTCGGAACCGTGCCGAGCCGAAGCGTTCCCGCGATCCCGGACCGCACCGCGTGCACCTCGGCCTTGAACGCGTCGTGTTCGGCGAGAATTCGCTTGGCCCACACGACCAATCGTTCCCCTTCGGGCGTCAGACCCTCGAAGCTGTGCCCGCGGTTGATCAGCGTGACGTTCAGCTCTCGTTCGAGCTTGGCGATGGCGGCGGACAGCGCGGGCTGCGAGACGTAGCACTTCTCGGCGGCCCGGGCGAAGTGGCGCTCCTGGGCGACCGCAACGAAGTACTCCAGTTGACGGAAAAGCACCCCACTCCTCTTGTTCGGGCTCGGCCTTCGGGCACCGACTTCGCTGAGGCTAACCCGCGGCTAGCACCCCAGCCAATCGAGTGTCTCCGACAGGCTCAGGACATCCGCTCCGATCGCACGGCACTCTGCGACGCCCCGGTCATAGAGGCCGGAGATCGCGTCGGAAACCAGGACGATCCGGAAGTCGCGTTCGGACGCCTCGTAGATCGACGTGCGGGGGCAGTTCGGAAAGTTGCACCCCGCGAAAACCAACGTGTCGCTGCCGTTTTCGCGCAGATGACGCTCGAGCGCGGTGCCGTAGAAGGCGCCCCACCGCGGTTTGTACATCACGTGCTCGGCGGCGCCCACTCGTTGGAAACCACCGACCAGGAGCAACTCGTGTTCCAACTCAACGGATTTGGGCAGGAGTTCGGTGACGATCTGCGAACCGGCGCTACCGGGCACGGCGATTCGGGCGCCCCGCGCTATCGATTCCCGCCGCACCAGGTCGGCGTTCGACCCGTCCGGCAGATAAAGCCGGATGACGTGCACGATGGGGAGCCCCCGCCGCCGGAAGGCTGCCGCCAACTGCGCCATCGCCGGGATCGCGGCACGCGTGCCAGCAACCGGCATCGGGGCACGATCACCGGGGTTGCCGGCGGTGTCGATGAAGTCGCGCTGCACGTCGATCAGGATCAGGGCCGCCGCACCCGCCCTCGGACGCGTGTAGCGATCGTTTGCGGTCATGTCGCCCCTCGTCGGCTCTGCCCTTGCTGTGATCGCGCTCATCCGGTGATCTCACCGTTATCGTGGCGGGCCAGCGAAGCCGCCATTGTTTGCTGAAAATGGTAATGAACCGACAGCCAGTAGAATATCGTTGTGTCAGTTGAGCCATCGCAAAGGGTAAGCGCCATGCATCGAGCGTTTCGTTATCTGTTCGTTATGGTAGCGATTGCCGGCATGGGCGCGTTGGGGAGCGCTGCCCGCGGCGCGGCCGCCGTCCCCCTGCCCGAGCCGGTCCCCGGAGTTGCGTCGGTTTCGCCCGCTGACGGCGCGGTGGTGGGCGTGGCACACCCGCTCGTGGTCACGTTCACCGCGCCGGTCACCGACCGTGCCGCCGCCGAGCGGGCCATCCACGTTTCGTCGCCGAGCAATACCCCGGGACACTTCGAGTGGGTCGAAAGCAACGTCGTCCAATGGGTTCCGAACCACTACTGGCCCGCCCACACCCATGTCTCGGCGGGTGTGCAGGCCCTCACGACGGGCTTTGACACCGGTGACGAACTGCTCGGTGTCGCCAGCCTCTCCGGGCACACCTTCACCGTCAGCCGCAACGGCGAAGTCCTGCGCACGATGCCGGCGTCGATGGGTAAGCCCAGCCGGCCTACACCGATCGGCAACTTCACCGCGCTGGAGAAGGATCGCACCGTGGTGATGGACTCGCGGACCATCGGCATCCCGCTGAGTTCGCCCGAGGGCTACAAGATCACGGCGCAGTACGCCGTCCGGGTCACCTGGAGCGGTGTGTATGTGCACTCGGCCCCATGGTCGGTCGACTCGCAGGGCCACGCCAACGTCAGCCATGGGTGCATCAACCTGAGCCCCGACAACGCCGCGTGGTATTTCAACCAGGTCAACGTCGGCGACCCTATCCAGGTCGTGGCCTGACGCTTTCGTTCAGACCTAGCCGGGCAACCCGCTTTTGATCGCGGCGTCTTGCTTGCGCCCGACATCGGTCGCGATGCCCGGATCGATCGGATCGTTGGGCGCGCTGTCGAATTCGATGTTGACGACGGCCTTGCCCTCGCTGAACAGCAACACCGTCACCGCTTGGGAGTTGTCCGGGGAATTACCGGAGATCATGAAGCCGTTGGAGCCGACATCGACAGGCTGCCACGTGCCGCTGACCTTGCCCACATAATTGGTCTTGGTGTTCTCGATTCCCGCCTTTGCCACCGCGGGATCGGCGACGATCAGGATGGTGTCGCCGATCCGGCGGCTGTTGTCGGGATTGGCGAAAAGCTGTGCGACGCCGGGCGCATTGTTGGGGTTCAGGACGGGGGGCTGGGGGGTTTTGAAATCTCCGCCGATGTCGCTGGGCTTGATCAGCAACGAACTGTAATCGGTGGGTTGGCCCGGCGACGGAGCGGTCACCGTGCCCGCAGCGCTCGACGACGTGGGAGCGCCCGAGGACGATGTCGGGGACGAGGGCGTCGAGGTCTTCTCGTCAGTGCCGCAGCCGGAGACCGCGGTCCCGACCACGACGGTGGCGACGATCCAGCCGGCGACAGAGATCCGGGCGAGATCCATGGCGTTCCTTCCGCGTCGATCCACAGTTCGGCCGCGGCGCCTGACGCTACTGCGAAATGCCTGCGGGAACAAGGGCGGCGCCGCGGGACCGGCCGGGGCGGGTGCCCGGCCTATGCTGGCGCGGGCAAGGGCCATTGGGTGAAGGAGGGCGATATGACTGCTGGGGTGGCGCGTGCCGTGCGGTTCGACCGTTACGGGGGCCGTGACGTTTTGTACGTGGCGGATGTGGACATGCCGTCGCCCGGCCCAGGCGAAGTGGGTCGTCGAGGTTCGCGCCGCCGGGATCAATCCCGGCGAGGCCGCCATCCGAACCGGGGCTCTGCACGACATGTTTCCCGCCACCTTTCCGTCCGGTGAGGGCAGCGACCTCGCGGGGGTCGTGACGGCCGTAGGACCCGGAGTCACCGAGTTCGCCGTCGGCGACGAGGTGCTGGGGTTCAGCTTGCGCCGATCCAGCCACGCCACCCACACCGCTGTCCCGGTGGATCAGCTGATCCGCAAACCCGCCGAAATGAGTTGGGAGACCGCGGGTTCGCAGTACGTGGTCGGTGTGACCGCGTACGCCGCCGTCCGCGCGGTCGACCCGCAACCGGGCGAGACGGTCGCCGTTTCGGCGGCCGTGGGCGGCGTCGGCAGCCTCGTCGTGCAGCTGCTGGTCCTGCGCAAGGCGCGGGTGCTCGGCATCGCGGGTCCCGGCAACTTCGACTGGCTGCGCGCCCACGGCGTCACCCCGGTCGCCTATGGCGACGGGCTGGCAGATCGGCTGCGGGAGGCGGCACCGAACGGAATCGACGCGTTCATCGACCTGTTCGGTCCCGAATACGTCCAGCTTGCAGTGGATCTCGGCGTCGCACCCGAGCGCATCGACACGATCATCGCGTTCCAGAAGGCCGGCGAGGTCGGCGCCAAGACCGAAGGCAGCGCCGATGCGTCGACAACGGAGGTGCTTGCCGAGATGGCCGACCTGATCGTCGCCGGCGCGATCGATTTCGAGGTCGCGGCCACCTATCCGCTGGATCGGGTCGCCGACGCCTACGAAGAACTCGAGAAGCGGCACACCCGCGCGGCACAATCGTTCTGCTGCAACAAGATTCGCCTTAGTTCTCGGCGAGTCAGGCCAGCCCGGCCTGCACGATCTTGACGACGACGAACACGACGGCCACTGCCAGATAGGCGCGGAGCGTGAACAGCCCCGCCCGACGGGCCGGCGACATGTGCGGCCGGGGAAGCATGGCAAGGTTGGGGGTCTGCCAGTCCGACCGGTCCTGCCGTCGCACGGCGCGCCGTTCGGCGGGCGTCAGCGACGGAGTGTCATCGAGTTCGTCGACCTCCTCGGGGTCCAAACCACCGCCGAGCGTGCCCACGATGGCTTCGGCGTCGCGCCGGTCGCGGTAGCGGCGGCCCGCCACGATCGTGGCGGCCCCGCCGGCGATGCCGGTCGCCGCGCCGACCGCCAGTCCGGCCTCGATGGTGGCCGCGGAAAGGCCCGGGAAGAAGGTCGTCGCCGTCAGCGCCAGCGACAACAGCACCAGACACCACACGATGGTCCACGCGACGATGTTCTGCCGCACCGTGTTTACCCATGGGCCGAGGACCGTGCGGTCGTTGCACAGCAGGACCAGGAACACGGTCGCCGAGGGCAGCAGGACGCCGGCGAGCGCCTGCACGCCCTGCGTCACCAGGCCGAGGATGTGGTCCGGGCTGAACCCGACCGCGGCGGACACGGCGAGCAATATCGCGTAGCCGCCGTAAAACAGCGGGGCCTCGCTGACCTTCCAATGCAGCGAATGCCGCTTGCCCAGCGCGTCGCCGATCGCGTACGTGGTGGCCAGCCCGATCGCGTTGGCGCCGATCAGCGACGCGTCCAGCAGGATGATCGCGAACAGCACCCCGATCGTGCCGCCGAGGTGCCTGGCCAACCCCGACGCGACCGCACCGGCGTCGGTGAAGGCACCGACGTCGGCGGTGCCGGCCAGCCCGAACGCCGCCACCGCCATCAGGGCCGTCGCCCCGACCATGACCACGACGATTCCGATCACCAAATCGGCTCGCGCGTAGGCAATCCAGCGGACCGTGATGCGCTTGTCCACCACGTTCGACTGCTGGAAGAACAACTGCCAGGGGGCCACCGTGGTGCCCACGATCGCGACGACCAACAGCAGGACGGTGGAGTTGAGCCCGCCCGGGAACTGCGGCATCAGCCCGCCCGCCGCCTCCTTCAGCGCGGGATGCACCATCAGCACCATCGGGACGATCAGGACGTTCACCGCGATCAGCAGGAACATCAGTCCCTCCCAGCGGCGGAACGAGCCGCCGGCCACCACGGCGAACAACAACACGGCGGCGGCCGGGATCGCGACGATTTTTGGGCAGCCCAGGAAGCCGAGTGCCAGTGCTACACCGATGAATTCGGTGACGATGGTCAGCGCGTTGAGGATCAGCAGATCCCCGACGCTGAAGGCGCCCCAGAACCTGCCGAAGCGCTCGAAGATCAACCGGGCGTGACCGACCCGGGTGACCGCGCCCAGCCGCAGCACCATTTCCTGGTTCACGTACAGCACCGGGATCAGCAGCGCCAGCGTCCACAACAGGCCCATCCCGTAGTTCTGCCCCGCCTGCGCGTAGGTCGCCACGCCGCCGGCGTCGTTGTCGCCCACCATCACGATCAGGCCGGGACCGGTGATGACGAGCAACGTCCGCAGGTGCCGCCAGCGGCCACCGAAAGCGCCGGTGCCGTCGCGCCGGATGCGGCCGAACGCGCCGACGATGTCGCCGGTGTGCGCGGAATCCAGCACGGCCTGGCCGCGGTGGCCGCCGCGAGCCGGGATCGAACGGGTCATCGGTGGTCGCCCGGCCGGTCCGACGGATGTCCACCGAGCGAGGCGGTGACCACCGCGATCGGCATCCGCGAGACGTACAGGTTGGCGCGCTCCTGCGGAGTCAGGGTGGCACGCGCGCGCATCTTGGACGCCCACTGCCGACCCGCGCGCAGCATCGAGCCACCACGCGCCCTGGAAACATTGGAAAGGCGCTGTGTGACAACAAAAGCCATGATCTTCTCCTGTCGCAGGTCCGATCGGCTCGTGGCATGCGCAGCGGCCCGCGCGGCGCGCAGGGCCTGACCGGCGCCCGAGAAGTCAGGCGGCGGAAGGAATGCCGGAACCGGATCGGGACAAGACGGATTTCGGATAGGGACTGTCGCCGGGACTCATCTCGCCCTCACCTCCTCACGGCCGGGACACACACGGGTGTCATCACATTCACCTGAACCGGGAGAGGCACGAATGACCAACGGCGAACCGCCGGTTGCACCCCTCTCGTCGGAGCTTCGGCACTGCACGGCGTATCCGGAACATCGTCCGGAAGCCACTTGGGCTCAACCCTTGGGTCCGGGAAGAGCTGTCCTGACCCGGGGCGTCTCTCGACGTTCGGGGTCAGTGGCCTGTATCCATGCAGACGCCTCACCTACCGAGGTGCTTGCTCATCCATCTTGCACTGAGCCCGCATGCTCGTCAAACTCGTTTACGCAACCTTGACGTCGGTTCCTGTTAACCGCGCCGTACGCCGAGTGTCACGCCAGCGTGACCGCCGGCGTCGAGTGTCGCGCTGGCATTACGCTCGAGGGAGCCGGCTTAACCGAGGCCCGCACGGTCTCTCCGTGGGACCACCCGCCGTCGAGGCCTACCCTCGAAAACATGGCTAATACTTTGCAGGCGCCCAACGTCGCGGCGGTGCTCGACCGGATGTACGCCGAAACGAAAGAACAGATGTCGCGGTTGCGCGAGATGCACGGTGATTTCGACCGCCCGATGAGCGCGCAGGAGCGCGCCGACGCCATGAGCGAGTTCTACATCCCGGTGACGCCGGAAGCCGGCCGCCTGCTGTATGCACTGGTGCGCGCGACCCGCCCGGCGACGATCGTCGAATTCGGAATGTCGTTCGGAATCTCCGCGGTGCACTTGGCATCGGCGGTGCGCGACAACGGCACCGGCCGGGTGGTGACCACCGAGCTCAGCGCACCCAAGATCGCCGCGGCCAGGCGGACATTCGCCGAGACCGGCCTGGACGACGTGATCACCATCCTCGAGGGAGACGCGCTGACCACGCTGGCCGACCTGGACGGACCCGTGGATTTCGTGCTCCTCGACGGCTGGAAGGACCTCTACCTGCCGGTGATCGAGCTGCTCGAACCGCGCCTGGCGACGGGCGCGTTGGTCATCGCCGACAACGCCAACGCCGCCGACACCCGCCCCTATCTCGACCGGGTGCGCGACCCGGCCAACGGCTATGTGAGCTTCAACTTCTCCGTCCGGGAGAGTGACAGCATGGAAATCAGCTGCCGCACGGGCGATTAAGGGCTATCGCAAAGATTCCTCGAGCCAGGGCGTCAGCCATTTCACCCCTTCCGGGGTGAGGTGGACGCCGTCGCTGCGGATCTTGATGCCGTCGACCTTGGCGGTGTAAACGCCGTCGGGACACAGCTTCTTGTTCAGGTCGAGGATCTGGACGCCTCCGTGGTGGGCAACGGTCTTGCGCAGCATGGTGTTCCACAGGTTGACACGATCGGGTTGGTCCTCGGGGTACAGCCGGCCGTCCGGCTTTTCGCCGCCCCGGCTGTAGGGCAGCGCGGCAACCACCACTCGCGCGCCGGTGGAGCCCACGATGTTCAGCGCCCGCTCGAGCTCGCCGTTGAGGTAGGCGTCGAACGTGGGGTCGCCGATGTGCGTCCACTGGCCCTCGTTGACGCGATCGACCGTCTCCCAGCGGCCGACGATCAACAGCGCGACGTCCGGCTGGTCCTGGCTCACCTGCGCCGACCATCTGATGGGCCAGCCGTCGCATTCGGGCCTCTGCTCGAGGGTTTGGCCGATGTACCGGTACGGAGTCCCGCGCACCAGGCTGCAGCCGATGACGGTGTGGTCGAGGAAGGCGAATCCCGGCGTGGGCGGCAGGTAGTGCATCCAGGTCCACCCGATCGAATCGCCGAACACCGAAACCGTGAAGGGACGGTGCGGATCCCGTGGCGCGGGGTGGCTGCCGGCGGGCGGTGAGGGAGAGACCGCGGCGACGGCCGACACGCCCGGCGGCAGGCCCGCCTCGTGCAGGCCCGGCCCGGTTCCCACCGGAATGACCAGCAGCGTCACCGCGGCGGCGCTCGCCACGGTGGCCGCCGCCAGTGGTAACAGCGGCACCCGCGCCGGCCGCCAGCGCCGGATCGGTTGTTCGATCAGCCACCACGACGCGGCGGCCACGGCCACGGTGGCGCCGCACCGGGCGGCGAAGAGCGGCAGCCCCGACCATCCGGTGCGTTCGCCGTTGAGCGCCAAAAAGATTGGCCAGTGCCACAGGTACACACCGTAGGAGATGGTGCCCAGCCACACCAGGGGGCGCAGGGCGAGGAGGCGAGCGATCGCTCCGCGCTGCTCCATGGCAACCGGGGCGACCACGAGGACGGACGCGACGGCCACGCCGATCAGCAGGCCGTGCCGAAACTCGCCGGCGCCGCCGGTCGCGAAGTGGGTCGCGGCCGCCAGGCCGGCCACGCCGGGCAGCGGCAGCAAGCGGGCGACCCGCCGCCCCCACCGGCTCCGGATCAGGCACCAGCCGCGGTTCATCGACGGCCAATCCCTAACCAGCAGAGCGGCCGCCGCGGCGCCGGTCAGCAGGGCCTCCGCGCGGGTGTCGGTGCCGAAATATATCCGGTCCCGCGTGGAGTCGGAGGCGAGCACGATGGCGGCCGCCGCGGAAGCCAGCGCGCCCACGGTCGCGATCAAGAACGTGGCGAACCTTACCCCGCCGACGGTGGCCCGCCTGAAGTAACGCCTGGCCCGCGCGGCCAGCAGCACGGTTACCGCGAACAGCAGGACCGGCCAGACGAAGTAATACTGTTCCTCCACCCCCAGCGACCACGTGTGCTGCAGCGGCGACGGTGGCGCGCCCTGGGTGAAATAGTCCGTCTTCTGGGCGACGAAGCGCCAGTTCGCGACCCACAGGAATGCGGCGAGTGCGTCGTTGCGTAACCCGGTGAGCGACTGGCTGGGCAGCAGCTCGCGGGCCGCGCCCACGGTGAGCACCATCAGCACCAATGCCGGCAGCAGCCGTCGCGCCCGCCGGATCCAAAAGCCGGTCAGCCCAATGCGACCGGTGCGCCGGAGCTCGTCCAGCAGCAGCGAGGTGATCAAGAACCCGCTGAGGACGAAGAAGATGTCGACGCCGATGAAGCCGCCGCCCGCGCCGGGGATGCCGCCGTGCCCGACGAGCACCAGCGCGACCGCGATCGCGCGAAGCCCGTCCAGCGCGGGGATGCCGCTGCGCCGGTCGGGTTGGTCCCAGATCGCGAGGCGGCCGGCGCGGCGCACCGAGGCAACCCATCGCGGCCGCGGAGCAGAACGTGCCGGCGCGGGGTTCCTCCCGCCCGGCTCAGCGTCCGTTGCTAACGCGCCCTGGCCACTCTGTCGCCCGGCGCCAAAGTTGATGCCGATACGTCGCTGCCCCTCCTCTTGATCGCAGCCAGCCTAGTTGCGCGGAAGCCGGGATAGCCGGAAGACACGCGCGCCTATCGCCGTGTATCAGAGCGACCGCCCGAATAGCGTCGGGGTCGACGCGGCCGAGGAAGTCAACTGATCCGCTCACGCGTCAACGTCGTGGGGTCGATGTCGTGAAACCCGCCCCAGTCATCACCCATCGGGTGGTCGAAGCCGAAGCGGCGCAGGACTTCAGCGGATACCTGCAGCAAGAACGCAGCTACCAGCGGCGCGCGGATGATCTTCTCGATCGCGTCGTCGTCTGCACCGATCAGGCAAACCTGCACATAGCACGGCGTGATCGCCATCGGGTCGCGGCCGGCCCGTTCGGCCGATGCCCTTACCGCGCTGAGCATCTCGGCGTAGTGGTCGGGGGTCCATGCCCCGGCCGGCCACCAACCGTCGGCGTAACGCCCGACGATGTCAGCATTCGTGGCCCGCTGGCACCGATCCAGATCGGCGGGAAGCGTCCCTCGTAGGACTCGGTGTCCAGCCGGGCATGATTCAACCGGAAGAACCGCCCGTCGAAGTCCACCGGAGCGTCGCTGTCCCAGAGCAGGCGGATG
>NZ_DATJPU010000212.1:0-3264 GCF_035506235.1 Mycobacterium sp.
CCTACATGATCCCGACCGCGGTGGTGGGGTTAACGGCGTTGCCGCTCACACCCAACGGCAAACTCGACACCCGCGCCCTGCCGGCACCGGACTACCAGGACACCGACCACTACCGCGCCCCGGCCACCCCCACCGAAGACATCCTGACCGACATCTACGCCCAAGTACTGGGGCTCCACCACGTCAGCGTCGACGACTCCTTCTTCGACATCGGCGGCAACTCGCTCACCGCGATGCGCCTGATCGCCACCGTCAACGCTCGCCTCGACGCCCACTTTTCGGTGCGCACCTTATTCGATGCGCCGTCCGTGCGAAGCTTAAGTCGACATGTGGGCCCGCATGCCCGCATGGCGGAAGATCAGGCGGACGACTTCGAGGCCGGGCAAAAGCGCCACGTCCACGGGCCTGGCTTCGAGTTCGTGCATGGCCGCGAGAGCACCGAGGTGCGCGCCGCCGATCTCACGCTCGACAAGTTCATCGACGCCGCGACGATAACCGGCGCTCCGGGGCTGCCAGGTCCGAGCGGCGAAATTCGGACGGTGCTGCTGACCGGGGCGACCGGTTTCCTCGGGCGTTATCTGGCCCTGGAGTTGCTGGAACGGATGGACCTGGTCGACGGCACGCTGATCTGCCTGGTGCGTGCCGAGTCCGACGAGGAGGCGCGGCTCCGTCTGGCCAACGCCTTCGACAGCGGCGACCCGCAACTGGTGCGGCACTTCCAGGACTTGGCCGCCGATCATCTGGAGGTCATCGCCGGCGACAAGGGTGAAGCCAACCTAAGCCTGGACCAGCAGACCTGGCAGCGACTGGCCGACACCGTCGATCTCATCGTCGATGCCGCAGCCCTGGTCAACCACGTGTTGCCCTACAGCCAGCTGTTCAGGCCCAACGTCGTGGGCACCGCCGAACTGATCCGCATCGCTCTCACCACAAAGATCAAGCCCTACGCCTACGTGTCGACCGGCAGCGTGGGCGATCAGATCGAGCCGTCGGCGTTCACCGAGGACGCCGACATCCGGGTCATCAGCCCGACCCGCACCATCGATGACGGCTACGGCAACAGCAAATGGGCCGGCGAAGTGTTGCTGCGCGAGGCCAACGACCTGTGCGCACTGCCGGTCACGGTGTTTCGCTGCGACATGATCCTTGCAGGCACCACTTACGCGGGCCAGCTCAATGTGCCGGACAACTTCACCCGGATGATGCTTTCCCTGATGGCCACCGGCATCGCGCCCGGCTCGTTCTACCAGCTCGACGCCGACGGCAACCGGCAGCGCGCCCACTTCGACGGGCTGCCCGTCGAATTCGTCGCCGAAGCGATCGCCACGCTCGGCGCCCGGGTGGTCGACGGGTTCCAGACCTACCACGTGATGAACCCGCACGACGACGGGATCGGATTCGACGAATTTGTCGACTGGCTGATCCAGGCCGGTTACCCGATCGAGCGCATCGATGATTTTGGGGAGTGGTTGCAGCGGTTTGAGGTCGCCCTGAGTGCTCTTCCGGATCGACAGCGTCGGCACTCGCTGCTGTGGAAGCTGCCATTGCCCGCTTCCAATCGGTTGCGCAATTCCAATCAATTTCAGCCCGCAAAGCCGATCCGCGGATCGGCTGCCCCGACCGATCGGTTCCGTGCTGCGGTGCAAGAAGCGAAAATAGGCCCCGACAACGACATTCCGCACGTCTCGTCGCCGATCATCGTCAAGTACGCTTCCGACTTGCGACTCCTCGGACTGCTCTAGCCGCGAGGTGATCAGCCGGAAACCGTCGCACGGCCGGCACCTCGGATCGGCCGGCCGAGAATGAAACGCATTGGCCACCAGACCATTCGGCCTGAAAACGATCGGGCTTTTGGCTGAAGTCCCCCGTGTCATCCCAACGCTCCCTGCTCATGGCAGGCGCTGATCTCCTCCCAACTCAGCCCGATGTCGAGCAGCACTTCTTCGGTGTGCTGGCCGACCTCGGGCGCCGGCCCACGGGGTCTGGTCGGCTGTTCGTCGAATTGGTAGGGCGGGGCGACAAGCTGAAATGGTCTGCCGTCATGCCCGATGACCTCGGGCAGGTAGCCGTTGGCGGCAACCTGCTCGCTGCGGCCGACCTCATCGAAGGTGGCAGCCGTTGACCACACCCCGCTGAAATCGGCCAGTGCTCTCTGCCATTCAGCCAGACTGCGGGTCGCGAAGGTGGCATCCAGCTCGGCGATACAGGCGGTGCGATTGTTATAGCGTTGCACCGCATCGGCGAAGCGCGTGTCGTTGGCGAGGTCGTCCCGGCCCAGCAACCGGCACAGTTCGGCCCAGAACCGATCAGATTGCAGGCACACCAGATTGAGCCATCGGCCGTCTTTGGTCCGGTAGCTATTGACGATCGGGTTGTTCGCGGTGAGCCGGTTCTGCCGGGGCAGCCCTCCCTGAGCGGCCGCGAAAAGATCGGGGCTCATGGCCCACATCCCGGTGTTCAGCAACGACACGTCGATAACGGCGCCGCGGCCGGTCCGTTCGCGACGAAACAGCGCCATGGCGACCGCCCCGGCGATCGAGTTGGAGCCTTGCAAGTCGTAGAAGGCCGCGGGCTGGGTGATGGGTTCATCGGAACCCGGTGGGGTCAGTTTGTGCTGAGTGCCGGCCGCCGCCCAGGCCGCGGCCATGTCGAACGCGCCGACATTCGCCATGGTTCCGCGGCTGCCCCATCCGCTGCCCCGCACGTATATCAACCGCGGATTGGTGGCGGTCAGATCGTCGACGTCGACGTGCAGTCGTTGACGTACTGCGGGCAGATAGCTGGTCAAGAACACGTCGGCCGCGGCGGCCAGGCGATGCAGCAGATGCTGGCCGGCAGGGATGCGCAGGTCGACCGTGATGCTGCGTTTCCCGCGGTTGGGGATCTCGACGTACGGTTTCGATGCCGGGTCGTCGTCGAGCGAATGATGCAGCGCGCGTTGCGGATCGCCGCTGGGGGGTTCCACCTTGACCACGTCGGCGCCAAGGTCGGCCATGATCGCGCCCGCGCCGGGCACGAACGTCCATGCCGCCACCTCGAGCACCCGTACACCCTCGAACGGCCCGCTCACTGCGACCTTCCTCCCTGATCTCGGCGGAGTATCTGTGGCGCGCGACCGCAGCGGCGTTGAGTGGCAGGGCCCGTCAGGATGCTCCCGCGTGCGCACTCACGCTAGCACCATGGCGTTGACTCATTTGGCTAATCGCGGAGGTCCGGGGCGAAGTTCGAGGAGCAGCTTCGCCGGCGTCGAAAAATCCGAACGAG
>NZ_DATJPU010000213.1:0-8241 GCF_035506235.1 Mycobacterium sp.
CGGGGGCTGGCGTGACCACAGGGGCCGGCACGACCACAGGGGCCGGCGTCACCACAGGGGCCGGCACGACCACAGGGGCCGGCGTCACCACAGGGGGCACCGGCACCGGTGACGGAACGGGGACTGCATTCCCAGTGCCCATACCAAGTCCGACGGTGGTCAAGCCCAAGCCGCCAGCAAACATTGCTTTGGCGATGAATTGTTCAAGCTCCACCAGCACATCTCCTCGTCCCGTTGACGTCGAATGTGATTACCTGCTAGCTCCTTGGCGCCCGCGCTGGATCGGGCGCCGATGCCGTTGTTGGCCGAGTTCCGTGCTCTCCGGCATCGCCTCGGTGCCGTGCCTCGCGGATTTTCATGTCCGCCTCTTCGACGAATTGCGGCACGACGTTGGGTCGGTGTTTCAGTCCCGTGTGGATGACTCGCATGGCGATCATCTCTGCTCCTTCAGTAGCCGGTCCTCGTCCAGTGCCAGGGCACCTGAAGCGAGCTGCGGTGGAGGACCGCGGGAGGCGAGTAAGCGATCATACTGCCGAGCAGGCTAAGCCAGATTTTACATACTAAAAGATTCGATGTGAAGGCATACCAGACTCTTAGTGCTCGTTACCGGCCGTTCCGGTTAGTGCTTGATCAGAACCCGAACCGGAAAGCGCGACACGCCCCGGCTGCGCAGGTCGCGCACCACGCGCGGGACGGCGGCCAGGTACTCCGACACCACCGCAAGGCCGACGGTCGTGGGCGACACGGCGGCGCCCCGACCAGCAGGCCGCGCTCAGTTATCCACCGTACCGCCGGCCGGGTCGTCGGTCCCGGGGTCCTCGAGCTTGGCGATGGCCTCGTCGATGCCGCTGGTGTCCCCGCCGATCACGCGGTCGATGAATCCGGCCGGCTCGTCGAGGTCCTCCGCGCCGGGCAGCAGGTCCGGGTGTTGCCAGACGGCGTCGCGGGCGTCGGCGCCGACCGCCTCGGTCAGCCGCTCCCACAGCGCGGCGGCCTCCCGCAGCTTGCGCGGCCGCAGCTCGAGGCCGACCAGCGTCGCGAAGGTCTGCTCGGCCGGGCCGCCGCTGGCCCGACGCCGGCGCAACGTCTCGCTGAGCGCGGCCGTGCCCGGGATCCGCTCGCCCAGGGCCGCGTTGACCACCACCTGCACCCAGCCCTCGATCAATGCCAGCAGGGTCTCGAGGCGCTCCAGCGCCTGCGTCTGCTCCGGCGTCGCCTTCGGCTCGAAGACCCCCTGGCCGAGCAGGCTCTCGATGGCCGCCGGGTCGGACAGCGACGCCGGATTGAAGTCGCGCGCCAGCTCCTCGATCCCGCTCATGTCAATCTTCATGCCCCTGGCGTAGGCCTCGACCGCCCCCAGCAACTGACTGGACAGCCACGGCACGTGGCTGAACAGCCGGTGGTGCGCGGCCTCGCGGGCGGCCAGGAAGGTCAGGATCTCGCTGCGCGGCTGCTCGAGCCCGGCGGCGAACGATTCGAGCGCGTCGGGCAGTATCGCGGCGACCCCCTTGGGGCCGAGCGGCAGACCGACGTCGGTCGAGGTCAGCACCTCACGGGACAACCGGCCCAGGGCCTGGCCCAGCTGCGACCCAAAGGCCATGCCGCCCATCTGCGACATCATCGCCATCAGCGGACCCGCCATGGTCTTGGCCTCGTCCGGCAGGGCCGACGCCCACACCGACGCGATCTGCTCGGCCATCGGATCGCACAGCCGCTTCCAGGTATCCAGCGTGTTCTCGACCCAGTCGGTGGGACTCCAGCCGACCGCCTTCGACGTGCCCGCGGGCAGCGCCGTCACGCCGTCCAGCCAGGTTTCGGCGAGGTGGACGGCGTCGGCGATCGCCTTGCTCGTCGAGGCGGGAATGGGCGCGACGAACCCGATCGAGCTGGACGCGACCCGCCGCGCCAGCTCGTAGTTGACCGGTCCCGACGCCTTGCCCCCGGCCGTGACGGTGCCCCCGCTGCTGAACATCTGGCCCAGCTGCGTGAATATCTGGCCCAGGTCGCCCATGCCGAAATTCCCGCCCAGGCCGAAGGCGCCCAGTGGGTCGGAGGCCCCCGAGCTGGAATCGGGATCTTTCTTCCCGTGCTTCTCGTGCTCCGGGTCGTCGCCGGAGGAGAAGCCGAAAGGCAGGTCAGGCATATCGCTAACGGTACTCACCGCCGGCGCGCAACGTGGGATCTCGGGTCACGCTCGTAGCTGAACGGCCCTGCGCGGAGTCCGGATAGGGTAGGCGCGTGAACAGGCGGATTCTGACGCTGATCGTCGCGCTGGTGCCGATCGTCGTGTTCGGCGTGCTGCTCGCGGTGGTGACGGTGCCGTTTGTGTCGTTGGGGCCGGGCCCGACGTTCGACACGCTCGGCGAGGTCGACGGCAAGCAGGTGGTCGCGATCGAGGGCACCGCGACGCACCCGACGACCGGCCACCTGAACATGACGACGGTGTCCCAGCGCGACGAGCTCAGCCTGGGCGAGGCGCTGACGCTGTGGCTGTCGGGACAGGAACAGCTGGTACCGCGCGACCTCGTCTACCCGCCGGGCAAGTCGCGGGAGGACGTCGACAAGGCCAACAATGCCGACTTCAAGAACTCCGAGGACAGCGCCGCCTACGCCGCCCTGGGCTACCTGAAGTACCCGGCCGCGGTGACGATCGCGACGGTCAGCGACCCCGGGCCGTCGGCGGGCAAGCTGAAGGCCGGCGACGCCATCGACGCGGTCGACGGCAGGCCGGTGGCCAACGTCGAGCAGTTCACGGGCTTCCTGAAAGACACCAAGCCCGGCCAGGTGGTGACGATCGACTATCGCCGCAAGAATGACGCGGCCGGCCCAATCGGCACCGCGCAGATCACGCTGGGCACGAACAAGGACCGCGAGTACGGCTTCATGGGCGTGGCGGTGCTCGACGCGCCCTGGGCGCCGTTCGTCGTCGACTTCAACCTCGCCAACGTGGGCGGCCCGTCGGCCGGGCTGATGTTCAGCCTGGCGGTCGTCGACAAGCTCACCACCGGCGACTTGGCCGGCTCGAAGTTCATCGCCGGCACCGGCACGATCTCCGTCGACGGCAAGGTGGGCCAGATCGGCGGCATCACCCACAAGATGGTCGCCGCGCACGCGGCCGGGGCCACGGTGTTCCTGGTGCCGGCCAAGAATTGCTACGAGGCGACCTCGGACAACCCGTCCGGCCTGCGCCTGGTGAAGGTGGAGACGCTCGGCGAAGCGGTGGACGCGCTGCACGCGATCACGTCGGGGGGTCAGCCGCCCAGTTGCTAGCCCGGCCGGACAGCCGCGCGGAATGCGTACAGTTGTGAGCTAGAAATCGCGGAAATCTCGAAGCCCGCCATAACGATCAGGGAGCGTAGCCAGTGGGGATGCGGCCCACCGCACGGATGCCGAAGCTGACTCGGCGCAGCCGGATTCTGATCCTGATCGCACTGGGTGTGATCGTTTTGCTGCTCGCCGGGCCCCGGTTGATCGACGCCTACGTCGACTGGCTGTGGTTCGGTGAGCTCGGCTACCGCTCGGTGTTCACCACCGTGCTGGTCACCCGCATCGTGGTCTTCCTGGTCGCCGGACTGCTGGTCGGCGGCATCGTGTTCGCCGGGCTTGCCGTGGCCTACCGCACCCGGCCCGTGTTCGTCCCGAGCAACAACAACGATCCCGTGGCCCGGTATCGCGCGGTCGTGGTTTCGCGGCTGCGGCTGGTGGGCGTCGGAATCCCGGTTGCGGTCGGCGTGCTGGCCGGCATCATCGCGCAGAGCTATTGGGTGCGGGTGCAGCTGTTTCTGCACGGCGGGAACTTCGGCATCACGGATCCCCAGTTCGGCAAGGACCTCGGCTTCTACGCGTTCGAGCTCCCGTTCTACCGGCTGCTGCTCAGCTACATGTTCGTGGCGGTTTTCCTGGCGTTCTTGGCGAACCTGCTGGCGCACTACATCTTTGGCGGCATCCGGCTGTCCGGGCGCACCGGGGCGCTGAGCCGCTCGGCGCGGATCCAGTTGGTGACCCTGGTCGGGGTGCTGGTGCTGCTCAAGGCCGTGGCCTATTGGCTGGACCGCTACGAGCTGCTGTCGCACACCCGTAGCGGCAAGCCGTTCACCGGTGCCGGATACACTGACATCAACGCCGTGCTGCCGGCGAAGCTGATCCTGATGGCGATCGCGGTGATCTGCGCCGCCGCGGTGTTCTCCGCAATCGTCCTGCGCGACTTGCGGATTCCAGCCATCGGCCTGGTGCTGCTGCTGCTGTCGTCATTGATCGTGGGCGCCGGGTGGCCGTTGATCGTCGAGCAGATCAGCGTCAGACCCAATGCGGCGCAGAAGGAAAGCGAATACATCGGGCGCAGCATCGCCGCGACGCGACAGGCCTACGGCTTGACCTCCGACCAGGTGAGCTACCGCAACTACACGGGCGACGGGCAGGCCACCGCCCAGCAGGTCGCGGCCGACCGGGCCACCACCTCCAACATCCGGCTGCTGGACCCCACGATCGTCAGCCCGGCGTTCACCCAGTTTCAGCAGGGTAAGAACTTCTACTACTTCCCCGACCAGCTCTCCATCGACCGGTACCTCGACCGCAACGGGGCGCTGCGCGACTATGTCGTCGCCGCAAGGGAACTCAACCCCGATCGGCTGATCGACAACCAGCGTGACTGGATCAACCGGCACACCGTCTACACCCACGGCAACGGGTTCATCGCGTCGCCGGCCAACACGGTGCGGGGCATCGCCAACGATCCCAACCAGAACGGCGGATACCCCGAGTTCCTGGCCAACGTCGTGGGCGCCAACGGCAGCATCGTGTCCGACGGGCCGGCGCCACTCGACCAGCCACGGATCTACTACGGGCCGGTCATCTCCAACACCTCCGCCGACTACGCGATCGTCGGGCGTAACGGCAACGACCGCGAATACGACTACGAGACCAGCACCGAAACCAAGAACTACACCTATACCGGGCTCGGGGGAGTGCCGGTCGGCGACTGGTTGTCCCGCAGCGTGTTCGCCGCCAAGTTCGCCGAGCGAAACTTCCTGTTCTCCAACGTGATCGGCTCCAACAGCAAGATCTTGTTCAACCGCGATCCCGCGCGGCGGGTGGAGGCGGTGGCGCCGTGGCTGACGACCGACAGCGGCGTGTACCCGGCGATCGTCAACAAGCGGCTGGTGTGGATCATCGACGGCTACACCACGCTGGACAACTACCCGTACTCGGAACTCACGTCGCTGTCGGCGGCGACCGCCGACTCCACCGAGGTGGCGTTCAACCGGCTGGCTCCCGAAAAGCAGGTGTCCTACATCCGGAACTCGGTTAAGGCCACCGTGGATGCCTACGACGGCACCGTGACGCTCTACCAGCAGGACGAGCAGGACCCGGTGCTGAAGGCCTGGATGCAGGTGTTCCCCGGCACCGTCAAGCCCAAGAGCGACATCACCCCCGAGCTCGCCGAACACCTGCGCTACCCCGAAGACCTGTTCAAGGTGCAGCGGATGCTGCTGGCCAAGTACCACGTCAACGACCCGGTGACGTTCTTCTCCACGTCGGATTTCTGGGACGTGCCGCTGGATCCCAACCCCACCGCCAGCAGCTATCAGCCGCCCTATTACATCGTCGCGAAAAACATAGCGAAGAACGACAATTCGTCCTCATATCAGTTGATCAGTGCGATGAACAGGTTCAAGCGCGACTATCTGGCGGCCTACATCAGCGCCAGCTCGGACCCGGCGACGTACGGCAGGATCACCGTGCTGACCATCCCGGGTCAGGTCAACGGCCCGAAGCTGGCCAACAACGCGATCACCACCGACCCGGCGGTGTCCCAGGACCTCGGCGTGATCGGGCGCGACAACCAGAACCGGATCCGGTGGGGCAACCTGCTCACCCTGCCGGTGGGCCAGGGCGGCCTGCTCTACGTCGAACCCGTCTACGCCTCGCCGGGGGCCAGCGACGCCGCCTCGTCGTACCCGCGGCTGATCCGGGTGGCGATGATGTACAACGACAAGATCGGCTACGGCCCCACCGTCAGTGACGCCCTCAACGGGCTGTTCGGGCCCGGCGCGGGCGCGACCGCGACGGGGATCCAACCCACCGAGGCCGGCGCCCCACCGACCCCGCCCGCCAGCCCACCGAGCCCCGGTAGCCCGCCGGCGCCCGCGGCGGTGCCACCGGGTCCGCCGCCGCCCGCGGCGGTGCCGCCGTCACCGGATGGATCGGTGACACTGTCGCCGGCCAAGGCCGCCGCCCTGCAGGACATCCAGGCCGCGATCGGCGCGGCGAGAGACGCCCAAAAGAAGGGCGATTTCGCCGCCTACGGTGCGGCGCTGCAGCGGCTGGACGACGCGATCAACAAGTACAACGCCGCCAAGTAGCGGCCGTCGGCCGCGAGGGCGCGTAGACGATGCCATTTTGCGGACGCTCGTCGAGCGCGCCAGCGTCAGCCCTGCAGCCGACGGGCGACCTCGCCGTAGCGCTCGAAGCGTTCGGGGTTGCCCAGGGCTCCAAAAGCGCTGTACAGCACCAGGCGCGTCGCGACCCCGGCGTACTTCTCGGTCAGCGCGTCGGCCAGCCCGTCCCACGTCGACTCGGTGGCGAACGCGGCGATGTGCTCGTTGGTGATCTGGGCCGCCATCCCGGCGAAGTCGCCGGCCTTCTGCTTCTCGCGGATGCGCGCCGTCGTCCCCTCGAACCCGGCTTCGTCCCAGATGAACGCGTAGTTGGGTGTGCTGCCGTAGAAGGACATGCTGGCGCGCACCGACTCCCGCTCGGTGGCGCGCTCCTCATCGCTGTCGCCGACGATCGTCATCACCGGCACGATCATCGCGACGTCCGACGGGGAGCGCCCGGCTTTCGCCGCCCCCGCCGCGACGTTGGGCACGACGTGCCGGGTGAGGTAGCCCGGCTCGCCGAGCGGGTGCACGTGCACGCCGTCGGCCACTTCGCCGGCCATCCGCAGCATCCACGGATTCACCGCAGCGACATCGACTTTCGGGTCGGGGGCGTCGATCGGTCCGGCGCTCCACTGCGGGGTGATGAAGTCGAGGTGGTAGAACTCGCCGCGGTGGTCGAGCTTCCCCGTCCGGAACGCGGCGAAGCACGACTTGACGGCGAGCACGTAGTCGCGCAGCCGCGGACCGGGCCGCTCGAAGGCCATCCCGTAGCGCCGCACGACGTGCGTGCGCACCTGCGTGCCGAGGCCGAGCCGGAATTTCCCGCCGGTCGCCTCCTGCAGCTCCCACGCCGTGGCCGCCGTGACGAACGGGCTGCGCGGGAAGGCCACCGCGACCCCGGTGGACAGCTCGAGGCCGGGCGCGGCCTGGGAGGCGACGGCGGCGTTGAGATACGGCGTCCGCCCGGTCTCGGTCAACAGCAGGCCGGAGAACCCCGCGGCCTGGGTTCGGCGGGCCAGGTCACCGATCTTGTCCAGCGGTTGCGGGACCGCCATCACGTCGATGCGCATGGCGGAACAGTATGCCCGATGGGCGCCGGTTCTCCGGCTGCCCGGCCGCCGCCGGCTGCGACCGCGCCTCATCGGGTGCACGCTTTGTGATAAGCGCACACTCGAGGAGAGGGATCATGGGGATGCAGCCACCGGAAACCATCGCCGACATCGTGATGCCCGACACCGACCTGGTGCGCGATATCACCGACCACATCCGCGACGCCGAAGACGACCTGCTTTTCAACCATTCCCGGCGAGTGTTTCTGTTCGGCGCGCTGCAGGCTCGCCGCCGTGGGCTGCAACCGGACCTGGAGCTGCTCTACGCCGGGGCAATGTTTCACGACCTGGGTCTTACCGATCGCTACCTCAGCTCCACCCTGCGCTTCGAGGTCGACGGCGCCAATGCGGCGCGCGAGTTCCTGCTGCAGCGCGGCGTCGACGTGGCCGACGCCGACAAGGTGTGGCTGAGCATCGCCTTGCACACCACGCCCGGCATACCCGAGTTCCTGGCGCCCGAGATCTCCTGCGTCACAGCGGGTGTCGAGACCGACGTGCTGGGCATCGGCCGCGACGACCTTTCCCCCGAAGCTCTTGCCGCAGTCACCGCCGCGCACCCGTGACCGGATTTCAAGCGGCGCATCCTGGCGGCCTTCAACGACGGGATGAAGCACCGCCCGGACAGCACCTTCGGCACCGTGAACGCCGACGTACTGCAACACTTCGACCCCACGTTCGTCCGCGACAACTTCGTCGACATTATTCTGAAGAACACCTGGCCCGAATAGGATTACGCGTGGTCCTGCCGCGCG
>NZ_DATJPU010000214.1:0-93814 GCF_035506235.1 Mycobacterium sp.
CGTTCGCCTTCTACTTCGCCACCATGGAGCGGCAGCGCCGGCACGAAAAGGCCCGTGATACTGTAAACGCCTAAGCGTCAATCGGTTTGGTGGCACGCCACCTCTGTCGGCCGCCCGTGACGTCGGTGCGGATGTCGGTGAATCCCGCGGCTAGCAGCCGCCCGGGGAGGTCCTTCGGTGCGATCGGGTTGTAGGTGTCGGCGATGTGGAGGAGCCGGAAGGACAGCGACGGCACGCCGTCGCTGCCGGCGAAGACGCCGCCGGGCCGCAGCACCCGGAAGGCCTCGCTGAACAGCCGATCCTGCAGCCGCCCGTCGGGGACGTGATGCAGCATCGTGAAGCACACCACCGAGCTGAAGTGGTCATCGGGCAAGCCGGTGTTGGTGCCATCGCCGTGAATGATGCGGGCGCGATCGCCGTAGTGACGATCCAGGCGATCGGCCATCGCGCGATCGACCTCGACGGCGGTGAGCGACTCGGCCCTGTCGAGCAAGGCGCGCGTCGTCGCCCCGTAGCCGGGGCCGATTTCCAGTGTCCGAGAACCTAATTCGACGTCGGCGAGCACCCAGGGCAGTAGCCGGTGCGCCACCGTCTCTTGCCAGCCCGTCGAACTGCACCGCCACCGGTGCAGCAGATTCATCGCCATCTCGCCAACATTAAGCGGCGCCCACGCTTGCGGGCTTCCGATAATCTGCCTTGATATGTCGGAAACAGGCCATCGCGGGCTGGTGACTTCAGCCCAGTCGCTGCCGCCGGGCGCGCGGATCCGGCGGCACCGGCATCTCTTGGACCAGATCGTCTACCCGTCCTCGGGTGCGGTCTCGGTGACCACCCCCGCGGGCACCTGGATCACCCCGGCAAACCGAGCCATCTGGATACCGGCGGGCGTTTGGCACGAGCACAGATTCCACGGCCACACCCAGTTCCACGGCTGGGCCACGCCCAGCGCCTTCATCGACACCTACCGGCGCGCCTTCGGCCGCACCCCGGGCGCCCGGCGTCCTTAACCGACCGGCTCCAGCAGCTCGGTACCCACGAACGGCACCAGCGCGGCGGGCACCCGCACGCTGCCGTCGGGTTGCTGGTGGTTCTCCAGGATCGCCACCAGCCACCGGGTCGTGCCCAACGTGCCGTTGAGCGTGGCGGCGACCTGGGGCTTGCCTGCCGTGTCCCGGTAGCGCGTGGCCAGCCGGCGCGCCTGAAAGGTGGTGCAGTTCGACGTCGACGTCAGCTCGCGGTAGGTGCCCTGCGTGGGAACCCATGCCTCGCAGTCGAATTTGCGCGCGGCCGACGAGCCGAGATCGCCCGCGGCCACGTCGATCACCCGATACGGCACCTCGATGCGGGCCAGCATCTCACGCTGCCAGCCCAGCAGCCGTTGGTGTTCGGCCTCGGCGTCGGCGGGCGCGCAGTAGACGAACCCCTCCACCTTGTCGAACTGGTGCACCCGGATGATGCCGCGCGTGTCCTTGCCGTAGCTGCCGGCCTCACGCCGGAAACACGACGACCAGCCCGCGTAGCGCAGCGGGCCGCCGGACAGGTCGAGGATCTCGTCGGCGTGGTAGCCGGCCAGCGGCACCTCGGACGTCCCCACCAGGTAGAGGTCGTCGGCCTCCACCCGGTACACCTCGTCGGCGTGGGCGCCCAGAAATCCGGTGCCGGCCATCACCTCCGGGCGCACCAGCACGGGCGGGATCATCGGGACGAAGCCGTTGTCGACGGCCAGCCGCAGCGCCAGCTGCAGCAGGCCCAGCTGCAACAGCGCGCCCCGGCCGGTCAAAAAGTAGAACCGCGAGCCCGACACCTTGGCGCCGCGCTGCATGTCGATGAGCCCCAGCGATTCGCCCAGTTCCAGGTGGTCCCTGGGGTTTTCGATCGCCGCGGGCTCGCCGACCACGTCGAGGACCCGGTAGTCGTCCTCCCCGCCGGCGGGCACCCCGTCGATGACGATGTTCGAGATCGCCATGTGCGCCGCGGTGAACGCCGCCTCGGCCTCCGACTGAGCGGCTTCCGCCGCCTTCACCTGCTCGGCGAGCTCCTTGGCGCGCGCCAGCCTTGCCGGGCGTTCCTCGGCCGACGCCGCGCCGACGCTCTTGCTGGCGGCCTTCTGTTCGGCGCGCAGATCGTCGGCGGTCGAAATTGCCGAGCGACGGTTGGCGTCGGCGGTCAACAACGCGTCCACCAGCCCCGGGTCTTCCCCACGGCTGACTTGGGAGCGGCGTACGGCGTCGGGGTCTTCCCGGAGCAGCTTCAGGTCGATCACGCGCCTGAGACTACTTTTGCGGCCGCGCCCGGCCGTCGGAGCACCCCTCCGGGTCGATCCCAAAAGTTCACATCCGCAACTTTTGTCACGCCACTTAGCCGGCCCTGTCAGAATGGAGCCGATGTCGCAAGCGCCCGAGAAGGAAGTTCCGGAAGCCGGTAACCCCGCCGGCTCCGCCGACGAGCCCGCGGAACGGCCGTCGGGCGGCTTCCAGTGGCCGCGCGGGTTGCAGGCGACGGCGACCAGGCGCGCGCTGTTGCTCACCGCGCTGGGCGGGCTGCTGATCGCGGGGCTGGTCACGGCGATCCCGGTCGGCAGCGGGCCGGGGCGGCTGGCGGGCTACATCAACAGTGAGCCGGTGCCCAGCACCGGTGCCAAGAGCGACGCCGCCTTCAACCGCGCCAAGAGCGGCGATTGCCTGACCTGGCCGGACGCCACCCCGGAGTCGGCCAGCATCGTCAACTGCGCCGACGATCACAAGTTCGAAGTCGCCGAGTCCGTCGACATGCGGACTTTCCCGGGCTCCGAGTACGGGCCCGGCGCGGCCCCCCCGTCGCCGGCGCGGATCCAGCAGATGACGCAGGAGCAGTGCGAGCCCGCGGTTCACAATTACCTGGGCCCCAAGTTCGACCCGGCCAGCAGGTTCATGGTCAGCCTGCTGTGGGCCGGTGACCGGGCCTGGCGCCAGTCGGGCGACCGCCGCATGCTGTGCGGCCTGCAGTTGCCCGGGGCCAACAATCAGCAGGAGGTCTTCAAGGGCAAGGTCGCCGACGTCGACCAGTCCAAGGTCTGGCCGGCCGGCACCTGCCTGGGCATCGACTCGGCGACCAACCAGCCGACCGACGTCCCCGTCGACTGCGCGGCACCGCACGCGATGGAGGTCACCGGCACGGTGAACCTGGGCGAGAAGTTTCCGGGTGCCGTGCCCGCCGAGCCCGACCAGGACGGGTTCATCAAGGACTCGTGCACGAAGATGACCGACGCCTACCTCGCGCCGACCAAGTTGCGCACCACCACCCTGACGCTGATCTACCCGACCGTGTCGTTGCCGAGCTGGTCGGCGGGCAGCCGCCAGGTCGCGTGCAGCATCGGCGCCACGCTGGGCAACGGTGGCTGGGCCACGCTGGTCAACAGCGCCAAGGGCCAGCTGCTCATCAACGGTCAGCCGCCGGTCGCCCCGCCCGACATTCCCGAGGAGCGGCTGACGATGCCGCCGATACCGGTCCAGGCGCCGAGCCAGCCGAGCCAGGCCAGCACCCCGCCGGACGCCATACCGCCGAACAATCAGCACCTGCCCGGGCAGCAGCCGGTCGCGACGCAACCGCAGGCGCCGGCCCCGCAGCAGGCTCCCGCGCCGCAAGCGCCCCAGGACGTCCCGCCACCGGCGGACGCCGGGGCGCCGCCGGCACCCCCGGCACCGGAAGCGCCGCCTCCGCCGCCCCCGCCGGCCGAGCCGGCCCCGGGAGGCTAGCCGGGTGGCCGTGCGGATGGACCCGCAGCGGTTCGACGAGCTGGTCTCCGATGCGCTCGACCTGATCCCGCCCGGGCTGGCGGCCGCGATGGACAACGTCGTCGTCCTCGTGGAGGACCGCCACCCGGAAGACGCCGAACTGCTCGGGCTCTACGAAGGGGTGGCGCTCACCGAACGCGACTCCGACTACGCCGGCTCGCTACCCGACGCGATCACCATCTATCGCGACGCGGTGCTCGACGCCTGCGACTGCGACGACGAGGTTGTCGAGGAGGTGGCGATCACGGTCATCCACGAAATCGCCCACCACTTCGGCATCGACGACGACCGGCTGGAACAACTGGGCTGGGCCTGACGGGCGCGGCATCCCGACATTGTCCGGACCGGGTGCTATGAACGGCTTATGAGCGCTGAATGCCGCGAGTGCCGGGCGGGCCTGGATCACTGCCACGGGACCATCATTCGCCATTCGTTGCGCCGGTGGGAATGCACCGAGCCGGACTGCGACAGCCCCGAGCTGTTGGTGCACACGTTCGTCGTCGACTGCGATGCGGTCGGCTGCGGGTGCGCCGACGAGTCGTCAGCCCATCGGATCGGTGCCTGAGCGCACCGCGTCGGCGACCGGCGTCGCGTCGGTCCGGGGATAGAACGGCGGCGTCAGGTTTCCCCAACGCAAGCAGCTCCACCTCCCGTCGGTGATCGGGGCCAACACCACCGATTCGGCATTGTCGAGATGGTTGTCGAGTGCGAAGTCGCCGTCGACCCCGGCCAGCACCGCCGAGGCCAGGCGGATCGCCGCGCCATGGCTGACGACGACGATGTCACCGTTCCACTCGTCGTCGTCCAGATAGCGCATCCGCAGTTCGGTCAGCGCCGGCACGTAGCGGTCCAAGACGTCGCTGCCGGTCTCCCCGCCGGGTAACGGCAGGTCGAGCTCACCGCGGTGCCAGCGCTCGTAGATGGCGTTGAATTCCGCGACCGCGTCGTCGTCGCTGCGGTTTTCCAGCCGCCCGACCTGCACCTCGTGGATGCCGGCAACTTCCAGCGCGCCCAGTTCGACTTCCACGCCGATCACCTCGGCCGTCTGCGATGCCCGGGTGGCCACCGAGTGCGCCAACATCGCCGGCCGTCCCGAACCGCGGGCGAACGCCCGGGCCTGGTCGCGGCCCAGCGGCGTCAACTCCGCGCCGGGCGGCCGGGTGTCCAGCCTGCGCTCGACGTTGCCGTAGGACTGCCCGTGCCGCAACAGCACCAAACGACCACCCATCACTCCCCACCCCCGGCCCCGAACGCCTGTTCCGGTTTGCCGTCCCGCAATCGCGCCAACCAGCGCGAGGCCTCGTCCGCCGGCGGGGGCGCCACCCCGAGGGTCGACCCCGTCGGCCAAGAACCCAGATACCTCACATCGGCACAACGACGGTGCAACGCCTTGAGTGCCTCGGCGACGGCGCCGTCGTCGATGTGGCCGACACAATCGGCGAAGAACAGGTAGGTTCCGAGTTCGGTTCGGGTCGGCCGGGATTCGATCCGGGTCAGGTCGATGCCGCGGATGCCGAATTCGGCCAGCGCCGACAACAGCGCACCCGGCTCGTTGTCGATGCGCAACACCACCGCCGTGCGGTCGGCTCCAGTGCGCGCCGGCGGCGGACCCGGCAGGCCGATCAGGACGAAGCGGGTGCGGGCGTTGGGCTCGTCGACGACGCCTTCGGCCAGGGCGGCCAGCCCCCAGTGGGCGGCCGCCAGCGGCGAGGTCACCGCGGCGTCGGCCTGGCCCTCGGCCACCTGCCGCGCCGCGTCGGCATTGGAATAGGCCGGTCGCAGCTCGACGCCCGGCAGCTCGGCGGCCAGCCACTGGCGCACCTGCGCCACCGCCACCGGGAAGGCCGCCAACGTGCGCACCTCGCCGGCGCTTGGGCCGGTTGCCGGGCCCGGTTTTACGACGATGCTGAACGCCACGTCCAGCGTGGTCTCGGCGAACACCTGCAGGGGCGAACCGATGGCCAGGCTGTCCAGCGTGGGGATCACCGAGCCGTCGATCGAGTTCTCGACCGGCACGCACGCGTAATCGGCGTCGCCGTCGCGAACCGCGTTGAGCGCCGCCGGCGTGCTTTCCAGTGGCATCCGCCGTACGGGCCCGGGCGCCTGCTCCGGAACCAGACCGGCGGCGATGATTTGTAGCAGCGCCGCCTCGGTGAAGGTCCCTTCGGGACCGAGGTAAGCGATGCGGACCACGCCCCAACCCTAACGGCGCTCCACGTCGAACGCGTCCTTGCGGCGCGCCTCGGTGGCGGGTTAAGTTAGGCTTGCCTAAGAAATCATGGGAGGGTGAGCGCATTGCTGAGCGGCCAGGCACCGACGACTCCCGAACGCATTCGCAGCGCCTGTGCGCAGGCCGGCGGCGCGCTGCTGGCCATCGAGCGACAGGACCCGGTCGCTTCGCCGGTACACCGCTTGCTGCCCGAGGGTTCCTTCGCGATAGCGATACCCGCCGGTGCCGCTGACCCGTCCGGGTCGCAGGCGCTGTTGGAGCTGACGGACTACGCACCACTGCCGGTGCGGGAACCGGTGCGTTCGCTGGTGTGGGTGCGCGGCCGCCTGCAGCGGGTCTTGCCCGACGATGTGGCCGACACGCTTGACCTGATCGCCGCCGAGCACCCGAACCCGGCGTTGCTTCAGGTCGAGACGCCGCGATCGGCGCCCCCGGACGGGGAGCCGCGGTACGCGCTGTGCCGGCTGGAGATCGCGTCCGTGGTCGTCACCGATGCCACCGGCGCCGAGCCCGTCGGCGTCGCGGACCTACTGGCCGCTCGGCCCGACCCGTTCTGCGAGGTCGAGGCCGGCCTGCTGTGGCACCTGGACACCGTCCACAACGACGTCGTGGCGCGGCTGGTGTCGAGGCTGCCGGCGCCGCTGCGACGGGGGCAGGTGCGCCCGCTCGGGCTCGACCGGTACGGCATGCGGTTCCGCGTCGAAGGCAACGGCGGCGACCACGACGTCCGGCTGCCGTTTCACCGACCAGTGGACGACATGGCCGGGCTGAGCCAGGCCATCCGGCTGCTGATGGGTTGCCCTTTCATCAACGGGCTGCGCGCCCGCCGGTAACCGCTGGCAACCCCGACCCCGAGCCGGCACGTACGTTATCCGGGTGAACGGCGACCGAGCACCGGAACGGCACGGGCCCCGGTGGCCGCGAAGGCCGGAGCCGCCACAGGCGATCCCCCGGGCCCGCGGCCCGGCGCCACCGCCCGGCCCTCCGCCGCGACCCGTCGGCCCGAGGGCGCGGCGCACCCGCGGCAAGCGCCGCTGGGTCCGGGCCGTTGCACTCACGGCGCTGATCGGCGCGCTGCTCGTGGGCGGCGGCATCGTGGGCGGGGCCGCGTGGTTCGACGCCCGGCTGCACCGCGCGCAGGCGCTGACCGACTATCCCGACCGGCCCGCGCCCGGCCGCGGCGCGAACTGGCTGATCGTCGGCTCCGACAGCCGCCAAGGCCTCACCCCCGAGCAGCAACAGGACCTGGCGACCGGCGGCGACGTCGGCAGCAGCCGCACCGACACCATGTTGCTGGTGCACGTGCCCGCGTTCGGCTCGAGCACCCCGCCGACGATGGTGTCGATCCCGCGCGACTCGTACGTACCGATCCCCGGTCACGGCAAGGACAAGATCAACGCCGCGTTCGCGATGGGCGGTGCGCCGCTGCTGACCCGGACGGCTGAGCAGGCCACCGGGCTGCGCCTCGACCACTACGTCGAGATCGGATTCGGCGGCTTCGCGGGTCTGGTCGACGCGCTGGGAGGGATCACCGTGTGCCCGACCGCGCCGATCAATGACCCGCTGGCCGGCATCGACCTGCCTGCCGGCTGCCAGAAAATCGCGGGCCGCGACGCCCTGGGATACGTCCGGACGCGCGACACACCGCGCGCGGACCTGGATCGGATGGCCAACCAGCGCCAGTTCCTGGCGGCGCTGCTGCACCGCGTCACCAGCCCGGCGGTCTGGCTCGACCCGCTGCGCTGGTATTCGGTGCCGCGCGCGGCCGCCGACGCCATCACCGTCGGCCGGGGCGACCACGTGTGGGACCTGGCCCGACTCGGCTGGGCGCTGCACGGGTCCCCGACCGCGATGACTGTCCCGATCGGTGAGTTCACCGACAGCGACGTCGGGTCGGTGGTGGTGTGGAATCACGAGGTCGCCGGCAAGCTGTTCGACGCGCTCGCCGCCGACGCGCCTGTGCCCGCCGCCGCCCTCGAGGGACAGCAATAGCGGGTCTAACCGCTGCCGTCGCCGGCGCGCGCTTTCTGCAACCACGCCTTGGTGCGACCCGGGTGGTGAGTGGCAAGCCAGGCCACGCCGACGTCCCGGCAGAAGTCGATGTCGTCGTACTCGTCGACGTTCCAGCAATAGACCGCCCTGCCCTGCGCGACGGCGCGGTCCACCAGCTGGGGATAGTCCTTCAACGTCGCCAGCGAGGGTCCGACGGCGGTGGCGCCGACGGCGGTGGCCGCGCTGCTGGCCAGATAGCGAGCGGTCTTGCCGAGCAGCACCGTCGGCAGCAGCGGCGCCGCTCGCCGGATCCGCCAGACCGCGGCCGCCGAGAATGACATCACCACAGCGCGGGACCGGTCGGCCGAGGCGGGCGCGGCGATCCCGAAGCGGTGCAACAGCGCCAGCAGCTTGCTTTCCACCAGCGAGCCGTACCGGACCGGGTGCTTGGTCTCGATGAAGAGCTTGACCGGGCGCTGCCAGTCCAGAACCAGCGACACAAGGGCGTCCAGCGTCAGCAGGCTGGTATCGCCGTGGGTGCCGTCGGCACGCCAGCTGTCGTGCCACGCACCGTATTCGAGCTCGCGCAATTCAGCGAGCGTCATGGTGCTGACCAACCCGGCGCCCGTCGAGGTCCGATCCAGACGGCGGTCGTGCACGCAGACCAGGTGGCCGTCGCGGGTCAGCCGCACGTCGCACTCCACGCCGTCGGCACCCTGTTTAAGCGCGAGATCGTAGGCAGCCAGCGTGTGTTCGGGCCGAGCTGCCGACGCCCCCCGATGGGCAACGACAAAGGGATGCCCGGCGAGCACCTCGTCGGCCCACGTCATATCCCTATGCTGCCGGTTCCTGCCCCGCCAGCTCAACCGGACCGCCGCGGGCGCGCCCGGCGCCACGGGTGGGGGGCTCCCGGTCGACCACGACCCATCTGTGCGCGGGCCGCTCCACGGGTTTGCGCTCGAAGCCCTCGAAGACCCGGGCGACCGCGGCCACCGTGACGGCCGCAAGCAGATAGGCGAAAATCATCAACACGGTGTTGTTGGCGATGCCCTGGGCGTCCGTGGCGAAGCTGGTGAAAATGGCGAAGCCGCAGACCAGGTAGCTGAGAACCCACGCGATCCACCATTCGAGGATCGGTCGCCGCAGCCGGGCATAGTGCTCCTCGACGGTCGCCAGCTCGATGACGTACACGGGGGCCCACAGCAGGTTCGCCAGCGGCACCACGCACCCGGCCCACAACGCGCGAACGGAACGCGACTCCGGCAGGCCGTGATGGGCGAACACGGCGGCCCTGCGCGCGATCAACCACCGGATCAACAGCACGCCCGAGGTGATCATCGCCGCGACCGCCGCGACGCTGGCCAGCATCCCGATCCAGTCCGCTGCGATGGCCACGATCGAATTCAGGAGTGTATTGCGGTTGACCACCAACAGCACGTAGCGCGCGACATACACCAGCGCGGCCATGCTGAGGACCAGGACGCTCAGGAACAGTGCGGTGCGCACGACCGGCGTGGAAGGCCCTGTCCGGGAAGGCTTTTCGGTCGCGGCCGGGGCCTGGTCAACGTGGTCCGCCAAACCCCAGCGCGGTATCACTGCGTAGCGCGGGGTGGGGCCGAGAGAACGTCGGCCATGTCGCGGAGGCGGCGCGGCGCCGGGGCGCACCGCGATCCACCGGAAGCCCGGCGGCAGCCGCGGCGGGGTGCGCTGCCATCCCGCGGCCGCGGGTCTGGCCGACGACGGGCCGGCCGGCGCGCTCCACCGCGGATCGGCCACCGGCACGTCGGCCAGAGGTGCCATCAGCGCCCCGCGGCAGCGGGGACACCAGTCGCGTCGCCGCTCGCGCACGTTCCACCGAGTGCCGCACCGGGAGCACACCTGGATCACCGGACCAGCGTAGCCCCGGCGACGAGGGGGCCGCCGTATGCGACGACGCGGGTCCGCGGAAGCCGCGGTTCGGCAACCCAACAGTTTCCTATAGGGCTATCCACAGTTTCCACAGGTTTATCCACAGTTGCTGAGCGGGTATTAACCGCACCATCACAGCCTTTTCGAGCTATCCGGGTCACAGCTGTGGATAACTGCCCGGTGGTACGGCTGTACCATAAACAGCCCGACTAGGTAATCCGAGCGAAATGCATTGCCTCGCTAAACACCCGCAGATGAGGCCACCGCGCCCGCTGACGCCCGCGAATCGGACATCGCCGGTGCGACTTGGGCGACATCTGGAAGTCGCCGTCCCGGCGCGCCCTTACCCTGTGCATTTCCCAACCTCGGTGCGAAGGGTTATGATCACCGTCACGAAAAATCGTTGTGACTCACCTCACTCAGGCGGGGTGGACTTGCAGGTGAAAGGCGCTTGATGGCCACGCATTCGTTCGGTCCGGGGTCACCGGCCGCGTCGAACTCGTATTCCGGCTCGCCCGCCTGTAACCACAGCTATAGCGTCGCCGCCCTGCGCGCCGCATTGGTTGCGCTGGCGTTGCTGGCGGTGCTCGCGATCATCATCTTGTACTGACACCCACACCCCCGCGGGGTATCTGTTCGCAACGGTCGTCCTTGCGGCGCGCGCGCGCATGGAGCAGGGTTGATTATGGCTGGCGCCGCGTGGCCGCCCCGCGCGATGAGCGTCCGATCATCACCGACGATGCACCGAAGAAAGGAAAGCTGTGGCTGTATACACCCTGCCCGACTTGGACTGGGACTTTGGAGCGCTGGAACCGCACATCTCCGGCCAGATCAACGAGCTGCACCACGACAAGCACCACGCCACTTACGTCAAGGGCGCCAACGACGCCCTGGAGAAGCTGGAGGAGGCACGCGCCAAGGAGGACCACTCGGCGGTCCTGCTGAACGAGAAGAACCTGGCGTTCAACCTGGCCGGCCACGTCAACCACAGCATCTGGTGGAAGAACCTGTCCCCCAACGGCGGCGACAAGCCGACCGGTGAGCTCGCCGCGGCCATCGACGACGCCTTCGGATCGTTCGACAAGTTCCGCGCTCAGTTCCACGCCGCCGCCACCACCGTGCAGGGCTCGGGCTGGGCGGCGCTCGGCTGGGACACCCTCGCCCGGAAGCTGCTGATTTTCCAGGTGTACGACCACCAGTCCAATTTCCCGCTCGGGATCGTCCCGCTGCTGCTGCTCGACATGTGGGAGCACGCGTTCTACCTGCAGTACAAGAACGTCAAGGTCGACTTCGCCAAGGCGTTCTGGAATGTCGTCAACTGGGCTGACGTGCAGGACCGCTACGCGGCCGCCACGTCGAAAACGCAGGGGCTGATTTTCGGCTGAAACAGCTTTCTCAGGCCGGGGCGTCACGCGAATCGCGTGGCGCCCCTGCCGTTTGCGCTGCCCTGAATCGGGGCATCTTGAGAA
Organism: Mycobacterium sp.; assembly: GCF_035506235.1. GTDB lineage: Bacteria > Actinomycetota > Actinomycetes > Mycobacteriales > Mycobacteriaceae > Mycobacterium. The sequence continues at coordinate 11,373 of NZ_DATJPU010000214.1, forward strand.
CATGTGCGTCTGTGGCCGTGTCGGGTTGCACGGCGCCTAACCCGCAGGCATGCTTAGTCATTCGAGCTACCAGTGTGGTTAGGCGGAGCCAGGCGTCACACGGAGGTCGAGATGGAAGCCGGGTCTGAGCGTCCTATCGGGGTGTCCCCCTTCCATGCCCGTGGTGCCCTGAAGGGATTTGTGATCTCCGGGCGTTGGCCGGATTCGACGAAAGAGTGGGCCCAGCTGCTGATGGTCGCGGTCAGGGTCGCGTCATTGCCCGGATTGCTTTCCACCACAACGGTATTCGGTGCCCGCGAGGAGTTACCCGATGAGCCCGAGCCGGGCACCGTCGGCCTGGTGCTGGCCGAGGGCACGGTCTTCGGTGAATCGGCCATCCAGCCAGGATATTTCGCCGATCATCAGCCCCCCGCGCTGCTGATGCTGCATCCGCCCTCGGAAACCATGCCCTCCTTGCCGGAGTGCACCGGGGCCGCGTCCGGGTGCGTCCTGCTGCCGGGGTTGCCGTATCTGGGATTGGAGCACCGGGCCGCGTGGGTCGAGGCGGAGGCCGACGGGACCATCACCTCGATGGTGAGCCGCGTAGGCGTCGACCCGATCAGCCACCCCGACACGGCGATACTGGCGATGCTGCTTGCCGCATAAAGCAATTCAAAGCCATTGATTCGCGCGCCGAATCAGGAATTACGGGTGCCCGAACTTGCCCGTCTTTCTGGCGCCCGGCGCCGTTGCCCGTTAGCGTTGGCACCGTTAGCGAAGGGGAGTAGCCCCAAATCGTCGAGTCGACATACTGGCGCACAGCCCGGCCGGCGAACCGGCCCCGCGGGGACGGTGGGCGAGACCTTCGACCGGTGTTCGGCAACCGACTGGGTCCCAGACGGTCACGGACGACGCGTCGAAAGGTCGCCCCCCATGCTCGCCGCCACGTTGCTCACACTCGGGGTGGTTTTCCTCGCCGAACTCGGCGACAGGTCCCAGCTCGTCACCATGACCTATGCGCTGCGCTACCGATGGTGGGTGGTGTTGACCGGGGTGGCGATCGCCGCGTGCCTGGTGCACGGGGTCACGGTGTCGATTGGCCACTTCCTGGGCGCCACGCTGCCGTCGCGTCCGATGGCCTTCGCGTCGGCGATCGCTTTCCTGATCTTCGCGGTGTGGGCCTGGCGCGAGGGGGCCGACGGCGACGGGACGGTGGCGACCGGCCGGCAACCCCGGTTCGCGCTGCTGACCGTCGTGTCCACCTTCGCCCTCGCCGAGATGAGCGACAAGACGTCGCTCGCGACGGTCACGCTGGCCAGCGATCACGATTGGACCGGCGTGTGGATCGGCTCCACCGTGGGCATGGTGCTGGCCGACGGATTGGCGATCGGGGCGGGCACGCTGCTGCACCGGCGCCTCCCGCAGAAGCTGCTGCACGCGATGGCCGGCCTGCTTTTCCTGATCTTCGGGCTCTGGATGCTGCTCGACAGCGCGCTGGGGTTGCGCTCGGTTGCCATCGCCGTGACCGTGGCGGTGGTCCTGATCGCCGCGATCATGGTGGCCGTGCAAACTCGCCGCCGGCGACGGCAAGAAGCTCCGCCAGCCCCGCGGTTAACCGACATCGACTAGAGTGCCGTCGGCACCCCATCTTTTCGCGCCGCCTCGACCCGTCGTCGCCCCCGGGGTATCTCCGGGGGCGATTAGGTGTACTCCGAACCCGTTTTCTGGGCGTGTCACCGACCTGACAGCAAATGTTGTCGCGGACAGCCGTAGGTTGCCTGCCGGTTGCGGTGCGAGTGCCCAGCATCGTCGGTCGAATCGCCTCACGCCCTGTGATCCCGGCGGTCCGCCACCCTCGCGGAGGCGCACAATTCTGCGGATAACCTGTGAAGTTGGCTGATTCAGTGGACACCTCAGCGAATTAGTTAGACGCTCGTCGTGTGGGTATTTGGCAACCGCCAGCAACGTTGGCGTCGAACCACCGCCGGTTTGCACCTGGTTGCGGACCCGATCCGTCGCTACCATTGTCAGCAAATACACCTCGGCAATAATTCACTTCTACAGCCAAGTGGAGGTCATATCGATGAGCACGACGTTCGCCGCCCGCCTCAACCGCTTGTTCGACACGGTGTATCCACCGGGACGCGGGCCGCACACCTCCGCGGAGGTGATTGCGGCGCTCAAGGCGGAGGGCATCACGATGTCGGCTCCCTACCTGTCCCAGCTACGTTCGGGCAACCGCACCAACCCGTCGTCGGCGACCATGGCCGCCCTGGCCAATTTCTTCCGCATCAAGCCGGCGTACTTCACCGACGACGAGTACTATGAGACGCTCGACAGGGAGTTGTCATGGCTGGCCACGATGCGCGATGACGGCGTGCGCCGCATTGCCCTGGCCGCCGTCGGATTGTCGCCTCAGGCGCAGCAGGACGTCGTGGAGCGGGTCAACCAGCTGCGCCGCGTCGAACGCCTCGACGCATAGGTTGCACACCCCGACCTGACCGGCTGCCGTCGGCGTATTCCGATTAGGGTTGGCTCTCGGATCGCGCACGCACGAGAGCGATAGCCGACGATAGCCAGCGAGAGCACCGGGAGGCGGCCGGGAATGGGCCTGTTCCGCAAGCGAAAGAGTCGCGCGACCCGTCGCGCCGAGGCCCGAGCGATCAAGGCCCGCGCCAAGCTGGAGGCCAAGCTGGCCGCCAAGAACGATGCTCGCCGGCTCAAGGCCGACCTGCGCACTGCCGAAAAGGCCCTCAACGCGCAGATCAGGTCGCAGCGGGACAGCGACCGGACGGCCCTGAAGGTCGCCGAGGCCGAGCTCAAGGCGGCGAAGGAGGGCAAGTTGCTGTCGCCGACACGGATTCGCCGGGTGCTGACGGTGTCTCGGCTGCTGGCCCCGGTCCTGACGCCGCTGATCTACCGGGGCGCCATGGCGGCCCGCGCGGCGTTCGACCAGCGGCGCGCGGATCAGCTCGGCGTCCCGTTGGCTCAGATCGGCCAGTTCTCCGGGCACGGTGCCCAGCTGTCGGCCCGCATCGCCGGGTCGGAGAAGTCAGTGCGAATGGTGCTGGAAAAGAAGCCCAAGGACGCCGAGACCAGGCAGTTCGTCGCCGCCATCATCGAACGGCTCACCGATCTGTCGGCAGCCGTCACCGCCGCCGAGAACATGCCGGCTGTGCGCCGCCGGGCGGCACACGCGGCGATCACCTCGCAGCTCGACGGAATCGAAGCGGACCTGATGGCCCGCCTCGGATTGACGTGACCGCCGCACGCGTCCTGACCGCGGCCGTCGTGCTCTATCTTGGTTCGGCGCTGGGCATCCCGGCGGCATGGGCGCACGTCCACGCCAGCAGCGACGACGCGGTGCGCGGCGCCACGGCGATCGTCACCCTCCGGGTGCCCAACGAATCCAACACGGGCGCGGCGACCACCGCGCTCAGCGTCGGCCTGCCCAACGTCGCCGCGGCGAGCACCGAAGCCATGCCCGGGTGGACGGCCAGGCTCGACCGCGACGCGGCTTCCGGCAGCGTTCGCTCGGTGACCTGGACGGCCGGGCCCAACGGCGGGATCGGAGTGGATCAATTCGGGCTGTTCCGGATAGCGGTGCAGCTGCCCGACACCGACACCGTCAGCTTTCCAACCACGCAGACCTATTCTGACGGGGCCGTCGTGAAGTGGGACCAGCCGCCGCTGCCCGGTGGCGGCGAGCCGGAACACCCGGCGCCCGCGCTGACCCTCGCCGCGGGCCGGGCGCCGCACGAGCACCATCCGACCGGCGCCGCGCCCTCGCCGCCGAAAACGGAGGACAACACCGCCCGCCTTCTGGGCGGGGCGGCCCTGGCGGTGGCCGCCCTCGGCCTTGCGCTCGTGCTGATGCGCCGACGCGCATGAGGCGCGTGGCAGCCGCCGCGTGGGTGGGCCTGCTGCTGGCCGCGCTGATGTCGACCGCAACCCTGAACGCGCAACCGGCATGCGCGCACGCCGCGCGCGTGTCCACCGACCCCGCCGACAACGCGGCCCTCACCAGCGGTCCCGACCGTGTCGCGGCGACCTTCAACGAGAGGTTGCAGACCTCGTTCGCCGCCATGACGGTCGTCGGCCCCGACGCCAATGTGTGGTCCACCGGGGAGGCGACGGTGCAGGGCGCGGTCGTCGGCATCGCCCTGCGACCCCTCGGGCCGGCCGGCAACTACACGGTGAACTACCGCGTCACGTCGGCGGACGGCCACGTGGTGTCGGGGTCCTGGTCGTTTCGGCTGACGGTCCCGGGCACCGGAACCCCCGGACCGCCCGCCGCCGGCTCCGATGGTGCCGGCGGCGTCCCGGTCTGGCCGTTTGCGGTGGTGGCGGTGGCCCTGGTCGCCGCCGGCGGCTGGTGGGCGCTGCGGCGCAGGACCTGAGCGGCCCCGGTCGCCGGGAGCCCGCCGCGCGTCCTGGCATGATGGGACGCGAGGACACCGGCGCGCGACACATACCCGAGACAGCTGCAAAGGAGCGGCCGCATGGCAGACCCGCAGGACCAACCCAACAGCGAGCCCGACGGCCCACCGACCCCGCCGGAGAAACAACCTCCCGCCGAGGCCGTCAAGAAGGCTGCGAAAGCGCCCGCTAAGAAGGCACCTGCGAAGAAGGCACCCGCAAAAAAGGCCGCTGCGAAGAAGGCACCCGCCAAAAAGGCGCCCGCCAAGAAGGCTCCGGCCAAGAGCCCGCCACCCGCGCCCCCCGGGCAACCGCTGGCCGTGCAGCAGCGGATCGAAACGAACGGTGAGCTCGCGGCTGCCGCCAAAGATGCTGCGGCACAAGCTAAATCGACCGTCGAAGCTGCGCCCAACCCGGTCTCGCGGGAGGTTGCGCCGACCGCATCGGGCCAGTCGCCGGTGCCGCTGATCGTCGCGGTGGCGCTCAGCCTGTTGGCGATCCTGCTGATCCGGCAGCTGCGGCGCCGCTGAAGTGGCCGTGCCGTTCCGGTCGACGGCCGACCTCGTCGACGACATCGGGGCCGACGTACGCAGCTGCGACCTGCAATTCCGCCAGTTCGGCGGCCGCTCGGACTTCGCCGGCCCGATCAGTACCGTGCGCTGCTTCCAGGACAACGCGCTGCTGAAATCGGTGCTCTCGGGCCCGGGTGACGGCGGGGTCCTGGTGATCGACGGCGCCGGCTCGCTGCATACCGCGCTGGTCGGAGACGTCATCGCCGAATTGGCCCGGTCCAACGGCTGGGCGGGGCTGGTCATCAACGGTGCGGTGCGTGACGCGGCCACGCTGCGCGGCATCGACGTCGGCATCAAGGCGCTGGGCACCAACCCGCGCAAGAGCACCAAGACCGGCGCCGGGGAGCGCGACGTCGAAATCAGCCTGGGTGGTGTGAGTTTCGTGCCGGGTGCGATCGCCTACAGCGACGACGACGGCATCGTCGTCGTGTAGGTCGTCCTAGACCGCCGTCAAGCCGCCACTGCCGTGCGCTTTTTCGCGAATCGCAGGCCCTCGTCGGCGATCTTGCCACGCCGGATCAGCCGGATGTCGCGCAGGTAGTTCTGGTTCAGCCGCCACGGCTTGCGCGAGCCCTGCTTGGGCAGCTCGTCGAGCGAGCGCAGCACGTAGCCCGGGGTGAACTCCATGAACGGGCGCTCCTCGACGTCCGAGCCGGGGTGCTCGACCACGACCGTCTCAAAGCCGTTGTCGTCCATGTAGTTCAGCAGCCGACAGGCGAACTCCGACACCAAGTCGGCCTTCAGTGTCCACGACGCGTTGGTGTACCCCACCGTGTAGACCATGTTCGGTAGCCCGGACAACATCATGCCCTTGTAGGCCATCGTCTTGGTCAGATCCACCGGGTGCCCGCCGACGGTGACCGTCGCGCCGCCGAACAGCTGCAGGTTCAATCCCGTTGCGGTGATGATGATGTCGGCCGGAATTTCCCGGCCCGAGGCGAGCCGGATGCCGGTGGGCGTGAACCGCTCGATCGTGTCGGTGACGACGTCGGCCTTACCGTGCCGGATGGCGCGGAACAGGTCGCCGCTGGGCACCAGGCACAGCCGTTGGTCCCACGGATTGTAGTGCGGGCCAAAGTCTTTCTCGACATCGTAGCCCTCGGGAAGCTGGCGCTGAACAAAGCCGAGCAGGATCTTGCGCATCCGCCGCGGCCACTTCTGGCAGGCACCGTACAGCGCGGCCTGCCGCAGCACGTTCTTCCAGCGAACGGCGAAGTAGGCCATGTTGTCGGGCAGCCAGCGGTTGAGCCGCTCGGCCATCTTGTCCCGCTTCGGCTGAGAGACAATGTAGGTCGGCGAGCGCTGCAGCATCGTCACGTGCCCGGCGCCCGATTCCGCCATCGCCGGGATCAAAGTGACCGCCGTTGCGCCACTGCCGATCACGACGACGTTCTTGCCGGCGTAATCCAGGTCCTCGGGCCAGTGCTGCGGGTGGATGATCGGGCCCGCGAAGTCCTCCGCACCGGCGAACGCCGGGGCGTAGCCCTGCTCGTAGTTGTAGTAGCCGCTGCACAAGAACAGGAACGTGCACGTGATTGTGGTTGGCGCGCCGTCATTTTCGATCTGCAGGGTCCACCGGTTGTCCGCGTTCGACCAGTCGGCGCCGACGACCCGCTGGTTGAGCCGGATGTGCTTGTCGATGCCGTACATGGCCGCGGTGCCCTTGACGTAGTCGAGGATCGGCTCGCCGTCGGCGATGGCCTGGCGCTCGGTCCACGGGCGGAACCGGAAGCCCAGCGTGTACATGTCCGAGTCGGAACGGATGCCCGGGTAGCGGAACAAGTCCCAGGTGCCGCCCATCGCCGCCCGCTTCTCCAGGATGGCGTAGCTCTTGGCCGGGCAGCGGTCCTGCAGGTGCCAGGCCGCGCTCACGCCGGAGATGCCGGCGCCCACGATGACGACGTCGAGGTGCTCAGTCATGGGCCCACGCTATCAACGCACTGTCGAAGGAGTCAACGCCCTGTCGAAACTTTCAACTCCGTGTAAAGTAACGTGCCGTGACTACCGTCGGCCCGACTCGCGCCCTGCGCGGCCGCCGCGCTCCGCGCCCCTCCGGCGACGACCGCGAGCAGGCGATCCTCGCCACCGCCGAGCGACTGCTCGAAGAACGCGGGTTCGCCGGCATCTCGGTCGACGAGCTGGCCAAGGGCGCCGGCCTGTCGCGGCCGACGTTCTACTTCTATTTCAAGTCGAAGGAGGCGGTGCTGCTGTCGCTCCTGGAGCCCGTCATCGCGCGCGCCGACTCCGAATTCGACGGCGCGGTGCAGCGCCTGCCGGTGGACCCGCGGCGGGTGTGGCGCAACGGCATCAAGGCGTTCTTCACCGCATTCGGCACACACCGCACGCTGGCGCGGGCAGCGACGGAGGCGCTTGCCACCAGCCCGGAGCTCCGCGCGGTCTGGCTGGGTTTCATGCAGAAGTGGATCGACCAGACCACGGCCATGATCACCGCCGAACGCGCGCGCGGCGCGGCCCCGGAGACCATCCCGGCCGCCGACCTGGCGACGTCGCTGAACCAGATGAACGAGCGCACGATGATGGCCGCGCTCGCGGCCGAGGCGCCGGCGGTCGACGAGGACCGGGTCGTCGACACCCTCACCCACATCTGGGTCACCAGCATCTACGGCGAGTCTGGCTCGTCGTCGTAGCCGCATGCGAACATGTGTTCGTGCGGTGCGACGCGTCCATCCTGCACGCGGACCTGGATTCCTTCTATGCGTCCGTCGAACAGCGCGACGACCCGGCCTTGCGCGGCCGTCCGGTGATCGTCGGCGGCGGCGTCGTGCTGGCGGCCAGCTACGAGGCCAAGGCCTACGGCGTGCGCACCGCGATGGGCGGGGCTCAGGCACGCCGGCTGTGCCCGCCCGCCGTGGTGGTGCAGCCCCGGATGAGCGCCTATTCCCGCGCCAGCGACGCCGTGTTCGAGGTCTTCCGGGACTGCACGCCGATCGTGGAGGCGCTGTCGGTGGACGAGGCGTTCCTCGATGTCGGCGGCCTGCGCCGGGTCTCCGGCTCCCCGGTCCAGATCGCGGAACGCCTGCGCGCCGACGTGCGCGGCCGCGTCGGCCTGCCCATCACCGTCGGGATCGCCCGCACGAAATTCCTCGCCAAGGTGGCCAGCCAGGAAGCCAAGCCCGACGGGCTGCTGCTGGTGCCGCCCGATGAGGAGCTCGCTTTCCTGCGCCCGCTGCCGGTGCGCCGGTTGTGGGGCGTGGGCGCCAAGACCGCCGAGAGGCTGCACGCCCACGGCATCGCGACCGTCGCCGATGTCGCCGAGCTCAGCGAGTCGACCCTGGCCTCGATGGTGGGCGCGGCCATGGGGCGCCAGCTGTACGCGCTGTCCCGCAACATCGATTGCCGCCGGGTGACCACCGGCGTGCGCCGCCGCTCCGTGGGCGCACAGCGCGCGCTGGGCCGCGCGGGCAACCGCATGTCGGCCGCGGAGATCGACGCCGTGGTGGTGAACCTGATCGACCGCATCACCGCCCGGATGCGGGCCGCCGGGCGCACCGGTCGCACGGTGGTGCTGCGGCTGCGGTTCGACGACTTCAGCCGGGCGACCCGGTCGCGCACGCTGCCGTGGGCCACGTCATCGACGCAGCCCATCCTGGCCACCGCGCGGCAGCTGGTCGCGTCCGCGGCGCCCCTGATCGCGCAGCGCGGACTGACCTTGGTCGGCTTCGCGGTCTCGGGCATCGATCGCAGCGGCGCTCAGCAGCTGATGCTCCCGTTCGGCGAGGGCCGGCTCGCCTCTGAAGATATGGACGAGGCCATCGACGAGGTGCGTCGTCGCTACGGAAAATCCGCGCTCACGCCCGCGGTGCTGGTCGGCCGGGACCCGGGCTTCGAAATGCCGCATCTGCCGGACTGATTCAGCCACGCCGAGGTGCCGGCATCGTTGCCGACCCTAGATTGCCTTGACGCTCAGCGCCTCCTCGTTGCCGAAGCAGCTCATTTCCACCCGGCGCCGGGACAGCAGTGACTCCATGGCGCTGCCTGTCACGGGGCGCGAGAACAGGAAGCCCTGCGCCCGGTGACACCCGTGCTCCAACAAAGTCTGTACGGCAGCCGGAGTCTCAACGCCTTCAGCGACCAGTTGCAGGCCGAAGGCCTCAGCGAGTCCGATGATGGCGCGCACGATGGCCAGGTCGCTGGTGTTGGTGTCCAAGTCGCGGACGAACCCGGCGTCGATCTTGAGCATGTCGACCGGAAGCGATTTCAGGTGCGACAGCACCGCATAGCCGGTGCCGAAGTCGTCGATGGCGATCTGGACCCCGACCTCCTTCAACTCCGCGAGGGTTCGCCGGGTGGTTTCGAGGTCGCGAACCACGGCGCGCTCGGTGATCTCCAGGCACACCGATCCGCCGTCGATCCCGAACTCCTCGATGGTGTCGGCAACACTACGGACGAAACCGCGGGTGATCAGTTGAACGGGCGACACATTGATGCGCACTGTCGTGCCTTGTCCCACCCCGTTGGACTGCCACCGGCTGAATTCGGCGCAGGCGCTTCGCATGACCCACCGGCCCAACTCTGCGGCGATATTGGTCGATTCGGCTACGCCGATGAACGAATCCGGCAGCAGCAGCCCCCGCGTCGGGTGCCGCCAACGGACCAGCGCCTCGGCGCCCAGGATCTCGCGGGTCAGCAAGTCGACTTCGGGCAGATAGTGCAGCAGCAGCGCATCGCTTTCGATGCCCGCTTGCAGATGGAATTCGATGTCGTTGCGGAACACGACATTGCGAGAGATGTCGTTGGTGCACACCACGACCTGGTTGCCCCCCGCGCGCTTCGCCGTCAGGGCGGCCTCGTCGGCACGACGGAGCAGATCCGCGGTGTCGTCGTGTCCTGGCTTGCCCACCGCCATCCCGATGCTGACGGAGGGAGTGATCACGTCGTCGCCGATCTTCAGGGGACCGCGCAACGTCGTCTGAAGCCTGTGCGCGAGCGATTCCGCGCTCCCGGTCAGCATCGCCCGGTCCGAAAAGACCAGGAACTCGTCCCCGCCGATCCGGCCGATCGTGCCCATCTCCCCCATGCTCGTCTGAAGCCGTTCGGCGAACGCCTTGAGGTAAAAATCACCTGCGGGATGGCCGAAGTAATCGTTGATCGCCTTCATCCGGTCGAGGTCGAAATACAAGACCGCGACGGGTCCGGGGCGCCCCGCTGCGAGTCTGTCGGAAAGGCGCGCAACGACCGATCGACGATTGTGCAGGCCGGTCAAATCGTCATGCTCAGCCAAGTGCCGAAGGCCTTCTTCGGCGGCGATGCGGGCCTGGAGCTGTGCAAACAAAGTGGCGACCGCCCCGAGCGTGCCCACTTCTTCCTGCTTCCACTTCTTGCGCCGATAGCTGACGAAGCCGAGTACACCCGTGGTTGCCCCCCTCGAAACCAGCGGAGCAGCGGCCATCGAGGGCGTCGCGATGCGGCGCCTTCCCGTGATCTGGCGTCGAAAAGCCTTGTATGCATAGTTCGTCGAGGCCGGCGGCCGAATCACAACCGGTTCCGTGGGCTGGACCACAAGCGGTTCCTTGCCATGCGCGCAGGGGCCGAAGACGTCGTCGGGGTTGGTGAAGTCGACGATCGCCAGGAGTTGCGCGTGTGGACGGTGAGGTCGCGGTGGCCATTCCGCGATCAATTTCGAGGCCGCGATGGTCGGGTCGTTGTGGCGTAAGAAGCCGGTGTCCGCGTCGAACAAGTCGACGAGCCTCGCCAGTACCTGTCGGCTCACAGCGGTGGCGGTGTATGCATTCGCCTCCATCAATTGGGCAGCAACGGAGTTGACGAACCCTAGGCCGCGCGACACGGTGCCTCCATTGCCGGGGTCCGGACAGTCTCAACTCGCGCACGCACGGGTGTCTCGGTCATCGCTGGGCTCCCCGACACATCCAGGTGGTTGCCGCTGACCCGCCCGGCAATCGGATGGCCCCGCTGACCTGGCCACCCCGACCCGCCGCCTCTCGAGCGTCTTGCGGCCCGCGCCAAGTGCCCTTCACCGGTCCCATCGTGCTGGTGGCGCAAACCTGCCGCCGCACCCGAGCGTTCTCCAGCATCTTCTCGATCTGGTTCCACGCCACATTTCCGTTCTCGTCCGCTTCGCTGACGCTTTCTTGGCCGGCCGCACGCTTCTTGCCAGCCGGCTTCCCTGTCTGCTGTTGCGACGATGCCCGGCATGGAGTCTCCCAGCATGTTCGAGACCGGGGGTTGGGATGCCATACCCAATGTACAGTCCGGAGGGCAATTATGGTACGCCAAGTCTGCATCGTACCGACGCCAATGACGTGCCGTATGTCTCGCGCGGCTTTGCTGGTCACCCGGGCGAGTCATGGCCTACCTCCTCGGTAGTGCGGCTGCTGTGGTTGCAGCGCCGCGAGCCAGGGCACGGTTGGCCGCACCTACCCGACTGACCCCGTCCAGTCCAGCAGCTTGTCCGCCGGCCATGTGTTGACGATCCGGTCCACGGCCACGCCGGCATCGAGCGCGCGCTGGGCGCCGTACCCGAGGAAGTCCAGCTGGCCGGGCGCGTGCGCGTCGGTGTCGATGCTGAACACGCAGCCGATCTCGAGCGCCAGCTTCAGCAGCCGGGTCGGGGGGTCGCGGCGCTCGGGCCGGGAGTTGATCTCGACGGCCGTCCCATGGTCGCGGCAGGCGGTGAACACCGCCTCGGCGTCGAACTTCGATTCGGGCCGGATGCCGCGGTTGCCCGCGACCAACCGGCCGGTGCAGTGGCCCAGCACGTCGGCGTGTGGATTGGACACGGCGCGCACCATGCGCCGCGTCATCGCCGCCGAGTCCATCGACAGCTTCGAGTGGACGCTGGCCACGACGACGTCGAGGCGCTCGAGCAGCTCGGGTTCCTGGTCCAGGCTGCCGTCTTCGAGGATGTCGACCTCGATGCCGGTGAGGATGCGCATCGGCGCGAACTCTTCACGCAGCCGGTCGATGACATCGAGCTGTGCGCGCAGCCGCTCCGGCGACAACCCGTTGGCGATGGTCAGCCGCGGCGAGTGGTCGGTCAGCGCGCAGTACTCGTGGCCCAGCGCGGACGCCGTGGCCATCATCTCGTCGATCGGCGCCGACCCGTCCGACCAGTTCGAGTGCAGATGCAGGTCCCCGCGCAGCGCGGCACGCACGTCGCCGCCCCCGAGATCCTCGGCGGCGGAACGCAATTCGGCCAGCAGATCGGGTTCGCGCCCAGACCAGGCCTGGTCGATGACCTTCGCGGTTTTGGGACCGATGCCCGGTAGCGTCTGCCAGCTGTTCGCCTGACCGTGCCGCTCCCGCGCCGCCTCGTCCAGGCCTTCGATGATGTCGGCGGCGTTTCGATAGGCCATCACCCGCCTGGGGTCGTGGCGGCTGCGGTCCTTGTAATAGGCGATCTGCCGCAGAGCCGTTACCGGGTCCATCCCTCCAGTGTGCCCACGCGGTGACTGCAAGCGCGGCGAAGCCGGGCGCCGCAGGTCACCGCCAGATTCCCGGGCCACAACGGCTGCTCGACCATAATTCGGCACCGCTGACCCGCTTTGGCCCGTCGGGCGGCGGCAAGCTCGCCGTCGGTGACAGGATCGACCTCCTCGACCGCACAAGCCTCGATCGTGACCACGACACCGTTCAGGCCCTGTTTTGCAGTGGGTCGGCTTACCCAGGTTCTAGTGTGATAGCCGGCAAACGTCGGCGTAGGGATGAGATGTGGCGCCCTGGCCGGACTCGGTTATGGAGCGGTCGCGGTTGGTTCGCAGCGTGCGACTAGGTGAGGAGTCGGCGATGAGCGACGCCGCAGACACCGCAATGGGGTCGCGCGCGGGGTCAATGTTCGGGCATTATCGGCTGCTGCGACTGCTTGGCCCCGGTGGTTTCGGCGAGGTGTATGAGGCCGAAGACACCTTGCTGCACCGCCATGTGGCGCTGAAACTGATCGCCGCGCGCTACTCGCACGATCCGGTGTTTCGCGAGCGGCTGTTTCGCGAGGCCCAACACGCGGCGCGATTACATGATCCGCACGTGGTGCCCATTCACGGCTGCGGAGAGATCGACGGCCAACTCTATATCGACATGCGGCTGATCAAGGGCATCAACCTGCAGGCCCTGCTGGCCCGCGAGGGGCCGCTGGACCCGCCTCGTGCGGTGGCCATCGTGCGCCAGATCGCCTCGGCGTTGGATGCCGCTCATGCCGATCGGGTGACTCACCGCGACGTCAAACCCGGCAACATCCTGGTCAATCGCGACGACTTCGCCTGCCTGGTGGATTTCGGCTTGGCCAACGCGGCGGGCGAGGCGAAGTTGACCAGCACCGGCACCACCATCGGCACCTTTGCCTACATGGCCCCGGAGCGGTTCGGCAATGCCGAAGTGACCGCCCGGTCCGACATCTACGCACTGGCGTGTGTGCTCTATGAATGCCTGACCGGATCCCAGCCCTTTGCGCCGGGTGATCTGCCCGCGCTGATCACCGCACACCTCACGGCCCCCATCCCGCGTCCGAGCCGGTGCCGACCGGATATCCCCGCTGCGTTCGACGAAGTGATCACGCGTGGCATGGCCAAAGACCCCACGCACCGCTATGCGAGCGCCGGGAATCTCGCCCTGGCCGCCCAACACGCCCTGGGCGCACCCGATCGAGACGCCGACACCGTGCTTGTCAGTACCTGCACCACCCCGCCGCCCGACGAATCCGGGACTGTCGGCGAGCCCACGCCGACTTCCGAGACCATTGCGGCGCCAACGCCATTGGTGCCGGCCGAGACCCTGGTTGTCACCCCACTGCCGGCCGCCCAGACCGTGGTGGTCCCCCCGACCGCCACGCCGCCGGGGCCGACGACGCCGAACCGGGTGCCCTCAGTAGACCCGCACCGAGCTCAACGCCCCAGTCCTGCAAGGAAGTCCCGCAGCAAGCGGCGGCTGGCGGCCGCGGTTGGGGCCGTCGCGCTGACCGCCGTGGCCGTCGTCGGCATAGTGGTCATGGTCGGGCATAAGTCGGCGCCCCCAGCGCCGCCGCCCCCGGCGCCGCCGCCGCAAGCAGCCAAGCAGGCCCAGGCGGTGCTGTTCGGTGGCGTCGAGGATCCCAGGGGTGTGGCGGTGGACAGCAGCGGCAACGTCTACGTGGCCGAGAGCGGCAACGGCAAGGTGCTGACCCTGCCCGCGGGATCCACCACCCCGACGGTGCTGCGGTTCAGCGGGCAGCGCGACACGCTAGGGCTCGCAGTGGACAGCCGAGGCACCGTCTACGTCACTGACTCCATCGACAACGAGGTGGCGGCGCTGTCCGCAGGATCCACGATCCCAACGGTCCTGCCGTTCACCGGCCTCGACTTTCCGTCCGGTGTGGCGGTGGACGGCAACGGCACCGTCTACGTCGCCGACACAGGAAACCACAGGGTGCTGGCGCTGCCCGCGGGATCCACCACCCAGCGGGCGCTGCCCTTCACCGACCTGCCCGACACGTCCGGGGTGGCGGTGGACAGCAATGGCGCCGTCTATGTCACCGACACGCGCAACAGCCAGGTGCTGACGCTGGCCCCAGGCTCTTCCACCCCGACGGTGCTGCCGTTCACCGGGCTCCGCTATCCGTCCGATGTCGCGGTGGACGGCAACGGCGCTGTCTACGTTGTCGATTCGAACAACCATCGGGTGCTGAAGCTGCCCGCGGGATCCACCGACCCGATAGTGCTGCCGTTCACCGACCTCAAAAGCCCCTGGGGTGTGGCACTGGACGGCAGAGGCACCATCTACGTCACCGACTCGCAGAACAACCGGGTGGTGAAGCTGCCGGCGTCCTGATCCTCGCCGTGAGCGGACTGGCCGCCGACAGAACCCGAGAGTACGGGCAACACCGGCATTGGGAACACGGGTACCGGTAGGCTCCCGGGTGCCGACCCGTCCGACCAGTTCGAGTATAGGTGCAGGTCGCCGCGGCGCCCCTCCCCCGAGTCCTGTGCGCCAGAACGCAATTCGACCAGCAGGTCGGGTTCGCGACCCGACCAGGCCTGGTCGATGACGTTCGCCGTTTTCGGGCCGACGGGTCCATGGCTCCGGTGTGCCCGGCCGGGTCAGAAGAACTGGCCGGCGATGAACCCCGCGAGCAGCACGGCGAACCCCCCGATTTCGCCGCCGATGAGCAAGGCCATCGAGATCTCGATTCCCCGGTTGGGCTGCTCGAATTGGTTGACGGTGTCGCGCCGCGCCCCGTGGCTGATGTAGCTGAGGATGGCGCCGACGAAAAAGAAGACGACGACGCCCGCCGCCGTCAGGTTGACCCACGCCGGCCAGGCGCTGAGTTCGACGAAGACGGCCAGCAGCAGCGTCGCGAACGAGTAGAGCAACGCCGCCCGGTGCGCGATGTCGACGTACGGGTGGGCGCGGTGATCCTCGGCGGCCATGATCTGGCGGTATTTCCAGACACCGAGAACCAGGGCGAGCAAGAAGATCAGGCCGGCCGCCAGCAGGGTGATCCTGGTGTCCAGGCCCAGGGTGTAAGTCATCGTGCGACGAGTTTAGTTTCCCTTAATAAAGCCGGACTAACGTCGGGGTCATGCGATTCGCGTTCAAAACCTCACCCCAAAACACCACCTGGGCCGACATGCTCGCCGTCTGGCGGGCCGCCGACGACATCGAGGTCTTCGAGTCCGGGTGGACCTTCGACCACTTCTATCCGATCTTCTCCGACAGCGACGGGCCCTGCCTCGAGGGCTGGACGACGCTGACCGCGCTGGCCCAGGCCACCACGCGGCTGCGGCTGGGCACCCTCGTCACCGGCATCCACTACCGCCACCCCGCGGTGCTGGCGAATATGGCTGCGGCGCTGGACATCATCTCGAACGGACGCCTCGAACTCGGGATCGGCGCCGGCTGGAACGAGGAGGAGTCGGGTGCCTACGGCATCGAGTTGGGCTCCATCAGGGAGCGCTTCGACCGGTTCGAGGAAGCCTGCCAGGTGCTGATCAGCCTGCTGAGCGAGGAGACCACCGACTTCGCCGGCACGTACTACCAACTCAAGGGCGCCCGCAACGAGCCCAAGGGCGTGCAGCGCCCGCACCCGCCGATCTGCATCGGCGGCAGCGGCGAGAAGCGCACGCTGCCGATCACCGCGCGCTACGCCCAGCACTGGAACTTCGCCGGCGGGCCGCCCGAATTGTTCGCGCAGAAGCGCGACGTGCTGGCCGCGCGGTGCGCGGACATCGGGCGCGATCCCAAGGAGATCACCATGTCGGCTCATCTGCGCCTGGAGCCGGACCTGGACTACGGGAAGGTCATGGCGGACGCAGCCGCACTGGCCGTCGAGGGCCTGGACCTCGGCATCGTCTACCTGCCCCCGCCGCACGACGCGGCCGTCCTGGAACCACTGGCCGAGGCCATCCGGGATTCCGGGCTAGCAAACGGATAAGCGGGGATAAGCCGGAGCAAACCCGGCGGCGCGCTTGGATGGGGCGACTACACCCCGAACAGCATCAGCTCTTCGGCGGTGATCAGGCGCTCTTGCTTGGCGGGGAACTCGCGGCTCTTTACCGGGTGACGTAGCCATGACCAGGCGATTCGCCCCATCCGCGACCGAGGTACCGGGTTGACATGCACAGTGACCACTCCTGCGATCGGTCCGTTCTGGCGGGACTCCCCCGTGACTACTCTGTGACAGAGCCCACAACGAACCATTAGACAACAATCGTCTGGCAAACGTGGGCAGAAACGCCGAATTGAATTCTTCTGTTTCTGGTGTGACTGATGTGACTACGTAAGGGGGGCTGCCGTCGGCTTGATGGGCGCCGGCAGCGCCGTCGAACCCATCAAAAATCGGTCCACGCCCGCCGCGGCCGCCCTGCCCTCAGCTATCGCCCAAACGATCAATGACTGGCCACGACCCATGTCGCCGGCAACGAAAACACCTGGGACCGAGGTGTCGAAGTCGGCGCCGCGCGCGACGTTGCCACGGTCGGTCAGCTTCACTTCGAGGTCGGTGAGCAGGCCCGGCTTCTCGGGTCCGACGAACCCCATCGCCAGCAACACCAGATCGGCCTCGAGTTCGAAGTCGGAACCCTCGACTTTGACGAACTTGCCGTCCTGCATCGTCACCTCGTGCGCCCGGAGGCCGGTCACGCGCCCGTCCTTGCCGACGAACTCCTCGGTGTTCACCGAGAACACCCGCTCGCCGCCCTCTTCGTGGGCCGAGGACACCCGGTACATCAGGGGGTAGGTCGGCCACGGGGTGGATTCGGCGCGCGCGTCCGGCGGGCGCGGCATGATCTCGAACTGGTGCACCGCGATCGCACCCTGCCGGTGCACGGTGCCCAGGCAGTCGGCCCCGGTGTCACCGCCGCCGATGATGACCACCTTCTTGCCCTTGGCGGTGATCGGCGGCTCGCCATCCTCGCCCAGGACGTCGTCGCCCTCCTGGACCCGGTTGCCCCACGGCAGGAACTCCATCGCCTGGTGGATCCCGTCCAACTCGCGGCCGGGGATCGGCAGATCTCGCCAGGCGGTGGCCCCGCCGGCCAGCACCACCGCGTCGAAGTCGGCGCGCAGCTGTTCGGCCGTGATGTCGACCCCGACGTTGACGTTCGGCCGGAACTCGGTGCCCTCGGCGCGCATCTGGTCCAGCCGCCGGTCCAGGACGCGCTTTTCCATCTTGAATTCCGGGATGCCATAGCGCAGCAGGCCACCGATGCGGTCGTCGCGCTCGAACACGGTCACGCTGTGACCGGCGCGGGTCAGCTGCTGGGCCGCGGCCAAACCGGCGGGCCCCGAACCGACCACGGCGACCGTCTTCCCGGTCTGCTTGTCGGGGGGCAGCGGCACCACAAAGCCTTCCTCGAAGGCCCGGTCGATGATCTCCAGCTCGATCTGCTTGATCGTCACCGGATCCTGGTTGATGCCCAGTACGCACGCCGGCTCGCACGGGGCCGGGCACAGCCGCCCGGTGAAGTCCGGGAAGTTGTTGGTGGCGTGCAGCCGTTCGATCGCGTCGCGCCAACGGCCCCGACGCACCAGGTCGTTCCACTCCGGAATCAGGTTGCCCAGCGGACACCCGTTGTGGCAGAAGGGAATTCCGCAGTCCATGCAGCGGGTCGCCTGCTCGCGCAGGGTCTCTTCGTCGAAGTCCTCGTAGACCTCGTTCCAATCGCGCAGTCGCAGCGGGACAGGCCGGCGCTTCGGCAATTCCCGATGTGTGTATTTCAGGAAGCCGCTCGGATCAGCCATGCGCGGCCGCCATGATCGCCTTGTCGATGTCGACGCCGTCACGCTCGGCCTGCGCGATCGCCTGCAGCACGCGTTTGTAGTCCCGCGGCATCACCTTGACGAAGTGGCGGCACTGGCCGGGCCAGTCGGCCAGGATGCGCTGGCCGACAGCGGAATCGGTGGCATCGACGTGCGCCTGGATGGTGGCGTGCAGGTACTCGGCGTCGTCCTCGTCGAGCGTCTCGAGCTCGACCATTTCGGCGTTGAGGTTCTGCGGCAACTCGCCCTCCGGGTCGTACACATAGGCCACGCCGCCGGACATGCCGGCCGCGAAGTTGCGCCCGGTGCGGCCCAGGATGACGACCTTGCCTCCGGTCATGTATTCACAGCCGTGATCGCCGACGCCCTCGACCACGGCGTGGGCGCCGGAGTTACGCACCGCGAACCTCTCGCCGACGACGCCGCGCAAGTAGACCTCCCCGCTGGTGGCTCCGAACAGGATCACGTTTCCGCCGATGATGTTGTCCTCGGCGACGTAGTGCTGCGGCGCGTTGTCCGACGGGCGCACCACGATCCGGCCGCCGGACAGGCCCTTGCCGACGTAGTCGTTGGCGTCGCCGTAGACGCGCAACGTGATTCCCCGGGGCACGAACGCGCCGAAGCTGTTGCCCGCCGATCCGTCGAAGGTGATGTCGATGGTGCCGTCCGGCAAGCCCTGGCCGCCATAGGCTTTCGTCAGCTCGTGGCCGAGCATCGTGCCCACGGTGCGGTTGACGTTGCCGATCGTGGTGGAGAACCGGACGGGCTTGCCGGAGTCCAGCGCCTCGCGGCTCATCACGATCAACTGCTGATCGAGCGCCTTGTCCAGGCCGTGATCCTGTCGCGAGCTGCAGTACAGGTCCTGGTTCATGAACGCCGACTCCGGCTCGTGCAGCACCGGCGCCAGGTCCAGCTTGTGGGCCTTCCAGTGCGCCCGCGCCAGCGTCGTGTCCAGCGATCCCACCTGCCCCACGGCCTCGTTGAAGGTCCGGAAGCCCAACTGCGCCATGTACTCCCGGACCTCTTCGGCGATGAACATGAAGAAGTTCTCGACGAATTCGGGCTTGCCGGTGAACCGCTCCCGCAGCACCGGGTTCTGGGTGGCGACGCCGACCGGGCAGGTGTCCAGGTGGCATACCCGCATCATGATGCAGCCCGCCACCACCAGCGGGGCGGTGGCGAAGCCGAACTCCTCGGCGCCGAGCAGCGCGGCGATCATCACGTCGCGTCCGGTCTTGAGCTGCCCGTCCACCTGAACCACGATCCGGTCGCGTAATCCGTTGAGCAGCAAGGTCTGCTGCGTCTCGGCCAACCCCAGCTCCCACGGAGCGCCCGCGTGCTTCTGCGAGGTCAACGGGGTGGCCCCGGTGCCGCCGTCGTGTCCCGAGATGAGTACCACGTCGGCGTGCGCCTTGGAGACCCCGGCCGCAACCGTGCCCACCCCGTTCTCGGACACCAGCTTGACGTGCACACGCGCCGACGGGTTGGCGTTCTTCAGGTCGTGGATCAGCTGCGCCAGGTCCTCGATCGAGTAGATGTCGTGGTGCGGCGGCGGCGAGATCAGCCCGACGCCGGGCGTGGAGTGCCGGACCTCGGCGACCCACGGGTACACCTTGTGCCCCGGAAGCTGGCCGCCCTCACCGGGTTTGGCGCCCTGGGCCATCTTGATCTGGATGTCGGAGCAGTTGGTCAGGTAGTGCGAGGTGACCCCGAAGCGGGCGGAGGCGACCTGCTTGATCGCGCTGCGGCGCCAATCCCCGTTGGGGTCGCGCTCGAAACGCTTGACGTCCTCGCCGCCCTCGCCGCTGTTGGATCGCCCGCCGAGGCGGTTCATCGCGATGGCCAGGGTCTCGTGCGCCTCGGCGGAGATCGAGCCGTAGCTCATCGCGCCCGTGGAGAAGCGCTTGACGATTTCGCTGGCCGGCTCCACCTCCTCCAGCGGAACGGGCGGCCGGACGTTGCCGCGGAACTTCAGCAGCCCGCGCAGCGACGCCAGCCGCTCGCTCTGGTTGTCGACCAGACGGGTGTATTCCTTGAAGATCTTGTATTGCCCGGTGCGGGTCGCGTGCTGCAGCTTGAACACGGTCTCCGGGTTGAACAGGTGGTACTCGCCCTCCCGGCGCCACTGGTATTCGCCGCCCACCTCGAGTTCGCGGTGGGCGCGTTCGTCGGGCCGGTCCAGGTAGGCCAGCGTGTGGCGGGTCGCGACGTCGGCGGCGATGTCCTCCAGCGTGATCCCGCCGGTCGGGCAGCTCAGCCCGGTGAAGTACTCGTCGAGCACGTCCTCGGAGATGCCGACCGCCTGGAACAGCTGCGCGCCGGTGTAGGAGGCCACCGTCGAAATGCCCATCTTGGACATGACTTTCAGCACGCCCTTACCGGCGGCCTTGACGTAGTTGTTCAGGGCCGTGTTGCGGTCGAAACCGTCAAAGACACCGCGGTCGAGCATGTCCTCGATCGACTCGAACGCCAGATACGGGTTGATTGCCGCCGCGCCGAAGCCGACCAGCGCCGCCATGTGGTGCACTTCGCGGGCGTCACCGGTCTCGACCACCAGGCCGACGTGGGTGCGGGTCCGGTCGCGCACCAGGTGGTGGTGCACCGCCGCCACCGCGAGCAGCGACGGGATCGGGGCCAGCTGATCGTCGGACTCGCGGTCGGACAGGATGATGACCCGGGCGCCGTCGGCGATCGCCGCCGATGCCTGCGCGCGCACCTTCTCGAGCGCGGCGGCCAGTCCGGAGCCACCCTCGGCGACGGGGTACAGGCAGCGAATCACCTTGGACCGCATGCCGTGTGGGCGCCCGTTGACCTTGTCGTCGGGGTTGAGGTTGATCAGCTTGGCCAGCTCGTAGTTCCGCAGGATCGGCTGCTGCAGGCGGATCTGGTGACAGGAGTTCTCGTCGGGGTTCAGCAGGTCGCGCTCGCCGCCGGTGGTGCCCTGCAGGCTGGTGACCACCTCCTCGCGGATGGCGTCCAGCGGCGGGTTGGTCACCTGGGCGAACAGCTGCTGGAAGTAGTCGTAGAGCATCCGCGGACGCTGAGACAGCACGGCGACGGGGGTGTCGGTGCCCATCGAGCCGATCGGCTCGGCGCCGGAGCGGACCATCGGCGCCACCAACAGGTTGAGTTCCTCGTAGGTGTAGCCGAAAGTCAGCTGCCGCTTGACGAGTCGCTCGTGGGGCATCCGGGCGTACTTGCCCGCCGGCAGGTCGTCCAGCGGAACCAGGCCCTTGTCGAGCCACTCCTGATAGGGGTGCTCGGCGGCCAGTTCGGCTTTGATCTCCTCGTCGGAGACGATGCGGCCCTGAGCGGTGTCCACCAGGAACATCCGGCCGGGCTGCAGCCGCATCCGGCGCACCACCTTGGCCGGGTCGAGGTCGAGCACGCCGGCCTCGGAAGCCATCACCACCAGGCCGTCCTCGGTCACCCAGATTCGCGAGGGGCGCAAGCCATTTCGGTCCAGTACGGCGCCGATGACGGTGCCATCGGTAAACGTCATCGACGCCGGGCCGTCCCACGGCTCCATAAGGGACGCGTGATACTGGTAGAACGCGCGCCGTGCGGGGTCCATCGACTCGTGGCGCTCCCACGCCTCGGGAATCATCATCAGCACCGCGTGGGCCAGGCTGCGCCCGCCGAGATGGAGAAGTTCGAGCGCCTCGTCGAAGCGCGCGGTGTCCGAGGCGCCCGGGGTGCAGATAGGGAACAGTTTCTCGACGTCGTCGCCGAAGAGGTCGGTCTTGATCAGCGCCTCGCGGGCCCGCATCCAGTTCTCGTTGCCGGTGACGGTGTTGATCTCGCCGTTGTGGGCGATGCGGCGGAAGGGGTGCGCGAGCGGCCAGGACGGGAAGGTGTTCGTGGAGAAGCGGGAGTGCACGATGCCGAGCGCACTGGTCAGCCGATCGTCTTGCAGGTCAAGGTAAAACGCCTTCAGCTGCGGGGTGGTCAGCATGCCCTTGTAGATAAACGTCTGACCGGAAAGGCTTGGGAAGTAGACGGTTTCGCGACCCGGGCCGTCCTGGCCGGGGCCCTTCGTTCCCAGCTCGTGCTCGGCGCGCTTGCGGACCACGTAGGCGCGGCGCTCCAGCGCGATCCCGGAGGCGCCCGTCATGAACACCTGCCGGAAGGTGGGCATCGCGTCGCGCGACAGCGCACCCAGCGACGAGTCGTCGGTGGGCACGTTTCGCCAGCCGATGACCTGCAGGCCCTCGGCCTCGGCGATCTTTTCCACCGCGGCGCACGCGGCCGCGGCGTCCCTGGACGACTGCGGCAAGAACGCGATCCCGGTGGCGTAGCTGCCCGCAGGGGGCAGCTCGAAATCCACGACCGCGCGCAGGAACGCGTCCGGGACCTGAATCAGGATGCCGGCGCCGTCACCACTGCGCGGCTCGGCGCCCTGGGCGCCGCGGTGTTCGAGGTTGAGCAGCGCCGTGATCGCCTTATCGACGATGTCTCGGCTGCGACGGCCGTGCATATCGACGACCATGGCTACCCCGCACGAATCGTGCTCGAACGCGGGGTTATATAACCCGGCGCGCTTGGGCGTCATATGCACCTGCCCCTTCAACCAGAACGTTCTTCGCTGCCGTTACGAGCGGCTCCGCCGGGGCCGCAACCCCGTGGGGTTGCGGGCTTCGGACCCGTTAGGCCCCTTCGGTCTTGTCGATCGGCTGTCCCCCAGGCGGGGACGGTCCGTCAGGGATTCGTCCGTGCAGCGCTGAACGGTGGCCTGGAACTGGCTTCGACAAGTCGTAAAACGATATGACAATACCCGCCTGACATGCCAACTTCGTTAAGTCTAACCGCCAACTGGCAGCGGCGTAAATTCGCTGCAGCGGGCGATCGGCAACGTCGCGACATGGATGTTTTCGGTTTGATATTTCCCGGCCCCGGCGTCGATGCTACCGAACCGCTTGACGGATCTGCCAATCGCGCAAGTTTGCTGTGATCGCGCATACGCCCGGCGGCCCGCGTGCCCGGAGCCACTCACGCCGCGTGCTCAGCCTACGGCCGGGCGAGTCGCAGCCCGGCCGCCGCGGGCCCCGCCGAAGTTTGCGCGTTGGCGGGTGACCGATACTGGTTTGATACTGGTCCGGCACCCGAGGAGCCCATGAACGAGCGCGACCAATTCCTACGGGACCGTCTGCAGCCCGACCAGCCCGGGGTGCCCGCGATGCGCCCGCCCGGTCCCCCACCCGCGGGTCCCCGTCCGGTGGCGCCGGCCGCCCCGGCCGTCGCGGCCCCGCATGTCTCGAGACCCGCGCCGCCCCGTCCCCCGGCCCCGGCCCAACAGCCACCCCGTCCCGGCGCCCCGCCGGGCCCCGACCCGCAATCGCCCCGCCAGGCCCCGGCCCCGGTCCCGCCGCACCCCGAGGCGCCGTCCCGGCCGCAGACCCCACCCGCGGTGCAACTGCCGGACCTGCCGGACCGGGGTTGGCGACGCTTCGTGCGGCTGGCCACCTTTGGTCTGATCAACCCGGGGCCCTCGGCAGCCCAGCGTCAGGACGCCCAGTACGAGGCGGCCATCCGCGCCGCCCTTCATGGCACCTACAAGGTTGGCGTGCTGGGCAAGGGCGGCGTGGGAAAGACGTCGGTGGCCGCCAGCGTCGGGTCGCTGCTCGCCGAGCTGCGCCGCCACGACCACGTCGTGGCGATCGACGCCGATACCGCGTTCGGCCGGTTGAGCAGCCGGATCGACCCGCGCTCGAGCGGCTCGTTCTGGGAGTTGACCTCCGACAAGAACCTGCGGTCCTTCGCCGACGTGGTCGGGCGCCTCGGCCGCAACCCCGCCGGCCTGCACGTGCTCGGCGGCGAGCCGGCGGCCGGCCCGCGCCGCGTCCTCGATCCCGCGATCTACCGGGAGGCCGCGCGCCAGCTGGACCGCCACTTCACGATCTCGGTCATCGACTGCGGCTCCACGATGGATTCGCCGGTCACCCAGGAGGTCCTGCGCGATCTGGACGCGCTGCTCGTGGTGACCTCGCCGTGGGCGGACGGGGCCAACGCCGCCGCCAGGACCATCGAATGGCTGTCGGAGAGAGGCCAGACGGGCCTTCTGCGCCGCACCATCGTGGTGCTCAACGATTCCGACGGCCACGCCGACAAACGCACCCGGGAGTTGCTGGCCCGCGAGTTCGTGGATCACGGACAGCCGGTGATCGAGGTGCCCTACGATCCCCATCTGCGGCCCGGTGGCGTAATCGATGTGAACGGCGAAATGGCACCGGCGACGCGGCGCAAGTTCCTCCAGATCACCGCGACCATCGCGGGCCATTTCGCCGCACGGCCAGACTCGCGTCAAGGCCGCTGACCCGCACCCGCGCGCGCTGCGGGGTCGGCGACGGCCTCGATCTTGGTCACGAGGCGACCGCGCACCGTCAGCACGATCGCGGCGAAGAGCCGGCGGTCGGCGAAGGCCAGCACCGCCGGACCCCCCGCGGGACCGCTGACCAGGGTCACTCCCGGCCCCAGGTAGCGCATCAGGTTGGTGGCCACCGCGTGGGGACCATGGTTGATCTGTGGCGGCGGGGCCGGGTCGGCGACGACCGTGCCCACGCCCCAGACCGCCGGATCCAGCACTGCGGTCAATCCGGCGATGTCGCCGTTGGCGCACGCGGTGATGAACTTTTCGGTGACGAGCTGGTGCTCGGACGGGGCGACCTCGTTCAATTTCGGTTGTGCCGCAGTGAATTTGGTCCGGGCGCGCCGCGCCAGCTGACGGCACGTGCCGGCGGGGCGTCCCACGGTCTCGGCGATCGTGTCGAACGGGACCCCGAACACGTCGTGCAGCACGAAGGCGACCCTTTCACCGGGGCTGAGCCTGCGTAGGACTTCCAGCAATGCGGCACGGACCTCGTCGTCGAGGGTGACCCGATCGGCGGGGTCCGCGCGACGCGATTCCGGCTGCTGGTCGACCTCGCCCGGCCGCTCGTAGCGGGCGCGCGCCGAACGCACCTGATCGAGGCAGAGGCGGCTCGCCACCACCGTCAGCCAGCCGCGAACGTCGTCGATCTCATCGGAGTCTGTGCGCGAGAGCCGCAGAAAGGCTTCTTGCGCAACGTCTTCCGCGTCGCCGATGTCGCCGAGCATCTGGTAGGCGAGATTGACCAGATAGGGGCGGTGCAGGCGCCAGGCCTCAGCGACCTGGTCGCGGGGTGACGGCGACGTGTTCATGAACCTTCGACGATGCGGGGCGGCGAAAAGTTACGCGTTTCGGCTGTAACTTTCCCGGCTCCGGCACCGTCGTATGCGCAGTGGAGAAAACTCACGGAAGGACCCACCCCCATGACGATCGTCGTAACCGGAGCGACCGGCAACGTCGGGCGCCCGCTCGTCGCCGAACTCCTCGCCGCGGGCGCCCGAGTGCGCGCGGTCACCCGCACGCCCGCCGCCGGCTTTCCCCCCGAAGTCGAGGTGGCCGGCTCGGCGCTGGACGCGCTGCCGGGCGCCTCGACGGTATTCCTCAATTCGCGGGCCCTGGGCGAGCAGCTGGCCGCGGTGGTCGCCCGGTGCGGGCGCGCCGGGGTGACCAAGCTGGTTGCGCTGTCGGCGATCAACGCCGACGACGACTTCTCGCGGCAGCCCTCGCGCTTCCGCGGGGACCGCAATAAGGAGGCCGAGCAGCTCGTCGTGGAATCCGGTCTGGCCTGGGTGAGCCTGCGGCCGTCGGTGTTCGCGACCAACTTCGCCGGCATGTGGGGCGCGCAGCTCCGCGCCGGCGACGTGGTGGGCGGCCCGTACGCCGCGGCGTCGTCGGCGCCGATCGTCGAGAGCGACATCTCGGCGGTCGCAGCGCGCGCGTTGCTCACCGATGACCTTGTGGGGCAACGCATCCCGATGACCGGTCCACAGGCGTTCAGCAACGCGGAACTGGCCGGGGTCATCGGCGACGTCCTCGGCCGCCCGCTGCAATATCGGGAAGTGCCGGCGGAGCTGGTGCGGCAACGGTTCATCGGTTTGGGGTTCAACGCCGAGTTCGCCGATGCGTATATCGCCATGCTCGCCGAGACGCTCGACAAGCCCGCGCTGGTCACCCACGACGTGGAGAAGATCCTGGGCCGCCCGGCGACGCCGTTCGCGCAGTGGGTGTCCCAGCACCGCGACCTGTTCGCGAAGTCCTAGACATAAGGAGCTGACATGTCCGAACCACGTCCGCCGCGCTACCTCAGGCCGATGAACAAGGTGATGATGGCCGTCCAGCGGCTGGGGATACCGACCGGCCCGGCCATGGTGCTGACGGTGCCCGGCCGCAAGTCGGGCCGCCCGCGCAGCACGCCGATGACGCCGTTTGAATTTCAGGGCGGCCTCTACGTCGTCGCCGGCTACCCAGGCGCCGACTGGGCGGCGAATGCCCGCGCCGCCGGCACCGGCACGCTGAGCCGGGGCCGACGGTCGCGCGCCGTCCAGATCGTCGAGCTGGACCCCGAGGAGGCGCGGCCCGTGCTGCGAGCGTTCTCCACCGAGGTCCCGGTCGGCGTGGCGTTCGCGAAGCGCTCCGGGATGGTGCGCGACGGAACGGCCGACGAATTCGAGGCGCTGGCCGGCCGAGTCGCCGTGTTCCGGTTCGAGCCGAGCGTTGCGAGATGACGGGCATCCTTCAGCCCGGAGTGCCGTACCCCTCAGCGGGACGTGTTATCAGCCCCGATGCTGTCACGGCGTCTTGCCGGCGTACTTGAGGCCGAAGCGTTGGTCGAGCGTATCGACGACCAACCTGGCCGCGGGCCTTGTCTTTGAGGATCTCGGCCTCTACGTGCGGTCCTTTACGGTGGGGCGGGCGGGGCTCGAACCCGCGACCAACGGATTGAGTCCCTACCCGACCACTCCGTGACCAGGCGAAAAGGTTAGCCGATACTAGTGAAATTGCCTGTGAAGAAGCGTTTTTGGCCGTTGCCGGTACAGTTCCGGTACGTCGTGAGTACGGTTACAAATCGCCCCCGGGCCGCCGGGGTCAGATGGGTTCGGCGGCGTTAGCTTAGCTATAGCTGGCTACTGCCGGGACGCGCCGACACGTCGAGGAGGATGAGGTGTTGCGGCGCGTAGGTTCTCGGCGGTGGCCGACTCTTCACACACGCGGCTGCTCCGTGGTGGCTGGGACAACGACCTCGATGAGGCCTGAGGCTCAGCGCCTCCGACTTCGACGCTCAGGTGTTCATTTAGCATCCCGAGCCTGGGCATTGATTCGGCAAAAGCGCTCAGGGCACTCGCGGCTGCATAACGCTGCGGTTCCATCGCCGGGCAGTTGGTGCGTTGTCAGGGTTTCGAAGCGGCGGTTTGGCCACTGGTGATGCTGACCGGCTGTTCAGAGTGGCAGCGCGGGGCTCGAACCCGCGACCCAACGGATTACCAGACGGCTAATCCTGGCGGTTCCGGTTACGCCATATTAGCCGTTGTCGCGCAATAGCTTTCGTCCTCTCGCCACCCTGTTGGGTCCGGTGATCAACGCCCTGCCCAGCTCCCGCGCTTCGGCCGGCGTGATGGCCGGGTCGGGACAGTCAATGACATGGCTAGATCGTTTCCGCGATCCCGCGCGCGGCCTCCTGGTAGACGCGGATCACGCAGCTGCTGTCGTTGGGCTCGACCCACACGCCCTTCGGCAGCTCGGCCTCGGGGACTTCCCAGAGGGTCCCGCTCAACATGCCTCCGCACGGAAAGACCCACATCCATCCGTGCGGGCCTTCTTCCCACACGACCACGGTGCGCCCATACTCCCAGGTGTCCACCATCACGCGCGGCCGCTCCCAGTCGAACAGCGGCTGCTCGAACACCTTCAACAGCGCGTCGACCACCGCCCTGGCCTGCTGGGCCGTTGCCTGCTCTTTTTGGTGGAAGGGGGCAACTTTGTTCTCGGCCACCGCATTGCTCCTTCGATAGAGCGGAACCGGATGTTTCCAATGCTGTGGCAATGTCACGGAGTCGCCTAGCGTAATCGGCTACTCGAAAGCAGTCGGCCCGCTACCGAAGGGATGACGGGCCGGCCGTGCTTGACCGATGGAATCGGACCCGCCCCCACGAGGAGAGCAGGGGCGGCCCGATCAACTAGTCATACGCGGATTAAAGAAGACTTGGTTCCTAACGCCGCGCGGTCGGGTGGGAGCATGGCCCACCCCACGGCGCTCATCCAGCAGCGCATCCGCCACAGCTAGCGACGGCAGCGGGCAACCCCGCTCCCGAGCCGCACGGCGTAGAGCCGCCACCAACCGCAGCTCGGAGTCGATGACCTCCTCAATGCCCGGATCGACACGCAGGTTGCGTGCAACGGTTTTCGAGGCTGCGCGGCGGGTTGGCAAGCGTGATTCAGCCCTGTTGGGTCAGACCACAGACCCGGCGCACCGCCCACAGTCCTTGCGGTGTGCCAGGCCAATGTTTTTCCAACGCTTGGGGCCCGGCAGTACGCGCGACGATGCGCAGCATGATCGCGACGAGGACGGCGTCATCGACGAATCCGATGACTGGGATGAAATCCGGTATGAGTTGGATGGGCGAGAAGATATAGCCCAGCACCAGCACCAGCTCGACGCGGACCATCCGCGGCACCGCGCGGTCGGTGGCTACGCGCTTCAACAGCCGCACCAGATCGGGCAGCAACCGGATCATGTCGCCGACCCCGAGGTCGTCGGGTTTGGCCAGCCAGATCGCGGCAACCAGGATGAGCCAAGCCAGCGTGATGCCGCTGAGGACACCGACCAGAATCGACCACACCGCTGCATCCTCTCGCAGAACCGTCGCTGGGGCTAGTTCGCCGTTCACCTCAAGTTCAGACGTCGTTCGCCTTATCGCGCGACTGACGCGGGGTATCGCGCTGACACCTGTGAAGTCTGGTTCGAACGCGCCGGCCTGCTCATCGGCGCCGGGCCTTGGTCAGCAGCTATCGAGGCAACAGGTTGAGGCACAGCGAATTTCGTTTGCGCCACCCGCTGCCACCGCATCGTGATAATCACGCCCGACCACCACGCCCGCACCACCACCGACCCGACACCGCGCCCCCATCACGGTTCCCGCTGACATACGCACAAATTCGAGCCAAGTCGGGTCTAGAGTGCGTGGCGCATTTCCGCAACGGGCGCTGGGCGCGGCGCGTATAGCGGGACACCGGCTCCCCAGACCATGCGGCTTGCCCCAAAGTTGATAGCGCATACGCTACCGAATTCGTAAGTCACCTATGCCCCGAGTCATTCGGGGGCCTGGCGCCGGTGTGAATTCCAAATTCGCTGGTTCGCGCAGCCAGGCCAGCCGGCGACGGCCCAATTCACCGCCCGGATCAGGTCCTCGGGCACACCCAGGCCGCCGAGTGACCGCATGTGCTGGATGAACAGCCGCCCGGGAAAGGTGTCCAGCAGCGATTCGCCGGTGCTCAGCTGGCTATTGCGGCGCGATCAGCGCGAAGACCTGCTTGGCCACCTGCAACATCCAGCCTGTCACGGCGGGCCCATGATCGCGAGGCCAGTTCAGCTGGAAGCTGACCACCCATGGCTGCCGGCTCTTGTCGACGGCGTACCAGCTGAATGTCAGATCACCCGGCAGGCCACCGGCTTTCGCACCGATATACGGCCACACGTTACGGTCCAGCTGGATGCCGGCCACCGCGGAGAGGATCTGCCTGACGGGCGCGGCGGGGCCGACCGCGTCGGCCTGCAGCGCCGCATGCACCCGGCAGATGTCCTCGGCGGTGCCGTACCACTCTGCACCGTAGGTCGAGGCGGGCGTGTGGGCGCGGGTCGGATCTGGTTGGTACGGAGTGGAATTCGCCTGGGCCAGCAGCCTGGCGCGGACCTGCTGGGAGCCCTGCTTCCATTGGTCGCGCAGATCCGGTTGGCCCCAGCCGACGGAGAACAGCTCGTACATCGTCGGGAACGGTGTCATGCTTGCCGGGTCGTGATGGCCGGCAGTGGCGAGCGCTTCCTCGATGGCGTGCGTGCCCAGCCGCCCAATCAGCAGGTCGGTGGCCATGTTGTCGCTGGTGGCGATCATCTTCTCGGCGGCCGTGCGCACCGAAACATGCGCTCCGGCAGGCAATTCCAGGCCCGACGAGCCCACCGCGCGGCTCTTGTCGGTGACCGTGAGCTGATCGTCCCACGACGCCGTCCCGGCCCTGACGGCGCCGGCCACCGCGTGCAGCACGTATAACTTGAAAATCGATGCCAGCGGGAGCGATTCGCCGGTGTTGGTGCCCGCCACCGGGTTGCAGTGGCCGTTTTCGACCCTGGCGACCTGGTAGGAGTAGCGGGCGCCGGTCTTGCTCAGCACGGCGTCGACGTCGTGCCACGAGTTGACCTTCGGCGCCTGGGTGTCGACGTCGAACCGGTCGACCCGGCCCTCGTCGTCGGTGTGTATCCGGATGTCTTGGCGCGCGCCATAGGAGGTGACCAGGTGCAGGGTGGCCACGCTGGCGCTGATGTCGACGCCGTCGAGGGTGAACGGACGATCCCACCAGAGCCCCTCCATGGTGGTCTCGACCGGGTCGACCTTGTCGGGCGCGGCGAGGGTGCGAACCCCGACCGGGCCGATGGGCCAGTCCGAGTTCAGCATGTCCAGGGTCTGCTGGGCCCGGATGCCGGGCGGCGTCCGGGTGTCGATCTGCCGGCCCGGGTTGGCGGCATTGGCGTGCGGCGCAGGGGAGGGCGCGCAGCCCGGCGCCAGCGTCACGACCAGAGCTGCGGCGGCGCCCAACGCCGCCACGCGGCGCCGCGTCGATCGCCCGCTAACCACCCTGCTTGTTGCCGGCAACGTCCATCACGACCTCGAATTCCAGCAGCGACGCCCCGGTCGCCACCGGATTGGCCCGCTCGCCGGCATGGGCCTCGATGGCGGGTCCCTTCGCCCACGCCTGGAAGGCTTCTTCGGACTCCCACTGCGTCACCACGAAGTAGCGGTTCTCGCCCTTGATGGGGCGCAGCAGCTGGAAGCCGAGGAAGCCGGGTTGCCTATCGACCGCGTGCGCGCGGTGGGCGAACCGCTTCTCCAGTTCGGGGCCGGCGTCCGCGGGCACCTCGATTGCGTTGATCTTCACCACTTGCGCCATCCCGCCAGGCTACCGCGCGGCTCCCTCTGTCCAACCGTCGGGCGGGCCACGCAAGATGGTGGTGTGCCCAGCGATCTGTTGACCTGCCACGGCGGCCGGGGCGAACCGTTGGTGCTGGTGCACGGCCTGATGGGCCGCGGCTCCACCTGGTCGCGGCAGCTGCCGTGGCTGGCCCGGTTGGGCACCGTCTACACCTACGACGCCCCGTGGCACCGGGGACGAGACGTCGACGATCCACACCCGATCAGCACCGAACGCTTCGTGGCCGACCTGGCCGACGCGGTGGGCGCCTTGGGGGGGCCGGCCAGGCTGGTCGGGCACTCGATGGGAGCGCTGCACTCGTGGTGCCTGGCCGCCGAGCGCCCGGACCTGGTTTCGGCGCTGGTGCTCGAGGACATGGCTCCGGACTTCCGGGGCCGCACCACCGGGCCGTGGGAGCCGTGGCTGCACGCACTCCCGGTCGAGTTCGATTCAGCCGAGCAGGTTTTCGACGAATTCGGGCCCGTCGCCGGGCGGTATTTCCTGGAGGCGTTCGACCGCACCGAAGTCGGGTGGCGGTTGCACGGGCACACCTCGCGATGGATCGAGATCGCCGCCGAATGGGGCACCCGGGACTACTGGGCGCACTGGACGGCCGTGCGGGCCCCGGCGCTGCTCATCGAGGCGGGCAACTCCGTCACCCCGCCGGGCCAGATGCGTGCGATGACCGAAACTGATTCGCCCACAAACTATTTGGGCGTCCCGCAGGCAGGCCACCTCGTTCACGACGAAGCACCACAGGTCTACCGCGAGGCGGTGGAATCCTTCCTGGCGGCTACCGCCGCCCGGTGAGCCCGAACGCGGTGCGCAGCGCCACCGCCATCAGCGTGTTGGTCGGGTTCTGGCAGCCCGAGGTGACGAACACGCTGCCGTCGGCGACGTAGACGTTGTCCATCTGGTGCATCCGCCCGTTCGGGTCGACGACGCTCGTCGCCGGGGACGGGCCCATCTGCATCCCGCCCATCACGTGCTTGGTGTTCGGCGGGGTTCCGCCGCCCAGCTTCCGTTCCAGGCCGTCGGGTATCGCGGCGAACAGCGTCGCGCCGGCCGCCGCCATCATCGCGGTGATGGGCACCAGGTAGAACGTTTGCGCGACCGCCTCGTGCCTGCCGGGCGCCCAGGTCACGCGGGCCACGGGCTGGCCGTTGAGGTCGGTGACCGTCGGGTCGAGGGTGACGTTGTTGGTCAGGTAGGGCAGGTCGGTGCCGATGAAGTTGACGCCGGCGAGCCGGTCGCGCAGCAGCGAGGCGCGCATCAGGTCCTTGAACGGGCTGCCGAACAGCTGCACCCCCGGCAGGAATCCCAGGATCTCCTGGTAGAACTTGCCCTCCGTGATCGGGTCCTGGCTCCCGCCCAGCTCGCACAGCCCGCCCCGGATGTAGGGCAGCCCGGCCAGTTTCGCCGCGAGCCGGGCTCCCGGGAAGTTGGGGTCGCAGAAATCCTCCATGCACTGTGTGATCGAGCGGCCGCGGTAGGCGTGCACCCGCTGGTCGAGGTAGATGCCGAACCCGTCGACGAAGTTGTGGAACATCAGCCGGGCGCCGATCCGTCCGCT
The DNA here is from genome assembly GCF_035506235.1 of Mycobacterium sp. GTDB lineage: Bacteria > Actinomycetota > Actinomycetes > Mycobacteriales > Mycobacteriaceae > Mycobacterium. The sequence goes on from NZ_DATJPU010000214.1 coordinate 44,164, forward strand.
GGCATCGGGCAGGCCGGACAGCAGCGCCAGGCGTGACGTCTCGATCGCCGAGGCGGCCAGCACCACCAGGTCGGCGCTCTCCCCGCCGGGATTGCCCTGCGGGTCGAGATAGGAGACGCCGGTGGCGCGCCGGCCGGTGAAGTTGACTCTGGTGACGGTGGTTTCGGGGTGTAATTGCACCCGCCCGGTGCGCAGCGCCCGGCGCAGCGGCGCCAGCGCGCCCACCCGCGCCGAGATCGGGCAGCCGTAATTGCTGCAGAACCCGCAGTTGTTGCACGCCGGGCGGCCGTCGTAGTCGACCGAATTGATCGCGGTCGGGAACGGATACGGGTGCAGCCCAATGCGCTTGGCTCCCTTGGCGATGAGCGTGGACGAGCGCTGCTGCGGCCCCGGCGGCATCGCGTACTGCTGCGTGCGCGGCGCGTGCTTGACGGAGAGCGCGGGTATCGCCCGGACATCTCCCTGCGTGCCGAGCAGGGTTTCGATCGCGTCGTAGTACGGGGCGATCTCGCCATATTCGAACGGCCAATCCTGCACGTCCGCGCCGGGCTGCGGGCCAAGCATCGACAGCCCCTTGAAGTCGATGTCCCAGAACCGTGGGACCTTCGCGTCCCAGTGCGTCGTGCCGCCGCCGACGGTCACGGGCAGTTCGTTGACCGGGCCGACGTAGCTGGCGGCCTGGCCGGCGTTGGCGCGAAACGTGCGCGGGTAGGCCAGTGGGTCCGGCTGCTCGAAATAGCGGTACAGCGCCTTGAGTTCGTCGTTGGAGAACGTCGTTCCGAGCGGCCCCGTCCCGTCCAGGTTGGTGAAGTAGTTCGACCCCTTCTCGAAAATGACGACGTCCCAGCCGTTCTCGGCGAGCTCCATCGCCACCGTCGATCCGCCGGCGCCGGAGCCAACGATGATCGCCTTAGTGGGCGGCACTCACGCCGCCCCTTCCGCCCAGTTTGGAGACGACCCCTTCCCAGCCGTGGCGCAGGCGGTTGATGATGTCGGTGACGACGACCACGTCCCACTGGGTAGCTTCCACCTCGGCGGGGGTGTACCCGCGCGGCTGGGAGTCCCCGGGGTACTTGATGTCCTTCCAACCGACCAGGTTCGCGTTGCCGCCGTACTCGGGGACGCTGTACATCGCCTCGATGGTGTGACCGAACAGGATATTGGCGAAGGCCGCAGCCGGCCCGTGGGCCAGGATGAGGTCCTGCCGGACCGGCTGCACTGCGGTGAAGTCTCCGCCGGCCTGCTGGTCGAGCAGCGCGATGCCGCTGGTGTACTGGTTGCGAAGCTGCGTGAGCCGCTGTTGCCACCCATAGGCCTGGGCGCGGTTGAGCGGGACGAAGGTCGCCATGTAGTCCTGGGAGCCGCCGGCGCGGTTGCTCCACGGGCCGCCGGCGTGCACGTCGGCGGGCGTGACGTCGAACACCGACAGCATCCGGTCCAGGTAGTTGACCACGTTCGCCTCGTGGGCCCCGGGACTGCCGAGCTCGACAGGGCAGTCTTGCGGCCCCGGGACAAGCCGGCGGGTGGCGGCGTCGAGCACCGCGGCCTGGTGCGGCGACAGGAATCGGTAGCCGGTATCGGCGGAGGCGGCGGGTAGGGGGCCCCGCATGGCGGCGGCCAGCGGCAGCAGGCTCAGCCCGCCGAGCACCGCGCGCCGGGACACCGGCGGCAAGCGGGATCCGTCGGTGGCCTCCTCGCTGGGCACATCGGCAGGGTAAGACGCAGATATGTGTCTCACGTGGAGCGTTCGTCCGGCGGCGTGTCGGGTTTTGCGGGTGCGAGCTTTTGCGATAACGCCCCGCCGTGCGCATCGCTACACCATCTGATAAATTCTTCAACTGTTCAAACGTAGGAAGCATCGAATCTTCAGGAGATCCGGGTGTCGGAGCCGCTGTACAAGGTCAAGGCCGAGTTCTTCAAGACACTGGGGCATCCGGCGCGGATCAGGGTTCTCGAGCTTCTCGTCGCCGGCGACAAGTCGGTCGCCGAACTGTTGCCCGAGGTCGGTTTGGAATCTTCGAACCTGTCGCAGCAACTGGGCGTTTTGCGCCGGGCCGGGGTGGTGGACGCGCACCGGGACGGCAACACGATGATCTACTCGATCGCCTCACCGGACATCGCCGAACTGCTGATGGTCGCGCGCAAGGTGCTCACCGGGGTGCTCAGCGACCGGGTGGCCTTGTTGGAGGACCTGCGCGCGGGGAGCGCGCAGTAGCGCTGATGGGCTGGATTTCTAAGGCCTTCCGTGTCGGCCGGATCACCGAACGCGCGGAACCATTACCGCCGCGAACCATGAAACCGGTTGCGGGAGTGCGTGGTTCGCTTCAGATCCGGCACGTCGACGCGGGCTCCTGCAACGGGTGCGAAGTCGAGATCGCGGGCGCATTCGGGCCGGTGTATGACGCCGAGCGGTTCGGTGCGCGGCTGGTGGCCTCCCCGCGGCACGCGGACGCGCTGCTGGTCACCGGCGTCGTGACGCACAACATGGCGGGCCCGCTGCGCGCCACGATCGACGCCACGCCTCGGCCGCGTCGGGTGATCGCTTGTGGGGACTGCGCTATCAACCGGGGCGTCTTCGCCGACGCCTACGGGGTGGCCGGCGCCGTCGGTGAGCTGGTCCCGGTCGATCTGGAAATTCCGGGCTGCCCGCCGACGCCGGGCGACATCGTTGCGGCTCTCCGATCGGTGACCGGCAAGTGATCACACAATTGGCCACCCGGCCGGTCCTCGCTCCAAAAGCCCCGGGCCCCAAAGACTTCAGACCTGCGTTCGCGGGGACGCTGACGGCGCTGCTTGGCGCGGTCGGAGTATGGGTGGGCCTGCAGGCGATGTTCGGTTCGGTACCCGCGGTGGGCATCGGCTGGCTGCTTCCGCTGTCGGGGGTGCAGCTGAGCCTGGAGCCGCTGGGCGGATTCTTCATGGCGCTCACCGGCGCGGTGGCGCTCGTCGTCGGGCTGTACACGATCGGGTATGCCCGGCGGGGCCATCTGGGCAGGTTGACGCTCGCGGTGTTGCCCTTGTTCGTCGCGGCGATGCTCGTCGTAACCGCGGCGGGGTCGGTGACCACCTTTCTGTTGGCGTGGGAGCTGATGGCGGTCGCATCGCTGGTGCTGGTGCTGGCCGAACACACCCGCCCGCAGGTGCGCTCCGCCGCCCTGGTGTACGCGGTGATGACGCAGTTGGGGTTCGTCGCGATCCTGATCGGGTTGATGGTGCTTTCCGCTGCGGGGGGCGCCGACCGGCTCGCCGACCTGCACGGGATACCGGAGGGTGCGCGCACCGCGGTGTTTCTGTTGACGGTTGCGGGGTTCGGTTCCAAGGCCGGGCTCGTTCCGCTGCACGCCTGGTTGCCGCGCGCCCACCCGGAGGCGCCCAGCCCGGTGTCGGCCCTGATGAGCGCAGCGATGGTCAACCTCGGCGTCTACGGCATCTGCCGTTTCGATTTGCAGCTGCTGGGTCCGGGTCCCCGCTGGTGGGGCCTCGTCTTGATGGTGGTCGGCGGGGTTTCGGCGCTCTATGGCGTGGTGCAGGCTTCGGTGGCCACGGACCTCAAACGGCTGCTTGCCTATTCGACCACCGAGAACCTCGGGCTGATCACGTTGGCGTTGGGGGCCGCCACCCTCTTCGCCGCCGCCGGTGTGCACCGACCGGCGACGATCGCCGCGGCCGCGGCCATGCTGCACCTGATCGCGCATGCGGCGTTCAAGAGTCTCGGATTCCTGTCCGCGGGGTCGGTGCTGGCCGCTACCGGGCTGCGTGACCTCGACCGGCTGGGCGGTCTGGCTCGCCGGATGCCGGCGACCACCACCCTGTTCGGGGTCGCGGCGCTCGGCGCGTGCGGGTTGCCGCTTGGCGCCGGATTCGTCAGCGAATGGCTGCTCGTCCAGTCGCTGATCCACACCGCCTCCGAGCACGTCGCCGTTTTGGCGTTGACCACGCCGCTGGCGGTGGGCGCGGTCGCGCTCACCACCGGCCTGGGGGTCGCGGCGATGGTCAAGGCGTTCGGCATCGGATTTTTGGCGCGGCCGCGCTCCGAGCAGGCCGCCCGGGCTCTCGAGGCGCCGCGCATCATGCTGGCCGGCATGGCGCTGGCGGCGGCCGCCTGTGTGACACTGGCCGTGGCACCCTCGACCGTCGGACCCGCGCTGCGCCGGGCGGTCGCCGCGCTGCCCGCGGCCCGGGCGGTGGACTTCACCGACCTCGACCCCTCTACAGCACTCGTGCGACTGCCGGGGCTGCAGGGCTCGATCGCGCCCGGCGTGATCGCCGCCGGCCTCTGCGGGGCCGCGCTGGCCGCGGCCGCACTCGCGCGCTGGCGGCGGAGGCGGCGCCCCGAGCCCGTCACGTCGGCGCTATGGGCCTGCGGCGCAGACGATCTCACCGCACGCATGCAATATACGGCGACATCCTTCGCCGAGCCGCTGCAACGGGTCTTCGACGATGTGCTGCGTCCCGACACCGACATCGAAGTCACTCACAGCGCCGAGTCGCGCTATCTGGCCGACAAGGTCACCTACAGCACCAGAATCACCGACGCGATCGAGGAACGCTGCTACACGCCGGTGATCCGGGCGGTCTCGGCCGCGGCGGGGTTGGTCCGGCGCGCACATACCGGCAGCGTCCACCTGTATCTGGCCTACGGCGCCCTCGGTGTGCTGACCGTGCTGGTGGTCGCCCGATGAACGTCCTGTCCTACGTCGCGGGCGCGGCGCAGATCGGCGGCGTGATGGCCGGGGCGCCGCTGGTGGTCGGCCTGACCCGCCAGGTGCGCGCCCGCTGGGAGGGCCGAGTCGGTGGAGGCATCCTGCAGCCGTGGCGCGACATCGTCAAACAGCTTGGCAAGCAACAGATCACACCGCGTGGAACGACGGTGGTGTTCGCGGCCGCGCCCGCCGTCGTCGCCGGCTCGGCGTTGTCGATCGCCGCCATCGCGCCGCTGGTCGCGACCGGATCCCCTCTGGATGCCAGCGCCGACCTGTTCGCCGTGGTCGGCCTGCTGTTCGTCGGCACCGTCGCGTTGACCTTGGCGGGCATCGACACCGGCACCTCGTTCGGCGGCATGGGCGCCAGCCGGGAGATCACCATCGCCGCGCTCGTCGAACCGACGATTCTGCTGGCGGTCTTCGCCGTGTCGATGCCGGCGGGGTCGGCCAATCTCGGTGCCGTGGTGGCACACACTGTCAGTCATCCCGCACAGGTGGTGTCGTTGGCGGCGGTGCTGGCGTTCACCGCGCTGGTGATCGTCATCGTCGCCGAAACCGGGCGTCTGCCGGTGGATAACCCGGCCACCCATCTCGAGCTCACGATGGTGCACGAGGCGATGATCCTCGAATATGCCGGTCCGCGACTGGCACTGGCCGAATGGGCGGCCGGGATGCGGCTGACGGTGCTGTTGGCACTGCTGGCAAACCTGTTCGCGCCGTGGGGGATTGCCGGCGGCCACCCCGGCGCGGTGGACATTGTCGTCGGCCTCGCGGCGGTGGCGACCAAGGTTGCGATGCTCGCGGGACTGCTGGCGACCGTCGAGGTGTTCGTCGCCAAGCTGCGGCTCTTCCGCGTCCCCGAGCTGCTGGCCGGATCGTTTCTGCTGGCGCTGCTCGCGGTCGTCGCGGCCAACTTCTTTGCGGTTCCGGCATGACGTACAACGCCTTTTCGGTACTGGTCGACCTCGCCGCCGGCGGGCTGCTGCTGGCTGGGGTGCTGATCGTGTGGCGCCGCGACCTGGTCGCCATCGTCCGTCTGCTGGCCTGGCAGGGTGTCGCCCTGGCGGCCATACCGATTCTGCGCGGTGTCTATGACGGCGACGGCGCGCTCATCAGTGTCGGTGTCGCCGTGCTGGTGTTGCGGGTTTTGGTGCTGCCCCGGCTGCTAGCCCGCGCGGTCGGCGCCGAGCCGCAATGCCACCGCGAAGCCACCCCGCTGGTCAACACCGCCACGTCGCTGCTCATCACCGCCGCGCTGACGCTGGCCGCCTTCGCCACCACCGGCTCCCTGGTGAACCTGCAGCCCGGCGCCACGACGACCGCGGTCCCCGCCGCTACCGCGGTGGCGCTCGTCGCGTTGCTGGTGATGGTCACGCGGCGGCACGCGGTGTCGCAGGCCGCTGGGTTCCTGATGCTGGACAACGGAATTGCCGCCACCGCGTTCCTGCTCACGGCCGGGGTGCCGCTGATCGTCGAACTGGGTGCCTCGCTGGACGTGCTGTTCGCGGTTATCGTGATCGGCGTACTAACGGGACGGCTGTCGTCCGCCTTCGGCGGCGCCGACCTGGACGCGTTGCAGGAGTTGCACGACTGATGACCGGTTTGCTGCTCGCCGCGATCCTCACGCCCGTCGGTGCGTCGATCGCCACCCTGATCGCCGGATGGCGCAGGGCCACCGCAACACTGATCGTCTTCTCGGCGGTGGCGGTGCTCGGGTGTGGTGCGGCGCTCGGGCTGCGCGTCGGATCGGGAACGCGGTTCGCCCTCGGCGGGCTGCTGCGAGTCGACGCCCTCAACGTCACCATGCTGATCGTCATCGGAACCGTTGCCACACTGGCCACCTGGGCCAGCATCGGCTACCTCGACGCCGAACTCGTGCACGAGCACACCGACCTGCGCGGCGCGCGGGTATATGGGGCGCTGACCGCAGCCTTTCTGGCGGCGATGGTTGTGGCGGTGTGCGCCAACAACATCGGCGTCGTCTGGATCGCCATCGAAGCCACCACGGTGATCACCGCCTTCCTGGTCGGGCACCGCCGCACCCGCAGCGCGCTCGAGGCCACCTGGAAATACGTCGTGATCTGCTCGGTCGGCATCGCCATCGCCTTCCTGGGCACGGTGCTGCTGTACTACGCCGCCGAGCACGCCGGCGCGCCGGCCGCCGCCGCCCTGAACCTCGACGTGCTGACCGCGCGCGCCGGGGGGCTCAATCCCGACATCGCTCGACTTGCGGGTGGATTGCTGCTGATCGGCTACGGCGCGAAGGTCGGGTTGTTTCCATTCCACACCTGGCTGGCCGACGCCCACAGCCAGGCCCCCGCGCCGGTTTCGGCGCTGATGAGCGGGGTGCTCCTATCGGTAGCGTTCTCGGTGTTGATCCGCATCAAACCGCTCATCGACATGGCGGCCGGCCCCACGTTCATGCGGTCCGGCCTGCTGGTGATCGGGCTGGCGACGCTGTCGGTCGCGGCGCTGATGCTGACGGTGACACCGGACATCAAACGCATGCTCGCCTACTCCTCCATGGAGAACATGGGCGTGATCGCGATCGCCGCGGCCGCCGGAACCACGCTGGCGATCGCCGCGCTGCTGCTGCACGTCCTTGCTCACGGGATCGGCAAGACGGTCCTCTTCCTGGCGAGCGGCCAGCTGCAGGTCGCTCACGACTCCACCGCGATCGCCGACATCGGCGACGTGTTGCGGCGCTCCCGCCTCATCGGGGTGTCGCTGGCCGTCGGGGTGATCGTGCTGCTCGGCCTGCCCCCCTTCGCGATGTTCGCCAGCGAGCTGGCCATCGTCCGTTCCCTCGCCGACGTGCGGCTCACCTGGGTCCTCGGCGTCGGCATGCTTTTGGTCGCGGTGGCCTTCGCCGCGCTGGCGCGCAACTCGGGCCGCATCCTCCTCGGCGGCGCGGCCGGCGCACCCGAAATCACCGTCCCGCGAACGGTAGCGGCGGCCCTGCTCGTCGGCGTCGCCGCATCGATCGCCCTCGGCGTCACAGCCGGTCCGCTCACCGACTTGTTCACCGCCGCGGCAAGCGACGTCGGCATACCGCGATGAGGCGCGAGTGTCAGCGCCACAGGCTGTCCCAGTGTGGGCTGGCCGAGATGGCCGAAGACTTGCTGGACAAGGGGTTTCGTTTGGGCCTGGTGGCCGCCCACGACGACGACACCGCCTTCCGCGTTGTTTACCTGTTTCTCGCCGGCCGGCCGGATCGCCGCGTCCAGCTCGAATGCATGCTGCCCAAGGATGATCCGGCGGTTCGATCGCTGGCCTATCTGTCGTTTCCGGTTAGCCGGTTCGAGCGCGAAATGGCAGACCTGTACGGAATCCGGCCCGTCGGGCACCCGAAAGCACGCCGACTGGTGCGGCATGCCCACTGGCCCGAGGAGTGGTATCCGATGCGCGGCACGGCGTTGCCTCCACCCGAGTTCGATGGCAGCGGCCATTTCCCATTCGTCACCGTCGAGGGGCCCGGGGTGTACGAGATTCCGGTGGGCCCGGTACACGCCGGGCTGATCGAGCCCGGCCATTTTCGCTTCTCCGTCGCCGGCGAAAGCGTGTTGCGCCTCAAGGCCCGGCTGTGGTTCGTGCACCGGGGCGTGGAAAAGCTCTTCCAGGGTCAGCCGGCCGAAGGCGCCGTCGAACTGGCCGAACGCGTCAGCGGCGACACCTCCGCCGCGCACGCGCTCGCCCACTGCCTGGCCATCGAAGACGGGCTCGGGATCGACCTGCCCGACGAGGCACACCGCCTGCGGGCGCTGCTCGTCGAACTCGAACGGCTCTACAACCACGTCGCCGATCTGGGAGCGCTGGCCAACGACGTTGGGTTCGGCATGGCGCACGCACACACCCAACGCGTCCGCGAAAAACTGCTGCGACTCAACGCGAATGTCACCGGACATCGGCTGCTGCGTGGCGCCATCCGCCCCGGCGCGGTCGCGCTGCGGGCGCTGCCCGACATCACCGAACTGCGGTCCGTCGCGGCCGACGTCGCCGAGATCGCCGAACTGACCCTGCGCAACTCCCTGGTGTATGACAGATTCGCCGGGACGGCTGTCCTGCACCGGGAAGACGCGCAGGCCCTCGGCTGCCTGGGCTATGTTGCGCGCGCCAGCGGTATTCGCACCGACGCCCGACTCGAACACCCGACCACCGAACTGCCCGTGACCGAGGTCGGCGCGGCTGGGGGCGATGTGCTGGCCCGATACACGGTACGCCGCGACGAATTCGCGGCGTCCGCCGATTTGGCCTGCCATCTGATCGAATCGCACACCGGCGCAACACAATACGCCGGATACCCGACGTCGACCCCTGCGGCACGCAGCGGCATCGGCATCGTGGAAGGCTGGCGAGGCACCATCGTCCATCGCGTCGAAATCGACGCGGCCGATCGCATCACCCGCGCCAAAATCGTCGACCCGTCCTGGTTCAACTGGCCGGCGCTGCCGGTCGCGATGGCCGACACCATCGTGCCCGACTTCCCGTTGGCGAATAAGAGCTTCAACCAGTCCTACGCCGGCAATGATCTCTGAAGACGGTCCTCGACCGGCGCGTTATCCTTCGCCCAGTAGCGCGAACCGGCCATCGACCGTCCGCGTCACCAGGCCGTCGGCCAGCAACGAATCCAGCGCTCGGTCCCGCTGCGCGGTGTCGGTCAACCACGCCACGTCCAGCTCTGCCCGGGTGACCGGGGAGTCGTTGGCGCGCAAGACATCCAGCAACCGTCCGCGGACCTGACGGTCGGTGCCTGCATAGGTCTGTGCCCGGCGGCCCGGCCCCTGCGCGGGAGGGCAACCCGCTCGCCGCCACGCGCACCCGTCAAGCGGGCACAGCCCGCATCGCGGAGCCCGGGAGGTGCACACGATCGCGCCCAGTTCCATCAACGCCATCGAAAACTGCGGCGCCCATTCGTCTTCCGGCAGCAGAGCGGATACGTCGGCGTGGTCGCGCGCCGCCGAAGGTGTACCGGCGTCGGCCACACCGTGCACCGCGCGGGCCACCACCCGGCGCACGTTGGTGTCCACCACCGGTACCGCGCGGCGGTGCGCGAAGCAGGCGATCGCCCGTGCGGTGTAGCTGCCGACGCCCGGCAACGTCATGAGGACGTCGACATCGTCGGGAACCACGTCGTCGTGGTCGCGCGCGATCACCGTGGCGCACTCGTGCAATCGCTTTGCCCGTCTCGGATAGCCCAGCTTGCCCCAGGCGCGCAGCACATCGGCGGCACTGGCTGCGGCGGTGGCCGACGGGGTCGGCCAACGTCGGACCCAGTCCGGCCAGATCGGCAGCACTCGCGCCACCGGCGTCTGTTGCAACATGAACTCGCTGACCAGGATCTGCCACGGGCTGACATCCGGCCCTCGCCAGGGCAAGTCGCGGCGCGACCGGCCGTACCAGTCGATGAGTTCGTTCGGGGGGACGTTCATGTGCCTGTGCGGCATGATGTGTGCCATGCCAAACACCAGCCCGGTAACAGCGTGGAAAGCACTCAAAGAGGGTAACGAGCGATTCGTCGCGGGCCACCCCGAGCATCCGAGTCAGAGCGTCGACCATCGGGCCAGCCTTGCCGCGGGTCAAAAACCCACCGCGGTGGTGTTCGGCTGCGCGGACAGCCGGGTGGCCGCCGAACTGATCTTCGACCAGGGTTTGGGTGACATGTTCGTGGTTCGCACCGCTGGGCAGGTCATCGACTCGGCGGTGCTGGGCTCCATCGAGTTCGCGGTGACGGTGCTGGACGTGCCACTCGTCGTCGTCCTCGGCCACGACAGCTGCGGTGCCGTCAAGGCGGCGCTGGCGGCGATCCAGGACGGCGCGATACCGGGCGGTTTCGTGCGCGACGTGGTGGAGCGGGTCGCGCCGTCGATCCTGATGGGGCGCCGCGACGGCCTGAGCCGTGTCGACGAATTCGAGGAACGGCACGTGCGCGAGACGCTGGCGCAACTCATGGCGCGCTCGTCGGCCATCGCGGAGCGGGTGTCCGCGGGCACGCTGGCGATCGCGGGGGTCACCTATCACCTCGCCGACGGGCGCGCCGCACTGGTCGACCACTTCGGCGACATAGGAGAGTAGAGGGCCGAATTTCGGTGGATAGCCGCCGATTTTCCCCCGCCACTAACACGGCGGTCGGCCAGCAAACAGGGCGACACGCCGACGCGGATCGGACAAATCCGCGTGACCTGGGCCTACGGTGTGATCGTGCTGGATCTGGAACCGCGTGGCCCGCTACCCACCGAGATCTATTGGCGGCGCAGGGGCCTGGCCCTGGGCCTCGCGGTCGTCGTGGTCGGGGTCGTGGCGGCCATCGTCGTCGCGTTCATGGGCAACAAGGCGGGCGCCAAGCCCGCGAGCGCCGATAAGGCCAACTCCGCTCAAAGCAAGCCGGCCGCGCCCCCGAGCCAGGCGCCGCCTCCGGCGGGGCAGGAGGGCGGCACCCCGGTGGCGCCGCCGCAGGGGCAGAACCCCGAGTCGCCCACCCCCACCGCCGCGGTGCAGCCGCCGCCGGTGCTGAAGGAGGGCGATGACTGCCCCGATTCGACGCTGGGCGTCAAGGGCCTGACCAACGCGCCCCAGTACTTCATCGGCGACCAGCCGAAGTTCACCATGGTCGTCACCAACATCGGGCTGGTGTCCTGCAAACGCGACGTGGGGGCCGCGGTGCTCGCCGCCTACGTTTACTCGCTGGACAACAAGCGGCTGTGGTCCAACCTGGACTGCGCGCCGTCCAACGAGACCCTGATCAAGACCTTCACGCCCGGCGAGCAGGTGACGACGGCGGTGACCTGGACGGGCATGGGGTCCGCGCCGCACTGCCCGCTGCCGCGGCCGGCGATCGGGCCGGGCACCTACAACCTCGTCGTGCAGCTGGGCAACCTGCGCTCGCAGGCGGTCCCGTTCGTCATGAACCAGCCGCCCCCGCCGCCGGGGCCCGTACCGGGTCAGCCGGCGCTCGCGCCGCCGCCGGAGGCACCGCCGGGTGTCGCCCCGGCCCCCGTTCCAGCGGGCTGATCGCGTTCAGCTGAGCGGATCGGCGATCGTCGATTCCGCCAGTTGCGACAACCCCTCCCGCACGTGGCGGGCCCACATTCCCCCGATGCCATCCACCGACTCCAGGTCGTTGGCGCTGGCCGCCAGCAGGCCTTGCAGCGTTCCGAATGTCCGGACCAGCAGATCCACGTGCGCGAACTGCAGCCGGGGGATGCCGGCCATCGCCCGATAGCCGCGCGGGCTCAGCGCCGAGTCCTGCGCCTCCGCCGTCGTCGGGTATCCGAAAACCTTTGCCAGCGACGTGAAGTCGAGCAGTTCGGTGTCCGACAGGGCGTCCAGCTCGTTCAACGTTGCGGTCATTTGCGCTTCGGGCAACGGCTCGGGGCTGGCGTGATAGTCGCGCACGATCAGTTCGCGGGCGATATCGTTGCCGCCCAACAGCTCTTCGAGTTGCAGCCGCAACTGGCGCCCGTCGGTGCCGAGTTCGACGCAGTCGTAGTCGATCGCCAGCCCGATGCGCCGGACCAACTCGAGCCGCTGCACCACCGTCATCACGTCGCGCAGCGTGACGAAGTCCTCGATCTCGGCCCGGGACAGCTGCCTGCTGACCTCGTCGAGCCGCATTTTGTACCGCTCCAGGGTGGCGATGGCCTGGTTGGCCCGCGACAGGATTGTCGCGGAATCGGCCACCACGTGGCGCTCGCCGGCGACGTAGACGGTGACGATGTTCATCGAGTGGCTGACCGAGATCACCGGGTGGCCGGTTTGGATCGCGGCCCGCTCCGCCGATCGGTGGCGGGTGCCCGACTCGTCGGTGGGTATCGACGGATCCGGGACCAACTGGACGTTGGCGCGCACGATGCGGCTGCCGTCGGTGGACAGGATGACGGCGCCGTCCATCTTGGCCAGCTCGCGCAGCCGTGTCGGCGCGTACCGGACGTCGAGGGCGAAGCCGCCGTCGCAGATGGCCTCGACATTCTCGTCGTTGCCGAGCACGATCAACGCCCCGGTGCGGCCGCGCAGGATGCGCTCCAGGCCGTCCCGCAGCCCGGTGCCCGGCGCCAGGCGGGCGACGGTCTCACGCAGTGTCGGACGGGTCACAGCGTGTCATTGTGCGGCCCCGGTGCGTTGTGAGTCCAGCCATTGCGGTGGTCGGCGATGGCTTTCATGTGCTGCAGCGCCGCGCCGATGGTCGGTGCCCGCAGCGCCCGCATCCCGCTCGGCACTATCTCGCGCCGCGGGTCATCCCCGTCCGGGATGAGCGCGATGTTGAAGCCCTGGCGTGCGGCTTCGGCCAGCCGCCGTTCCATGCCGGCGACCCGGCGCAAATCGCCCGCCAACCCCACCTCGCCGATCATCACCGCGGTGGTGGGCAGCGGCAGGTCGGCGTACGCCGAGGCCAGCGCCGTGGCGACGGCGAGATCGGACGACGGGTCGGTCAACCGCATGCCGCCCACGGTCGACAGATAGATGTCGTTGCCGGCGATGTTCAGCCGGGCGTGCTTTTCCAGCACGGCGGTGATCATCGCGGCGCGGGCGTGGTCGATGCCGCTGACGGCCCGGCGCGGCGAGCCGCCGGACGTACTCGCCAGCAGCGCCTGCACCTCGCCGATCAGCGGCCGCTTCCCGTCCAGGGTCACCGTGATCGCGGTGCCGGCGACCGGCGCCGGCCGCTGATCCAGGAAGAGGTGCGACGCGTCGGCGACGCCCTCGATTCCGTTGTCGTGCAGCATGAAACAACCGACCTCGTCGGCCGCGCCGAACCGGTTTTTGATCCCGCGGACCATCCGCAGCGTGCCGTTGCGGTCGCCCTCGAAGTGCAGCACCACATCGACGAGGTGTTCCAGGGAGCGCGGCCCGGCGATGGCGCCGTCCTTGGTGACGTGGCCGACCAGGATCATCGCGACGCCGTTGGCCTTGGCGGCCGCGGTCAGCGCCGCGGTGACCGCGCGCACCTGCGTGACCCCACCTGGGACGCCGTCGACCTCGGTGGTGGACATGGTCTGCACCGAGTCCACGATCACCAGCGCGGGCCGGACCGTCGCGATGTGTTCGAGCACCGTGTGCACGTCGGAGTCGGCGGCCAGGTACACGTCGTCACCGCCGCAGCCGGTCCGGTCGGCGCGCAGCCGGATCTGGCCGGCGGACTCCTCACCGGAGATGTACAGCGCCCGCCGGCCCGACTGCGCCCAGCGGTGGGCGACCTTGAGCAACAACGTCGACTTGCCCACGCCGGGATCGCCGGCCAGCAGCGTGACCGAGCCCGGCACCACGCCGCCGCCCAGCACCCGGTCCAGTTCGCCGATGCCCGTCGAGCGATGCCGGCTGATGTTCGGCTCTATGGAACTGATCGGGACGGCCGGCGACGCCGGGGCCGACGGCGGGCCCGCGCGGCGCCCGGCGCCTCCGACGGCGGCCAGTACCGGCACCTCGTCGACGGTGCCCCAGGTGCCGCACTCCAGGCAGCGGCCAACCCACTTGGCCGTGACGTGTTGGCATTCCGAGCAGCGGTATTGCGAGCGCGCATGTGCCACGTCATGACGGTATCGGGCGGCTACGACAAGCCCGGTGTGACAGGCCGGGGCCGGCCCCCGCTAGACCTTCTGCGGGCCCAATCCGGCCGAAATCGGCACCATCACGCTGGCCTGCCCGGCCTTCTCGAAGTTGAACGTGAAGTTGTAGTCCAGGCCGTTGCTGATGGGCTTGGCCAAGGCGACGGTCGCGTTGACCGCGTTGTTGGGCTCGAGCGGACCGGGGGCCACGTTCTGGCCTTCGGGCTTGCCGATGAACAGCATCCCGCCGGCGGGCAGCCGGCCATCGCCGGTGATCGTGACCGCGCCGATGTCGCTGGTGATGCTCACCAGCCGGTCGGCGACATCCGGCGACTGGTTGACGGCAACCGCCACCAGGTCCACCGTCCGCCCCGGCTGGAGGTAGTCACCGGTCTGCACGGCCTGCATGCGGACGTCGCGCAGCGCGACGTTGTTGATGGTGACCCGGTTGCCGTTGACGGCGGGCTCCTGCGTGGCCATTTGCGAGATCTGACCGGCTCCGCAACCGCTGAGCAGGGCGGCGACCAGGGCGACCAGACCGACGACGGCGAAGCGGTTCACTCAATGCCTCCTGCTCGGCGCGCCCATGACGACGCACCATTTCGGCGGTTCGACTATGCAACTATGCACAGTAGTAGGAAGGTCTTGCCGGCGGTAGCGCAGGGCGCCAGACCTGCGCGGCAACGCCGCGGGTGGGGTGCTTGCTCGGGTCGAATCGGGACAAGCGTAATGTGACCCCTTGCACGTCTTGCTTCGCCTGTCAACCCCTAATCCGCGCGCGATGTGCCCCTGACCTGCACCGTTGTTCCGCAAGCCTTGGCCCGCCGTGTTAGACTGAAGTAACGAAAGGGGCTCGAATCAGATGATCTTCAAGGTCGGCGACACCGTTGTCTATCCACACCACGGTGCTGCGTTAGTCGAGGCGATCGAAACCCGCACCATCAAAGGGGAACAAAAAGAGTATCTCGTCTTGAAAGTGGCGCAGGGAGACCTGACCGTTCGAGTGCCCGCCGACAACGCCGAGTACGTCGGTGTCCGCGACGTCGTCGGGCAGGAGGGCCTTGACAAGGTGTTTCAGGTGCTGCGCGCCCCGCACACGGAAGAGCCGACGAACTGGTCCCGCCGCTACAAGGCCAACCTGGAAAAGCTCGCCTCCGGCGATGTCAACAAGGTGGCCGAGGTAGTGCGCGACCTGTGGCGCCGTGACCAGGAGCGAGGCCTGTCCGCCGGCGAGAAGCGGATGCTGGCCAAGGCCCGCCAGATCCTTGTCGGCGAGTTGGCGCTGGCCGAGAGCACCGACGACGCCAAGGCGGAGACCATTCTCGACGAGGTGCTGGCCGCCGCTTCCTGAAGGCCCTGAGGTTTCGGTGGTTGCGGAGACCGGCACCTCGGGCAAAGTCATTGCGGTCGTTCCGGCCGCGGGTTCGGGCGAGCGGCTGGCCGCAGGCGTCCCGAAAGCGTTCTGTGAACTCGACGACCGCACCCTGCTCGAATGTGCCGTCGCCGGGCTGCGGGAGTCCGGGGTCGTCGACCGCGTCGTGGTGGCGGTCCCCGGCGACCGCATCGAACAGGCCGAGCGACTCCTGGGTGACCAAGCCACCGTCGTCGCCGGCGGGGCCGACCGGGTGGAATCGGTGCGCCGGGCCCTGTCCGCGCTGCCCGGGTTGCCCGCGTCGGCGGATTTCGTGCTCGTCCATGACGCCGCCCGCGCGCTGACGCCGCCCGCGCTGATCGTGCGGGTGGTCGACGCGTTGCGGTCCGGGCACGCCGCCGTCGTGCCCGCGCTGCCCCTGTCTGACACCATCAAGGCCGTGGATGCCAACGGGGTGGTCCTGGGCACACCGGAGCGGGCCGGCCTGCGCGCGGTGCAGACGCCGCAGGGCTTCGCCAGCGACTTGCTGCTGCGCGCCTACGAACGGGCCGGCACCGCCCATTTCACCGACGATGCGTCCCTCGTCGAGCACGTCGGCGGCCGGGTGCAGGTGGTCGACGGCGACCCGCTGGCGTTCAAGATCACCACCCGGCTCGATCTGGTGCTGGCACAAGCGATCGTGCGCGGGTGAGCGAGCTACTTCCCAGGGTCGGACTGGGCACCGACGTGCACCCGATCCAATCGGGGCGTCCCTGCTGGCTGGTCGGCCTGCTGTTTCCCGGCGCCGACGGCTGCGCGGGGCACTCCGACGGCGACGTGGGGGCGCACGCGCTGTGCGACGCCCTGCTGTCTGCCGCCGGGCTGGGCGATATCGGCGCCATCTTCGGGGTCGACGACCCCCGGTGGGAGGGCGTCAGCGGCGCCGAGATGCTGCGCCACGTCGTCGACCTGATCTCGGGGCACGGCTACCGCGTCGGCAACGCCGCCGTCCAGGTGATCGGCAACCGGCCGAAGGTGGGTCCGCGCCGCGCTGAGGCGCAGGGGGTCCTGTCCGATCTGCTGGGGGCGCCGGTGTCTGTGTCGGCGACGACCACCGACGGCCTGGGCCTGACTGGGCGGGGCGAGGGATTGGCGGCTATCGCTACCGCGCTGGTGTTCCCCACCGGCTGAGCCGAGCGGCCCGAACGTCACGCTGGTGTGGCGCTCGGTGCCGACGGTCACTCCAACGTGACGCTCGCCGTCGCAGGTCGCGGCAATTGGGCAGGTAAGCTGGCACGTCGTGACCGATCGTGCCCACTTGCGGCTACACGACACGGCAGCCGGTGCCGTGCGTGATTTCGTTCCGCTGCGCGACGGGCACGTTTCCATCTACCTGTGCGGCGCCACGGTTCAGGGCCAGCCACACATCGGGCACGTCCGCAGCGGGGTGGCGTTCGACATCCTGCGCCGCTGGTTGATCGCGCGCGGCTACGACGTCGCGTTCATCCGCAACGTGACCGACATCGACGACAAGATCCTCAACAAGGCCGCCGCGGCGGGGCGCCCGTGGTGGGAGTGGGCGGCCACCTACGAGCGCGCCTTCTCCGCCGCCTACGACGCCCTGGACGTCATGCCGCCGTCGGCGGAGCCACGCGCCACCGGCCACATCACCCAGATGGTCGAATTGATGGACCGCCTGATCGAAACCGGCCACGCGTACGCCGCGGGCGGCGACGTGTACTTCGACGTGCTCAGCTATCCGGAGTACGGCCAGTTGTCCGGGCACAAGATCGACGACGTGCATCAGGGCGAGGGCGTGGCCACCTGCAAGCGCGATCAGCGCGACTTCACCCTGTGGAAAGCCGCCAAGCCCGGCGAGCCGTCGTGGCCCACGCCGTGGGGCCGCGGACGTCCGGGCTGGCATTTGGAATGCTCGGCGATGGCCCGCACCTACCTCGGCCCGGAATTCGACATCCACTGCGGTGGGATGGACCTGGTCTTTCCGCATCACGAGAACGAGATCGCGCAGAGCCGCGCCGCTGGGGACGGATTCGCCCGCTACTGGCTGCACAACGGCTGGGTGACCATGGGCGGCGAGAAGATGAGCAAATCGCTCGGCAACGTGCTGGCCATCCCGGCGATGCTGCAGCGGGTGCGCCCGGCCGAACTGCGCTACTACCTGGGCAGCGCCCATTACCGGTCGATGCTGGAATTCTCCGAGACGGCCCTGCAGGACGCCGTCAAAGCCTACGTGGGGGTGGAGGAATTCCTGCACCGCGTCCGCAGCCGGGTCGGGGCCGTCGAGCCCGGGGAGTGGACGCCGAAGTTCGCCGAGGCGCTCGACGACGACCTGGCCGTCCCGGCCGCGCTGGCCGAAATCCACCACGCCCGCGCCGAAGGTAACCGGGCGCTCGACGCCGGTGACCACGAGGGCGCGCTGAAGAACGCCGTCGCCATCCGCGCGATGATGGGCATCCTGGGCTGCGATCCCCTCGACGAACGCTGGGAGTCCCGAGACGAGACGTCGGCCGCGCTGGCCGCCGTCGACGTGCTGGTGCAGGCCGAAATCGAAAACCGGGAAAAGGCGCGCCAGCAACGCAATTGGGCGCTCGCCGACGAGATCCGGGATCGGCTCAAGAACGCCGGCATCGAGGTCACCGACACCGCCGACGGGCCGCAGTGGACGTTGGGCGGTGACGGCAAGTAGATGGCCGGTAACTCGCGGCGCCGCGGGGCGGTACGCAAATCCGGCACCAAGAAGGGCCCCACCGTCGGCTCAGGGGGCCAGCGCCGCCGCGGGCTGGAGGGCCGCGGCCCCACCCCGCCGGCACACCTGCGCCCCCACCACCCGGCCGCCAAGCGGGCCCAGTCGCAATCGCGGCGGCCCGCCAAGCGCACCGACGAGGCCGAAACGGTGCTGGGCCGCAATCCGGTGCTGGAGTGCCTGCGCGCCGGTGTCCCGGCGACCGCGCTGTATGTTGCACTCGGCACCGAAGCCGACGAGCGGCTCACCGAATCGGTCGCCCGCGCCGCCGATCTGGGCATCGCGATCCTGGAGGTACCGCGCACCGACCTGGACCGGATGACCGCCAATCACCTGCACCAGGGCATCGCGCTGCAGGTGCCGCCGTACCAGTACGCGCACCCCGACGACCTGCTCGCCGCGGCTCTTGACAGCCCGCCCGCGCTGCTGGCCGCGCTGGACAACATCTCCGATCCCCGCAACCTCGGCGCCATCGTGCGCTCGGTAGCCGCGTTCGGCGGCCACGGCGTGCTCATCCCGCAGCGGCGGTCGGCCTCGGTGACGGCGGTGGCGTGGCGCACCAGCGCCGGGGCCGCGGCGCGCGTCCCGGTGGCGCGGGCCCCCAATCTCACCAGGGCGCTGAAGAGTTGGGCCGATGCCGGGTTGCGCGTCGTCGGGTTGGACGCCGGCGGTGACACCACCCTCGACGACCTGGACGGTGCCGACCCACTGGTGGTTGTCGTCGGCTCGGAGGGCAAGGGCCTGTCGCGGTTGGTGCGGCAGACCTGCGACGAGGTGGTGTCGATTCCGATGGCGGGTCGCACCGAATCGCTGAACGCCTCGGTGGCCGCGGGGGTGGTGCTCGCCGAGATCGCCCGCCAGCGGCGGGGCTGACTTCTTTGGCCGAGCAGTCGCAAAAGCCCCCGACACGCCGAGGATTTGGGGGCTTTCGCGTCTGCTCGCGGTGTTTGGCCGCGCTGCTGGCGCTGGCGATGCTTCTCGCACCACCGGCTTCGGCGCAAGCGCCCGAGTTCGACCTGCAGGCCCACCGGGGGGGCCGCGGGGAAACCACCGAGGAATCCCTGCGGGCGTTCGCCAAGTCGATCGAATTGGGTGTCACCACACTCGAACTCGACATCGGCATCACAAAAGACGGGCAGCCGCTGGTGTGGCATGACCCGACGATCGACGCGGACAAGTGCACCGACACGGCGCCCGCGTTCGCGGGCGACCCGGCGTATCCCTACGTCGGCAAGCTTGTGCACGACCTCACGCTCGTCCAGATCCGCACACTCGACTGCGGCAAGCGCCTTGCCGAGTTTCCCAACGCTGAAGTGGTGCGCGGCAACAAGATAGCGACGCTGCCCGACGTGTTCGCGCTCGCCGACTCGTATCACGCCCTGGTGCGCTTCAACGTCGAGACGAAGGTTGAGGCCGACAAGCCGGGCGCATCGGCCGGGCCCCAGGAGTTCGTCGACGTGATACTGGCCGCCGTCAGGGCGGCGGGCAAGGTCGATCGGGTGGAAATTCAGAGCTTCGACTGGCGGACCCTGCCCATGGTTCGCCGGGCGGAGCCGTCAATCCCGTTGGTGGCGTTATACGACGAGCAGACGTGGGAGCCGGACTCGCCGTGGCTGGCCGGTGTCAACGCCGGCGTGGTGGGCGATCCGATGATCGGGGCGCTCCTGGTGGGTGCAAACAGCGTCTCGCCCAGTTACGCGCTGGTCACCGGACAACCCTACGTCGATCGCGCGCATGCATTGGGGCTCAAAGTCATCCCGTGGACCGTCGATGACGCTAACGCCATGCGCGAGCAGATCGGTTACGGCGTCGACGGGCTCATCACCGACTTCCCGACGCAGCTGCGTCGGGTGCTGGCCGAACTCGGCATGCCACTGCCGCCGGCCTACCACCGGGGTTAGTCGACTCATTCGCGAACGGCCATGGGCTGCCCAACCGATACAGCCACCAGTCGCCGGCGGAGTCGGCACCACCGGCGCCGCCACCAGAACTAGCTGGATTGCTACCGCCACCCGAACCGCCGGCGCCCGAACAACCAACCGCCGGCACCGCCGGCGCCGCAGGTGTGAGTGCGGTCCGGCCTGCGGATTCAGGCACCAGTGAAAACGGGTTTTGCGGATAAGTGCCGCCGGGCGGCGGCATGGGTGATTATGAGGGGAAATTTTGACGGCGCAGGAGATCGGTGGATGGTTAGCCCGGGCAGCGACGCCACCGGCCGGTGTGAGCTGTGCGGCAACGACCTGCGCGCCAAGGCTCGTTTCTGCGATGCCTGCGGCTCCCCCGTCACGCCCAGAACGGCCAGCGGCGAACACAAACAAGTGACGGTCCTGTTCGCTGACGTCGTCGGCTCGATGAAGCTGGCGGCGGCGCTCGACGCGGAACGGCTTCAAGAGATCATGAACGAGATGTTCAACCGTGCGGCCGCGGTGGTGCAGCGCTATCACGGGACCGTCGACAAGTTCACCGGTGACGGCTTGATGGCGCTGTTCGGTGCCCCGGTGGCTGTCCCATACGGGCGCGACCAGCTCGAGGTCGCCCGGCGCGTCGAGGTGGCCGGGTGCGGTACCCGCCTCCCTGTAAAAAAGCTGTCACCGGCGCGGCTGCGCACGAAAGTGCGGGAAGCGATGACGATGACCGACGGGGCGGAACGGGTGGCAGCCGGCTTCAAGGCCACCGGCGGTACGCGTCGCGGCGCGGACCTCTTCGAGCAGCGCCTGCTTGGCCTCGACGTCGGCCGATCGCAGCAAAGCGGGTAGCGGGTGCAGATCTGCGTACCGAAACGCCGATAAATCATTCCGCCGAATGCCGGCGTACCGTTATAGTCGCCGCGTGATCAGCGGCGAGCCGTTGACCGGGCGCGAGAGTGAGCTAGGGATCATTCACCGCGCCCTCAGCGGTGCTGGCAAGCACTCCGGCGTGGTGATCGCCGGAGCCGCAGGTGTGGGCAAGACCCGGCTGGCCCGCGAAGTCTTGCGCCGCGCCGAGGAGTCCGGCGAGCGAACAAAGTGGATCGTCGGCACCGAGTCGGCCTGTGCCCTGCCGCTGGGGGCGTTTATCGGCACGCTCGGCGAGGCGATGTCGGATCCGCTGGCCAACGTGCGCCGAGTGATCGATTCGTTCGTCGCGAAGCAGCGGCGGGCTCGCGTGGTGCTCGGGGTCGACGACGCGCACCTGCTGGACGGGTTGTCCGCCCTGGTCGTTCACCAGCTTGCGCAGTCAGGTGGGGTCCGCCTGGTGGTCACGGTGCGCACCGGCGGTGAGGAGCCCGACGCCGTGACGGCGTTGTGGAAGGACGGGTTGCTGGCCCGCCTGGATCTCGAACCGCTGTCGGCCGTGGCAACGCGCGAACTGATCGAAAGCACGCTCGGCGGCCCGGTCGATGCCCGCAGCGCGGCTCGGTTCCGAAAGCTGACCGGAGGGAACACACTGTTCCTGCGGCAGTTGCTGGGCGATCAGATCGCGGCCGGGCGGATGCGGAAATTGGCCGGGGTGTGGATGTGGGACGGCGACGTCGCGGTCTCGGCGAGCCTGTCCGACACGGTCGCACGCCAGATGGGTCGGCTCAGCCCGGGTGTGGCGTTGGTGGTCGACACGCTGTCGC
The DNA here is from genome assembly GCF_035506235.1 of Mycobacterium sp. Taxonomy (GTDB): domain Bacteria; phylum Actinomycetota; class Actinomycetes; order Mycobacteriales; family Mycobacteriaceae; genus Mycobacterium. Next base: position 66,122 of record NZ_DATJPU010000214.1, read on the forward strand.
AGTGTGAGCCGTTGGCCGTTGATGTGCTGAGTGACTTGGTGCGCCGCCGCGACCTGGCGGTCGCCGAGACCATGGGCCTGGTGAACGTCGAGCGCGCCGGCGGCGGCCTGATGGCGAGGCTGGCGCACCCGCTGTTCGGTGAGCTGCGCCGCGCGAGCGCCGGCGAGATGTACCTGTCGGGAATCCGGGGCAGGCTGGCGACGCGGCTGGCAGGAGACGGCGACGTCGACATGCAGGCCACCGTGCGCCGGGCGCTGCTGAGGCTCGAGTCGGACCTCGATCCCGAGCCCGAGCTGTATCTGGAGTCGGCGCGACACGCCATGACGCTGCTGGATCTGGATTTGGCCGACCGGTTCGCAGCGGCTGCCGCGCAGGCCGGGGCGCCCGGAGCCGCAGGGGTGCGGGCAATGAACCTGGTGCTGCTCGGACGCGGCGAGGAGGCCGAGACGGCGCTGCGCGACATGGCCGACACCGCCCTGCCTGACGGCCATCACTGGGCGACGGTGCGCGCGGCCAACCTGATTTGGATCCTCGGCAAGCCCAAAGACGCGTCGGTGATCCTCGACAACCTTGCCGCAGCTCCCGAGACCCCGACGCAGACGGCGGAGCGTCTCGCCGTGCAGGCCTGCCTGGACGCGGTATCGGCGCGCTGCGGGCTCGCCGCCGAAAGGGCCAGGGCGGCACTGGAGTTCGATGCTCTCCCCGGTTTTCACGCGATGATGGCGTCGCTTGCGCTGATCATGGCGATGGGGGCGTTGGGTGAGGCCGACGAGCTCGCGGGCGCGGCCGAGGAGGCGCTGCGGCGTGCGACGACGTCGTTCCAGGCGTCCCACATGCGGTTCTGGTTCGGGGCCGTGTACGGCCGTGCCTGCCGGCTGACCGGGCGTGTCGACGAATTCGTCGGCACGGCAAAGCAACTGGCCGATTCGGGCCGCGACATTCCCGGCCTCGCCTATGCGAACCTGGCCCTCCTGTTGGGCAACGCCGAGCTGGTTCGCGGCGCTGCTGCCGCCGCCGCCCGGTTGGTGCACGAGGCGCTTGCCGGGGCCGAAAGGCACGCCGTCACAACGGGTTTGCGGGCGGCGAGCTACTTCGCGCTGGCCGAGGCGCACGCCAAGCTCGGACACGTCGCCGAGGCGAACGACGCCGTCACCGGGGCGCGGTCGTGTGTGCCGCCCGACTTCCTGTTCATGCACACCGCGCTCTCGCTGGCCGGCGGGTGGGCGATGGCGGCAAGCGGTCGGTTGAGCGAGGCTGTGACGAGCGCCCGGCAGGCGGCGCAACTTGCCCGCGACCGCGGCCAGCCCACCCACGAGCTGGCCTGCATCCAGGCCGCGGCTCAATGGGGCGACGCCTCGCAGTCGGCGCGGGCACGAGAGCTCGCCGACGCGTTGTCCCTGCCGCTGGCCGACGCCGTCGCACTGCATGCGGAGAGCCTGCTCGCCGGGGACGGGGAGGGTCTGCTGGCCGCGTCGGCGGCGTACCGACGGATCGGCGACCGGGCCACGGCCGCGGACGCGGCGGCGCAGGCCTCCGTCGCGTTCGACGAAAGCCAGCGGCATCGGCGCGGACTGTATGCCGCGGCGTTGGCCAAGGAACTGGCCGATCAATGTGGCGGTTTATGCACTCCGGCGCTGCGGACTCCGGCGGGTATCAAGCTGGCCGGTCGCCAGCGCGATGTCGTTGAACTGGTCGTGGCCGGCTTGTCCAACCGCCAGATCGCCGAGAAGCTGGTGATGTCGGTGCGGACGGTGGAGGGCCACGTTTACCGGGCCTGCCAGCGGGTCGGGGCCCAGTCCCGCGAGGAACTGGCGTCGATCGTCAGATCCGGGCCGGGCGACGCGGGGTGAGCCCGAATACTCGCTAAGTCGAGTAGACGACTACGCGTGCGGATGCCCCGATTTCGGCCATACCGTGCCATGCGACAAAGGAGTTTGCATGGTCGAGATGCTGGAGAAATCCGAAGTTCGCTCACTGGCGCCGAAGAATCCGCTGCCGTATTGGCGACAGGTCAAGGCGGTGCGGTCCTACATCGACGGCATGCGGACGCTGGTGGATGCCGGCGGCCCCATCACCCGGCTCGTGCTCGGACCGAAGTGGCTGATACCGAACGTCGTGTTGATCGCCAGCCCGCAGGGCGCCCGTGATCTGTTGGGCCGCACCGACGAGGTCGCCGACCGCGGCCGTACCCGCACCATGGTCGAGATGCACGCGCTGATGGGCGGCAACCTGCTCGACCTTCCGCACGAGCGCTGGCTACCGCGGCGGCGCACGCTGCAACCGATGTTCACCAAGCGTCAGGTGGCCGACTATTCGGGGCACATGGCAGCGGCGGCGCAATCCGTCGCCGACGGTTGGGATGAGGGCACCGTCGTGGACCTCGACACCGAGTGCCGCAAGCTGACCCTGCGGGCACTGGGACGCTCGGTCCTCGGCCTGGACCTCGATGAGCGCGCCGACGAGGTCGGCCACGCCCTGCGAGCCGCATTGATCTGGGTGGCCGACCGCGCGGCACGGCCGGTGAACCCGCCGCGATGGCTGCCCACGCGCGGCCAGCGCGCCGCGCGCCGGGCCAACGACTCCCTGCACCGCCTGGCGGCCGAAATCCTGCACGCGGTCCGCGATGACCCCCACCGCGACGCCCCGTTGGTGCGCGCCCTCATGGAGGCGATCGATCCCGAGACCGACCGGCCGCTGACCGACGACGAAATCGGCCATGAGCTGGTGCTGTTCATGCTCGCCGGCCACGACACCACCTCGACCACGCTGACTTACGCCTTGTGGTCGTTGGGGCACCACCGCGACATCCAGGATCGGGTGCGGGCGGAGGTCGCCGCACTGGGTGAGCGGGCGCTGACCCCGGAGGACGTTCCCGGCCTCGGCCTCACCGTGCGGGTCCTGCACGAGGCGCTCCGGTTGTGCCCGCCCGCGGCCGGGACGATGCGCGCGCCCACGCGCGACATCGTGGTGGACGGCCACCGGGTCGAGGCCGGAACCATGGCCATGGTGAGTTTCTATGCGTTGCACCGTGACCCCGCACTCTGGGAAGACCCGCTGCGTTTCGATCCGGACCGCTTCCTACCGGAACGGTCGCAGGGTCGAAGCCGTTGGCAGTACCTGCCATTCGGCGGCGGACCGCGCTCCTGCATCGGCGATCACTTCGCGATGCTGGAGGCCACGCTCGCGCTGGCGACGATCGTGCGCGCGGCCGACATCGAATCACTGGAGTCGGACTTCCCGCTTGACACGCCGTTCACGGTGGTCGCCGCGCGACCCATCCGCGCCCGGGTGCGGGCCTGCCCTTCCGCCTAGACACCAAGCAGCCGCATCGACGCCCACAGCGCCAGCACGGCCACCACCAGCGCCACCGGCACGGTGCACAACCCGAGCCGGGTGTACTCGCCGACCCCGGCGTCGACGTCGTGGCGGCGCAGCACGCGCCGCCACAACAGGTTCGACAGCGAACCCACATAGGTCAGGTTGGGGCCGATGTTGACCCCGATCAGGACCGCCAGGATCGCCGCCGCACCGCCGGGCGCGACCAGCGGCAGCAGCACCAGGGTGGCCGGCAGGTTGTTGACGACATTCGCCAGGACGGCGGCGATCGCGGCGATCACGAGCAGCGCGGGCAGTGCCGAGCCGGACGGCAGCACGGACGACATCGCCCTGTCCATCCCGTTGACCATGACCGCGCGCACCACTACGCCCAGCGCCAGCACGAACACCAAAAACGACACGTGCGCCGAGCGCACGATGTCGGCCACCGAGGTGTGCCGACGGCTCAGGCTGCGCACCGCCAGCACCGACGCGCCGGCGAGCGCCGCCCAGGCCGGGGCCACCCCCACGGACTGGCCGACCGCGAACCCCGCGAGCGTCAGCCCGACGACCACCAGCACGAACAGCGGTGGCCGCGGCGCCGGCCCCAATTCCTCAGGGTCGGGCTGGACGCGCAGGTCGGTGGCGAAGAACCACCGGAAGACCACGTACAGGGTGGCCACCGCGCCCAGCCACGGCAGCGCCATCAGCGCGGTGAACTTGGTGAACGAGACGTTGGCGGTGTGAAACGCCAGCAGGTTGGTCAGGTTCGACACCGGCAGCAGCAGCGAGGCTCCGTTGGCCAGGTGGGCCGTGGCGTAGGCGTATGGCCGCACCGGGGTGCGCAGCCGGCGGACGGCGGCCAGCACCACCGGGGTCAACAACACCACCGCGGCGTCCAGGCTCAGCACGGCGGTGATCAACGAGGCGATGACGAACACGCGCCGCAGCAGGCCGGCCGAGTTCACCCGGCCCCGAGCTATCGCCGCGCCCGCCGCCTCGAACAGGCCCTCGTCGTCGCACAGCTTGGCCAGCACCAGCACCGCGCCCAAAAACGCGACCACCCCCGAGAGCCCGGCCACCTCCTCGGTCGCCTGATGCACCGAGACGGCGCCGACGGCCACCAGGATGAGCGCTGCCGGAACCGCCGCCACCGCCTCCGGCCAGCCTCGCGGGCGGGCGACGGCGAACACGAGCACGGCAGCCAGCAGCAACAGCGCAACGGCCAAGGGCATGCGCGCTACATCCAGGGGTTTTCGCGTCGCCACACCGTCGGCATGTGCAGCGCGACACCGTCGTGCGCAGCCAGCTCATCGAGGACACGGATGGACGCGTCCAGGTCGTCACCCGCATAGGGCAAGGCCCGCAAGGGCTTTGACAACGGGCTGAAGAAGTCGTCCCAGTGGATGAGGATCACTCGGCGCGCGCCCACCGCGCGCACGGTCTCGGCCCAGTAGTCGAGCAGGTAGGACCGCGGCCGCAGGCCCAGCTGGCCGACGCTGAGATAGACGGCGTCGGCGCGCCGGCCGGCCAGCGCGCCCTTGACGAAGCCGGCGCTGCCCTGGATCAGTAACCGCCGACCCGAAGGCAGGTGGTGCACCAGCGTCGACCACGCCTCACCGCAGCGGTACGCCGACGCCCGCACCGGCGGCCTCAGCGGTGCGTCGATCACGCCGGGGAAGCGGTCCGGCGGGCAATGATGCGACTCCACCAGCGTTACGTCGTAGGCGCCCAACCGAATTGGCTCGCCCGCGGTCGCGACGACGAGGCGGTCCTCGGGCAGCCCATACCCGCGCCCGACGTTGGCCGCCGACTCACCGCCGACCAGGCGCGCGCCGGTGCGGTCGGCGACCAGCGCGGAGTCCAGCGCGTGGTCGATGTGGGTGTGCACCGGGATGACGGCCTCCAGCCGGGACACCCCGGCGCGGGCCAGGCAGCCGTCCACGCGCGCGGGTGCCGGCGACACCTTGCCCGCGGCCACCCGCGCCAGGCTCGGTCGCGAGAAGTAGCCGTCGGTCAGCAGCGCCGACGCCCCGTCGTCGAGCAGCAGCGTCGCCACACCCATCCACGTCGCCGAAAGCGGCGAATCGGGTCCGGCGGCGGGCACGTCGAACCGGTCCGAATACCGCGCGAGGTCGGGCCGGGCGGGTTTCAGTCGCATCAGCAAAATGCCCTGATGTCGGCGCCGGCCGCGGCAAGCCGATCGCGCACCGCCGCCGCGATCTGCACGGCACCCGGCGAATCGCCATGCACGCAAACCGATTCCACGGTGACAGCGATCTGCGTGCCGTCGATCGCGGTGACCTGCCCGGAGGTCACCATCGTCACCACGCGGTCGGCTATCTCCGCCGGATCGTGCAGCACCGCGCCGGGTTCGCGACGGGATACCAGCTGGCCGCTCGGTCGGTAGGCGCGATCGGCGAACGCTTCGGCCACCGTGCGCAGGCCAAGGCGGGCGGCCTCGTCGAAAAACGCCGAGCCCGCCATGCCCAGCACGGGCAGGGCGGGATCCACCATGCGCACCGCCTCCGCGACGGCGGCGCCCTGTTCGCGATCGGTCACGATCGCGTTGTACAGCGCCCCATGGGGTTTGACGTAGCACACCGTCGAGCCGGACGCCTCCGCGATCGCCTGCAGGGCGCCCAGCTGGTACACGACATCGGCAACAAGTTCATCGGCGTCGACATCGATGTAGCGTCTGCCGAATCCGGCCAGATCGCGGTAGCTCACCTGCGCTCCGATGCGCACGCCGCGCTCGGCAGCCGACCGGCACACCCGCAGCAGACCCACCGGATCTCCGGCGTGGAACCCGCACGCCACGTTGGCGCTGGTGACGATCCCGAGCATGGCGTCGTCATCACCGAGGCGCCAGACGCCAAAGCCCTCACCCAAGTCGGCGTTGAGGTCGATACCGGCCACCCGCCTAGCTTATGGGCCGCGCGAAAGCCGCCGCTTACCCTATTGCCAAGCGCTATTGCCGGGCCACCTTGGCCGCGATCTGTTCGGCGATGTCGACCGCCGGCCCAGCGGCCAACGGGGCGGCGCACGCCAAGACGTCGATGGCGACGTTGTTGCGCACCGTCAAAGCCCGTTGGCAGGACCACCCGTCGCCGCCTTCCTGAACCTCGGACGTGCTGAGCGTGCCGCTGACTTTGTTGATGCCGGCCACCGTCCACACGACTGGAGGCTTGCCCTCGGGCAAATCCGAAAAGCGGCGATTGGCGCAGGCGGACCAGCTTTGCGCCGAGGAGTCGTAGAACGCGTTGGCGTCGCGCGCGGAGGGGTAGGCGACCACGGCCTGGATGGCGTAGTGGTTGCGGGTCTTCGAGTCGTCGACGCTGTCGTCGAGCCGCTGGCCCCGGATGGCCGTCCATCCGCTGCCGGCATAGACGTTGTCCTGTGCGGGCCCGTCGAGCGGCAGGCAGTCCTTGTCGCTGATGCTCGAGCTCCAGTCCCACATCCCCTTGGCGCTGAACCCCACCTTCATCGATGCCGCGTTCAGCGCGGTGTTGATCTGGCCCGCGTCGAGCAGCAGCCCGTCGAGGGCCGCCACCGCAACCGGATTCTGCGGCAGGGGGCCGGAATGGTCGGCGGGGACGGCCTTGCCGCCCACGACGGTGCTACAGCCGACGGCGAGCCCGGACACCCCTGCCAGCACAAGCACCGTGAGTCGCTGGCGCACTGCCGGCCCCCTCCCCACTCCGTGCGACCAGCTTAAGTGCCGACCTCGCGACGTCGCCCGACGAGCCAGCAAAACAGGTAGGTGGCAAACGAGATGGCCGCGACGAACACCGACACCGGAACGCCGGGCGCCAGCGACAACAGGATGCCGCCGACGGCGGCGACTTCCGCGAAGACCACCGAGGCCACGACCGCCGCCGCCGGTGAGGCGACCACCCGGGCCGCCGCGGCGGCCGGCGTGATCAGCAACGACATCACCAACAGCGCCCCGACGATCTGCACGGCCTGCGCGGCCACCACACCGACCAGCGCGGCGAACACGATGCCCAGGGCGCGAACCGGGACTCCGCGCGCGGCGGCGACGTCCGGGTCGACGGTGGCGAACAGCAGCGGCCGATAGCACGTCCCGAGCACGGCGATCACCAGCAGGCAGACCAGCGCCAGCATGGTCAGGCCCGTGTAGCCGACGCCGACGATCTGGCCCGTCAGCAGGGCGAAACTGGTCCCGGTTCGTCCCGGGTACAGGTGAATGAACAGCACCGCCAGGCCCAGCCCGAACGCCAGCACCACGCCGATCACCGAGTCGCGCTCCCGGGCCCGCTGACCGAGGATCCCGAACAGCGCCGCCGCCAGGGCGCTGCCGATCAACGCCCCCGCGCCCACCTCGAACCCGACCAGCAGCGCGAAAGCGGCTCCGGTCAGCGACAATTCGCTGGATCCGTGCACGGCGAACGACATCTGGCGCATCACGATGAACGGCCCGATCAGCCCGGCCACCAGTCCCAGCAGCGCGCCCGCGACCAGCGCCTGCTGGACGAAATCGTGGCGGAGCAAGTCGGCGGTGATGTCGAAGGAGAACAGGTGGCCCAGCATCTCGGCGAGCCGGTGATTCATCCGCCGCACCCGTCATCCGGCTCCCCCACCACCACGTAGCCGCCCCTGACCTTGACCACCTGAATGTCGGCCCGATACAACGACGACAGCGTCTGGCTGGTCATCACCTGTTCGACGGTGCCGATCTCGAATCTGCCGTCGACGAGGTACAGCAGCCGGTCCACGTACGGCAGGATCGTGTTGATCTCGTGCGTGACGACGATGACGGTGGTTCCGGCGTCGCGGCGGCGGCGGTCGATGAGCGCGGACACCAGCTTCGCGCTGGCCGGGTCGAGGGTCAGCAGCGGTTCGTCGCACAGCAGCAGCCTCGGGTCGCTGGCCAGGGCCTGGGCGATGCGCACCCGCTGCAGCTCGCCGCCCGACATCACGCCCACCCGGACGTCGGCCAGCTGCTCGCCGTTGACCTGGCGCAGCGCCTCGGACAGGGCCGCCCGCCGGCGGGCCCGGTCGGCCGATCGCAGTGGCCCGCCGCCCCAGCGCCGCCCGTCGATGCCCAGCCGAACCAGGTCGCGCCCGCGCAGCATCACGTCCCGGTCGAGCGGGCGGTGCTGCGGCACGTAGCCGATGCTTCCGCTGCCCGACGTGATCGGTTTTCCGTCCACCAGCGCGACACCGGCGCTCAGCGGCAACTGCCCCAGCAGGACCTTGAGCAACGACGTCTTCCCGCTGCCGTTGGGGCCGAGCACGGCGATGAACTCACCCGGCGACACCGACAGGTCGAGGTGGTCCCACAGCACCCGGTTGCCGAACGCCAGCCGGGCGCCGCGCAGCGAGACGGAGTGGGCGTGGCTGTCGACGGCCCGGACTGCTTCGACGCTCATGGCTTGGCGCCCGCGCGCAACGCGGCGAGCAGCTGGTTGACGGTGTTGCGCTGCCAGGTGAGGTAGTCGCTGCCGTCGGGCAGCGTCTCGGTCACCTCGGTGACCGGCACCCCGGCGCGCCGCGCCGCGTCCTCGAGGCCGCCCACCGCGGTGGTGGACGTCTGCGGGTTGACCAGCAGCGCCGAGACTTGCCGGTGGTCGATCATGTCGAGCACGGCGGCCATGTCGGATGGCGAGGGATCCGTTTCGTTCTCGCCGGCCGCGGCGAATGCGGCCGGGGTCCGGTTCACCAGGCCCGACGCGGCCAGCAGGTAGTAGGCGTCGGGCTCGGTCGCGATCACCCCGGCCTCGGGGTAGGCGCTGGCGATGGCGTGCTCGGAGAGGGCGATCGAGTCGGCGCCGCGGCAGAACGCCGCCGCGTTGGCCCGGTAATCGGCCGCGTTGGCCGGGTCGATGGCCGCCATCCGGTCGGCGATCGAGGAGGCCACCGACTCGGCGACGCCCAGGTCGTAGAAGACGTGCTCGTTGGGCGGCTGCCCGTCCGCGTGGACGAACGAGTAGGCATCGACCGATTTGATGCGCGGATGCCTGGCCAGCACCTGGTCCACCCAGGGGTCGTAACCACCGCCGTTGTAGACGACCAGGGCGGCGTCGGTGAGCGCGGCGGCGTCCGAGGGACTTGCCATGTACGAGTGCGGGTCGGTGTCGGCGCCGCTGAGGATGGACCTGACGGCGACGTGGCGGCCGGTGACGGCGGTGGCCACGCTGCCCCACACGTCGGTGGAGGCCACCACGGTGGCCGCACGCGGACGCGTCGCGCCACCGCACCTCGCGAGCGCCGCCATGCCGGCGCCGACGACCAAGACGGCCCCGACGACCAGGACGGCCGTGGGCCAACGCCCTGCATGCACCTTGTGATTCCTCCCGCCGGCCCGCCGGCCGACCCATAATACTAATGAAAATCGTTTCCATTAGAAAGTGGGGCCACGAAGCCTCGTGTGTGCCGACCGGGACCCGCGGTAGCGTCAGCGGACGTGAGTCCCACCCCGCGCCGGCGTGCGACTCTGGCGTCGTTGGCCGACGAACTGAAGGTTTCGCGCACGACGATCTCGAATGCCTTCAACCGGCCGGACCAGCTCTCGGCCGACCTACGCGAACGGGTGCTCGCGACGGCGAGGCGGCTGGGCTACCCGGGACCCGACCCGGTGGCGCGGTCGTTGCGGACCCGCAAGGCCGGCGCGGTGGGATTGGTGATGGCCGAGCCGCTCACCTACTTCTTCAACGACCCGGCGGCGCGGGACTTCGTCGCGGGGGTGGCGCAATCCTGCGAGGAGCTGGGGCAGGGACTGCTCCTGGTCGCCGTCGGGGCCAGCCGCAGCCTCGACGACGGAACGGCCGCCGTGCTCGGCGCGGGCGTGGACGGGTTCGTGGTGTATTCGGTCTGCGACGACGATCCCTACCTGCAGGTGGTGTTGCAGCGCCGCCTGCCGGTCGTGGTGGTCGACCAGCCCAAGGGCCTGGTGGGCGTGTCGCGGGTCGGGATCGACGACCGGGCGGCGATGCGGGCGCTGTCCGACTACGTGCTGGGTCTGGGGCACCGCCAGATCGGTTTGCTGACCATGCGGCTGGGCCGGGAACGCCGGCAGGGGCTGGTGGACGCCGACCGGCTGCGGTCGCCGGCGTTCGACGTCCAGCGCGAGCGCATCACCGGCGTGTGGGAGGCGATGACGGCCGCCGGTGTGGACCCGGATTCGCTGACCGTGGTGGAGAGCTACGAGCATCTGCCCGAGTCGGGTGGCACCGCCGCCAAGGCGGCGCTGGAGGCCAATCCGCGGATCACCGCGCTGATGTGCACCGCCGACATCTTGGCCCTGTCCACCATGGATTACCTTCGCGCACAAGGTATTTACGTGCCGGGTCAGATGAGCGTCACCGGGTTCGACGGCGTGCCCGAGGCGATCGGCCGCGGGTTGACCACGCTGGCGCAGCCGAACCTGCAGAAGGGCCGCCGCGCGGGTGAACTGCTGCTGAAGCCCCCGCGATCGGGCCTGCCGGTCGTCGAACTGCTGGAGACCGAGCTGATCCGGGGGCGCACCACCGGCCCGCCCGCCTAGTTGGATGGCGGCGACCCGCCTAGGTTCCGGCGGACTCCTGATCGCCGATCAGCAACCGCACGGCCAGGTCCAGCCGCTTGCTCACGTCGGTCGCCGAGGCCCGCCGGGTGAGCCAGGCGAGCAGGTTCGACAGCCACACGTCCGAGATCACCCGGGCGATGTGGTACTGGTCCTCGGTTGGTTCGCCGTCGGCCATCGCCCGCGCGAACATGCTGTCGATGAGCTTCTCGACCTGGTCGACCTCACTGGCCGCCGACGCGTCGGCGAAGACGTAGGCGCGCGTCATCGCCTCGGTGAGCAGCGGGTTGCGCTGCATCGCCCGGTTGAGCTTGCCGACCATGAAATTCAGCCGCTGAAACGGGGTGCCGCCGGCCACCGCGGAGCGGTCGGTCTTGGCGTCGATGCGGCTGAACTCCCGGCCGAGGGCCGACACCAGGAGATGCACCTTGGAGGGGAAATACCGGTACAGCGTCCCGACCGCCACATCGGCGCGATCGGCCACGGCCCGCATCTGCACCGCCTCGTAGCCGCCCTTGGACGCGATGGCCATGGTGGCGTCCAGGATGCGCTTGCGGCGCTCCCGCTGCGCCTCCGAGCCGAGCTCGGACTCCGCCAGTACCGCCACGTTCATGACCTCGCGCGGCTGCGCGTCACCGACGCGTGCCGAACTCGGGTTGTCTGACGACATCTGGGGAAGCGCTCCTTTTTCAGGTGGTCCGTTCGCAAACGATACGCATGCTGTGCGTGAATTTCCCACCTCCCCGCAGCAGGGACAACGACGTGTACTGCTGTAATGGCGTTCGACTTGACGCTCGATCGCTGGCACTATTAGAACACGTTCTAGTGGGCTTCGAGTAAGAACGAGCGCCCCTTCATCCCGAACCAGGCGCGTGGAGGACCAAAGGGTGGTAGTGACCGTCACCGACGAGCAGTTGGCCGCACGTGCGCTGGTGCGCGATTGGGCGCGCAATCCGACGTCGGGGCCGGGTGGGACCGCCGCGATCCGCGACGTCGAGCGGGGCAACCCCGACGCCTGGCGGCCGGTCTTCGCCGGCCTGGCCGACTTGGGGCTGTTCGGTGTGGCGATCCCCGAGGATCGCGGCGGGGCGGGCGGCAGCATCGAGGACCTGTGCGCGATGGTCGAGGAAGCGGCCAAGGCGCTGCTCGCGGGGCCGGTCGCGACCACGGCTCTGGCGACGCTCGTCGTCGATGACCCCGGATTGCTGGCCGCGCTGGCATCCGGGGAACGCTTCGCCGGGGTGGCGCTGGAAGGCCCCGACGTCTCGGTCGAGTTCGACGGCGAGACGGCACGAGCGTCGGGCACGCTGCCGTGGGTGCTGGGCGCGGCCGAGGGCGCCATAGTAATCCTGCCCGCCGGCGGGAAGTGGTTCTTCGTCGACACCGGCGGCGACGGCGTGCGGGTCGAGCCGCTACAGGCCGCCGATTTTTCGCGGCCGTTGGCCAAGGTGGTGCTGACGTCGGCGCCGGCCACCGTGATCGGGGAGTCGGGGCGTCGGGTCGAGGAACTGGCCGCGACCGTGCTGGCGGCCGAGGCCGCCGGCATCACCCGGTGGTCGCTGGAGACCGCCGTCGCCTACGCGAAGGTGCGCGAGCAGTTCGGCAAGCCGATCGGCAGCTTCCAGGCGGTCAAGCACCTGTGCGCGGAGATGTTGTGCCGCGCCGAGCAGGCCGAGGTGGCCGCCGCCGACGCCGCCCGCGCCGCCGCGGATCGCGACGCCGACCAGTTTTCGATCGCGGCGGCCCTGGCCGCGAGCATCGGCATCGTCGCCGCCAAGGCCAACGTCAAGGACTGCATTCAGGTGCTCGGCGGCACCGGCTGCACCTGGGAGCACGACGCGCACCTCTACCTGCGCCGGGCCCACGCCATCGGCCGCTTTCTCGGCGGGGCCGAACGCTGGTTGCGCCGCATCACCGCCCTGACTCAGGCGGGAGTGCGGCGCCGCCTGAGTATCGACCTCTCGGAGGTGGAGGGCCTGCGACCCGAGATCGCCGCGTCCGTCGCCGGCGTCGCCGCGCTGCCCGAGGCCCAGCGCCAGGCTGCCCTGGCCGAGGCCGGGCTGCAGGCGCCGCACTGGCCGCCGCCGTACGGGCGCGGCGCGTCGGCGGCCGAGCAGTTGCTGATCGATCAGGAGATGGCGGCGGCCGGCGTCGTGCGGCCGGACCTGGTGATCGGCTGGTGGGCGGCGCCGACCATCCTCGAGCACGGCACGCCGGAACAGATCGAACAGTTCGTGCCGGCCACGCTCCGCGGCGAATTCCTTTGGTGCCAACTGTTTTCCGAGCCCGGCGCCGGATCCGACCTGGCGTCGCTGCGCACCAAGGCGGTGCGGGGTGACGGCGGCTGGCTGCTCACCGGCCAGAAGGTGTGGACGTCCGCCGCGCACAAGGCGCGGTGGGGCGTGTGCCTCGCGCGCACCGACCCCGACGCGCCGAAACACAAGGGCATCACCTACTTCCTGGTGGACATGAAGTCACCGGGCATCGAGATCCGGCCGCTGCGCGAGATCACTGGCGACTCGCTGTTCAACGAGGTCTTCCTGGACAACGTGTTCGTCCCCGACGAGATGGTGGTCGGCACGGTGAACGACGGCTGGCGGCTGGCCCGGACCACGCTGGCCAACGAGCGCGTCGCGATGGCCACCGGCACCGCGCTGGGCAACCCGATGGAGGAGCTGCTGCGGGTGCTGGCGGAGATGGACCTCGACGCCTCGCAGCAAGACCGGCTGGGACGGCTGATCGCCATCGCCCAGACGGGCGCGCTGCTGGATCAGCGCATCGCCCAACTCGCCGTGGGCGGCCAGGACCCCGGCGCGCAGTCCAGCGTGCGCAAGCTGATCGGAGTCCGCTACCGGCAGGCGCTGGCCGAGTACATGATGGACGTCTCCGAGGGCGGCGGGCTCGTCCACAACAAGGCGGTCTTCGACTTTCTCAACACCCGCTGCCTCACCATCGCCGGCGGCACCGAGCAGATCCTGCTCACGGTGGCCGCGGAGCGGCTGCTCGGCCTGCCGCGTTAGCGCGGTCAACGGCAATTTCGGCGACGGCGCCCACGCGGGAAGTGTCTTTGGCCGTGCAGGCCGTGACTTCTGGCTGCTGACCGAGCCCCGGCGGTGCTCGTAGCGTTGGCCAGGTGAGTTCAAACGCCGTCATTGCGCTCGTCGTCGCCGCCTTCGTGGCCGCGCTGTTTTTGGCCGCCTCGATACGGATAGTCCAGCAGTATCAGCGCGGAGTGCACTTCCGCCTGGGCCGGGTGATCGGTGTCCGCGAACCCGGGCTCCGGTTCATCATTCCGATCATCGATCGGCTGTGGCGGGTATCGATGCGCATCGTGACCATGCCCATCCAGTCGCAGGGGATCATCACCCGCGACAACGTCAGCGTCGACATCGCCGCGGTCGCCTACTTCCGCGTGATCGACGCCCGCAAGTCCGTCGTCGTCATCGAGAACGTCAACGCCGCCATCAACCAGATCGCCCAGACCACCCTGCGCAACGTCGTCGGACAACATTCCCTCGACGAGGTGCTGGCCCAGACGGAGAAGATCAACGGCAGCATCCGCCAGATCCTCGACACCACCACCGTGGAATGGGGCGTGGAGGTCACCCTGGTCGAGCTCAAGGACATCCAGCTGCCCGACAGCATGAAGCGCGCGATGGCGCGCGAGGCCGAGGCCGAGCGGGAGAAGCGCGCCAAAATCATTGCCGCGGAAGGGGAAGCGCGCGCCGCCGCCGCGCTGGGTGAGGCATCAGACACCATGATGCGCCACCCGCTGGCCCTGCAACTGCGAAACCTGCAGACCCTGCTGGAGCTCGGGGTGGAGAAGAACACCACCATCGTGTTCCCCGCCCCGCTGATGAACGCGATCGGGGAGCTCACCAGCTTCCTGACCCGGGAGGCGCAGGCCTCAAAGACGCCCGCGCCAAACGGGGCCTCACAGGCCGCCGCCGTCTGACCCCGAACCGGCGATCTGCCGCGTCCCGGTGAGCCCGACCTTTATCTTGTTGTCCATGAACTATTTTCGGCTGCCGTCGAACGCGGCCTGGAAAAGATATGCGGCGGCCAAGCTACGCCACGGGCGCCAGCGCTCCGCCAGCGCAACGACTTCCGTCTCGGAGGGCAGGTGATCGATGGCGTAGATGCGTTGGATCGCCTTGCGCAGGGCGAGGTCGCCCGGCAGCATGACGTCCTCTCGATCGAAGGCGATGATCAAGATGCCGTGTACGGTCCACGGGCCGATTCCCGGGACCGTCGTGAGGAGATCTTCGATTTCGCGGTCAGACAGGCGCCGAAGTTCATCGTCACGCCATCGGCCATCGGCGAAGCGCCGAGCGGCCTCATGCAAGGTCGCGACCTTGCGCCGCGACAGTCCCACCTCGGCCAGTGCTTCGGGCGCCATGGCCAAAATGGCTTCCGGGGTGGGTAGTGCGCCACCGGAGCGTTCTATCAGCCGATCGAGAATGCGCCTGGTCGCGCGGACCGAGAGTTGCTGACCGATCACCTGAAATATCAAGGCGCCAAAGGCATCCATCGGCGGCAGCTCCGCCAGCCAGGCCCGCGGGTCGAAATCGGGATCGGCGTCGATCAGGCGTGCCAGAATCGGGTCCGCCCGGCGCAGATCGGCCCGCGCTTGATCAAGCCGTGTTCTCACAGATGCATTCTGGTCGTTGTCGTCAAACGAGGACAGGATTCGCACATGTCCGGATCGAACACAGCGGCTCGTCGTGCGGTGGTGGCGTGTGTTCCGGTGGCCGTACCGGTGAGCATGTCCGTCGCCTTTTTGGCGCTTCGCCGGCGCTCGGCGGGTCCTACCGCCTACAACGCGGGCTTCGCCGTCTACTGGGCCGACTGGTGCGGTGCGCTACCGCTCTGGGTCATGGGACCGCGCACGGCGGCGCGGTTACTGACCACGGGTCGGCGGCCGTCCGTGGGTGACGCAGCGTTGCTGGCCCTGCCGGTTATGGGCGCCGTTGGCACGCAACTCATTCCGCATCGTCGCGAGATCGATGCGGCCACGGCCGCCGTGATGGTGGCGAGCGCGGCAGTCAACGCCGTCGGGGAGGAACTGCTCTGGCGAGGACTGTTCATCAGAGAATTCGCGGGGCGAAGCCGGCCGGCGATGCTCTGGTCGCTCGTCGGCTTTTCCGTCTGGCATCTGGCGCCGCAGCTGATCCTGCCGTCGGCCGCGGGCAGGTGTCGATTTGTGGCGGGTGCTGCGGTGGTCGGTACAGCCTCCACCATTGTGGCCCGGCGGTCGCGCGGGCTGCGTTCCGTCGTGGTGGCTCATTTTCTCACCGACGCATGCGGGGTTACTGCGGCGCGATTTCGGCTCGGCCGGTAGCGGTCAGGAAAAAGTCGTCTGCGCGCAGGTGCTGGGCGAGGTGATGTTGACCCCGCCGTAGACCACCTGGATGTGGGTGCAGGTGACGACGTTGATGTCGGTCTTGGGCTGGCCAGTCTGCCAGTCGGTCGAGTCGATGCGGCCGCTCGTCTGGTACTTGTCCGGTGGGCCGCCGCCGAAGTACACGGTGGTGACCTCGTCGTTGCCCATCGCCTTGTGCACCCGCTCGTACTGGCCGTTGGCGTGCGCGTCCAGGTAGGCCAGCCGGTTCGACGACCGGATCTCGGTGGTCTGCCGGGCCCACAGGTCGTTCGGGAATCCGGTGACCCCGTCGGGGGTCTGCATGTCGGCGCCGGCGGTGAAGTTGCAGAAGCCGCCGGACTTGAAGCATTCGAGGGTCATGTGCGTCTCGAGCTGGTTGGGGCCGTCCAGCGGGAACAGGGTCGTGGCGGTGTTGCTCGCCGCGCCAGCGATTGGGCTCGGCAGGACCGCCAGCATCGCTCCGACGACCGCAAACCCCGGCAACAGCCGCTTCATCGGGGCCCCTTCCGGTTCGCTACGCCACTACTCGTCGTAGGTGACTTCTACCGAATCAGATTCCGGGCGAGATTGACAGGCCAAAATCAGGCCGTCGTCCAGGTCCTGCTGCTCCAGGACGTCGTTGACCTCCATGTTCACCTTGCCGCTGCGCAGGGTGCAGGCGCAGGCGCCGCAGTGGCCCTCCCGGCACGAGAAGGGCGCATCCAGACCTTTCGCGAGCAGCACGTCGAGCAGCTTGGCGTTGCGCGGCCACGACACGGTGTGCGTCTCGCCGTCCAGTTCCACCACCGCGGTGGCCGGCGGCTCGTCCCCCTCGGCGGTGTCCTGGACCTTCACCGCCGCGAACGGGTCGGACTCCAGCGACTTGAACACCTCGATATGCACTTGTGCGGCAGGCACTTTCAGCCCTTCCAGCGCCACCCGCGCCGCCTCCATGAACGGCCCCGGGCCGCAGATGAACACGGGCCGATCGGTGAACGGGGCGGCAAGCTTCGCCAGCGCGGTCGGGCTGGGCAACCCCTGCAGCGATTCCAGCCAGTGCAGCACCGTGAGCCGGTCGGGATGCTTCGCCGACAGCTCGCGCAGCGCGTCGGCGAAGATCACCGAGCGGTCGTCGCGGTTGGCGTAGAGCAGCGTCACCTGCCCGCCGCCCTCGGCGAGCGCCGACTTGCAGATCGACATGATCGGGGTGATCCCGCTGCCGGCCGCCATCAGCAGAAAGTCGTCGTCGAGCGTCTTGGGCACGAAGTTGCCCGATGGCGCCAGCACGTGGATGCGCATGCCTTTGTGGGCGTGCTCGCACAGCCAGTTGGACGCGTAGCCGTCCGCGGTGCGCTTGACCGTGACCGTCAGCGCGTCGTCGGTGAACGGCGAGCTGCACAGCGAGTAGCAGCGCGCCACCGAGCCGGTGCGCTCGCTGGGAACGCGCAACGTGAGGAACTGTCCGGGGGCGTACCGGAGTCGTTCCGGCGGGATTTCCGGATCACAGGGCGCATCGGGCACGGCGAACACCAGCGACCGCGCCTCGTCGGTTTCGGCGACGACTTCGGCGATCTGCAGTTCAAGGACGTGGTCGCCGAGCGGCTCGTCGGGAATCGCTTCCGTCAAGACCCGTCCTTCCCTTTCCGTCAACTAGAACATGTTATAGAAAACCGGATTGGTATCGCTACCAGCCGCAGGAATACCCTGCTCGACACAAATCGGAACGTGTTCTAGTCTTCTGGGTAAGTCCGCACTCCCGGGGAGGCCAACTTACGTGACGTCCATTCAACAGCGTGATGCGCAGTCGGTGTTGGCTGGGATCGACGATCTGCTGCCGCAGATCCGGGAGCGCGCCCAGGCGACGGAGGATCTGCGCAGGCTGCCCGACCAGACCGTTCAGGAGCTCGAGGACATCGGGTTCTTCACCCTTTTGCAGCCCGAGCAGTGGGGCGGGCTGCAGTGCGACCCCGCGCTGTTCTACGAGGCCGTCCGCCGGCTGGCCAGCGCCTGCGGCTCCACGGGGTGGGTGAGCTCGATCATCGGCGTGCACAACTGGCATCTGGCGCTGTTCGACCAGCAGGCCCAGGAGGACGTCTGGAGCGAGGACCCCAAGACCCGCATCTCCTCGTCCTACGCCCCGATGGGCGCCGGCGTCGTGACCGACGGCGGCTACCTGGTCAACGGCTCGTGGAACTGGTCGTCGGGCTGCGACCACGCCACGTGGACCTTCGTGGGCGGCCCGGTCATCAAGGACGGCCGCCCGGTGGACTTCGGCAGCTTCCTCATCCCGCGCAGCGAGTACCGCATCGACGACGTGTGGCACGTCGTCGGCCTGCGCGGCACCGGCAGCAACACGCTGGTCGTCAAAGACGTCTTCGTGCCCCGGCACCGGTTCCTGTCCTACAAGGCGATGAACGACGGCACCGCCGGCGGATACCGGACCAACACCGCCCCGGTGTACAAAATGCCCTGGGGCACCATGCATCCCACCACCATCTCGGCGCCCATCGTCGGCATGGCCTACGGCGCGTACGACGCGCACGTGGAGCATCAGGGCAAGCGGGTGCGGGCGGCGTTCGCCGGTGAGAAGGCCAAGGACGACCCGTTCGCCAAGGTTCGCATCGCCGAGGCGGCCAGCGACATCGACGCCGCCTGGCGGCAACTGAGCGGCAACGTCGCCGACGAGTACGCGCTGCTGTCCGCCGGCAAGGAGATCCCGTTCGAGCTGCGCGCCCGGGCCCGCCGCGACCAGGTGCGCGCCACCGGCCGGTCGATTTCTGCGATCGACCGGTTGTTCGAGGCGTCCGGCGCCACCGCGTTGGCCAACGACCAACCGGTGCAACGGTTCTGGCGTGACGCGCACGCCGGCCGTGTGCACGCCGCCAACGACCCCGAGCGCGCCTACGTGATCTTCGGGAACAACGAATTCGGGTTGCCGCCCGGCGACACCATGGTGTGATGACGGCGATCGAGGAACTCACGTTCGAGTCCACTTCGCGCCTCGTCGAAGTGGACGTGGACGGCCCGCTGAAGCTGCACTACCACGAGGCCGGCGCGGGCAACGATCGGACCGTCGTGCTGCTGCACGGCGGCGGTCCGGGCGCATCGAGCTGGACCAACTTCTCGCGAAACATCGCGGTGCTGGCCGAGCACTTTCACGTGCTGGCCGTCGATCAGCCCGGGTACGGGCATTCCGACAAACGGGCGGAGCACGGGCAGTTCAATCGCTACGCCGCCCGGGCCCTCAACGGGCTTTTCGACCAACTGGGCCTGGGACGCGTTCCGCTGGTGGGCAATTCGCTGGGCGGCGGCACTGCCGTCCGGTTCGCTTTGGACTACCCCGACCGGGCCGGGCGCCTGGTGTTGATGGGGCCTGGCGGGCTGAGCGTCAACCTGTTCTCGCCCGATCCGACAGAGGGGGTCAAACGGCTGGGGAAGTTCTCCGTCGAGCCGACCCGGGAGAACCTCGAGGCGTTCCTGCGGATGATGGTCTACGACAAGGACCTGATCACCCCCGAATTGGTGGATCAGCGTTTCGCGTTGGCCGGCACGCCGGAATCGCTGACGGCGACGCGGGCGATGGGAATGTCGTTCGCGGGGGCCGACTTTGAGCTTGGCATGATGTGGCGCGAGGTGTATCGGCTGCGCCAGCCGGTGCTGTTGATCTGGGGCCGAGAAGACCGGGTCAACCCGCTGGACGGCGCGCTGGTGGCGCTGAAGACCATTCCGCGTGCGCAGCTGCACGTTTTCGGGCAATGTGGGCACTGGGCGCAGGTGGAGAAGTTCGACGAATTCAACAAGCTGACCATCGATTTCCTGGGAGGCGCGCGATGAGTATCCGCTCTCTGGGCTACCTGCGCATCGAGGCCACCGACATGGCGGCCTGGCGCGAGTACGGCCTGAAGGTGCTCGGCATGGTCGAGGGTAAGGGCAGCACCGAGGGTGCGCTCTATTTGCGGATGGACGACTTCCCGGCCCGGCTGGTCATCGTGCCCGGCGAGCGCGACCAGCTGAGTGAGGCCGGCTGGGAATGCGCGAATGCCGAAGGCCTGCAAGAGATCCGAAACCGGCTCGACGTGGAGGGCACGCCCTACAAGGAGGCCACCGCGGCCGAGCTGGCGGACCGCCGGGTGGACGAGATGATCCGCTTCTCCGACCCGTCGGGCAACTGCCTGGAGGTCTTCCACGGCGCCGCCCTGGAACACCGAAGGGTGGTCAGCCCGTACGGGCACAAGTTCGTCACCGGTGAGCAGGGCCTGGGGCACGTGGTCCTGACCACCCGCGACGACGAAGAGACGCTGCACTTCTACCGGGACGTGCTGGGCTTCAGGCTGCGCGACTCGATGCGGCTGCCGCCGCAGGTGGTGGGCCGGCCCGCCGACGGGGCGCCGGTCTGGCTGCGGTTCTTGGGCTGCAACCCGCGCCATCACAGCCTCGCCTTCATGCCCGGGCAGACCCCCAGCGGCATCGTGCACCTGATGGTCGAGGTCGAAGAAGCCGACGACGTCGGCCTGTGCCTGGACCGGGCGTTGCGCCGCAAGGTGCCGATGTCGGCCACGCTGGGCCGCCACGTCAACGACCTGATGCTGTCGTTCTACATGAAGACGCCCGGCGGCTTCGACGTCGAGTTCGGTTGCGAGGGCAGGAAAGTCGATGACCACGACTGGATCGCCCGGGAGAGCACCGCGGTGAGCCTGTGGGGTCACGACTTCACGGTCGGCTTCGCCTAACCTGAAGTCATGTCAGGGCAGATCGATCCGCGGGCCTTCCGGCAGGTGCTGGGTCAGTTCTGCACCGGGATCACCGTCATCACCACCGTTCACGACGAGGTGCCGATCGGCTTCGCCTGCCAGTCGTTTGCGGCGCTGTCGCTGGACCCGCCGCTGGTGCTGTTCTGCCCCACCAAGGTGTCGCGGTCCTGGAAGGCCATCGAGGCCACCGGCCGGTTCTGCGTCAATGTGCTGAGAGAGAAGCAGAAGGACGTGTCTGCGCGGTTCGGGTCGAAGGAACCCGACAAGTTCGCCGGTATCGACTGGCACCCTTCGGAATTGGGTTCGCCGATCATCGACGGGTCGCTGGCCTACATTGACTGCACGGTCGCCTCGGTGCACGAGGGGGGCGATCACTTCGTGGTGTTCGGCGCGGTCCGATCGCTGTCGGAGGCCCCCAAGATCAAGCCGCGGCCGCTGCTGTTCTATCGCGGTGACTACACCGGGATCGAACCGGACAAGACCACGCCGGCCCGGTGGCGCGATGACCTGGAGGCGTTTCTCACCACGACCACCCAGGACACCTGGCTCTAGGGTCTCGCGCGGCGACGCGCCCGGCGTCCGGCCCATGTTTGACGGCCACAGGCTTTCGGGAATGCGTGATCTCATGCCCTCACCAGCCAACCGCGCGTTGGTCGACTACCTCAACGCTCAGATCGAGCAGATCGAAAGCGGCGACGCGGAGCTGCGCGACGGGGAAACCCCGGAGACCATTCACGACACCCGCGTCGCCACCCGGCGATTCCGCAGCACCCTGCGCGTCTTCGCCCAGGTCCTCGACGGGGCGGTCGGCGACCTGGACGGCGAACTGAAGTGGTTCGCCGCGCTGCTCGGCGATGTCCGCGATTGCCAGGTTCAGCAGCGCCGGTTCAGCGAGGCGCTGGACGCGATGCCCGACGAGCTGATCCTGGGCCCCGTCCGCTCACGTATCCGCAATGATCTCCAAGCCGTCGAGCTTCCCGCCCGTGCGCGGCTGGGCGAGGCGATGGGCTCCGACCGCTATCACGCGTTGATGGCGGCGTTGCGCCGCTGGCGCGACGAACCACCCGTCGATCAACAGATCTCCGCCGAGGCGCTGCGCAAGCGGGCCCGGCGGGCGCAACGCAAGGCGGACCGGAGGCTGGTCGCGGCGCTGGAGTCCGGCGAAGACGTGATGCTGCACAAGGCGCGTAAGGCCGCCAAGCGCGCCCGCTACGCCGCCGAGCTACACCAACCCCTGCACAAGCGGGCCAAGCGAACCATCAAGCACTACAAGCGGATTCAAAGTCTGCTCGGGGACCATCAGGACACCGTCGTCGCCACGGAAGCGCTTCGGCAGATGGCGGTGACCGCGGGAACAACGGTCGGGGAGAACGGCTTCAGCTACGGCATGTTGTATGCCCGCGAGCAACAGATCGCCCGCCAATGCCGGGACGGCGCCTTACAGCTCCTGTGAGGGGCACACCCGATGGCCCGCTTGAGGGGGGCGGGCCATCGGGTGTGCGCGGGCCGATCAGCCTGACGACGGCCGGCGATGCCGGATGGGCTCCGCGTCGGCCACCGGCTGTTGCGGCGTCCCGCGGGCCGCGTCGCCGCGACCGTTGGCGGGCTCCTCGCCCGTTTCCGCGACGTTCGGGTCGAGGCTGTCGGCGCGCTTCCAGTGGTCCTCGAGTTGCTGACGCGATGCCGCCAAGTCGCTTTGATGGCTCGCCGCCCGTTCCTGCAGCCGGGCGGCCTCGGCGGCCTTGGCTTCGGCCTCGGCCTGCGCGGCGCGTGCCCTGGCGGCCGTTTCGTCGGCGAGCGCTTGCCGCCGTTCGACCCGGGACGACTCCACCTTGGCCTGTTCGCGAATCTCCTCGGCCTGCCGTTGGCGGCGTCGGCGCGCCGCTTTGTTCGCCGCGAAGATCACGGCGGCTATCACGAGGACCGCCGCGATCACGGCGATCACAATCCAAACAGTGCTGCTCATAGGGGGCTCCGTACGTGTCGTGGGTGGTGTGCTGCAGCCCGTCCGTAGCGGTTTCCCCATATTCGACAGATATAAAACAGCGAAGATCCAACCCGCTGCGCCGCTACCTGAAATCGAGCGCCTCGGCCTGCGCGACGAGCTGCTTGTCGGGCTGCCCGGCGACGACGAGCCTGTCACCGGCCACGGCCGCCCCCGGCGCCGCCCGGGCGTGCGTGAGGCTTGGCTGGCGCAAGCGGTCGGGGCGGACTCGGGCCAGAATGGCCATATGACCCTGGACCTGAACGGGTACCTCGACCGGATCGGCTTCCGCGGCGCCGCCGAGCCGAGCCTTGACGCCCTGCAGGGTCTGGTGACCGCTCACACGCAAGCGATTCCGTTCGAGAACCTCGATCCGCTGACCGGAGTGCCGGTCGACGACCTGAGCCCAGAGGCCTTGACCGACAAGCTGGTTCACCGGCGCCGGGGCGGCTATTGCTACGAACAGAACGGGTTGATGGGTTACGTGCTCGCTGAATTTGGCTTTCGGGTGCGGCGATTGGCCGGCAGGGTGATCTGGATGCTCCCGCCCGACGCGCCGTTCCCCGCACAGACGCACACGGTGTTGGCGGTGACATTTCCCGGGTCGCAGGGGTGTATCTCGTCGACGTCGGCTTCGGCGGCCAGACACCGACCTCTCCGCTCCGCATCCAAACCGGCAGCGTCCAACAGACCACCCACGGGCCGTACGGGCTCGAGGACCGCCGCGACGGGCTGGTTGTGCAGGCACTCATCCGCGACCAGTGGGTGCCGCTCTGCGAGTTCACGACGCGCACCCAGCCGGACATCGATCTGAAGGTGGGCAGCTGGTTCGTCTCGACCCACCCCTCGTCGCACTTTGTGACCGGCGGCCTGATGGCCGCACGTGTCGCCGAGGACGTCCGGTTGAACCTGGCCGGGCGCGACCTGACCATCCACCGCGCGGACGGCAGCGAGAAAATCCGCCTGGCGGACGCGGCCGCCGTCGTGGATACCCTTGCCGAACGGTTCGGGGTCAACGTGGCCGATGTCGGCGAGCGTGGTGCGCTGGAAGCCCGCCTCGACAAGGTCCTCGGGGCTTGATCCCGCACGTCATCCGATCCTCGTGTGATCCTCCTCAGCCCACCGCCACAATGGTGATGACCGCCATACCGGGGTAAATGCGGCGAATTATAAGGACGTCTATTAATCTGTCCCGACGTGAGTCGGGATCACGGGTCAACCAATATTGTCGGGGCCGCCTCGCGGAGCGTAGGCGCCGACGCCGCCCCTGCAGCCAGGATCGTGGTGCCCAAGGGCGTGACGTTGACCTCGAATTTCGACCGCAACCGCGCTCAGCTCGGTGACAGCCCGGCGTACCGCTTCCTTGATTACTCGCAGGAACAAGACGGCCGGGTCATCGAGCTCAGCTGGAACGAGCTGTGGTCGCGGGTCTGCGCGATCGGCGCCCGGCTGCAGCAGGTCACCCAGCCCGGCGACCGGGTAGCCATCCTGGCGCCGCAGGGCCTCGACTATGTGGCGGGTTTCTTCGCCGCCGTCCACGCGGGCAACGTCGCGATCCCGCTCTTTGCGCCGACTCTGTCGGGGCACGGCGAGCGGTTGGCGGCGGTGCTTGCCGACGGCCGGCCCGCGGCGGTCTTGACCACGACCGCGGCGGCCGAGTCGGTTCGGGCGTTCATCAGGACCTTGCCCGCGCACGAGCGGCCGCGGATGATCGCGGTGGACGCGGTACCCGCGTCGCTCGGCGCGACCTTTGCCGAACCCGTCCGCGCTACCGACGATCTCGCCTATCTGCAGTACACGTCGGGCTCGACGCGCACGCCGGCCGGGGTCGAGATCACCCATCGCGCCGTCTACACCAACGCGATGCAGATGATCCTGCACGGCGGGCTGAACACCGACGTCCAATGCGTGAGCTGGCTGCCGCTATATCACGACATGGGATTGATGATGATCGTGTTCACGGCCTTTTTCGGCGCGCACGTCACGCTGATGGATCCCATGGCTTTCCTTCGCCGGCCCTATCGATGGATCAAACAGTTGGGTATCGCGGCGACCCGGGGCCGGACAATGGCGGCGGCCCCGAACTTCGCCTTCGAGTTGACGGCCCAGCGGGGGCTCCCTCCGGCCGGCGAGAATCTCGACCTCAGCAACGTGGTATGCCTGCTCAACGGGTCGGAGCCGGTGAGCATGTCGGCGATCGAGCAGTTCACGAAGGCGTTCGCCCCGTATGGTCTGCCGGCGACGGTGGTCAAGCCGTCCTACGGGATGGCGGAGGCGACGCTGTCGGTCGCCAGCATCGCCTCGGACGCGGCGGCCAGCGCGATCTTCCTCGACCGGGAGCAGCTCGGCGCCGGCCGCGCGGTGGTCGTCGACCCGACGTCGCCGGGTGCGGTCTCCCTTGTCTCGTGCGGCCAGCCGATCCTCGAGCAGTGGGCGGTGATCGCCGACCCGGACGGCACGGAGGTGCCCGACGGCACCGTGGGGGAAATCTGGTTGCACGGCAACAACGTCGGCCGTGGGTATTTCGGCCGTGAGGACGAGACGCGACGGGTGTTCGGCAACAAGCTGCAGTCCCGGCTGGAGGTCGGTAGCCACGCCGAGGGCGCTCCCGACAACGGGTCCTGGCTGGCGACCGGCGATCTCGGTGTCTACGTCGACGGCGAGCTGTACCTGACGGGCCGGATCAAGGACCTCATCATCATCGACGGCCGCAACCACTACCCGCACGACATCGAAACCACCGTCAGCGAAGCTTCGCCAGCGATCCGCACCGGCTACGTCGCCGCGTTTTCCGTTCCGGCCGAGGCGATTTCGTCCGGCAGCGGCTCTGGCGAGCAGGTGGTCGTCGTCGCCGAGCGCGCCGCCGGCGCGGGCCGTGCAGAACTGGGACCGATCGCAGAGACCGTGCGGGCGGCGATCTCGCGGCACCACCAGATCCGCGTCGCCGACGTGCGGCTGGTGGCCGCCGGGACCATCCCCCGCACGACGAGCGGCAAACTCGCGCGCAGCGCCTGCCGGGCCGAGTACCTCGCCGGGCGGTTCAACAACCGCTGACGGGCAGCCAGGGCCCGATCCGGCGCAGGGCCTCCTCGATGTCGCCGGTCGGCCCGGCGAACGACAGCCGGACGAACGAATGGCCGCGCGCGGTGTCGAAGTCGATGCCGGGCGCGATGGCAACGCCGGTGTCGGACAGCAACTTTGAGCAGAACCCAAGCGAGTCGCCGGTGAAGTCCGAGACGTCGGCGTACACGTAGAACGCGCCGTCGGTGGGCGCCAGGCGGTCGATGCCGATCGCGCGCAGCCCGTCGAGCAGCAGCGAGCGGTTGATGCTGTAGTGCCGCAGGTTGCCGTCCGCCTCCGCGGTGGCCTCCGGGGTGAAGGCCGCCACCGCGGCGAGCTGCGACAGCACCGGCGGGCAGATGGTGAAGTTGCCGGTCAGGCAATCCACCGCCCGGCGCAGCTCGCTCGGCACGAGCAGCCAGCCCAGCCGCCAGCCCGTCATCGCGTAATACTTCGAGAAGCTGTTGACCACCACGGCATCTCGTGACGTCTGCCAGGCGCAGCTGGTCTGCGGCGCGCCTTCGTAGACCAGTCCGTGGTAGACCTCGTCGCTGATCAGCCGCACTCCGGAGGTCTCGCACCACGAGGCGATTGCGGCCAGCTCGGCCGGCGGGATGACCGTCCCGGTGGGATTCGCAGGGCTGGCGACGATCACGCCCCGCACCGGCGGGTCCAGCTCGGCGAGCATCCGGGCGGTGGGCTGGAACCGGGTCTCCGGCCCGCAGGCGATGTCGACCACCTCACATCCCAGCGCCGACAGGATGTTTCGGTAGCACGGGTAGCCTGGGCTGGCCAGCGCCACGCGGTCGCCCACGTCGAAGGACGCCAGAAAGGCGAGCAGGAACCCGCCCGATGATCCCGTCGTCACGACGACCGCGTCGGGCTCCAAGTCGATCCCGTGCTTGCGCCGGTAATCCGCCGCTATCGCCGCGCGTAGCTCAGGAATGCCCAGCGCTACCGTGTAACCCAGCTGGTTGAGGTGCAGCGCGGACGCCGCGGCCGCGCGCACCGGCTCGGGCGCACCGACGCTGGGCTGGCCCGCCGACAGGTTCACCAGGTCGCCGTGGGTGCGCTGGCGCTCCGCGGCGGCCAGCCACACATCCATCACATAGAACGGCGGGATGCCGGCGCGCGCTGCGACATGCTCGGTCACGGCGCCAGAAGCACCTGTGATTCGAGTTGCCGCAACAACTCTCGCGGCGAGCCGAGCAGTTGCGCGCTGCCGTGCGCGCGTTTGAAATACAGGTGCATGTCGTGCTCCCAGGTGATCGCGATGCCGCCGTGCAGCTGAATCCCCTCGGCCGCCACGGCTTTCAGGGCCTCGGTCGCGGCCAGGCGGGCGGTGGCGGCTTTGGTGGGAGTGGGGTCGTCGCACGCGTCGGACACCACGGCCTTCGCCGCGGCGACGGCGACATACAGATCGGCCATCCGGTGCTTGAGCGCCTGAAAGCTGCCGATCGGCCGGCCGAATTGCACCCGGTTCTTGGTGTATTCGACGGTCAGCTCCAGGCAGCGTTCGGCCGCGCCGATCTGCTCGGCCGCCAGCAGGATGGCCGCGATGTCCGCGATGCCCGGGTCGGGCCCGAGCGCCGTGATCTCGGCGCCCTCTTCGGGCCGCAGCCGGGCCAGGCGCCGGGTGGGGTCCATCGTCGCCACCGGCTGTGCGGTGAAGCGTGTCCACCTGCTGAGCTCG
>NZ_DATJPU010000215.1:0-4782 GCF_035506235.1 Mycobacterium sp.
ACCATCGACGGCGCCGCCGGCCAACTGATGCTGGAGATCGTGACCGATGCCGACCCGGATGCTCCGCCGCCCGGCGATAGCCCCGCGTGGAACGCCGAGACTGTCCCGGGCACCGCGGACCTGCTGCGTCGCACGGCGGCCAGGCTGGCCCTGAATCCCCTCCGGGCCATGCGGGTTCAAGCGCGGCTCGTCAGCAGGGTCGCCGATGTGGCGGGTGTGAACAGCGTCAGCAGTGCGGCCGGCCGGGCCGGGGCGGCGGTCAAGGGCATCGCCCGACTCGGCCGCCCCGACGGTCCGCGCATCTCCCTGCCGACAACGCACGCGCCGCCGACCCCGTGGAACAAGTCCATCACGGGCCATCGCAGGTTCGCCATGCGCACAACGTCTTTGGAGAACGTCAAGGCACTCAAGAACGCCACCGGCGGCACGGTGAATGACATCGTGATGGCGATCTGCGCGGGCGGTCTTCGCCAGTACCTGCTGTCTCATGACGCGCTGCCCGACCGCCCGCTGCGGGCCATGGTGCCGGTGTCGACTCGGACGGGTGAGGAGGACGACCCGTGGACGAACCGCGTCTCGGGCTTGGTCGCCGAGTTGCCCACCGATTGCGCCGATCCGCTCGAACGCGTCGCCCGGTGCAGCGACGCCATGCGTAACGCCAAGCGCACCCTCGACTTGGTTCCGGCCGACGAGCTCGTCGACCTCACCCAGCTCTCCTGTCCGGTGCTGGCGACCTCGGCGGTGCGGCTCGCGTCGCGGCTGCGGTTGGCCGACCGCATCGCCCAGCCGTTCAACCTCGTGATCTCCAACGTGCCGGGGCCGCGCCAGCCGCTGTATTTCGCGGGTGCCCAACTGTGCCATCAGTTCCCGGTGTCGATCGTCACGGACGGGCAGGGACTCAACATCACGGTGGTGAGTTACCTCGACCGGCTCGACTTCGGCTTCATCGTCGACCGCGATCTGGTGCCCGACGTGTGGGACCTCGCCGACAAGCACATGGACGAGATCGGCCGGTTGTTCGAAGCCAGCGGAGCGAAATGGGCGCAGCCCCCGCAACCGCGTCACCCTCGGCGCGGGCGTGGCGCCCCCCGTTCGAGCCTCGGCTGAGCGCGCGCTAGCACTCGGCGGCCGACAGCGACCGCAGTTTTTCGAGGGCGCTGGCCGAGTCGCTACCTGGTATGGCGCGATACATCACCACGTGCTCGCCGCCCGGGTACGGAGCGTTGAGCCGGGCCCGGTGCAGATAAAGTTCGCCCACGAGCGGATGACAGTAGTGATGGATTCCCAGGAGGTAACCCACATCTGCGCGTGGCCAGAGTTCACGGAAACGTTCACTGGCCGAGGATAATTCGGCTACTAACGCCTGCATCTGAGGATCGTCGGGCCAACGACCGCCAAGGTCGCGCAACCCGGCGACCGCACTAGCGGTCGCCTCGTCCCAATCAACGTAGAGCTTCTGGGCGGCGGGGTCCAAAAGGCGCCAGCGCAGGAAGTTTTGGCCAGGTGTGAATTCTGGTGACAGGGCGCGTGCGATCGGATTTGCCGCCAAGACGTCCAGGTACCTGTTGGCCAGAGCGGCCGGGAGCAAAAACTGATCGATTAGTTCGGGGAACGCATAGGCCGCCGCCGCCTCCACATGGCAGAGATCCGTACCGGTCGGAGCGGCCAGATATTGCAGATGCTGCCTGGCCAGCGGGTTCAGCCGAAGTGCCCGCGCGAGCGCGTCGATAACCTGCTGCGACGGGTTTTTGTCGCGACCCACCTCCAAGCGCAGGTAGTACTCGGCGCTGATGCCCGCCAGCATCGCCAACTCCTCGCGCCGCAGACCCTCGACGCGTCGGCGGGCGCCGGGAATCAGCCCGACGTCTTCAGGACGCACCTGCTGGCGCCTCGCACGCAGGTAATCCCCCAGGGCGTTCGTTTTCGCCGTCATAGTTAGCACACCTCCTTGGACCGCCGCTGCTTGAGCGCCCTGGCGGAGTTGTTGCCGGGCTCGGCGCGATAGCGGGACATTGCCAGTTCCTCGCGGCGCAAACCCGCGACGCGCCGGCGCGCGCCGGAATCAGCCCGACGTCCTCGGGGCGCACCTGCTGACGCCGCGCGCGGAGGTAATCACCCAACGCGTTGGCCTCGACAGCCATCACCCGAGCTTAAACCTGTCCCTGCCGGTACCGGGGATAAAGGCGGTATCCCCGACCACGACGCGGCGGGCTGATGGTGGATGAACGGGTTGGTGGCCAGCGAGCCAATCAGCCCGAAACACCGATTTCAGAGAGGACGCCATGACCACCACAGTGACTTTGCCGACGACGCCCCAGCCTTATCTGGACCGCGGGCTGCTGCCGGCCGATTTCTACTCCTACGAGGAGATGCTGTCGGATTCGGAACGCGAGAAGGTCGCCCGTATCCGCGAATTCTTCCGCACGGAGACCGCGCCGATCGTCGAGGAGTACTGGGCGCGGGCGGAGTTCCCGCACGAGCTCGTCAAGGGGTTCGCGAAGCTGGGCCTGCTGGATTGGGCCGATCCCGATTCCTCGGAGCCGGCGCCGAGCAACCTGATGACGGGCATCACCGCGCTGGAGATGGCGCACGCCGACCCGTCGCTCTCGGTGTTCTTCGGAGTGCACTCGGGGCTGGCGATGGGCTCCATCGTCAGCTGCGGGTCCGAGGAGCAGAAGCGCCGCTGGCTGCCGGCGATGAGCCGTTTCGAGAAGATCGGCGCGTTCGCGTTGACCGAGCCGCACGGTGGCTCCGACGTGGCCGGCGGCATGGAGACCACCGCACGCCGCGAGGGCGACGGTTGGGTGCTCAACGGCGCCAAGCGCTGGATCGGCAACGCCACCTTTGCCGACGTAATCGTGGTATGGGCCCGCGACGTCGAGACCAACAAGGTTTTGGGCTTCGTCGTGGAGAAGGGCACTCCCGGGTTCACCGCCACCAAGATCGAGAACAAGTTCGCGCTGCGGATGGTGCAGAACGCCGACATCGTGCTCGACGAGTGCCGGGTTGCTGAGGCCAACCGGCTGCAGAACGCGAACTCGTTCCGGGACACCGCAGAGATCCTGCGCCGCACCCGCAGCGGGGTGGCGTGGCAGGCGGTGGGCGTGCAGTTCGCCGCCTACGAGCTCGCGTTGCAGTACGCGAAGGAGCGGACGCAGTTTGGCAAGCCGATCGGCAAGTTCCAGATGGTTCAGGACCTGCTCGTGAAGATGCTTGGCAACGCGACGGCGTGCGCGGGGATGATGGTGCGGCTGGCCCAGCTGCAGCACGACGGCGTGTACCGCGACGAGCAGTCCGCGCTCGCGAAGGCCTACTGCTGCTCGCGGATGCGCGAGACCGTGCACTGGGCCCGGGAGTTGTTTGGCGGCAACGGCATCGTGCTCGACTACAACATCGGCCGATTCGTTGCCGACTCTGAGGCCCTCTACTCGTACGAGGGCACCCGCGAGATGCAGACGCTGATCGTGGGCAAGTCCGTCACCGGCCTGAGCGCATTCGTTTAAGGAGACAACGGCAATGACAACGCAACCTACGCAATCCGTGTTTTCTGGCCTGAAAGTTGTTGAACTGGCAAGCTTTATCGCCGCGCCCGCTGCAGCGACCATGCTGTCGGACTTCGGAGCCGATGTCATCAAGGTCGAGGCGCCGGGGATGGGTGACCCGCAGCGCCTGCTGGGTTCGGTGCCGCCGAGCCCTGCAGCGCTGGGTAACTACAACTGGCACATGGCCAATCGCAACAAGCGCGGAATGTCGATCAACCTGAAGTCCGAAGGCGGCACGCAGATCCTCAAGCGTCTGGTCGAATGGGCCGACGTGTTGATCACCAACTTCCCGCACGGCACCCGCGAAGGTCTGCACCTGGGCTACGAAGAAGTATCGTCCTGGAACCCGCGGATCATCTATGCCGACATCACCGGGTTCGGGGATGCCGGACCGGACGCCAAGCTGCCCGGCTTCGACCTGACCGCTTTCTGGTCACGTAGCGGGCTGCTGGCCGCAACCCGCGACGCCGGGGCGCCTCCAACGGCGCCAGTGTGGGGCAGCGGGGACTACACCACCGCAACGGCGATCTACGCGGCGATCACCACCGCGCTGTATCACCGCGAACGGACCGGCAAGGGCGCCAACGTCGGCACCTCGCTGCTGGCCACGGGGGTGTGGGCGACCGGAACGCTGGTGTCGGCGGCCCTGGCCGGCGGCACGACGTACGAGCTGCATGACCGCAACGAGCCCGTCAACGCGCTGACGAATCCGTACCAGAGCGGCGACGACCGCTGGATCATGCTGGCCGCCAAGCGATCGGCATGGCCGGTGTTGGCCAACGCCATCGGGCGGTCGGACCTCCTGTCCGATCCGCGCTTCGCCGATGTCGAGGCTGTCAGCAAGCACGCCGCTGAATTGGCCACTCTGCTCGAAAACGAATTCCGTGCCCAGCCCCTGGCGCATTGGAAAGAGGTTCTCGACAAGGCTCGCATCCCCTACGGCATCATCCAGACGCCCGAGGAAGCGGCTGCGGATCCGCAACTGCGTGCCACCGAAATCGTCGTGCCGATCGAGGGTGCCCCGGATCTGGAGTACACGGTCAACAACCCGCTCACCCTGCGCGGGATGGCACGGGTGCCAGCGCGGCGTGCACCCGAGCACGGGGAGCACAACACCGAAATCCTCGTACAGCTGGGATTCACGGTGGACGAAGTGATTCAACTGCAAGCCCAGGGAGCGATCCCCGTTGCGGCAGAACAGGAGACAACGAAATGACCACAACAGAACAGGCCACCGAGC
>NZ_DATJPU010000216.1:0-108500 GCF_035506235.1 Mycobacterium sp.
GGCAACGCCAGCCTGCTCGCCGGCCCCGGCGGCGCCGGCGGTACCGGCGGGATCGGCCTTGGTGTCGGCGGCGGCGGGGCCGGCGGAAACGGCGGCAACGCCGGTCTGCTGTTCGGGCCCGGTGGGGCGGGCGGGACCGGCGGGGTCGGCGAGGGAGGCCCCGGCGGGAACGGCGGGACGGGCGGCAGCGCCGGCCTGCTGTTCTCCAGCGGCGGAGTCGGCGGGACCGGCGGGGCCGGCTTTGGCTCCGTCACCGGCGGGACCGGCGGAAACGGCGGCGCCGCCGGCCTGCTGTTCTCCAATGGCGGGATCGGCGGGGCCGGCGGAGCCAGCCTCTTTGGCGTCGGCGGGACGGGCGGGAGCGGCGGTCAGGCCGGCGTGCTCGTGGGCGACGGCGGTGCCGGCGGAGCAGGCGGGACGGGGGCAACGATCGGTGGTGCCGGCGGGGTCGGCGGCAACGCTGTGCTGATCGGCACTGCCGGCAACGGCGGCAACGGCGGGATTGGTCCGACGCCGGCCAACAACGGCGCCGCCGGCCCGAACGGTGTGGCCGGGCCGCTGCAGCCGGTATTCGATGTGATCAACGCTCCGACCGAGTTGCTGCTGCAGCGCCCGCTGATCGGCAACGGTTCCAACGCAGCCCCGGGCAGCGGGCTGCCCGGTGGACCAGGCGGGTTCTTGCTCGGCGACGGCGGGGCCGGCGGGTCCGGTGTGTCCGGCGCGCTCAACGCGCCCGGCCACAATGGCGGTGCTGGCGGGGCCGCAGGCCTGTTCGGCGCCGGCGGGCCCGGTGGAGCCGGCGGGAACGCATCGGGCAACGGCGCCGTCGGCTTCGCCGGCGGGGCCGGCGGGGCCGGCGGGGCCGGCGGGTTGCTGTCTGGTAACGGCGGGACCGGCGGAAATGGCGGAGTCGCATCGGGCCTAAACCTCATGGTCGGCGGGGCCGGCGGGCCCGGCAATAGCAGCGGCGGGTCCGGCGGGGCCGGCGGAAACGGCGGGGCCGCGGGGCTGCTCAGCGCGCTGGTCGGCGCGGGCGGCGGGGACGGCGGGGCCGGCGGGAACGGCGGAGGAAGCAATGGCGGCGCTGGCGGCGCCGGCGGCAACGCCGGCCTGCTCGCCGGCTCCGGCGGCGGCGGCGGGACCGGCGGATTCAGCGGCGGCAACAACAGCGTCGGCGGGGTCGGCGGGAATGGCGGCAACGCCGGCCTGCTGTTCGGCGACGGCGGGATCGGCGGGACCGGTGGGACCGGCTTTAACGCCCTCGGCGGTGCCGGTGGGACCGGCGGCAACGCCAGCCTGC
Source organism: Mycobacterium sp. (assembly GCF_035506235.1). Classification (GTDB taxonomy): domain Bacteria; phylum Actinomycetota; class Actinomycetes; order Mycobacteriales; family Mycobacteriaceae; genus Mycobacterium. The sequence continues at coordinate 1,301 of NZ_DATJPU010000216.1, forward strand.
TGTTCTTCAGCGGCGGGGACGGCGGGGCCGGCGGATTCGCCACCAATGGCGGTGGGGCCGGCGGGGCCGGCGGCAACGCCCTCCTGTTCGGCGGCGGCGGGATTGGCGGGATCGGCGGAGCTACCGAAACCGGGCCCGGCGGGGACGGCGGGGCCGGCGGCAAGGCCGGTCTGCTGAGCGGCGACGGCGGCGCCGGCGGCGCCGGCGGATCCAGCGGTTTCGGCGCAGGCGGGCCGGGCGGGGCCGGCGGCCAAGCCGGCGACCTGGCCGGCGACGGCGGCAACGGCGGCAACGGCGGGACCGGCATTACAACCGGCGCCGGTGGCGCCGGCGGCGCGGCGGGGCTGATAGGCGTAAACGGGCTGAACGGTTTGCCGTAGCCAGCCAGGGTATTGGTTCACGCAGTGCTCGAGCGACACCGAGGTGGCGGGCTTTAATGGGCCGAACTGCACCGGCCGATCAGGGTCTCAGTGACGCTTGTTTCATGGGATCAGCGTCCATCAGGTCGCGTCGGCGTCGAACGGCGCCGGGCCGCCGGTCTGGCTCTCCGGCTGTGCGGGCCGTACAGGCTCAGCTGGTTTGGCGGGCGTTCCATTGACCGGCCTGTCGAAGTTCCCCGTGAGGAACGAGTCGTCGCCGTCCAGCAGATGCTTGGTCAGCGCGGCGCGCGGGCTCATGCCACGCAGTTTCTGCAGCTCGCTGAGCGGCTCGCGCAGTTCGTCGAACTCGGGTCCGAGGTCCTGGCGCAGCTGGGTCGTCATGCCGCTGAGGTAGTCACGTGCCTGCCGGAGCGCGTTCGACGTCCACCGGATCGCGCCCGGGAGCCGCTCGGGCCCAAGGATCACCAGCCCGACCACGACGAGGACCAGGATGTGCTCCCAGCTCAGATTCGCGAACACTTAGCCGTTATCCGCGTCGGGTTTCACCGTCAGCGTGACGTGCCGGCCATCGCGGACCACCTCCACCGGGGAGTCCTGCCCGATGGTCAGCTGCCGCACGGCGACGACGAATTCGTCGGCGTCGGCGACCTTGCGGTTGCCGACCTTGACGATCACGTCGTTCTCCAGGATCCCGCCCTTCTGGGCCGGGCTGCCCGCTTTGACGTTGGCGACCTGGGCGCCGGAGGCGATCGCGTTGCTCACCGACCGGCTGCTGACGCCCAGCGTCGGGTGCACGATCTTCCCGTCCTTGATCAGCGTCTGGGCCACCTGCTTGGCCTCGTTGATCGGGATCGCGAAGCCGAGCCCACTTGCGCTGTCGGACAACGACTTACCGGCGGTGTCGATGCCGATCACCTGGGAGTCCATGTCGATCAGGGGGCCACCGGAGTTGCCGTGGTTGATCGACGCGTCGGTCTGGAGGGCGTCGATGACGGTGTCGGTGTCCGAGCCCTCCCCCGACAGCGGGACGGGGCGGTGCAGCGCGCTGATGATGCCATGGGTCACCGTGCTGCGCAGCCCTAACGGCGCACCCGCCGCGAGGACCTCGTCGCCGACACGGACCTTGTCGGAGTCACCGAGCCGGGCCACGGACAGGTTGTCGACGTTGTCGACCTTGAGCACGGCCAGGTCGGTCTTGGGGTCGCGGCCCACCAGGTTGGCCGGCACCTCCTTGCCGTCGTTGAAGACCACGGTCGTCTTGAACTGGCTGGGATTGTTGGCCGCCTCGGAGATGACGTGGTTGTTGGTGACGATGTAGCCGCGGCCGTCGATGACGACCCCGGAGCCCTGCATGCCCTCCTGGTCGCTCTTCGACTCGATCGTGACCACGGCGTTGGCGGTCGCCGTCGCCACCTTGGCGAACCGGCCCGCCGGCTGCTCACCGTTGCCGGGCGTCGACAGCGTGACCTTAGAGGTGGTGAACGCCTCGACGACCTCGGCCGTCTTGCGCCCGATCACGCCGCCGATCAGGCCGATCACCAGCGCGATCAGCAGTAGGACCGACAGCGCCAGGTAGGACACCTTGCGCCCGAACAGCACGTCGCGGACCCCGAGCTTGCCGCCGTAGCCCGGCACGGCCTGCGGTCCGGCCGGCGCGACGGCCGGCGCGCCCAGGGCCGCCGCGGCGGCGGGGTCGCGCCAGGGGTCTTCCGCCCCCTCGGGCTCGGCGCCGTCCTGCTCGGCGGCCAGCGCGCAGGCATCGATCGGGTGGCGCTGCAGCGTGTCCACGGTCCCGACGGGCCGGCTGAACGCCTCCTCGAGGACGGGATCGCCCGGTTGGTCGTGGGGCGTGAACTCGGCCTGTTCGCGGTACTTCGGCGGGCGCACCCGCTCGGCCACGAAGGAGCCCCGGAGCCCGGTGGGACGGCCGAACGCCTGACGCGATGCGGGGTCGACCGGTGGCCGGGAGACGGGGCGCGGCGCCAGGCGATCCGCGCCGTTGCCGCTGTCGTTGCCCCTGTTGTTGCCGTCGGAGGTCACGTTACCTTTGGATCCTCTTCTTGAGCGCTCGAGACAGGCCGCTTACCGGGCGCTTTGCGCCGCGCCCGCATTGCCGTGTCCACCCTAGTATCCACGGTGCGGGATTGGTCGGCACGAACGCGCGGCGGCGATGCCGGCAAGCTACCGGCGCTTACGCTGATCGCGCGCGTCGCGGTCGCGAGAACGGTCCGGGGCCTCCGGAGCGGTCTCGTCGTCGGACGACGGGTAATGCGGAATCTCGGACAGCAGCCCCAGCAGGTTGCTGGGGATGCGGATCGGGTGGGAATCACGCAACGCCGCACGCGCCCGGCTCTGGTCCTCGACCTCGGCCGCGCATTCCGGGCACAGCGAGAGGTGGTGGGCCGCGCGCAGGTGTGCGTTCATCCGCAGCTCACCGTCGACGAACGCGGCGATCGCCTCGATGGACAGGTGCTCGGTGGAACGGAACCGGCGCGGCGCGCCGACGGGCGCGTCGCTCTGGGAGGCGAACTGCGCGGGCAACCAGGAGAACGCGCGGCGAAACACCTCTCCTCGGTCCGCCATCACCAATTCCTTTCTTACCGCCCATCCACGAATGTAGCGCGAGGTCGCGCCCATACCGCGCCTACAGCGCGGAAAGCCGTTGGGTTCTTGCGTCCAACGGTGTTATTCGGCTGTGGATAAGCCGTTCGGCGGCCGTGCCGCTACGCCGGCTCGGCGTGCAGCCCGTGCTCGGGATGCGCGGCCAGATAGTCGCGCAGCGCCTGACGCCCGCGGTGGATGCGGCTGCGCACGGTGCCCAGCTTGACACCGAGGGTGGCGCCGATCTCCTCGTAGGACAGGCCCTCGATGTCACACAGCACGACCGCGGCGCGAAACTCCGGCGGCAGCGAATCCAACGCGGCCTGCAGGTCGGGCCCCAGCCGCGCATCGTGATAGATCTGCTCGGGGTTGGGCTCGTCGGCGGGCACCCGGTCGTAATCCTCGGGCAGCGCCTCCATGCGGATGCGGGCGCGCCGACGCACCATGTCGAGAAAGAGGTTGGTGGTGATGCGGTGCAGCCAGCCCTCGAAGGTCCCGGGCTGGTAGTTCTGGACCGACCGGAACACCCGGATGAAGGTTTCCTGGGTCAGATCCTCGGCGTCCTGCTGGTTGCCGGAGAGTCGGTAGGCCAACCGGTACACCCGATCGGCGTGCTGGCGCACCAACTCGTCCCACGACGGCATCGTCGCCTTGTCCCCGGTCGCGTCGAACACCGCGGTGCCCTGCAACGCGTCCGTCTTCTCCACCCATTCGTCGTCCCGGCAGTCCTGGGCGTGAGACATGGTAGTCGGGCTCAAAAGCGACGTGATGATTGAATCCTCCGGGTTTTCCCTGCTGCCGAAGCCTGACAGCTCGTCGACCGCGTCAACGCGAAGCTGCCAGTGTGTATTCCCAATCCGGTGATTTGTATTCCCGGTCCCCCGCCCACCGCGTTCCATACGCATACCGTCGCCCATCGGCGTATGCGCGACATAGGAGCAATCTGAGGTTTGGCTGAGAAACCAGATCGTTACCTGCGTTGAACTGGGCCAATGCCCGGGGGAGTGAGTTGCGTCGCTCCGCGGGATCCGGGCGTGTCGGCCCGGTTCTATTCAGGCGCGCCTGCCCGGCCTGGCGGCAAATTGGAATACGCTGCGGGTCATGGACGGCACCGACGCAGCAGCCCCCGGCCAGACGGCTCCCAGTCGAGCCGAGTCACTCTGCGCGCACGCCGAGGGGTCGATCTCTGAGGACGCGCTGCTGGCCGCGGCCCGCGAACGCGCCGTGGAGATCGGCGCCGGCGCCGTGACACCGGCGGTCGGTGCGCTGTTGAGCCTGCTGGCCAAGCTCAGCGGCGGCAAGGCCGTCGCCGAGGTGGGTACCGGCGCGGGGGTCAGCGGGCTCTGGCTGTTGTCGGGCATGGGCGACGACGGCGTGTTGACCACGATCGACAACGAGCCCGAGTACCTGCGGCTCGCCAAGCAGTCCTTCTCCGACGCCGGCATCGGACCCTCGCGCACCCGGCTGATCAGCGGGCGCGCCCAAGAGGTGCTCACCCGGCTCGCCGACGAGTCCTACGACCTGGTGTTCATCGACGCCGACCCGATCGACCAGCCCGACTACGTCGTCGAGGGCGTGCGGCTGCTGCGATCCGGGGGCGTCATCGTGGTGCACCGCGCGGCGCTGGGGGGCCGGGCGGGTGATCCCGCCGCGGGCGATGCGGAGGTGACCGCGGTGCGCGAGGCGGCCCGGCTCATCGCCGAGGACGAGCGGCTCAGCCCGGCGCTGGTGCCGCTGGGCGACGGGCTGCTGGCCGCAGTCCGGGACTAGTTCGGGCGCAAGCGCGGCGTAGCCCGGCGCTGGGGTCGCCACCATCGACCTATTTCGTGAGTCGTTAACGCGTTGCCACTAGTGGGCGTTGACGATCGCCCCGCCGGGACGCTTCCACCGCGCCGAGCGTGGACTGGTTGCGAGTTTCTGGCCAAAATTTCGCGGTGAGCGCACGTTCGGTGATGTTGCCCGGGTCGCTCCCAAATCTGATTAAGAATCATGACTTACGAGACCAGGCGTTATGCCGGGTTAGGAATCCGGATTGTCCGTTGCCCGCGTCAAACCCACCCGAAACTCTGGGCGCGCCCCCTTGACGGTCGGCTGAACGCACGTTTAGCGTACTGAACATGCGTTCAGCCGACCTGACCGCCGCAGCCCGGATCCGCGAGGCGGCGATCGAGCAGTTCGGCGAGCGCGGCTTCGACGTGGGGCTGCGCGCGATCGCCGAGGCGGCGGGGGTGAGCGCCGCGCTGGTCATCCACCATTTCGGCTCCAAGGAAGGCCTGCGCAAGGCTTGCGACGACTACGTCGCCGAACAGATCCGCGAGACCAAGGCGGAGGCGCTGCAATCCAATGACCCGGCCGTTTGGTTCGCGCAACTGGCCGAGATCGAGGAATTCGCCCCGATGACCGCCTACCTGTTGCGCAGCATGCAGACCGGCGGCGACCTGGCGAAAATGTTGTGGCAGAGGATGATCGAGAACGCCCAGGAATACCTCGAAGCCGGCGTGCGGGCCGGGACGATCAAACCCAGCCGCGATCCGCAAGCCAGGGCCAAGTATCTGGGCATCACCGGGGGCGGCGGGCTCCTGCTCTATCTGCAAATGCACGACAACCCAAACGATCTGCGCGCGGTGCTCCGCGACTATTCGCGTGACATGATCCTGCCCGCCCTCGAGATCTACACCGAAGGCCTGATGGTGGACCGCACCATGTACGACGCATTCCTGGCCGCCGACGATCAAGGAGGATCCCATGCCAGCTGACCACGTCGCGCCCATCGAAATCCGCGACCTGACGAAGAATTTCGGTGCGGTGCGGGCGCTGGACGGCCTCGATTTGACGGTGCGCGAAGGAGAGGTGCACGGGTTTCTCGGGCCCAACGGTGCAGGCAAGTCGACGACCATCCGCGTCCTGCTGGGACTGGTGAAAGCCGACGGGGGAACCGCCCGGTTGCTGGGTGGCGACCCGTGGACCGACGCGGTCGCGCTGCACCGCCACATCGCCTACGTGCCGGGCGATGTGACCCTGTGGCCCTCACTGACCGGCGGCGAGACCATCGACCTGCTGGCCCGCATGCGCGGCGGCATCGACGAACGCCGGCGCGCCGAGCTGATCGAGCGGTTCGACCTCGACCCGCACAAGAAGGCGCGCACCTACTCGAAGGGCAACCGGCAGAAGGTCTCCCTGATCTCCGCCTTCTCGTCACACGCCAGGCTGCTGCTCTTGGACGAGCCCAGCAGCGGGCTGGACCCGTTGATGGAGAACGTGTTTCAGCAGTGCGTCGGCGAGGCGCGCGACCGCGGTACGACGGTGTTGCTGTCCAGCCACATCCTGGCCGAAACCGAAGCGCTGTGCGAACGGGTGACCATCATCCGCGCCGGCAGGAGCGTCGAGAGTGGCTCGCTGGAGTCCATGCGCCACCTCAGCCGCACCTCGATCAAGGCCGAACTGATCGGCGACCCCGGCGACATCGCGGGCATCAGGGGCGTCGAGGACGTCAGCATCGAGGGCACCACGCTGCGCGCCCAGGTCGACAGCGAAAGCCTGGGCGAACTCATCCGGGCGCTCGGCGCCGCCGGCGTGCGCAGCCTCGTCAGCCAGCCCCCGACGCTCGAGGAACTGTTCCTGCGCCACTACGACGGCACAGACGCCGCCAGCGACGCGAAGGTGTCGGCATGAGCACCGCGACGCTGGATCGGGCCCGCCCCGAGCAACCGGCGCCGCGGGCGGGTTCCCACATCTCCGGCACGCCGGGCATGCTGCGGCTCTACGTGCGCCGGGACCGGGTCTCGTTGCCGCTGTGGGTGCTGCTGCTGTCGGTGCCGCTGGCCACGGTGTACATCGGCAGCATCGAGAAGGTCTACCCGACCCAAGCGGCCCGCGCCGGGTTCGCGGCGTCGATCACGGCCAGCCCGGCCCAGCGCGCGCTCTACGGCCAGGTCTACAACGACAGCCTTGGCGCCGTTGGCATTTGGAAGGCCGGGATGTTCCACCTGCTGATTGCGGTGGCCGTCATCCTCACCGTGATCCGGCACACCCGCGCCGACGAGGAGACCGGCCGGACCGAGCTGGTGGACTCGACCGCGATCGGCCGCTACGCCAGCCTGACCGCGGCGCTGCTGTTGTCCTTCGGGGCCTCGATCGCCACCGGCGCGATCGGGGCGGCGGGATTGCTGACGACCGACGTCCCGGCCGGCGGGTCGCTGGCGTTCGGGGCGGCGCTGGCCTGCTCCGGCCTGGTCTTCACCGCGGTCGCCGCGGTGACCGCGCAGCTGTCGCCGAGCGCCCGGTTCGCCCGCGGCGCCGCGTTCGCCGTGCTGGGGGCCGCGTTCACGCTGCGCGCCATCGGCGACGCGGGTGGCGGCGCGCTGTCGTGGCTCTCGCCGCTGGGGTGGTCGCTGCAGGTCCGGCCGTACGCGGGCGACCGCTGGTGGGTTCTCCTGCTGCACCTGGTGACGACGGCCGTGCTCACCCTGGTGGCCTATCGACTGCTCGCCGGCCGCGACGTGGGCGCCGGCCTCATCGCCGAACGCGCCGGTCCCGGCGCCGCCGGAAGCCGGCTGAGCGGCGTCGACGGCCTGACGTGGCGGCTCGACCGCGGCGCGCTGCTGCTGTGGACGGTGGGCCTGTGCCTGTATGGCCTGCTGATGGGCAGCGTCGTGCACGGCATCGGCGACGAGCTGGGCGGCAGCACCGTCGTGCGCGACATCGTCGCGCGGATGGGCGGCACCAGCGCCCTGGAGGAGGCCTTCATCGCGGTGGCCTACGCCATGATGGGCATGGTGGCCGCCGCGTTCGCGATCTCGCTCACCCTGCGCTTGCATCAGGAGGAATCCGGCCAGCGCGCCGACACGACGCTGGCCGGCGCCGTCTCCCGAACTCACTGGCTGGCAAGCCATTTGGCCGCCGCACTGATCGGATCCGCGGTCGCGATGCTGGTCAGCGGCGTGGCCGGCGGGCTGGTCTACGGCGTCGCGGCCGGCGACGTCGGCGGCAAGCTGGCCGTCGTGGTCGGCACCGCGGCCGCCCAGCTGCCCGCCGTCTGGCTGCTCGCCGCCGTCACTGTCGCGTTGTTCGGTGCGGCACCGCGGTTCACGCCGTTGGCGTGGGGCGTGCTGGTCGGGTTCGTCGCCGTCTACCTGATCGGCGAGTTGGCCCGGTTCCCGCAGTGGCTGCTCGACCTGGAACCGTTCGCGCACACCCCGCGGGTCGGCGCCGACTTCACCGCCGTGCCGCTGCTGTGGCTACTGGCCATCGACGCGGCGCTGATTATCTTGGGCGCCATGGCTTTCCGACGTCGCGATCTGTGTTGTTAGGAGCACCATGAAACTCGCTGCCCGGCTGACGTTGTCCTCGATCCTCGGGCTGGCCTTCTACGGCCTGATCCTGTTCGGACCGGCCGGCACGTTCGACTATTGGCAGGCCTGGGTTTTCATCGCCGTGTTCACGGCGTCGACGATCGTCCCCACGATCTATCTGGCCCGGAACAACCCGGCGGCGCTGCAGCGCCGCATGCGGGCCGGGCCGAGGGCCGAAACCCGAACGGCCCAGAAAATCATCATCACCGGCTCGTTCCTGGACCTCTTCGCGATGATGGCGTTCAGCGCCCTCGATCATCGGATGGGCTGGTCGACGGTGCCCGTGTGGCTGTGCGTGCTCGGTGACGTCCTGGTCGCGACCGGGCTGACGATCGCCATGCTGGTGATCATCGAGAATTCCTACGCCGCCGCCACCGTCACGGTGGAGGCCGGCCAGCGGGTGGCCTCCGGCGGCCTCTACAAGTTCGTCAGGCACCCGATGTATGTCGGCGACGTGATCATGATGGTGGGCATACCTTTGGCGCTCGGCTCCTACTGGGGACTGCTCTTCGTGATCCCGGGCGTCGCGGTGCTCGTCTTCCGCATCCGCGACGAGGAGAAGCTGCTCACCCAGCAGTTGCCGGGATACCGGGAGTACGCGCAGCGCGTGCGCTATCGCCTGGTGCCCGCCGTGTGGTAGCGGCCCGGCTGAACTGCTTAAGGTAGCGGCGTGGCGCGAAATTCGGCACCCGCGCTGGACCGGCCCTGGCGACGCCCCGGCGGCCTGCGGTACGCGCTGGTCAGGCTCCGCGGCATCGCCAAACCCCCGATCACGATCACCCCTGCCCCACCGGACGTCTTCGTCGAGCATGATGTCGCCGTCCCGACGCGCGACGGGACGGTGTTGCGGATCAACGTCTACCGGAAGTCCGACGACGTTCCGCGGCCGGTCATCCTGAGCATCCACCCCTACGGCAAGGACAACCTGCCGAGGCGACGGCGCGGGAGGTGGACGTTCTCGGTGCAATACCGGGTCTTGCGTCAGCCGCGACCGGTGACCTTCTCGGCGCTGACCGGTTGGGAGGCGCCGGACCCGGCGTGGTGGACCGCGCGGGGCTTCACCGTGGTGAATGCCGACTCGCGGGGGTGCGGCCACTCCGACGGCACCGGAAACCTGCTGTCGCGGCGGGAGGCCGAGGACACCTACGACCTGGTGCAGTGGATCGCCGGCCGGCCGTGGAGCGACGGCCGCATCGTCATGCTCGGGGTCTCCTACCTGGCCATCACCCAGTACGCGGTCGCCGCCCTGAAGCCGCCGGCGCTGCGGGCGATCTGCCCTTGGGAGGGCTTCACCGACGCGTATCGCGACCTGACCTTTCCCGGCGGCGTTCGCGAGACCGGATTTACCCGGCTGTGGTCGCACAACCTGCGTCGCGACACCCGGCAGGCCTACGACCTCGCGCGGATGCAGGAGGGCCACCCGCTGCGTGACGACTTCTGGCGCTCGGTGGTGCCCGACCTGTCGGCGATCGAGGTCCCCATGCTCGTCTGCGGCAGCTTCTCGGACAACAACCTGCACAGCCGCGGGTCGATGCGCGCTTTCACGCGCGCCGGTTCCGCCCACGCCCGCCTCTACACCCATCGGGGCGGCAAATGGGCGACCTTCTACTCCGAGGCCGCGCTGGCCGAGCAGCTGACGTTCTTCCGGGGCGTGCTCGACGGAGCGGCGCCTTCCCGTAGCGTCCGCCTCGAGGTGCGCGAGGACCGCGATACCGTCGCCGCGGTGCGCGAGGAGGCCGAGTGGCCGCTGGCCCGCACCCGCTGGCGGCCTTTATATCTGGATGGGCCCGGGCTGCTGGCGCCCGAGCGGCCGGCTAGCGCCGGCAGCATCGCGTTCGAAACACGTTCCACCGCAGCGGCCTTCAGCTGGACGGTGCCCGCCGACCTCGAGCTGACCGGCCCGATGGCCGCCCGGCTGTGGGTGGCGCTGGATGGCTGCGACGACGCCAACCTGTTCGTGGGCGTGGAGAAGTGGCGTGCGGGCCGGTTCGTCGCCTTCGAGGGGTCCTACGGCTACGGCCGCGACCGGGTGACCACCGGGTGGCAGCGGGTCTCGCTGCGGGCGCTAGACCCCGAGCTGTCGCGGCCGTGGGAGCCCGTGCCGTTGTGCGCCGAGCCGCAACCGGTTTCCGCGGGCGAGGTGGTCGCGGTCGACGTCGCGCTGGGCCCGTCGGCCACGCTGTTCCGGGCCGGCGAGCAGCTACGGCTCGTGGTCGCCGGGCGGTGGCTGTGCCCGACCAATCCGCTGATCGGTCAGATGCCCGCCGCCTATGAGAGCTCGCCCCACGGCCGCGTCGCCCTGCACTGGGGCCCGCGCTATGACGCGCACCTGCTGATCCCCGAGGTCCCCTAATTAGCCGAGCCGGCTAAATCCAGACGCCCTTGCCGACCGCGACCACGCCGCCGGCGCTGATCGCGAAGCGCTCGCGGTCCTTTTCCAGATCGACCCCGACCATCTCGCCGGGCCCGACGACGACGTTCTTGTCGAGGATCGCGTGGCGCACCACCGCGCCGCGGCCGACCCGGGCGCCCGGCATGATCACGCTGCCCTCCACGATAGCGCCGTCGTCGACCACGACGTTGGACGACAGCACCGAGTTGCGCACCGATGCCGCCGAGATGATGCTGCCGGCGCCCACCACCGACTCCTGCGCCGAGCCGCCGTTGACGAACTTGGCCGGCGCCAGGTTCTCCGACTCGCCCCGAATCGGCCAGCGCTTGTTGTACAGGTTGAACACCGGATGCACCGAGACCAGGTCCATGTGCGCGTCGTAGAACGCGTCCAGCGTTCCCACGTCGCGCCAGTAGCCGCGGTCGCGGTCGGTGGCGCCGGGCACCTCGTTGTCGGAGAAGTCGTAAACCGCGGCCATCCCGTCCTCGACCAACCGCGGGATGATGTCGCCGCCCATGTCGTGATCGGAGTGGTCGTCGTCGGCGTCGGCCCGGATCGCGTCGATGAGCACCTTGGTGGTGAAGATGTAGTTGCCCATTGAAACGAACGTCGACGAGGGGTCATCGGGAGTTCCGGGCGGCTCGAACGGCTTCTCCACGAAGGCGCGGATGCGGCGGGAGTCGTCGGCGTCGATGCAGCCGAACGCCGAGGCATCGCTGCGCGGAACCCTGATGCCGGCCACGGTCGCGCCGGCCCCGCTGTCGATGTGGTGACGGACCATCTGTTCGGGGTCCATCCGGTACACGTGGTCGGCGCCGAAAACGACTATGTAGTCGGGATCTTCGTCGTAGATCAGGTTGAGCGACTGATAGATCGCGTCGGCGGAGCCCGTGTACCAGCGCGGTCCGAGGCGCTGTTGCGCGGGCACCGGCGTGATGTATTCGCCGGCCAGGCCGGACAAGCGCCAGTTCTGCGAAATGTGACGGTCGAGTGAATGCGACTTGTACTGGGTGAGAACGCAGATCCTCAGATAGCGGGCATTGACCAGGTTGGAAAGCACGAAGTCGATCAGCCGGTAGGCGCCACCGAAGGGAACCGCGGGTTTGGCCCGGTCCGCGGTCAGCGGGTATAACCGCTTGCCCTCACCGCCGGCCAGGACAATGCCCAGCACGTGTGGCGCTTCCCTCATGGCTCCCAAACTATCGGCCGCCGCCAACCGCTGCCAGGGGGAATCCCGGTGGCCGCCGTTCTGACGGACTGCCTGTCAGGGTATTTGGCTCAATTCTCGCCAGGTTTCACAACCCGATACCGTCCATTATTGCTCAGGCCCACTCAAGGGCCGTGCAATCACCGCGCCGTGACCGAGCGGAAACCGAATTCTCCGAATTCCTCACCGCCCGACTCGCGGGCGGCGGCGTCGCCGAACTACGGTGCGGAGTATGCGGGTGGCGATGATGACTCGGGAGTACCCACCGGACGTCTACGGCGGGGCCGGGGTACACGTCACCGAACTCGTCGCGCAACTGCGCCTGCTGTGCGCGGTCGACGTGCACTGCATCGGTGCGCCCCGCCCGGATGCCTTCGCGCAGCAACCCGACCCGCGCATGCACGGCGCCAACCCCGCGCTGTCCGCCCTGTCCGCGGACCTGATGATGGTCAACGCCGCGTCGGCGGCCACGGTCGTGCATTCGCACACCTGGTACACCGGTCTGGCCGGGCACCTGACCGCGTTGCTCTACGACGTTCCCCACGTCCTGACCGCGCATTCGCTGGAACCGCTGCGGCCGTGGAAGGCCGAACAGCTCGGCGGCGGCTACCGGGTGTCGACGTGGGTGGAGCGGACCGCGGTGCTGGCCGCCGATGCCGTCATCGCGGTCAGCGCCGCGATGCGCGAAGACATCCTGCGCGTCTACCCCACGCTCGATCCGAGCCTGGTGCACGTCATTCGCAACGGCGTCGACACCAACGTCTGGTATCCCGCCGGCCCGCTGCAAACCGGGTCGGTGCTCGCCGAACTCGGCGTCGACACCAGCCGGCCCATCGTGGCGTTCGTCGGGCGCATCACCCGGCAGAAGGGCGTCGCGCACCTGTTGGCCGCCGCGCACCGGTTCCGCCCCGAGGCGCAGGTGGTGCTGTGCGCCAGTGCTCCCGACACCCCGGAGCTGGCCGAGGAGATTCGGGCCGCGGTGGCGGAGTTGGTCCTCGACCGCGATGGGGTGTACTGGATCAGGGAGATGCTGCCCGTCGGCGAGCTACGCGAAATACTTTCGGCAGCAACGGTTTTCGTATGCCCATCGGTGTACGAACCGTTGGGGATCGTCAACCTCGAGGCGATGGCGTGCGCCACCGCCGTGGTGGCCTCCGATGTCGGCGGGATACCCGAGGTGGTCAGGGACGGGATCACCGGGTCGCTGGTTCATTACGACCCCGACGATCCGACCGGCTTCCAGGCCGGGCTGGCCGAAGCGGTCAATGAGCTGGTCGCCGATCCCGACAAGGCTAAGCGCTATGGCGAGGCGGGACGCCAGCGCTGCATCGAGGACTTCTCCTGGGCCCACGTGGCCGAGCAGACGCTGGAGATCTACCGGAAGGTGACGGCGTAAGCCGGCTCAGCTGGTAACGCCCTTGAGTTCGTCACCCAGGGCGGCGGCTTCGTCGGGCGTCAGCTCGACGACCAGTCGGCCGCCACCCTCGAGCGGTACTCGCATAACGATGCCGCGCCCCTCCTTGGTTGCCTCCAAAGGACCGTCTCCGGTGCGGGGCTTCATCGCCGCCATCGAGTGCTCCCTCCAGATTCGAGCTGGCCCGGCGTCGCGGACCTGGTCGGCGCCGAGCATGCCCCGCCAGTGGATTTCCAGCCGTACCCGACATTGAACTGCCAAATCACGCCTCCATTGTTCCCTATTGGGGGCGGCAGTTACACCAAGACCCGCCTCTGACCCCTCACAGAGGCCCTCACAGTGCGTTCGCCGGCACCCAGCAACCGCGAATGTGGTCGTCGACCATGCCGGTCGCCTGCATCAGCGCATAGGCGGTGGTCGGCCCGACGAAGCGGAATCCGCGCCGTTTGAGCTCGCTTGCCATCGCCTTCGATTCGGCGCTGGCCGAGGGAATTTCGGACCCGTCGGTGGGGCGGGGGCGCGGTGACGGCGCGAACGACCACAGCAGCTTGGACAGGTCGCCCGCCGATCCCAGCTCGGCGGCGGCGCGCGCGTTGGCGATCGTCGCGTCGATCTTGGCCCGGTTGCGGACGATCCCCTCGTCGGCCATCAGCCGCTGCACGTCGGCGTCCGTGTAGCCGGCGACCGTCTCGATGTCGAACCCGGCGAAGGCGCGCCGGAAATTCTCCCGCTTGCGCAGAATGATCAGCCACGACAGGCCGCTCTGGAAGGCCTCCAGGCTCATCCGCTCGAACAGCGCCACCCCGTCGTGCACCGGGCGGCCCCATTCCCGGTCGTGGTAGTCGCGATACATCTCGAAGTCCGCTCCGGGCCGAATGGCCGCCCAGCCGCACCGAACCAGCCCGTCCTCGCTCATATTGAGTCCTGACGGTTCTCGCCGTCCTCGGGTTCCACGGAATCGGTCTCGTCGTCGGGGGCTGCGGAAGCGTGCACCGCCGCCAGCTGGCCGCGCAGCGCCTCGAGCTCGCGGGCGAGCCGGTCCAGCACCCAGTCCACCTCGCTGGTCTTGTATCCGCGCAGCACCTGGGTGAACTTGACCGCGTCAACGTCGGCGCCGGTGACCCCGTAGGCGGGCAGCACGGTCGCCGTCGTCCCCCGCGGCAAGGGCGGCAGCTGCTCGCCGCGGCCGAACAGCAGGCTGGCCGCGCCGAACAGCACGATCGCCACCAGGACCAGCACGACCAGGTACAGCAACACCAACGCCACGCGTTCGATATTGCCCTATCGCCCCGACATCCCGGCTATCAGCGGGGCCTGACCCCCTGGATCGGCGGACGGTCCTCCAGCGACACCGGCGAGGTGTGCGCGGTGTAGCCGAAACCCTCCGCGCCGTCGGCGAAGAACTGGGTCAAGCCCACGCCGGAGTCGGGGATCCCGCAGCGCGAGAGCAGGGTCGCGATGACCTGGCGGCTCATCGCGCCCAGCTCGGGCAGCGGCCGGTTGCGGTGCGCCCGCACACCGAGGTTCACCTGGGCGATCGCGTCCAGGCCCAACCGGTCGAAGGTGTCCACCAGCAGGCCGATCTCCACGCCGTAGCCCGGGGCGAACGGCAGCGATGTCAGCAGTTCCCGGCTGGCCGCGTACTCGCCGCCGAGCGGCTGCAGGATGCTACCCAGCTCCGGGCGCAGCGCGGCCAGCAACGGCCGGGCCACCAGCTCGGTGACCCGCCCGCCGCCCGCTTCGGCGCCATGGAGCGGCCGCCGGTAGAAGCTCTTGACGAGGTGAATCCCGTCGCCGGTGAGCAGCGGGGCCACCAGCCAGGGAACGAACATCGGGTGGGGGTTGATCAGGTCGGAGTCGACGAACACCACGATGTCGCCGCTGGTGGCCGCCAGCGAACGCCACAGCACCTCGCCCTTGCCGGGCCGGACCGGCACCTCGGGCAACGCCTGCTCGCGGCTGACGACGCGCGCGCCGGCGGCGATGGCGCGGATCTCCGTGTCGTCGGTGGAGCCGGAGTCCAGGACGATCAGCTCGTCGACCAGGCCGTCAACCAGCGGCGAGATGCTTTCGACCACCGACTCGACGGTGGCTTCCTCGTTGAGGGCCGGCAGCACCACCGAGATGGTGCGCGCGGCCTTCGCGTCTGCGAGTTCGCCGAGTGTCCAGCCGGGCCGGTTCCAATTGCGGTCGGATAGCAAGACGTCCCCGGGGCGGGCGGCAAGCACGCCCGCGCCGGCGAGATCGACCAGGTCCGATGCCGTCATGCGAGCCCCCTCACCGTGCGCGCCGGCGGGCGCACGCCCTGGATCGAGGACACCATCTCGAGCACCCGCCGGGTGGCCGCGACCTGATGCACCCGGAACATCCGGGCGCCGGCCGCCGCCGCCAGCGCGGTGGCCGCCAGCGTTCCCTCGAGCCGTTCGGTCAGTTCCACACCCAAAGTCTCCCCGACGAAGTCCTTGTTACTCAAAGCGAGCAGGACGGGCCATCCGGTCTTAACCAGATCGCCCACGTGGCGCAACAAAACCAGCCCGTGGAAGGTGTTCTTGCCGAAATCGTGGGCCGGGTCGATCAGCACCCGGTCGCGGGCCACCCCGGCCGCGACCGCCCGGTCCGCCGCCGCGGTCACCCGGCGGATAACGTCGTCGACCACCCCGCGCGTGGAGGTTCCGTAGCTCACCCGGAACGGCCGCGTGCGCGGCAGCGCCCCGCCGGTGTGCGAACACACCAGCCCCGCCCCGAGCTCGGCGGCGACCTCGGGCAGGGCGGGGTCGATGCCGCCCCAGGTGTCGTTGATCAAGTCGGCGCCGGCGGCGCAGGCCACCCTGGCCACGCCCGAGCGCCAGGTGTCGACGCTTATCAGCTGGTCGGGGTAGGCGCCGCGCAGCCATTCGATGAACGGCACCAGCCGGGCGATCTCGGTCTCCTGGTCGACGCTGTCGCCCGGGCCCGCCTTGACCCCGCCGACGTCGATGACGTCGGCGCCCTCGGCGATGGCTTTGTGGGCGGCCTCGCGGGCGGCCTCGTCGCTGAAGGTCGCGCCCCGGTCGTAGAAGGAATCCGGGGTGCGGTTGACGATCGCCATGATCAGCGGGCGATCGCCGGCGACGGGCCGCCCGCAGAGAGTCGACTGCACGCGTCTATGGTGCCTGGCGCGGTCCGCGAGTGTGCGGCGACTCAGCCCTTGGGCCGCTTACCCTCGGCCACTTCCTCGGGGTACTCGTCGTAGAACGGCACGTAGCCCTCGTCGCGGCCGGCCAGCACATACAGCGGGTCCTTGACGTCGGAGCCGTAGCCCTGCTCGCGCAGCTCCACCTTGCGGCTCTTGAACGTCGACGTGTGCTCCAGCGTCTCGACCACCCGCACGAACAACGGCAGCGCGTAGGGCGGCAGCTGGCCGTATACGGCGCGGGCCAGGGAGTGGCCGTCGAACTCGGCGCCGTCGCGCAGCTGGACGGCGGCCATCCCGGCGCGGCCGCCGGTGCGCGGAATCTCGACGCCGAACACCGTGCATTCCTCGACGGACTCGTCGGACGCCAGGGCCGCCTCGACCTGTGTGGTCGCGACGTTCTCGCCCTTCCACCGGAACGTGTCGCCGAGCCGGTCGACGAACGCCGCGTGGCCCATGCCCTGCGGGCTCATCACGTCGCCCGAGTTGAACCAGCAGTCGCCCTCACGAAAAGCGTTGCGCACCAACTTCTTTTCGCTCGACTCCTTGTCGGTGTAGCCGTCGAACGGCTGCAGGCGGTTGACCGGGCTGAGCAGCAGCCCGGGCTGACCGGCAGGCACCCGGCGCACCCGCCCGCTCTCGTCGCGCAGCGGCTCGCCGGTGTCGGGGTCGTACTCCACGTAGGCCAGCGGCATGGGAAAGACGCCGGTGCTGCGGGGCACGTTGAAGATGTTGATGAACGCGGTGTTGCCCTCGCTGGAGGCGTAGAACTCGCAGACGCGCGCGATGCTGAACCGTCTGGTGAACTCGTCCCAGATCTCCGGGCGCAGCCCGTTGCCGGCGATCACCCGCACCTTGTGCGCGCGGTCGGTCGGCTTGGCCGGCTGGTTGAGCAGGTACCGGCAGATCTCGCCGATGTAGATGAACGCGGTGGCCTCGTTGGCGATCACCTCGTCCCAGAACTTCGACGCCGAGAACGACTTGCCCAACGCCAGTGTCGCCCCGGAGTTGATCACCGACGACAACGCCACCGTCAACGCGTTGTTGTGGTACAGCGGCAGGCAGCTGTACAGCGTGTCGGTGCTCTTCAGCCGCAACCCGATGCCGCCGAACGCGGCCAGGGCCTTGAGCCACCGCAGGTGCGTCATCACGCTGGCCTTCGGGAAACCCGTCGTGCCCGAGGTGAAGATGTAGAAGGCGGTGTCCCGGGCCTGCACGGCCGACGCCGACGCCGGGTTGGTGGCCGGTGCGCTCACCGCGAATCGCTCCAGGTCCTCCACCGTCAGCGTCTCGGTGGCGCCCGCGCCGCCGCACTCGGCCACCGCGCTGACCAGGTCGGTCTCCGCGATCAGCACCTTGGCGTCCAAAAGGCCCAGGCTGTGCGCCAGCACCTCCCCGCGCTGGTGGTAGTTGATCATGCCGGCGACCGCGCCGCACTTGACGGCCGCCAGCATCGCCAGCACCGCCTGGGGCGAGTTGCGCAGCATGATCGCGACGACGTCGCCGCTGCCGACGCCGCGCGCGGCCAGCACCGCGGCGTACCGGTTGGCGGCCGCGTTGGCGTCGCGGTAGGTCAGCTGCTGGTCGCCGAACCGCAGGAAGACCCGGTCACCGTGGCGGGCGGCGCGGTCGGCGAACACCGTGCCGATCGACTTCCGGGAGCCCGGCTGGGCCAGCAGCCCGGTCAGCGCCCCGCGCACGATCACGGGGATGTCGGCCAGCACTCCCGGCACCCGCGATGCGATGTCGGTCAGCCTGACCGCCGTGCGGGCTCCCCCGTCGTGGTCGGACACGTCATCCTCGATTCCCCTGGGCGCCTGTCCGCAAACTCAGGCGGGTGCGCACGCCTCCACTGCGGCACCCACCTTATCCACCAGTACCAACCGGTCCATCGCGGCTTGCGAGATGTAGCCGCTGTCGACCAACCCGCACAGCCACAGCCACAGGCCCTCGTAGTGCCCGAAGGGGTCCAGCATCACGATAGGTTTGCCGTGCACGCCGAGATAACCGGTGGTCCAGGCGTCGAACAGCTCGTCGAGGGTGCCGACGCCGCCGGGCAGCACGATGAACGCGTCGGCGCGCTGCTCCATGACCTGCTTGCGCTCATGCATGGTGTCGGTGACGACCAGCTCGTCGGCATGGGCGTCGGCGAGCTCGCGGCGCATCAGGTTCTGCGGGATGACACCGACGGTCCGCCCACCGCGGGCGCGCGCCGCGCCGGCCACCGCACCCATCGCCGACACCCGGCCGCCGCCCCACACCAGGGTCCAGCCGCGCTCGGCGATCGCCTCGCCGAGTTCCGAAGCGAGCGTGAGCAATTCGGGGTGCTCGGGGCCCGACGCGCAATACACGCACACCGCCCAGGCGGCTGACGGATCGCGTTGCGGGCGCATACAACGAAAGGTAGACCAAGCCCGATGCGCCACGCACACGACGCGCAATAAAATCCGGCGGGTGCCGATTCGATGGAACGTCCCCCAGCACGAGGAGGCGTTGGAGCGGCTGAACGACGCTCTGGTGGCCGGCCGGGGGGCCGTCGTGCTCGGGCCCGACGGCTGCGGCAAGTCGACCCTGGCCCGGTTGGCCGCCGAGGGCTACGCCCGCTCTCATCCGGCCACGCTCACCCGCTGGGTCACCGGCACCCCGACCGAGCGGCCCATCCCGTTCGGGGCGTTCAGCCACCTCGTCGCGATCTCCGAGATCGGGAAGCCCGCGGCGCTGTTGCGGGCCGCGCGGGCCTCCCTCGGCGGGGATGACCTGCTGCTCGTCGTCGACGACGCCCACGAGCTCGACGTGCTGTCGGCCACGCTGGTGTACCAGCTGGCGCTGGCGGGCACGGCCCGGCTGATCGTCACCGCCCGGGCGGAAGTCGCGCCCGGGGCCATCGCCGCGCTGTGGACCGACGGCCTGCTGGATCGGATCGACATCGAGGCGCCCGGCGGGGCGACCACACCGGCCGAAGTCGACGCCTTCCTCGCCGAATTGCCCGCCGCGGCGCGGGCCGTGCTGGACTATCTCGCCGTCGCGGAACCCCTGTCGCTCGCCGACGTGACCGTCCTCGCCGGCGCGGGCGCGGTCGACGAGGCGGTGGACCTCGGCGCGGCGGAGACCCGGGCGCGCGGCGGGCGTTCCGACGACCCTGTCGTGTACACGGCTCACCCGCTGTTCGCCGAGCGCGCGCTCGCCGCGCTCGCCGCCGACGATGCGCGACGACGGCGCACCGAGGTTGTCGGCGTCCTGTCGCGGCATCCGTCGGAGCACCTCAGCGACCGGCTGCGGCTGGCCTCGCTGGCGCTGGACGGCGACGCCCCCCAGCGGGGCGCCGACGTCGCCGCCGCAGCGCAGCAGGCGTTGCGGCTGGGCGACCTCGCGCTCGGCGAACGACTGGCCCGCTCGGCGCTGGAACGCTCCGGGGGCCTGGCGGCGCGGCTGGCGCTGGCCCACGCACTCGCGTGGCAGGGCCGTGGCCGCGAGGCCGATGCGGTGCTGGCCGCCGTCGACGCGGGCGCGTTGGCCGAGCCGGCGCTCATGGACTGGGCGCTGCTGCGGGCGGCCAACCAGTTCTGGATGCTCGGCGAGCCCGAACGGGCCACCGCGTTCCTGCGAACCATCCGGGGCCGGGTTTCGGACCCGGGCCCGCGCACCACGCTCGACGCACTGAGCGCCACCTTCGCGATGAACGCGGGCAACGTCGGCTACGCCGTCAAGGTCGCCGGCGAGGTGCTGGGGTCGCCGTCGGCCGACGACCAGGCAGTGGCCTGGGCCGCCAGCGCGTCCGCGCTGTGCGCGGCGCGGCAGGGCCGTTTCGGCGACGTCGAACCGCTGGCGCAGCGCGCCCTAGCCGCCGAGCACCCCGGGCTGCTGCGCTTCACGATCGGGCTGGGCCAGACCACCGCCTTGCTGATGGCGGGCCGGCTGTCCGCCGCGCGCGAACTGGCCCAGCAATTCACCGATTTCGCCGAACTGCAGCAGCCCGGCCGCGCGATCGGCGAGGTCCTCCTGGCGCACGTGCTGATCGCCGACGGCGACTTCGCCCGCGCCGCGGCGCTGCTCGGCCCGGCGTCCGCCACCCTGCAACGCACCGGCTACTCGTGGGGGCCGCTGTCGCTGACGCTGCTGGCCACCGCGCTGGCCCAGCAGGGCGACACCGCCGCGACCGCAAAAGCCTTGAGCAGGGCCGAATCCCGGCACGGCACCAAGTCGGCGCTGTTCGCCCCGGAGCTCGGCGTGGCGCGGGCGTGGCGGCTGGCCGTCATGCGCGACCCGCACGGCGCGGTGGCCGCCGCCCGCGACGCCGCCCGGATGGCCGAACGTGGCGGGCAGTCGGCTGTGGCGCTGCGCGCCTGGCACGAGGCGGTGCGCCTCGGGGACACCCGCGCGGCGGATCCGCTGGCGCGGTTGTGCGGCGAGGTCGACTGCGCGGTGGGTGGGCTCGCTCTGGCGCACGCGCGGGCGCTG
The DNA here is from genome assembly GCF_035506235.1 of Mycobacterium sp. Taxonomy (GTDB): domain Bacteria; phylum Actinomycetota; class Actinomycetes; order Mycobacteriales; family Mycobacteriaceae; genus Mycobacterium. The sequence goes on from NZ_DATJPU010000216.1 coordinate 22,276, forward strand.
GCAGCCGGCGACGGCGCGGCGCTGCGGGCCGTTTCCGACGAGCTGGCGGCGGTCGGGATGCGCGCGGCGGCCGCCTCGGCATTGTCAGCCGCCGCGCAGGCGGACCGCTGCTGACTTCCGTCATGTCATCGCGTCGGCCAACGCGATATGGCCCTCGAAGCCCAGCGTTGTGGCCATGTCGCGGTATCGATCCCGGAAGTCACGATAGGCCATCGCGTCACCGCGGGCCTTCGCCAACAGCGCCCGCATCCGTAGCAGCGGAAGTTCGTGCATGACGAACCCGGGGTCGGTGGGGATGGCTGCCAGCCTGTCCATCGCAGTCTGCGCCTCCTGAAGGTCGCAGTGGGCGCCGCGGCGTAGCAACGCTTCCACCAGCGTGCCGGTAGCCGGTCCACACCATTGCATCTCGCCGCCGGCGAGTTCGACGCCGATGGCCGCCCGCGAAAGTTCAATGGCGCCGTCGACATCCCCGGCGCGAGCCCTCTCCCTGGCGGTCGCGATGTCGACAATCGGCACGGCACTCATGCTGTAGCGCTCGTTGATGGCCATGTCTCGGGCTTTCGCGAGCAAGTCGAAGCCGGCATCGCGTTGGCGGGGGTCGAGCTGAAGCAGGGTGATGCCTCGCGTCAGTCGAGCACTGCCCAGCGCGAAATTGTCCCCGGAGTCCTCCGCGATCTGCAGGGCCGCGGCCGTGTCCGACAGGGCGGCCTCGTCGATCAATAGCGTCCCGTGCAGGTAGCCGAGAACGTATTTGTACATGATGACCAACGCACGGGTCGTCGGCTCGAAAGTGCGTGCCAGCGCAATGGACTCGTCGAAGTCTTCTCGCCATCCCGGAATTCCCAGGTACATCCTGGCCGTGCCCCGATGCGTGAGCGCTATCGCCAGCGGCGATCCGATGAGTAGGTTCCCCATCGCGGGGTCACCATCGGCCAGATCGATAACCTGCTGCGACAGTCGCAGGGCTTCCACCATTTCACCGGCCTCGTACTTTGCGACGATCGCCGCGCAGAGAAGTGCGACGGTCAACGTCGGATCCCCGATCGGCTCGAGCAGCCGCGCGAGTTCTGTGGCCAGCCGCGATGCTTCGCGATGCTGGTTGTGATACATGTGCGCCAGCACCAGCCCCGCCGTGCCAAAGACGAGTGACACCCAGTCGCCCGCGGCGATGCACAGCTCGCGCAGTTCGGCGAAACCGACATCGGCGATGCTGCCGCCTACTCGCCACTCGGTTCCGCACAGCAGCGTGCGCGGCGCGATCCGCATCGACATCCGATCGGGGTCGTCGTCGGGCAGCCGATCGGCGACCTGGCGAGCCCGCTGCCAACTGACCCGCGCCGCGGCGACGTCACGGTTGGTCGACCAGGTTCCCGCGCGCATGTGCCAGGTGAAGGCGGCACGCAACTCGCCCGCCGCCTCGAGATGCTCGGCGATCAACGCCGCGTTCTCCTCGACCGATCCAGGGTCGTTGTGTTCGATCGCGGCGGCCAGTCGCCGGTGCAGCTGCACACGATCGGATTTCAGCTGCGACTCGTAGGCCACCGCCCGGATCAGCGGCTGGCTGAACGCATACTCAGCGCGCGGGGTGGGGCCGACCTGATCGATCAGCTCTGCCACTACCAGCTCGTCGAGAACGGGGTCGATTCCCATGCTGGACAGGACACCCGGGCTGAACCGCGACCCGATCACCGCCGCGGCGCTCAATGTCTGCTTGGCCCGAGCACCGAGGCGGTCAATGCGGGCGGCGATGGTTGCCTGCAGGGTGGCGGGCACACCGACCTCAGCGCCTTCCGTACGGCACACATACGCGCCGCGGGTGCCGTGCAGCACACCGCGCTCGGCCAGATCACGCACCATCTCCTCGATGAAGAACGGATTACCGGCGGCCTGCCCGGCGATCGTGGCGGCCAGCGCGCCAACCGAGGGATCCGGTCCCATCAGCTCGGCGAGCAACGTCGTGGCTTCCGAATCGTTCAGGGGGCCAAGGGAAATCGTTTGGGCGCCGGCCACCGTGGCCAACCCACTGCGATACTCGGGGCGGTACGTGATCACCACCATCGAGTGGGTCTGCGGGATCACCGAGATGAAATCGGCCAGCATCGACTCGCTTACCTCATCGATCCAGTGCGCATCCTCGAGGATGTAGACCGCCGGTTCTGCGCGGGCCGACTGCGCGGCGCGGACCACCGCGGTCAAGCGACGTCGTCGCGCGTCGGGGTCGATCTTCGGCGACGGCGTACCCGGGTCTGCGATCCCAAGCAGCTCATCTAACAAGACCAGGTCCTGCTCATTCGCATCCGGAAGCCGGAGTCGTACCCGGGCCCGGGCCGCCCGGGCATCCAGCTCGCCCAACCCGAGCGCCCCACGCAGCAGGGTCGCAATCACGTGGAACGGGATCCCGCTGGCGTGCGACTCGCAGAACGTCCAGAACACCTCGACACCGCGGCCGGCGGCCAGCGCCTCGACTTCCCCCGCCACCCGGCTCTTGCCGATGCCCGCCGGCCCCACCACTCCGACGACACCGCCGTGGCCCTCGATCGAGCGGTCCAAAATGGCTGCTATGGGGGCTATCTCCCCGCTTCTTCCCACCAGGCTCGACAACACGCGTCCGACGAGGCCATGCCGCGGCTCGATCACGAGCAGGCGACGTGCGGGCACCGGGGCATCGACCCCCTTGATGTGCACCCACTCGCGTCCACCCAGCACCGCGCCACTTTGCTCGACCAGGTGCGCGGTGGACTCGCTGAGCATCACCCCACCGGGCGGGGCGACCGACTCCATCCGCTGCGCCATGCCCACGTGCTCGCCGACGGCGGTGTAACCGAAAGGGCCCGAACCGATCTCACCCGCGATCACCTGACCGGAGTTCAGTCCGACACGCAACTGAAGGTCGACACCGTCGCGCCGCCGGATGTTGCCGGCCAGCCGCTTGGCCTCCTCCTGAATACTCAGGGCGGCCAGGCAGGCCCGAACGGCGTGGTCCTCCAGTGCCACCGGTGCACCAAACATCGCCATGACGCCGTCACCCGTGAACTTGTCCACCGTGCCGCCGTACCTCTTCACCACGGCCGCGCAGCGGTCGGCCAGGTCGGCCATGATCTCGCGCAGTCGCTCCGGGCCGACGGCTGCGGCGATGTTCAGGGAATGAACAACATCGGCGAACAGCACCGTCACCTGCTTGTACTCCGCCGCTCGGCGGGCCGGTGTGACGGGTGCACCGCACTGGTGACAAAACCTGGACTCTGGAGGCAATCGGGTGCCGCACGACCCGCACGACGTCGCCGCCGCTTTCGGTGCGCCCCGTGCTTCGTCCACGCCACTATCGTGTCACTCGGGTCAACGGTGTCCGTCGTATCGCCGGGTGATCCCAGCATTCGGGACCCTTTCAATGCCGTCGGCCGCGCCGAATCGTACGCGAACCGTGACCCAATCGTGTTGGCGCAGTGACGATCACCCTTCACTGTTTCCAAAGTGGTTGCGGCGGTTGCAATTCAGCCGACGGTTTGGAGGCGCGATGCGTACCCGTGCGGCCAGACTGCTCGCGGCCGGTTTGCTGATCGCGGCGCTGACGACTGACGCGTCCTCGGTCGTCGCCCCACCGGCCGCGCTGGCGGCATCCACCGGGCCGACGCTGCCGCTCGGCCACGCCGGCCGCTGGATGACCGACGCCGACGGTCGCGTCGTCGTGCTGCACGGGCTCAACCAGGTGTACAAGGTGCCGCCGTACGAGCCGTCGGCCGACGGGTTCGGCGACGACGACGCGGCCTTCCTGCAGGCCAACGGCTTCAACGCGATGCGGCTGGGTGTCATCTGGGCCGCCGTGGAGCCGCAGCCGCTCAGCTACGACGACAACTACCTCACCTCGATCGCGCAGACCGTCGCGACGCTGGCGTCGCACGGCATCGTCAGCCTGCTCGACTTCCATCAGGACCTCTACAACGAGGCGTTCCAGGGCGAGGGCGCACCCGCCTGGGCGGTGCAGCAGGCGGGCCTGCCCAACCCGCAACTCGGCTTCCCCGGCAACTACTTCCTCAACCCCGCCGAGGAGTACGCCTGGAACGCCTTCTGGCGGGACGCCCCCGCGCCGGACGGGATCGGGCTGCAGGACCACTACGCGCGCGCCTGGCAGCACGTCGCGTCCTTCTTCCGCGGCAATCCCGGCGTGTTCGGCTACGAGGTCTTGAACGAGCCGTGGCCCGGGTTCATCTGGGAGGGCTGCTTCAACTTCGTGCTGGGCTGCCCGCTGCAGGACCACAAGCTGACCGTGTTCTACCGCAAAGTCGTGCCGGCGATTCGCGCGGCCGACCCCACCACGCTGGTGTTCTTCGAGCCGAACACGTTGTCCGACGAGGGCGTCCACACCGACCTCGGCGGGGTGGTCGACCCGAGCACCGGGTTCTCGTTCCACGACTACTGCGCGATCGAATCGGTGTTGCACAAGAACATCACCTGCCGCTTCGAGGACGGCCTCACGATCACCAATGCCAGCCTCTACGCGGACTTCCACCACATTCCCCCGCTGCTGACGGAGTTCGGCGCCACCAACGACCTCAACAACCTCGCCGAGGTGATGCGCCACACCGATCACCAGCGGATGGGCTGGCTGGAGTGGGCCTATACCGGCAACGACAAGACGAGCTCGTCACCGACCGACCAGGCGCTGGTTTTCGACCCCGGCCAGCCGCCGACCGGCGCCAACGTCAACACCCCCAAGCTCGCGGTGCTCGCCACCCCCTACCCGCAGGTGGTCGCCGGCACGCCGCGGGACTGGTCGTTCAGGTCCGGCACCTTCCGGCTGTGCTACTCGACCGAGCGGGCCGACCGCGCGGGCCGCTTCGCGCCCGGCGCGCAGACGCTCGTCTCGGTGCCGCCCATCGAGTACCCGAATGGTTATCACGCGAGTGTCACAGGCGGACAGGTGGTTTCGCCGCCCAACGCCCCCGTGCTGGCCGTCGTGGCCAACGCGGGAGCGGAGAGCGTCGACGTCGTCGTGACGCCGTCGTGACGCTCAGCGTCACGCTAGCGTGGCCGTCGGCGGCGAGCGCCACGCTGGCGTGACGCTCGGGCCAGCCGTCAACCATCCAATGCTGACGTCACCCTGGAGTCCCTGGTCGATTGACCAGTCCAGGTCAGCGCGGAACAGAACATGGCCGATACGCACGGCCCCCGCCGCTGGCGCGGCGACGTCATCGCGCTAGACGAACGAAGAAGGACGACCCGCTCTGATCGGGCGAAGCTCGGCCACCGGTTCGCGTCGCGGGTGACGACGAAAGTCTCGCCCGATGTCACCGCATCGATCACCTTTGCGCTCCTATTGCGCAGTTCGTGCTGGTCGATAGTCCTCGCCATGGTGCTATCCCACTACGCGCTCAGATACCGCCGCAGGATCTCCACCGCGGCGGTGATGTTGGCGACCGGCACCCGCTCGTTGCGCGCGTGCGCCACGTTGGGATCCCCCGGGCCGAAGTTCACCGCCGGGATGCCCAGCGCGGCGAACCGCGCCACGTCCGTCCAGCCGTACTTCGCCCTCACCCGGCCCCCGGCGGCCTCGACGAGCGCCTTGGCGGCGGGCTGCGACAGGCCGGGCAGCGCGCCCGCCGCGGCGTCGGCCTGCTCGATGCGCACGTCGAGCCCGTCGAACACGTCATGCACGTGTTGCAGCGCCCCATCCACCGAACGGTCCGGAGCAAAACGGAAGTTGATCGTCAGCGAGGCCGCGTCGGGAATCACGTTGCCGGCCACACCGCCGTCGATGCGCACCGCCGACAGGCCCTCGCGGTACTCGCAACCGTCGATGTCGACGGTGCGCGCGGTGTAGGAGGCCAGCCGGTCCAACACGGCGCCCAGTTTGTGAATGGCGTTGTCGCCCAACCAGGCTCGCGCCGAGTGGGCGCGCGTGCCGGTGGTGCTGATCACCACGCGCAGGGTGCCCTGGCACCCGGCCTCGATGTAGCCGCCGGTGGGCTCGCCCAGGATGGCGACGTCGGCGGCCAGCCAGTGCGGCAGTTCCCGCTCGATGCGGCCCAAACCGTTTGCCGCCGCGTCGATTTCCTCGCAGTCGTAGAACACCAGCGTCAGGTCGTGCGCCGGCTCGGCCACGGTGGCGGCCAAGTGCAGGAACACCGCGTCGCCGGATTTCATATCCGAGGTGCCGCAGCCATACAGCTCGGCGCCGTCCAGACGGCTGGGCAGGTTGCCCGCCACCGGGACGGTGTCCAGGTGACCGGCCAGCAACACCCGCGACGGCCGGCCCAGCGAGGTGCGGGCCAACACCGCGTTGCCGTTGCGGACAATCTCGAAGCCCGACGTCTGGGCGCGCAGCGCGGCCTCCACCTCGTCGGCCAGGCGCGCCTCGTGGCGCGATTCGCTGGGGATGTCGACCAGCGCAGCGGTCAGCTCGATCGGGTCCCCGCGCAAGTCCAGCACGCCCCCCATTCTGCCCACCAGACACCAAAGCCCCCTTTTCATCGGCGTGTCGGGGGCTTTTGTGTCTCCTCGGCCGCGAGCAAGTAGCGTGTCGGCCGTGACTGGAGCTGCGGGTATCGGGCTGGCGACGCTGGCGTTCGACGGATCAATCCTCGACACGTGGTTCCCCGCACCGGAGCTGACCGAATCGGGCGCTGGCGGCACGTCGCGGCTGGCGCTGTCCGACATCCCCCCGGAGCTGGCCGCGCTGCTCGGCCGCGACGACGACCGCCGCACCGAGACCGTCGCCGTGCGCACGGTCATCGGTTCGCTCGACGACGTGGCCGCCGACGCCTACGACGCCTACCTGCGGCTGCATCTGCTGTCGCACCGGTTGGTGGCGCCGCATGGGCTCAACGCCGGCGGACTGTTCGGGGTATTGACCAACGTCGTGTGGACTAATCGCGGACCCTGCGCGATCGAGGGCTTCGAGGCGGTCCGCGTGCGGCTGCGCCGGCAGGGGCCGGTGACGGTCTACTGCGTCGACAAATTCCCGCGGATGGTCGACTACGTGCTGCCGACCGGGGTGCGCATCGCCGACGCCGACCGGGTGCGGCTGGGCGCCCACCTGGCGCCGGGCACGACGGTCATGCACGAGGGCTTCGTCAACTACAACGCCGGCACCCTGGGCGCGTCGATGGTCGAGGGGCGCATCTCGGCCGGCGTGGTCGTGGGCGACGGGTCGGACATCGGCGGCGGGGCGTCCATCATGGGCACGCTGTCCGGCGGTGGCACGCAAGTCATTTCGATCGGCAAGCGGTGTCTGCTCGGCGCCAACGCGGGCCTGGGCATCTCCCTGGGCGACGACTGCGTCGTCGAGGCCGGCCTTTATGTCACCGCGGGCACCAAGGTCACCACGCCCGACGGCACGACGGTCAAGGCCCGCGAGCTTTCCGGCGCCAACAACCTGCTGTTCCGGCGCAACTCGGTCACCGGCGCCGTCGAAGTGGTGGCCCGCGACGGTCAGGGCATCGCGCTGAACGAGGACCTGCACGCCAACTGAGTCACCGCGCTTCGCGACCGGCCCCAAGCGTCGTCCCGTTGGTTTCCGGCAGCACATAGGTGCACACCAGGCTGGCCACCACCAGGGCGGCCAGCATCACGCCGATCGCCCAGCCGCCATAGGTCGCCAGCAGTGAGCCGGCGAGCAGCGGCGGCAGGGCCCCGCCGATGACGCCGGCGAGGTTGAGGGCCAGCGCCGATCCGCTGTAGCGGTAACGCGTGGCGAACAGCTCCGGAACGAAGGCCGCGGTGGGTCCGGAGCCGATCCCACCACCGACGGCCATGCCGACGACGGCAACCACATACAGCGCCGGGTTGCGGGTGTTCAGTAACGGCATCACCACGAACGCCCACGGCAAGAGGATCGACCACCCCAGCAGCATCAAGCGGCGGCGCCCCACCCGGTCGGACAGGGTGGCCGAAGCCGCGACCGTTGCGATGCTCACCAGCCCGGTCAACGCGCCCACGGACCAGATGAAGCCGCGCGTATAGCCGAGGTGCGAGTGGGCGTAGATGAGGAGGTAGGTGTGACCCAGGTAGCCGAAACCGAACCCGCCCAGCAGGCTGCCCCCGGCCAGGAGGATCTCGCGGCGCTGCAGGCGCCACAGCTCCCCGAGCGGCGCCTTCGGGACGAGGTTGCGGGCCTTTTCGTCGGCGAACACCGGGGTCTCGTCGATGTTGAGCCGCACGTAGAGGGCGATGCCGATCAACCCCGCGCTGAACAGGAACGGCAGCCGCCATCCCCACTGCATGAAGGCGGCGCTCTTTTCGCCGATGCTGAAGTTGACACCCAAAAAGGTCAGGCTGCTGAGCACGGCCGCGGTGCCGGCGCCGAGCAGGGTGAACATGCCGTAGCGGCCCCGCTGGCCGGCGGGCGCGTACTCGGCGCTCAGCAGCGCCGACCCCGCCCATTCGCCGCCGACGGCGAACCCCTGCATGAGCCGCAACACGATCAGGATCAACGGGGCGAACGCACCGATGGCCGCCGTGCTGGGCACCAGCCCGACGCTGACGGTCGACACGGCCATGATCAGCAGCGTGGCGATCAGCGTCTTCTTGCGGCCCAGCCGGTCACCTAAGTACCCGAAGACAGCCGCGCCCAGCGGCCGGGACAGGAACGCCGTCGCAAACGTCGCCATCGAGGCGACGATGCCCAGCGTCGAACCGAGTCGCGGGAAGAACACCGTCGGAAACACCAGCGCCGCCGCGGTGCCGTAGATGAGGAAGTCGTAGTACTCGATCGCCGAGCCAACGAGGCAGGCCGCGGCCACCCGTCGCATGGGTGTGGGCGCGGGTCGCGCCGCGACCGTCGGCAGTTCCGTCACGCCTACGACGGTAGGTGAAGGTTCGCGGTCGCGCTCGACGGAAAGCTGGCAAAACGCTGCGTGTCGCCCGAGGCCGAGCGCTCAGCCCTCGGACAGCAACTGCTTCTTGAGGACCTTGCCCATGGCGTTGCGCGGCAGCGCCGCCACGAGGCGGACCTCGCGTGGCCGCTTGTGCATCGAAAGCTCTTGGGCGACGTGGTTGATCAGGTCGTCGGTCCGCAGGTCGGACGAACCAACGACGTAGGCGACGATGCGCTGGCCCAGGTCCTCGTCGGGCAGCCCGACGACGGCCGCCTCCTGCACGCCGGGGTGCCCCAGCAGGGAGGTCTCGATTTCTCCCGCACCGACGCGGTATCCGCCGGACTTGATCAGGTCGACCGACTCGCGTCCGACGATGCGGTGCATGCCGCCGCCGTCGATCACCGCGACGTCGCCGGTGCGATAAAAGCCGTCGGGGGCGAACGCCTCCGCGGTGGCCTCGGGCCGATTCAGGTAGCCGTCGAACATCATTGGCCCGCGAACCTGAAGCCGCCCAACGGTTTCCCCGTCGTGCGGCACCGGGTTGTCGTCGTCGTCGAGCAGCCTGGTCTCCACCCCGGCGACAGGCAGGCCCACCCAGCCCGCGCGGCGCTCGCCGTCGGCGCGCGTCGAGATGGTGATCAGCGACTCCGAGGCGCCGTACCGTTCGATGGGCTGGTGCCCGGTGAGCTCGGCCAGCCGGTCGAACACCGGCACCGGCAGCGGCGCGCTGCCGGACACCAGCAGCCGCGCCGGACGCAGCGCCTCGGCCGCCGACGGGTCGGCCACCACCCGCGACCACACCGTGGGCACCCCGAAGTACAGGGTCCCGGCGGCCTGCGCGTAGCCGGCCGGTGTCGGTCTTCCGGTGTGCACGAAGCGGTTTCCGATCCGCAGCGATCCCAGCAGGCCCAGTACCAGGCCGTGCACGTGGAACAGCGGCAGGCCGTGCACCAGGACGTCGTCGGCCGTCCACTGCCAGGCGTCGGCCAGCGCGTCGAGGTCGGCGGCGATCGCGCGTCGGCTCAGTACCACGCCCTTGGGCAGCCCGGTGGTGCCCGAGGTGTAGACGATCATCGCGGTCGCCTCGGGCCGCGGCTCGGGGTAGCGGTGCCAGGAGCGGGCGTGCAAGCGAACCGGGATGTGCGGCAGCCCGTCACGATTCTCGGGTTCCGGGCCCAGCCACGCCTCCGCCCCGGAGTCGGTGAGCATGTGCCGGCGCTCGGCCACTCCGACATCGGAGGGCACCGGCACGAAGGGCACGCCGGCGGTCAGGCAACCGGTGACGGCCAGCACGGTGGACGCGGTCGGCGTGGCCAGGATCGCGACCCGGTTCGCGCCGGCGACCCGCTCGGCCACCGACGTCGCGGCGCCGACCAAGTCGCTGCGGCTGAGCGTCGCCCCGTCGATCCGCACTGCGTCGGCGATGTCGGTGGTGGTGACGGCCGAGGGATTGAGCGACGCGAGCAGCACGTCTGCAGGTTACCCGGCGCCGTCAGGCCCCCTCGTCCCAGATCTTCATCAGGGTGGACAGGATCTCCTCGCCGCGGCCCAGCCCGGCGAGATGGCTTTCGCCGGGCAGCACGAACAGCTCGGCGTCGGGCAGCATGGAGACGACGTGCTCACCGTGGGCGAAGGGAACGATGTGGTCGCTGTCGCCGTGCCACCAGCGGACCGGGACCTTGACCTCGTCGAGCCGGAAGCCCCAGTCCTGAGTGAACAGGATGATGTCGTTGAAGGGGGCCGCCAATTGCTTGCGGCTGCCGTTGAGCAGGTCGTCGAGGAACATGGCGGCGAACTCGGGCCGGGTGAGCAGCCGCCGGTCGGCCTCCGGCGACACCGCGGCATACAGATACAGCGCGGGATTCGCGACCGGACGGATCATCCGGATCACCAGGCTCGCGCCGATGCGCAGCGGGTCGCCCCCCAGCCGCAGCAGCGGCGCCGCCCGCTTACCCAGGTTCATCAGACCGCTGGTGATCCCCTCCTCGCCGAGGAAGGGCGCCACGCCGCCGAGCACGCCGGCCGCCACCACGCGATCGGGCATCACCGCGGCGGACGCGAGCGCGTAGGGGCCGCCGCCGGACAGGCCGATGACGGCCATCTTGTCGATGCCCAGCGTGTCGGCGATCGTGCGCAAGTCTTCGCCGAAGGCCCGAATGTTCTCGTACCGGTGGGGCGTCGACGAGCCGATGCCCGGCCGGTCGATCCCGATCAGGCGGATGTTGTGCTGTTCGGCGTAGACCCGGGCCTCGATCGGGATCTGCCGGCGGGCGCCGGGAGTTCCGTGCAACCAGAAGACCGCGCGACCCCAGGGGGCGCCGAACTCGGCGAAACCGATTTGGCGGTCCTCGCCGACCGCGATGTTGCCTTCGAGCTTGGGGCGAGCGATCTCGATGACCATGCCCAGCAGCCTTTCATGTGGCGAGCCGTTTACCAAAGGCGCACCGGGCTGTCTCCAGGACCGTTGACGGTTGGCGAAAGCGGTATCGCGGGCGCTATCACAAAGCCGGGCGGCTACGCGTTCAGCGGCCGCTCGCCGATGACCCGCTCGGCGCGCAGGGCGGCCAGCTCGTCGTCGGAAAGGCCGAGCCCGCGCAGGATCTCGTCGTTGTGCCGGCCCAGCGTCGGCGGGGCGCTGCGGTGGTGGCGCGCCGGGCCGGGGGTGATGCGAAACGGCCACCCGGGATAGCGGTGCGCTCCGGTGACGGGATGTACGAGCTCCTCGTAATATCCGCGCGCGTCGAGCTGAGCCATGTCATACATCCGGTCACCGGCGATCACCTCTTCGGCCGGGATGCCCTGGGCAGCAAGGGTTTCCACGATCGCCTCCGGCGCCTGGGTGCGGGTCCAGGCGGCAACCGAGTCGTCGAATGCGTCGTGGTCGACGTCCGGGTCCTCGGGCAGTGACAGCGCCACCCATACTCCTTCCGCGTTCGTCGGGTAGACGCCCTGCAGGTAACCACGCCGGCGATTGCCCTCCCGCGCGCGCACGACGCCGTTCATCGAGTACTCGATCACCGGCTCGGCAGTCACGCACGCAGCGACCTCGATCTGGGCGATCTCGATGAGCTGGCCCTCCCCGGTGCGGCTCCGGTGCTCGAGCGCGGCCAGCAGCGCGACCCCGGCGTGCACGCCGACGATCGGATCGGCCGGCCCCTGCGGGTTGCACGGCGGCCCGTCGGCGTAACCGGTGACCGCCGACATCCCCGAGGTCTGCTCGAAGTTCAGCGCCCAGCCGACGTAGTCACGCCAGGGGCCGTGCAGCCCGTATCCCGGCATCCGCACGGCGATCACGTCGGGCTTCAGCGCCACCAGCGAGTCGTAGTCCAAGCCGAACTGCTCGACCACTCGCGGTGAGAAGTTCTCCACGACGACGTCGGCCCGCGCGGCCAGCCGGCGGGCGATGTCCAGGCCCCGCTGCGTGGTCAGGTCGAGCGTGAGACCGCGCTTGTTGAGGTTGGTGCCCTGCCAAATGGGGCTGCGCTCGTACCAGTCGTCGCCCTCGTAGGCGAACGCGCCCGAATAGCGATGCCCGTCCGGCCGCTGGATCGACTCGACCTTGACGATGTCGGCGCCGAACGCGCCCAGGTAGCAGGTGAGATACGCCCCGGCCCAGAACGTGGTCAGATCGAGCACCTTTAGTCCCCCAAAGGGTTCCGGCCGCGAGTGTGACGCCATGGTGATTTCCGGCGCGGAATTTCGCCGTGGCGTTACGCTCGCGCCCAACCGGAACGGCGTGCCGGGACGTTGAAATCCGCCGCCATCGATGAAGAATCCCCGCTTGGCGTACTGCGGACAGTCCAGCACGGTGGCGCCGTCGTTGACCGGGGCGGCCGGAATGCGCAGCGCCTGGCCGAGTTCCACGATCTCGGAGACGGTCTGCGCGGCGAGCAACGGTCGCGCCTTCGCGAAGAATTCGTCCCGCTCGGGGCCGCCCATCATGATCGCGAGCTGCTGCTCGCCGTACTCGGGCAGGCCGAGCATCGCGCACACGTCGAGCCAGTGCTGGCCGGTCAGGCAGTTGATCCCGACCCACCCGTCGGCGGCCCGCACGACCCCCAGCATCGGGGCCGACCTCAGGTTCGCGGGCAGGCCCAGGCGCTGCATCCGCTGCGCCATCAGCATCGGGTACGGCAGCGTCGACAGCAGCGCTTCCAACTGGGAGACGTCGACCTGCCTGACACCGCCGGCGGGTCCCAGCCGCAGCGCGGTCAGCGCACCCAGCGCGGCGTAGCCGCCCGCGACGTACTCCGAGATGCGGGCGCCGACCTGGACCGGTGGGCGCCCCGGGTCCCTGGCGCTGATCCACCCCGATGCCGCCTGCAGGGTCAGCGGCGTGGCCGGCCGATGGCGCCACGGCCCGGTCTGGCCGAAGGCGGAAATGCGAAGCAGCACCAGGTTCGGGTTGAGCCGGCCCAGGGTGTCGGGGTCCAGTCCCCAGCCCTCCAGCGTCCCGGGCCCGAAATCCTCGACCACCACCTGCGCCCCCGCGATCAGCTCGCGGGCGGCCGCCAGGTCGTCGGGCCGGGCCAAATCCAGTGTGGCGGCGCGTTTTCCGGCGTTGAGGTACTCGAACAGGCCGCAGCGCTGCGGGTCGCGAACCCCGCCGGGGAACGGGCCCCAGCGGCGCAGCGGGTCGCCGGCGGGAGGCTCGATCTTGGTGACCGCGGCGCCGAGGTCGGCGAAAAGCTTTGCGGCGTAAGGGCCCGCAATCTCGTGGGCGAATTCGACGACGTGGATCCCGGCGAGGGGACCCGTCATGCGGGAATCCCGATGGCCTTCATCTCCATGTACTGGTGCAGGCCGACGACTCCGCCGCTCTCCCGGCCGAACCCGCTCAGCTTGAAGCCGCCGAACGGCGCGTCACCGGGGCCGACGCCGTTGACCGCGACCTGGCCGGTGCGGATGCGCCGTGCTACGCCGACGGCCCGTTCCACGTCGGCTGCCCACACGGCCCCGGAGAGCCCGTAGCGCGAGTTGTTGGCGATCGCGATCGCGTCGTCGTCGTCGGAGTAGCGCAGCACCGACAGCACGGGCCCGAAGACTTCCTCCTGGGCGATCGTCGAATCCGGGTCGACGTCGGTGAGGATCGTCGGCTCGAAGTAGAACCCTACGTCCAGGCCGGCCGGACGGCCGCCGCCGGTCGCGAGCTTGGCCCCGTCGTTGACCGCCCCGTCGACGTGGGCCTGGACGCGGTCCCGCTGCGCCGCGCTGATCAGCGGCCCCATCTGCGCCCCGGGGTCCCTGGGGTCGCCGACTTTCACGTCGCGGGCGAGCGCGACGAGCCGGTCGACGAGGTCGTCGTGCAGCGAGTCGGGAACCAGGAGCCGGCTGTGCAGGATGCAGGCCTGCCCGGCGTGCAGCGAGCAGCAGTCGAACAGCATCTGCCGCAGCATCTCGTCGGTCACCTGCGCGTCGTCGAGCACGATGCTCGCCGACTTTCCGCCGCACTCCAGCAACAGCCGCTTCATGGCGTCGCCCGCGGCGCGCATGACCTCGCAGCCGACGGCCGAGCTGCCGGTGAAGCTGACCATGTCGACGCGCGGGTCGGTGGTGAGCAGCCGCGCGGCCTCGAGTCCCGACGGCGTGACGACGTTGACCACCCCGCGCGGGATGTCGGTCTCCTCGTCGATGACGCGCGCGAGCGCCAGCCCTGCGAGCGGCGTCAGCGGCGAGGGCTTGAGCACGACGGTATTGCCGGCCGCCAAGGCGTTGTTCACCTTCATGACGTTGAGGCAGTGCGGGAAGTTCCACGGCGTCAGGATGGATACGACGCCGAGCGGCTCGCGCCGCAGCAGCGTCGTTCCCGCGCCGACGCCGCTGACCGGCTCGTCGGTCAACTTGGTGGCGAGCTGGGCCGCGTGCATGGACATGTATCCGGCGCCGTCGATCTGCATCATCCGCTCGTTTTCGACGCAGCCCCACTCCGCCTGCGACAGCGCGAAGAACTCGTCGGCGTGCCTGCCCAGGGCTTCGCCGAGTTGGTTGAGGCAGGCGGCCCGCTCTTCGGGGCCGGTGGTCGCCCACGGCCCACTGTCGAAGGCCCGGCGCGCCGCGGCGATCGCCTCGCCGACCTGCGCGACGCTGGCGTCGGGCGCGGCGGCGATGGTCTGTTCGGTGGCGGGGTCGATGTCGTCGTAGCGACCGCCCTCCGGTTCGACCCAGCTGCCGTCGATGTAGAGCTGGTAGGAGTCGGCAAGTGGTCCCGGAGGTTGCAGCTCGGCCATGTGCGTCCTTACCCGAATGTCGGTCATCTAGAGAGCCAGTGTTCACCCCCCGCGTCCCCGCCGTCAATCATCAATACGGCGAATTTCCCTCTATTTCATGGCGTTGCGAACGTGTTGACAGCCGCGGCCATGCCAGAGTAGACACAACGTCGCAAGACACATTGCCTCGATGTGTCGGATCGCCGTTCAGGGAGGCCGGCCGTGCGGACTACTTTTCCCGCTTCTCTGTTGCACTCCCCCGACTTCTACGCCGGCGACCCGTACCCGGCGTACCGGGAGTTGCGCGCGGCGTCGCCGGTGTGCTGGAACGACGTCACCAACTTCTGGGCGCTGCTGAAGTACGAGGACATCCGTTTCGTGTCGGGCAACCCGGCGCTGTTCTCGTCCACCCGGGGCATCACCATCCCCGACCCGAACATGCCGAGCCCGGTCCAGCCGGGCAGCCTGATCTTCACCGACCCGCCGCGGCACCGGCAGATGCGCAAGCTGATCAACTCGGGGTTCACCCGGCGGCGGGTGGCCGTGTTGGAGCCGAAGATCCGCGAGATCGTGCGGGGCATCCTCGACGGCGTCCAGCCCGACTCCGCCCACGAGTTCGCCGAGGAGATCGCCGCGCCGCTGCCCACCCGGATGATCGCCGAGCTCATCGGCGCCCCGCCCGACGACTGGGAGCAATTCCGGGCCTGGTCGGACGCCGCCACCGGGACCGCCGACCCGGAGATCGAGCTCGACCCGCTGGTGGCCATGGGGCAGCTGTTCGAGTACTTCCAGAAGCTGATCGCGGCCCGGCGCGTCGACGCCCGCGACGACCTGCTGTCGGTTCTGGCCGGAGCGGAGATCGACGGGGTCCGCCTCACCGATGAGGACCTGCTGAACTTCGCGTTCCTGCTGCTGGTCGCCGGCAACGAAACCACCCGCAACCTCATCGCTTTGGGCACCTTGGCGCTGATCGCGCACCCCGACCAGTGCCGGCTGCTGGTCGAGGACCGGTCGCTGATCCCGGGCGCGGTCGAGGAGATGTTGCGCTGGAACAGCCCGGTGGTGCACATGGCGCGCACCGCAACGGCCGACGTCGAGATTCGCGGGCAGCTGATCGCCGAAGGCGACACGGTGGTGATGCTGTACGGGTCGGCCAACCGCGACGAGGACATCTTCGGCGTGGACTCCGAGGAGTTCGAGGTGACCCGCCACCCGAATCCGCACATCGCGTTCGGCTGCGGTGAACACTCTTGCGTCGGTGCGCAATTGGCACGACTGGAGGCCACGGTCATGTTCGACGAGCTGCTGCGGCGGTTCCCCAGGCTGGAGCTGGTCGGCGCGGTCGACCGGATGCGCGCCACGATGGTGCCCGGCGTCAAGCGGATGCCGGTGCGGCTCGGGACGGCGGGGTGATGGAACTCGACTACACGCCCGGGCAACAGCGGCTGCGCGCCGAGATCCGCGCCGCGTTGGAGAAGGTGATGACGCCCGAACGCACCATGGCGCTCGGTGCACGCATGGAGGGCGGCCCCGAGGTGCGCGAATGCGTACGCGCCCTGGCTGCGGCCAAGCTGCTGGGTGTCGGTTGGCCCAAAGAGTATGGCGGACGGGGATTCTCGGCGATCGAGCAGTTCATCTTCGCCGAGGAGGCGCAGCGGGTCGGCGCCCCGATCCCGCTGGTGACGCTCAACACCGTCGGGCCGACGCTCATGCAGTACGGCACCGAGGAGCAGAAGCGGACGTTTCTGCCGGCGATCCTCGACGGCAGCGTGGAGTTCGCGATCGGCTACTCGGAGCCCGGGGCGGGCAGCGACCTGGCGTCGCTGCGGACCACGGCGGTGCGCGACGGCCCGGATTACGTGATCAACGGCCAGAAGATGTTCACCAGCGGCGCCGCGTACGCCGACTACATCTGGCTGGCGGCACGCACCGATCCGAACGCGAAGAAGCACAAGGGCATTTCCATCTTCATCGTGCCGACCTCGTCGCCCGGACTCTCCTGGCAGCCGCTGCACACCATGCCGGGCATCTCCACCTTCTACACGTTCTACGACGACGTGCGTGTCCCGGCGAGCGCGATCGTGGCCGGCGAAAACCACGGGTGGCAACTGATCACCACCCAGTTGAACTTCGAACGCGCCGCCCTGGGCAACCTCGGCGCGCTCGAGCCGCTGTTCGAGAAGACCCTGGACTGGGCCACCGCCACCGAGCTCGACGGCGGGCGCGTCATCGACCGGCCATGGGTGCGGCTCGCGCTGGCCCGGGTCGAAGCGCAGGTCGCCGCGTACAAACTCGTCAACGCGCGAGTCAACGCGGCCATGACCAAGGGCGCGCTGAACATGGGAGAAGCGTCGGCCGCCAAGGTTTTCGGCACCGAGCTCACCCAGCAGGTCGCCCGTCAGCTGCTGGAAGTGCTCGACGGCAACGGGGTCCGCCGCGGCGACGATGCACCCTTGCGCGGCGCCCTGGAATCCGCATATCGCTGGGCGGTCATCAACACGTTCGGGGGCGGCGCCAACGAGATTCAGCGTGACATCATTGCCATGGCCGGATTGGGCATGCCGAGGGCACCCCGAGACCTTCGGGCCCCAGACAAATCAGGAGGATCGTGACCGATCAAGACTCCGAGGTGCTTGCGAAGCTGCGCGAGCTCGTCGGCAAGCCCACCGGCGGGACCGGAAAGCCCTCGGTGGCACCGGATCCGGTCAACCAGCCGATGATCCGGCACTGGGCCCACGCGCTCGACGACATGAACCCCGTCTACCTCGATCCGGAGTTCGCGGCGTCGTCGCGGTTCGGCGGCATCGTGTCGCCGCCGGTCATGCTGCAGACCTGGACGATGCCGTCCCCGAAGCTGGATGGTATCGGCGACCGGGGCGGCGCTCCCGTCGAAATCCTCAGCAACCCAACGGCATTCCTCGACGAGGCCGGGTACACCAGCACGGTGGCGACCAACTCGGAGTTCGAGATCGAACGCTATCCCCGGCTGGGCGATGTCATCAGCGCGACGTCGGTGTTCGAGGACGTCTCCGACGAGAAGAAGACGGCGCTGGGCACCGGCTTCTTTTTGACCTGGGTGATCACCTACACCGACCAGAACGGCGAGGTGCTGGGGCGACAGCGGTTCCGCGTGCTGCGATTCAGGCCGGCGCGCTGATGGCCCCCCGCCTGGCGCCGGCGATCAGTCCGGACACCGAATTCTTCTGGAGCGGGCTGCGCGAGCACAAGCTGCTGATCCAGCGGTGCAGCGGTTGCGGGGCGCTGCGCCACCCGCCGCGGCCCATGTGTCCGAAATGCCGCTCCCTGCAGTGGGAGGAGATCGAGTCGTCGGGTCGCGGCACCGTCTACAGCTACGTGATGCCGCACGAACCCCGCTTCCCCTTCTTCGACTATCCGTACATCGTGGCGCTGGTCCAGCTCGACGAAGGGGTGCGGCTGGTGTCGAATCTGTGCGGCATCGACCCGGCCGACGTCACGGTCGGGATGCCGGTCGAGGTCTACTACCAGGCTTTCGATAACGACCTGGTGCTGCACCAGTTCCGGCCTCGTCAGTAGGTGGCACAATGGATTTCACCTTCACCGAAGAGCAGGAGGCGATCGCCGAACTCGCCCGCGAGATCTTCGAGCGCCGGGCCACCCCCGAACGGCTGACCGAACTGGAGGCGGGCGAGACCCGGTTTGACGCGGCGCTGTGGCGGGAGCTCGCGGCCGCCGACCTGTTGGGCACGGCGCTGCCGGAGGCGGTCGGCGGGACAGGCGGCGGCTTCGTGGAACTCGGGGTGCTGCTGGCCGAGGTGGGCTGGAGCGTCGCGCCGGTGCCCGCGTATGCGACGCTGGTGCTCGGCGCCGACCCGATCGCCCGGCACGGCACCCCGGAGCAACGGCGACGGTTTTTGCCGGGCGTCATCGCGGGAACCCGCATCCTGAGCGCGGGCCTGCAAGAGCCGGGCCGCTCCGACCCGCTGAGGCCGTCTTGTACCGCGCGCCGTGACGGCCCGAACTGGCGGCTGGACGGTGCCAAGGAGCTGGTGCCGGCCGCCCAAATCGCCGACACCATTGTGGTTCCGGCCGCTACCGACGACGGTGGTGCGAGGCTGTTCCTGCTGCCCACCGACGCCCACGGCATCGAGGTCCGGCCGGTCGCGACCACCAACGGAGAACCGCACGCGGACGTATTCCTCAACGGCGCAACAGTTTCCGAGGACGACCGGCTCGACGGGCCGATCGAGTCGCTCTACACGCGCGCCCTGGTCGGCCTGTGCGCGATCCAGCTCGGCGTCTCCGACCGGGCGTTGCGCATCGCGGCCGACTACACCAGCGGGCGTGAGCAATTCGGGCGACCTATCGGCAGCTTTCAGGCGGTGCAGCAGCGGATGGCCGACGCCTTCATCGACGTCGAGGCGATCCGGTGGACCACCTGGCATGCGGCCTGGCTCGTCGCGCGGGGACGGCCCTTGGAAGAGGCCCGGCGGGCGGCCCGCATCGCGAAGTTCTGGGCCGCCGAGGCCGGCGCCCGGGTCGCCGCCACCACCCAACACGTCCACGGCGGCATCGGGATCGACGTCACCTATCCGCTGCACCGCTACTTCCTGTGGGCCAAACACAACGAGCTCACCCTCGGTCCCGCCAGTGCCCAGCTGGCCGGTATCGGCAGCACCTATCCGGAAGGAAACCGATGACCCTATGACAGCAGCCAAGCCCCGCTCGACACTCAAGTGGGCCGACATCGATGTCGGGGACGAGGTGACCACCCTCGAAATCCCCATCACCACAACGATGATCGTCGCCGGCGCGATCGCCTCGCGGGACTTCATGCCGGTGCACCACGACCGCGACTACGCCAACAAGCAGGGCTCCCCGAACCTGTTCATGAACATCCTGACCACCAACGGGTATTGCGTGCGCTTCCTCACCGACTGGGCCGGACCCGAGGCGATGGTGAAGAACCTGTCGATCCGCCTCGGCGTGCCGTGCTTCCCCGATGACCCGCTGCGCTTCACCGGCAGCGTGACTTCTAAAACCGAAGGTTCGGACGGGGAGAACTTCGTCGAGGTGACGTTCAGGGGCTCCAACAGCCTCGGCGACCACGTCTCCGGCACCGCGGTGCTCAGCCTGCTCGACGGGGCCGGCGCGTGAGCTCCTCGCTGCCCGGCAGCTGCGCCATCGTCGGGATCGGCCAGACCGAGTTCTCCAAGGAGTCCGGGCGTAGCGAGCTCCAATTGGCTTGTGAGGCAGTCAGTGCCGCGCTAGACGATGCCGGCCTGGCACCCGGTGACGTCGAGGGCATGGTCACCTTCACCATGGACGCCAGCGACGAGATCGACGTGGCGCGCAGCGTCGGCATCGGCGACCTGAGCTTCTTCTCCCGGGTGCCGCACGGCGGTGGTGCGGCGGCCGGCACGGTGGTGCACGCGGCGATGGCCGTCGCGACCGGCGTTGCCGATGTGGTGGTGTGCTACCGCGCGTTCAATGAGCGGTCCGGCATGCGGTTCGGCGGCAGCGGACGCACCAGCGCCGAGACCCCGCTGTTCATGGCGCATTACGCGCCGTTCGGGCTGCTCACCCCCGCGGCCTGGGTCGCGCTGCACGCCCAGCGCTACATGTCGACCTACGGGGTGACCAACGAGGACTTCGGCCGCATCGCCGTCGTCGACCGGGCGCACGCGGCGAACAATCCCGACGCCTGGTTCTACCGGCGCCCGATCACGCTGGAGGACCACCAGAATTCGCGCTGGATCATCGAACCCGTGCTGCGCCTGCTGGATTGCTGCCAGGAGAGCGACGGCGGGGTCGCTCTGGTGGTGACCAGCGCCGAACGCGCCCGGGATCTTCGGCAGCCGCCGGCGGTGATCACCGCGGCCGCCCAGGGCGCGGCCCGCGAGGGCGAGATGATGACCAGCTACTACCGCGAGGACATCACCGGTCTCCCGGAGATGGGGGTAGTCGCCAACCAGCTGTGGCGCGATTCGGGCCTCAAGCCCCAAGACATCCAAACCGCCTTCATCTACGACCATTTCACGCCGTTCGTGTTCACGCAGCTCGAGGAGCTCGGCTTCTGCGGGCGCGGTGAGGCCAAGGACTTCGCCACCGTCGAGCGGCTGTCGCTCGGCGGGGAATTTCCGATCAACACCAACGGCGGGCTGCTCGGCGAGGCGTACATCCACGGCATGAACGGCATCACCGAGGGCGTGCGGCAGGTGCGCGGGACCTCCCCCAACCAGGTCGAGGGCGTCGAGCACGTGCTCGTCACGTCGGGAACCGGCGTGCCCACCAGCGGACTTATCCTCGCGCCAGCGGACTGAGGGGGACCCATGCCCAAGCTCGCGGTGTTGACCGCGCCCGGGGGGCCGATCGAGCTGGCCGAATTCCCGCTCACCGCGCCCGCGCCGGGAACCGCGGCGCTCAAGCTGCGGATGGCCGGGATCTGCGGATCCGACCTGCACATCTTTCGCGGCGAGCTGCCATTGCCGTGCCCCTTCGCCCTGGGCCACGAAATGGTCGGCGAGATAGCCGAACTCGGCGAGGGGCTGACCACCGACGCGACCGGCAAGCCGCTCGCCGCCGGCGATCGCGTCGTCACCCCGTACTTCTGGACCTGCGGGCAGTGCCACGCCTGCGCGCGGGGCCGCTCCCACGCGTGCCAGAACCTGATGGCCGGCGAATACCGGACCCACGAGCAGGAGCCGCACTTCGTCGCCGCGCACGGCGAGTACTACTACACCAGCCGGCGGCAGCCGTTGTACAAGGTGCCCGAGGACCTCCCCGACGAAGCCGTCGCCCCGCTGAATTGCGCCTTGGCCCAGGTCTTGTTCGCGCTGCGTGATGTGCGCCTGGGCGACACGGTCGTCATCCAGGGCGCGGGTGGGCTGGGCATCAACGCCGCCGCCGTGGCGCGCACCGCGGGTGCGGCTGAAGTCATCGTCATCGACAAGATCGCTGAAAGGCTCGATGTCGCGTCCGATCTCGGCGCCACCGTCTGCATCGACGCCAGCGGCATCTCCACTTTCGAGGTGACGGAGCGGGTCCGCCGGCACACCGACGGCATCGGCGCCGACTGGGCGCTCGAGGTCGTCGGGGTGCCGGGCGTCATCCCCGACGGTGTCGGCTTTCTCAACAACGGTGGCACGCTGCTCGAGGTCGGCAATATCGGGATGGGGCGCACGTTCGAGCTCGACCCGAGCGTCCTGGTCTACGGCAACAAGTCCGTGCGCGGCGTCATGCTCTACGACCCGGCCACGCTGGCGGTCGGCCTGTCCTTTTTGCAGCACACCGACTTTCCGTTCGGCCGGCTGATGCCCAGGCCGTTACATCTCGCCGACGTCAATGCCGCCTACGCCGCAGCCGACGCCGGGCTGGTGCCCAGGGGGGCGCTGGTGCCGTGACTCAGGCCTCGGCTTTCACCCCGGCGACCGACACCCGCGAGCTCATCGTGGAGTCCGCGTATGCCTGCTTCCGCAGACAGGGGCTGCAGAAGGCGACGATCGTCGACATCGCCCGGACGGCCGGCGTTTCGCGCAGCACCGTCTACGAGTACTTCAGCGACAAGGCCGCCATCATCGAGGCGTGCGCCGAACACGCCTCCGAGCGGTTCTACCGCGAGATGTCCAAGGCGATGGACCAGGGCAGCTCGCTGGAGGACAAGCTGAGCCGCGCTGCGGTGTTCGTGACCCAGGCGCGGCGGGTCATCGCCTCCGAGAAGTACTTTGATGAGGACGCGATCAGCCTGCTGCTGACCAAGGACGCCGCGGTGCTGCTGCGCGAGTGCGTCGATTTCTTCGCGCCCTACCTTTCCGCCGCCAGGCTCACCGGCGAGGTCCGCAAGGACCTCGACGTCGAGGCCGCCGGAGAATGGTTTGCGCGCATACTCTTTTCGCTCTTCAGCACGCCGTCGTCGACGCTGGACATGGACGACCCCGAGGTGGCGGCGGAATTCGTGCGCGCTCACGTGGTCCGCGGATTCGCCCGGGACCGCCCCAGAAATAGGCGCGCAGCAGGCTAGGCAACTCTTGGTCAGGCCGGGTCGAAGTAGACCGGAAGCGAGTCGGGGCCGCGCAGCGTCGTCACCGTCTGACTGGTGATCCGCGCGCCTTCCGCCGCCCCCGCGGCCAGGCGCAGGTTCGGGAGCCTGTCCAGTAGGGCACGCAGCGCCGTGACGAGTTCGGTAAATGCCAGCCAGTTTCCAATGCAGCTGTGTGGGCCCTGGCCGAACGCGACGAGCGGCGTCGCGCGCCGGGTGATGTCGAATGTGTGCGGGTCCGGGTAGACGGCCGGATCCCGGTTGGCGGCGTTGATCGCGAAGATCATCGGCGTCCGGGCCGGGATGTTGATGCCGCGCCAGGCGACCGCCTGCGGGCAAACCCGGGGCAGCAGACCCACCGGCGGCTCCCAGCGCAGCGCCTCCCATATCGCCCACGGCAGGTGTTCGTCGACGTCGGAGCGCAACAGCGCCAGCTGCCCCGGGTGGGTGAGCAGCGCGGCCAGCACGTTGCCCATCGCCAGCATCGTGGTGTCGGCCCCCACCGGGTACAGCAGCCGCACGAACGACAACACCTGCTCGTCACCGAGTCGCTCGCCGTCGTCGGTGGTTTCCGTGACGATGCGCGAAATCATGTCGTCGCCGGGCTCGCGCCGGCGCGCCGCGATGATCGGCAACACGTACTCCGAAAGCTCCCGGGCGCACCGTGTGGCCTCCGCCGGATCGATGGCGTAGTGCAACAGGCCCTGAGCCCACCCGTAGACCGTGTCTTCGTCCTTGATGGGAATCCCGAGCATCCGGTTGTTGATCAGCAGCGAGAACCGTTGGGTGAACTCGGAAACCAGGTCCGCCCGGCCCCGAGACGCAAACCGGTCGATCAACTCGTCGATGACCGGCGCGATGATCGGCTCGGCGTAGCGGTCTACGAAGCTACGGCGCAGCGGGGTCGACACGATCGCGCGGTTGACGCGGTGTTCCCTGCCGGTCATGCACTGAATGGTGTGTCCCCACACCGGTTTCGTGGTCAACGAATACGCGGCCCACGACGGGAAAGTCTCCTCGTCGCGGAATCCGGCAGCCACCAGCTCCTGGGTCAACAGCAGGACCGCTTTGGCGCCCGCGAACGGCACGATCGCATGATCACGACGCCGCCGCAGGCCCGCCAGCACCTCGTGCAGATCGGGCTGGTCGTCCAGCGCGAAATCGATGCCCTCGATGTCGGCCCGGGGCAATGCCATTGGGTTCACTTCAGTCCTCGATGCGATTATTCGTATAGCATAGTGCGATTATCCGCCTAGGCAGTTCACTGTACGGAGAGGCCATGCAGACTGGCAAGCCCCGCGCCGGGTCGCCGTCCCCGCCGACGCTGCGGGTGATCTCGGTCGTCGAGTTCCTGACCCTCCGCGAGCGGCCGCAGTCCTCGGCGCAGATCGCCGACGGCCTCGGCCTCAGCAGATCGACCGTGGGCGCCATTCTCGCCGCGCTCGATGACCAGGGCTGGGTCACTCGTCTACCCGATCTGACCTACCGCCTGGGTCCGGGCCTGATCGCGATCAGCGAGCGGGCCCGGCCCGCTCTGCCTCGCCCCAACGTGGTGGACGCCGAGCTCGAACGCCTCGCCGACAGCGTCGGCTGCGCGGTCGGCCTGAGTACGGTCCATCGCCGACAGTTGATCATCGTCGCGGTCACCGCGCTTCGCGGCCACGTTCCCGCCGGCATCTCCTCCGGTACGCGGCTGCCGCTGGCGCCGCCGGCCGGCGCGTCGATCATCGCCCACGCCGACAAGACCGCGCAGCGCGACTGGCTCGGGCGCGGAAAACCCAAGGAAATCAAACGGTTACGGCGCACGCTCGAGGTGATCCGGGAAACCGGAATCGGTGTATGGGGTGCCGGAGCCGCCGTCGAAACGGTCGATGTAATCGCCGACGTTGTGAGCTTCCTGTCGGAGGACCCCAGCAGCGCGCAACTGCGCAACCGGGTCGTAGCACTGCTGGGTAGCCTCAACGGCACCGCGTATGAACCCGAGCAGCTGGCCATCGATGATGAATTGCCGGTCAGCGTGCTGACCGCGCCCGTCTTCGACAGCGACGGCACCGCGCGATGGGAATTGCAGATCGGACCGTTCCGGCCGGCGGTTTCACGGCCGCAGCGGCAGCGCTACATCGACGAATTGCGTCATACCGCAGACCGGCTCAACGGGGCCCGACCCTAGCCCGGCCCAGTCCGATCTCAGTGGCCGCACTGCGGAATACCGCTGGAATTCATCGGCGTTGCTCGGGCCACACGGTATCGCCGGCGTGAACCGGTCTGCCATGGCCCGGCAGCAGGTGGGCGACCGGTAGTTCTTCAAGTTGCTTGCGGGTGACGGCGGCGCTGACCGCGTCGACGATTTCCGGTGTGTGCCATACCTTGCCGCGAACTGTCAGCACGGCGTCACCCGACAGCAGCGTGCGCGTCGTCGGATTCCACAGCGCGATGCTGTCATCGGTGTGTCCGCTCGCATTGACCACGGCCCAATCCGGGGCGCCGGGCAGCGGCTGGCCATCGGCAAGGCCACCGCCAGGGGGTGGTCCGGTCCAGCGCATACCGGCCGGCGTGCCGTATCCGGCCACCCGGGCACCGCTGAGGAGCCCGGTCACGCCGAGTCGATCCAGCGGCTGGTCGATCATGGTGGGCCAGATACGCGCGGCCCGGGCCGGGGTCGGGGTGCGCGGTTTCACCCCGTCGAGGTAGGTAAGTGTGTTCTCGGGCAACCAGATTGGCGCGCCGTGACGCATGGCCAACTCCGCCGCACCGGCGACGTGGTCGCTGTGTCCGTGGGTCGCCACCACGGCGTGCAGGGTTCCGCCGAGGCGATCCAGGACGGCTGAGAGATCGCTGGCGACCCGCGGCAATCCGGCGTCGACCACCACCGCGCCGTCACCGCTTCGCAGGACGTAACAGTTGAAGATCCAGCGCGAAAGCCGGGTGATACCGAGGTCGGGCATCTCGTCGATAACCAGGCTCATAGCCGAGACGCTACGCCCGCGACTCCGATCGCTAGCCCGCCGGTGGCACCGGGATCGGGAACTCCACGGGCGGCGACCACGGCTGGGGCTCAGGCGACGGCGGCGGCGGCGGGCCCCATGGTTGCCCGGGCGCCGGAGGTGGTGGCGGGTCGGCGTGTGCCACGCCGACGCCGATACCGAGTGCAACCACCCCCAGCGCAGCGGCGACGGCGGATCCGGCCAACAGCTGCTTGACATGCATGGCGCGAATCTACTTGGCGCGCCGGGCCCGCGCGGTGTTCGCTTTCCACGGATCGCGGTACAGTGCTCCTGCCGGCTGGTCGAAGTCGGCGGGACGACGGCTCGGTCGGCATGGCTTATTGGCCATGACGCATCGAGGGGTGCCAGGCGTCCTTTCTCATCACAGCCCCGGAGACATTGACCGCGGTCGCAACGGATTTGGCGAGTATCGGTTCGGCACTCACCGCGGCCAACGCGTCGGCGGCGGCGCCGACGATAGGCGTGGTGGCCGCGGGCGCCGATGAGGTGTCGGCGGCGATCGCGGCGGTGTTCGGCGGCCACGCCCAGGACTACCAGGCTCTCAGCGCCCAGGCCGCGTCATATCATGACCAGTTCGTGCAGGCGCTCAACGCGGGCGTGAACGCGTATGCGAGTACCGAGGCCGCGAGCGTTTCGCCCCTGCAGGAGGTGCTCGACCAGATCAACGCGCCGACCTTGGCGGTATTGGGTCGCCCGTTGATCGGCAACGGCGCCAACGGCGCCCCGGGTACCGGGGCGAACGGCGGGGCCGGCGGAATATTGTTCGGCAACGGCGGGGCGGGCGGGTCGGGCGGCATCGGCCAGAACGGCGGGTCCGGCGGAGCCGCCGGACTATTCGGCAACGGCGGTGCCGGCGGAGACGGTGGGATCTCAGCGGGCACGGCCGGCGCTGGCGGAGCCGGCGGGCACGGTGGCATCTTGGTCGGCAACGGGGGCAACGGTGGCACCGGCGGGTTCTCAGGGGGCAACACCGGGGGGACCGGCGGGGCCGGCGGCGCCTCCGGACTGTTCGGCTTCGCCGGGACCGGCGGCGCGGGTGGCCTGGGCGCTACCGGCGGTATCGGCGGGGCGGGCGGGGCCGCGGGATTGTTCGGCGCGGCGGGAGCCGGCGGCGTCGGCGGCAACGGCGGCCTCGGGGGCGCCGGCGGGGCCGGCGGGACGGCGGGATTGTTCGGCGCGGCGGGAGCCGGCGGAACCGGTGGCACGGGCGGCGTCTTCGGCGGTGGCGCCGGCGGCGCCGGCGGCAGCGGCGGCCTGTTCGCGTCGGGCGGCGCCGGCGGTGCGGGCGGTCTCAGCACCCAGGGTTCGAATGGCGTCGGCGGAGCCGGGGGCGCCGGCGGCAATGGCGGCATCATCTTCGGTTCCGGCGGTACCGGCGGCATTGGCGCCTACGGCGATCACGGCGGGGGTGCCGGCGGGGCGGGCGGCAATGCCGGCATGCTCGCCGGTTCCGGCGGCGCTGGCGGCACCGGCGGTGTCGGCCTTAACTTCGTCGGTGGAGCCGGCGGGGCCGGCGGCAAGGCGGGGCTGATCGGCAATGGTGGCGCCGGCGGCGCCGGCGGGATTTCCTTTCACGGGGTAGGCAGCCAGGGCGGACCGGGCGGCAATGCCGTGCTGATCGGTAGCGGCGGCAACGGCGGCAACAGCGGGCCGGGAACTTCCAACGGCACGCCCGGCGCCGGCGGCACCGGCGGTCTGCTGCTCGGCCTCAACGGGATCGACGGGATGTCTTAGCCCGCGTGTGCAACGTGGGCTTCGAGCGTGCGGGGTTCACGCCCGGTGCGCCAGCGCCCGCAGGAAGAACTTCAGGTTGGCCGGTCGCTCGGCCAACCGCCGCACGAAGTACCCGTACCACTGGGTGCCGAACGGCACGTACACCCGCACGCGGTCGCCGGAGCCGGCGAGCCGGCGCTGCTCCCCCTCGCGGATGCCATAAAGCATCTGATATTCGAAATCGTCGACGCCGCGCCCCGATTCGCGGGCCATACCGGGAACCGCCTCGATCACCGCCGGATCGTGCGAGGCCACCATCGGATACCCGTTGCCCGCCATCAACACTGCAAGGCATCGCAGGTACGAGTCGGTGACCTCGGTGTCGTCCCGGTAGGCCACGGACGCGGGTTCGTCGTAGGCGCCCTTGCACAACCGGATCCGCGCGCCGGACGCGGCGAATTCCTCGCAATCCCCGCGCGTGCGGCGCAGGTAGGCCTGGAGAACCGTTCCAAGCCATGGGAAGTCGGCCCGCAGGTCACGCACGATCGACAGCGTCGAATCGGTGGTGGTGTGGTCCTCGGCGTCCACCGTCACCCACACACCGGCCCGACGCGCCGCGTCGCAGATCGCAAAGGCGTTCTCGCGGGCGATCTTCTCGCCGTCGCGGTCCAGCGCCCGCCCCAGCGCGGACAGCTTCAGCGACACTTCCAGCGGCCGAACCCCGTCGCCCTCGTCACGGAACTGGGCCAGCCTGCCGATCAGATCGACGTATACCCGCACGGCCGCGTCGGCGTCATCGGAGTCGGTGACGTCCTCGCCCAGGTAGTCAATGCTGACGAGGCGGCCCGAATCACGAAGCGCAGCAACGCTGCCCAGCGCGCAATCGATCGTCTCGCCAGGTACGAACCGCCCGACCACCGTGCGCGTGACCGGCATCCGCTCGGCCGTGCGGCGCAATCCCTCCCACCGGCCGGCCGCCAGGATCGCCGGGCGCACGGTGTGGGCGAACAATCCGGCCATCAGCCGGCCGCCATGTGCGGGTAGGTGTGGTCGGTGGCCGGAACGAACGTCTCCTTGATCGTGCGGGCCGACGTCCAGCGCAGCAGATTCAGCGCCGAACCGGCCTTGTCGTTGGTGCCGGAACCGCGCGAGCCGCCGAACGGCTGACGACCGACCACCGCGCCGGTCGGCTTGTCGTTGACGTAGAAATTCCCTGCGGCGAACCGCAGCCGGTCCTGGGCGGTCAGCACGGCCGCTCGGTCGTCGGCGACGACGGCGCCGGTCAGGGCGTAGCGTGACCCGGTGTCGATGACATCCAGGACTTGTTCGTACTGGTCGTCGGGGTAGACGTGCGCCGACAGGACCGGGCCGAAATATTCCGTCGCCAAGGACTCGTCGGTCGGATCGTCGGACAGCAGCACAGTGGGCCGCACGAAATAGCCGACGCTGTCGTCGTATTCGCCGCCGACCGCGATCGTGACGCCGGGCGCGCCCTTCGCCCGCTCGATGGCGTCGACGTTCTTGAGGAAGGCCCGCCTGTCGATCAGCGCGCCGCCGAAGTTGGTGAGGTCGGTGATGTCGCCGTAGCGCAGCGCGGCGGTCTCGCCCAGGAAGGTGTCGCCCATGCGCTGCCACACCGAGTGCGCGATGAACACCCGTGACGCGGCGGAGCACTTCTGGCCCTGGTAGTCGAAGGCCCCGCGAATCAGCGCCGTGCACAAC
Source organism: Mycobacterium sp. (assembly GCF_035506235.1). Lineage (GTDB taxonomy): Bacteria > Actinomycetota > Actinomycetes > Mycobacteriales > Mycobacteriaceae > Mycobacterium. The sequence goes on from NZ_DATJPU010000216.1 coordinate 51,752, forward strand.
ACCTCCGGCCGCGCCGAGGCGTGCGCGACGACGAAGTCCTTGCCGCCGGTCTCGCCGACCAGGCGCGGGTAGCTGAGGTAGCGGCCGATATTGGCGCCCACCCGCTGCCACAGGTGCTGGAAGGTGGCGGTCGACCCGGTGAAGTGGATGCCGGCCAGCCGGGGATCATCCAGGGCCACATCGGAAACCGCGTAGCCGTCGCCGGTGAGCAGGTTGATCACGCCGGGCGGCAGGCCCGCCGCCTCGAGCAGTTGCATCGTCAGATATGCCGACAGGGTTTGGGTGATCGACGGCTTCCACACCACGGTGTTGCCCATCAGCGCGGGCGCGGTCGGCAGGTTGCCGGCGATCGAGGTGAAGTTGAACGGCGTGATCGCGTAGACGAAGCCGTCCAGCGGGCGGTAGTCGCTGCGGTTCCACTCGCCGGGTCCACTGATCGGCTGCTGCGCCAGGATCTGACGGGCGAACGCCACGTTGAACCGCCAGAAGTCGACCTGCTCGCACGGCGAGTCGATCTCGGCCTGATACGCGGACTTTGATTGCCCGAGCATCGTTGCGGCCGCGATCTTTTCGCGCCACGGCCCGGCCAGCAGGTCGGCGGCCCGCAGGAACACCGCGGCGCGCTCGTCGAAAGGCATTGCCGCCCAGTCTTTCTTCGCGGCCATCGCCGCGTCGATCGCCGCCGTCGCGTCGGCGTGCGTGGCGTTGGTAAGGGTGCCCAGCTTCGCGGCATGCCGGTGCGGCTGGACGACGTCGACCCGATCACCCGCACCCATCCGGTGCTCGCCGCCGATGACGTGCGGGAGGTCGACCGCGTGGTCGGCCAGGGCGCTCAACTCGGCGAGCAGGCGAGCGCGTTCGGGGGATTGCGGCGCATAGTCGTGGACCGGCTCGTTAGCCGGGACCGGTACCTGGGTGATCGCGTCCATGCTGCCGATGATCCCCGGCGCGGACCCTGATCTTGTTGGCCGATTGGACAAGGTTGGGGGTTCTGGCTAGTAGAATCGGACAACATGCGAGTGGCGGGTATCGGTCTGGGTCAGATGTTGCTCGCGCTGGACGCAACGCTGGTCAGCCTGGTCGACGCCCCGCGCGGCCTGGACCTTCCGGTGGCGTCGGCGGCGCTGATCGATTCCGACGACGTGCGGCTGGGCCTTGCCGCGCCGGCGGGTTTGGCCGACGTCTTCTTCCTGCTGGGCGTGACCGAGGACGAAGCGCTGCGATGGCTCGACGGACGGACGTGCGCACCGGCGGCGATCTTCGTCAAGGGGCCGTCGGATGCCCTGGTGGCGGCGGCGGTCGCGGCCGGGTCGGCGGTGGTGGCGGTGGAGCCGAGGGCCCGTTGGGAGCGGCTCTATCAGTTGGTCAATCACGTGCTGGAACATCACCGGGACCGCGGCGACCCGGTCGATGACTCGGGCACCGACCTGTTCGGCCTGGCGCAGTCGCTGGCCGACCGCATCCACGGCATGGTCAGCATCGAAAACGCCCAGTCGCACGTGCTCGCCTATTCGGCTTCCAACGACGAGGCCGACGAGTTGCGCCGCCTTTCCATCCTGGGGCGCGCCGGGCCGCCCGAGCATCTGGAGTGGATCGGCCAGTGGGGCATCTTCGACGCGCTGCGCTCCAGCGGCGAGGTGGTGCGTGTCGCCGAGCGCCCGGAATTGGGTCTGCGCCCGCGGCTGGCCATCGGCATCCGCCAGCCCCCGGCCGGTGCGCGCCGACCGCCGGTGTTCGCCGGCGCCATTTGGGTGCAGCAAGGCTCGCAGACCCTGGCCGACGACGCCGAGGACATGCTGCGGGGCGCGGCCGTCCTGGCCGCGCGAATCATGGTGCGGCTGGCCGCCCGGCCGTCCACGCATGCGCGGCGCATGCAGCAACTTCTCGGGCTCACGGACGAACCCGCTGACGCGGCTGCCGTCGCCCACGAACTCGGCCTGCCCGCCGACGGCGCCGCCGCGCTGATCGGTTGGGACACCATCGGGACTGCGCATCCGCGCCTCGCCGACGTCCTGGCGTTGAGCGCCAGCGCTTTTCGCCGCGACGCCCAGGTCGCGTCGCATGCATCCCGGATCTACGTGCTGCTGCCACAGACGCAGACGCGGTCGGTCAGCTCATGGGCGCGCGGCACGATCGGCTCCCTGCGCGCCGAACTCGGCGTCGAGCTGCGGGCCGCCATCGCCGCGCCGGTCGCCGGTCTGGCGGAAGTCGCGGCGGCGCGCTCGGAGGTCGACCGCGTCCTTGACAGCGCTGAGCGACACCCGGTTTTAGGCCAGGTGACCACGCTGGCCGAAGCCCGCACCACCGTCCTGCTCGACGAGATCGTCACCCTGGTCGGCGCGGACCAGCGGCTGGTCGATCCGCGGATACGCGACCTGCGCGCCCAAGATCCGGTGCTGGTCGAGACGCTGCGGGCCTACCTGGACAGCTTCGGCGACATCGGCGCCGCCGCCCGGGTGCTGCAGGTGCATCCCAACACCGTTCGGTACCGGGTGCGACGGATCGAGAAGCTGTTGTCGACGTCGCTGTCGGATCCCGAGGTGCGGCTGCTGTTTTCGCTGGGATTGCGGGTGACCGAGCGCTCGGCTTGACCAAGGGGCCTGTTGTCATCGAATCGGGCGGCCACCACCGACTTCCGCTGCAGCGCTCTGGATCGCCGCGACCCGATCGCGATCGATACCCCAGGGCTCGTCAACGCCGACGCGTTGGTCGAGATCCCATAGGACACAGTGCTCGCCCGGTGTTGCGACGAGCGACCATGCGAGAACCGTTCTGCGCAAATGCTCATCGGCTGAATCGAACGCGCCACGAACGTCGTCCGGTGCGCCGCCCTCCGGGTAGTGATGCAGAAACTCCCCATACGCCTGCCTGCAGAACTTCGCATACTGGACCGTGCACAGGATCAGGCCGTGCCACGCCTCATCGACTGCACGCGAAGGCATCCCGATCACCCGATGGTCCCGCAGCGCGGGCGCGCAGCAGCGCAGCCATTGCCGCAACCCGCTGTCGACAAGCGGTCTCGGCTGCCACGGAGAGGTTTTGAACACCGCCGCGGGAAGCTCCAGCCGCGCGACCGCGGAGTTCGCCCGATCGAACCGACCGCCGCGCCAACGCATTTTCGGTATGTCAATGCCCCCCGCCACCACAGCCGCCTCCGCCGCAGCCGGATCCTCCGCCGCAACCGCCGTGACCGCCGCCGCAGCCGCTGTGCCCGCCGCTGCACCCGGAACCGCCGCCCCCGTCGCCGCCCCCGCCCGTCGCCCAATAGCGATGACGGCGTCTGTTGCGGGTTTGCAGATGTCGAACCACATAGGCGACAGCCATCACCACGGGTATGACGAAAAACGCAATGCCCATCCAGTCCGGCGCGGGGCCGTCCAGTCGAACGAAGTGGCCCAGAAAACGCAGCCCGGCTCCGCCGCCGGCGAGGAGGACGAATAAGAGTAAATACCAAACCCAAAAGCTACTGAATACAGAGCTGACGACGTCAGAAATCCTGCGGCCCGAGCCCTGGGGACCCGCGGCATGCGTCGTGGGAACCCGGCCGATGGGCAGCTGCGGAGCCGCGCCCGTTCTGAGTTGTTGCTCAACGAGATCGAGAAACGCATCGACCTCGTCTTCGTTGTACCCGCGTCTTCCGATCGGTGGCCTCGCGAATGACACGTCGTGCACGTGCTCTGACATCAGAGCGTGTCCCGTGGGGTCTACCAGCGCCGACTCGATGAGGTCCAGAAACGCGTCGACCTCGTCTTGGTTGTAGCCGGACTTTCCGATGGGTGGCTTGGAGAAAGCCACGCTGCGAACCTGTTCTGCACTAAGGCAATCGCCCGTCGGTGACGCAAATCTGTTGACCTTCCATTTTTGTCGCCCGGCCGCGCCGTGGGTGGCGGTCAGGCGCTTTTGCTCGGCCAGCTGGCTTTCCAGCTCGGCGATGCGTTTCTCGGGGTCGTCCTGGTTGATCTCCATGGCGTTTCCTGTCGCTGCGGTCAGGCGAGAGATTACTGCGGGGCATTTGCGAAATTCTTGCGTCACTCTCGCGTCAACCCGGTTGGTACAAGCGCCGGCCAGACGCCAATTCCCCGATCCGAGCGGAGCAAGTACACGTCACTTAGGGGGCCTGCCCTTGGGTAATTGCCATCTCCGTGCCAGGTCACCGCGCCGAAAAGCAAGAAGCGGGCGCGGCGACGCCGACACCCAGTGCCGAGGTGGTGTTCATGTGGCGCTCCACTTGTCTGACCTCGGTGACAATCATGACGGGCTCCGGCCGACGGCGGAAGGGCGAAAGCGCCAATCACATGCTTGAACATCACGGGGCCGCGACGACCCGGTTGATGCCTCGGGCAGCGGCTTGTCCGGCCTGGCGCGGTCTGCGGCCGCGGTCCACAGATAACAGAACGTATTGGCGCTGAGCCCCAGCGCTTTCCGCCGCGACGCGGCACTTATCCACAGTTGGGACTTGGTCCACAGACTCCGTTGTCGTGGCGTGCCTGCGTCGGGGGCCGCATTAGAATCGAAAGCATGTTCGAACTGCCGGATGCCGAGGCGCTGCGCGCGGCCGACGACGCGGCGGTGGTGGCCGCGATCACGGAGGGCGCCCGCGCCGAGGCCGCCGCCGCCGCGCGGCGGCTGGCGGCCATCGCCGAGTTGGTGCGTCGCCGCGCCGACGGGCCGGTCGACCGCGCGTACTGGTCGTGCGACAACTGGGACGCGATGGCCGCCGAAGTCGCTGCGGCACAGGGCGTCAGCCACGCCATGGCCTCGGGGCAGATGTATCTCGCGGTGGCCCTGCGCGACCGCCTGCCCAAGGTGGCGGCCTTGTTCGCCGAGGGCACGATCAGCGCGCGGCTGGTCTCGGGGATCGTGTGGCACACGGACCTGATCAAGGACTCCGAGGCGCTGCGGTTGGTCGACGAGACGCTGGCCCGGGACGCCAGGCACTTCGGGCCGCTGTCATTGGGCAAGACCGCCCAGGCCATCGACGCGGTCGTCGACCGCCACGACCCCGCGGCCCTGCGCCGCAGCCGCGCCGGCGCGCGCGGGCGCCACGTGACGATCAGCCCCGACGAGCACGACTCGGGCACCGCGGCCCTATGGGGTTCGTTGTACGCGACGGACGCCGCCGCCCTCGATCGCCGATTGACCGAGATGGCCCAGCAGCTATGCGACGGCGACCCGCGAACGCTCGATCAGCGCCGCGCCGACGCGCTGGGGGCCTTGGCCGCCGGCGGCGAACACCTCGCGTGTGGCTGCGGCAAGGCCGAGTGCCGGGCCGGCAGCGACTCTCGAGCCGCCGCCGTGGTGGTCCACGTCGTCACCGACGCAGCTGCCCTCGATGCCCAGCCCGACCCGCACAACTCGGGCGAACGCAAGTCGCGGCCCATCACACCGGACATGACCCTGGACGAGGCGCTGGCCCCCGACCCCGAACCCGACATCCCGGCGGTGCGGTTGCCCGCGGCCCACCTCACCGGCGGCGGCACCATTCCCGCCTCGATGGTGGCCGAGCTGATCCGCAACGGCGCCAAAGTCCAACCACTGCACCACCCCGCCGATTCGCCACCCGAGCCGGGTTATCGCCCCTCGGCCCGGCTCGAGCGATTCATCCGCTGCCGCGACATGACGTGCCGATTTCCCGGCTGTGATCGACCCGCCGAGTTCGCCGACATCGACCACACCATCCCGTACCCGATCGGCCCGACCCACGCCTCGAACCTCAAATGTCTATGCCGAAAACACCACCTGCTAAAGACTTTCTGGCCGGCATGGCGCGACGAGCAACTGCCGGATGGCACCATCGTGTGGACCTCACCGAGCGGGCACAAGTACATCACCCGTCCGGGCAGTCGGCTGCTGTTTCCGGCGCTGTGCCTACCCACCGGCGAACTGCTCAGTGTTCCAAAGGATTACGGCGCACCTTCCGGCGATCGCGGCCTGATGATGCCCACGAGGCGACTAACCCGGCAACAAGACCGCGCCCATCGCATCGACGCTGAACGCGCGCTCAACGCCGACCGCGTCGCCGAACGCAATCAACCGCCGCCATTTTGAGACAGTGACGCCACTTCGCCGTCGCGATTTCCTGCCGCAACAGCTTCCGGTGCCTCGAAGCCCGCGCGCTACGAGCCGCTGGTCACGGTGTGCCTGAACACATGAAAGGAAACCCCTCCGGTGGCGGCGGATCAGTTCCCTCCCAGACGCCGGGCGAAACGTTCCCGTCCCCCAGACAACGCCGTACCGCTTGCGAGATGCTCGCGTTTGCTCGACCCGACCCGGGCTGCAAAGCCGTGAAGCCAACTCGGGCCGGATGGCCATCAGCAACGCCGTTGTCGGTGTTTTGAAAGCCCACAAAGTCGCGGCATACGTTTATACATCGTCTGAAAACAAGGCCGGATCTGGCACGCCGGAATGATTTGCGCCGAAGGCACTGCCTACGAGTACGACAAGTGCGGAAAAAACCCTTCAACAGGCATGATTTTGCGAAGGCCTGTCCGATTAACGCGGTACAAACATTTTGCTCCGAAGATGATAATTTTACTCGAACCATGCGCGGACTCAGTAGCCTCTGCGAAAACACCTGGTCATGGAGGTTTGGCGTCGTGCAAACGGAGAGCGCGTCGGAGTGGCCGATAGTAGCCCGCGACGACGAGCTGCGCCGAGCCTTGGCGGCGCTCGCGGATGACGCGGATTTTTGTGGCGTCGCGTTGGTTGGCGACAGCGGGGTGGGTAAATCGACGCTGGCTCGTTCGCTTGCCGACACACTCGAGTCGGGCGGGGCGACGGTGCGGTATGTGCTGGGCACCCAAACCGGCTCCACGGTGCCGTTGGGCGCGTTCTATCGATCGTTGACCGTGGAGGCGCCGCAGGAACCGGCCGCCATGCTCGCGGCCGCGATAGGAACCCTGGAGCGAGAGGAGAACCTCGTCGTCGTCGTCGACGACGCGCAGCTGCTCGATCCGTTGTCGTCGACGCTGGTGCAACAACTCGCGGCCGGCGGCGGTGCGCGATTGATCGTGACGATCCGGTCCGGCGAGCCGGTACCCGACGCAGTAACCACGCTTTTGAAGGAGCGGTTGTTGCTGGGTCTCCATATCGATGCGTTCACGCCGCAGCAGACCGAGGCGCTGGCCCGCGCAGTACTCGGCGGCGTCGTCGACACCGGGCTGATCACCGCATTGCACGGCCGGGCGGCGGGCAACCCGCTGCTACTGCGCAGCCTGCTGGGCGCGGGTCGCGAAAGTGGCGTGCTGGTGTGCACGCGCGCGGGCTGGCAACTCCACGGCGCGCTGCGTGCCGACCGCGAACTCTACGCTCTGCTCGAGTTTCGACTGCAATCCTTCGCACCGGAGGAGTTGGAGGCCGTAGAAATCCTGGCGGCCGCAGAGGTGCTCGACTGGGAGATCCTGCGTGAGCTCTGCGATCCCGACGTGGTGAGCCGCCTAGAGCGACGGGGACTAATCCAGGTGGTCGCCGACGGCTTCCACACCGTGGCGCGGTTGGGTCATCCCGTCTTGGGTGAGGTGGCGATGCAACGAGCCGGAGTGGTGCGGACGCGGCAGCTCACTACCCAACTGGCACAACAACTTCAGAAGCAGATGCAGACGCAGGAGGAGCGGTCGGGGTCGCCCGACGTGCGCACCCGGATACGGTTGGCGCAACTCATGACGCGAAGCGACATGCCGCCGGACCTCGACGTGATCGTCGGCGCCGCGGCGAGCGCGGTGACCATGTCGGACATCGCGTGCGGAGAGGACTTGGCCCGATTCGCGTTCGAGCGCGGCGGTGGCCTGCCGGCCGCGCTCGTGCTTGCCGAGGCGATCGGCTGGCAGGGAAGAGGCGCCGAGGTCGAGGCGATGCTCAATGACGTCGATCCCGACGGTGCCGATGAGCGGCTGGTCGTCCAGTGGGGTTGTCTGCGTGCCGCGAACCTCTTCTTCAGCTGCAGGCAGGTGGAGCCGGCAGGGCTGGCACTCGCTGAAGTGCGGGCGCGCGTCGGTTCTGACGCACTGCTCCCGCTCGTGAGGGCCATGGAAGCGGCGTTCGCATGCTTTTCCGGTGACGTCCGAACGGCACTCGACCTCGGGTTGGAAGTCTGCAAATCCAGTGTGCCACCGGCGATCAGGACGTGGGCTGCCACCTGGACGTGTTGGGCGTTGGCCCTCACCGGCCAGTTCCACGAAGTCCGGCGCGTAGCGGATGCCGGGCGGGCAGCCGTGCTCGATCAATCCGGGCCGTGCCGGTTTGCCATGGGCTTGGCCGAGGTCGTGGCGTTGACGTCCGCCGGCGATGACCTGGCGGCCGAGCGGGTGCGCGAGCGCTACGCTTCCACGACGAGGGTGTGGCCCGCTGCAGACGCCTTCGTGCACGCCATGCTCGGATCGGTGCAGCTTGCCCGGGGCGGGTTGACGCTCGCGTGTTCTGCCTTTCAGGATTCGATATCGACCATGGCGCGTGGTTTTCCGCCGGGCTGGTTGATGCTGATATCAGCCTGGTCCGCGCAGGCCCAAGGCGCTCGGGGAGACAGCGCGGCCGCCGCCGCCGCGCTGTGCAGGGCCGACGACGCTTACGGACCGCACGTCGCAGTGTTCCTGCCCGAACTCGAGCTGGCCCGGGCCTGGGAGCGAGCCTCCGCCGGCCAGACGACGACCGCGCAAGCACACGCGGTCCGCGCCGCGCAGATCGCGCGCCAACGCGGGATGTGGGCCGTCGAGATGCGCGCCCTGCACACCGCCGTGCGGTTCGATGACCGCTCCCAAGCCGGGCGGCTGGCGCAGCTGGCGACGACACTCAACACCCCGCTGGCAGACGCGATCGCCCAGCACGCCCGCGGCCTGGCCGACCACGACGGCGATCTTCTGGACGCCGCCGCCGACCGATTCGCTGACATGGGCGCGATGGCGCTCGCCGCCGACGCGGCGGCCCACGCCGCCCGCGAACACGCCAGCACCCGCCAGCGTGGCAAGGAGATATCGTCGTCGACCCACGCGCACAGGTTGGCTAAGCAGGGCGGAATACGAACGCCGGCGGTCGATGCAGCGGCCTCGCCGTTGCCCATCACGGCTCGTGAACGCGAGATCGCGAACTTGGTCACGGCCGGCTTGTCCAACCGGCAGATCGCCCAAAGGCTGGTCGTCTCGGTGCGGACGGTGGAGGGACACGTTTATCGCATCTTCGGCAAGCTCGGCATCGATGACCGCGAACAGCTGGTCCAGCTGATACGTCTCGCCTGCCACGAGAATTAAACAGGGCAACAAGTATTCGCTTGCACGCCTATCCGGGCGCCGCGGCGGGTTCTCGTTAGCGTTGATCGCGTCGCGTTGCCGCCATGCGTTTTCGCTGTCGGTGTATCGCGGCCCGGCCGTGTTGTTCGAGCTCTTGGATGTGTTGATCGCAGCCGCACAGTTGGTCACCCGTTTGGTAGGTAGCTTCTGTCGCGCGGCCGGCTTCGATGCACATGACGCAGAGCGGGACGATGGAACCGTGATCGAGCCGTGTGCTCGTGATCAGGCCGGCTGGGACATCGCAGGACGGCACGCTGTGACGAACCCTTCGCCTGCTGTAGGGCACAAGTCGCAACATTGGGCGAAGGCGCTCAATGGTGAGGGTGTTCATCATGCCGCCTCGACTGTTGATCTCGCCGCTCCACCGGTCCTAACCATCGTCTCAGCGAGTCCCCGGGCGGACATGAGTAGTTGACTACTCGACCACTACTCGACTTGTCACGCAATTAGTCGGCCCCGGTGCGCTCTGTGCCGATTTCCGGCCGGCACAATGGATTCAATCCGTACGGCAAGAACAGCCCGAAGGGCAGGTTCGGACATTGTCGGCGCAACAAATCGGCTAAGCAAGTCGGCGGTGTGGTCGTCGAAAAGCACCCGGCCCCCCAACCCATTCGAAGAGGCCCAAGGGTGTGTACGCATTGGTCGACCAGTTCTCCGGCAGGTGTTGACGAAAGCCGCCCACGCCCAACGGATTCGGCGGCACGAAGCGTCGACGCGGCTCGCCGCTGGTTTCCCCGGTCGGCGCCGGATCATCCGGCGGCCGTCCCGTATCGCGCAATAGCTATGTTCGGCGTGAAGCCAATCGAAGGACTTGCAGGGCGTTTTCCTCCGGTTAGGCTTCCTTGGTGACTGAAAGCCCGTCGTCATATCTGGTGCTGGCTTCTCAGCGCAGCGGCAGCACGCTGCTGGTCGAATCGCTGCGCGCCACCGGCGTGGCCGGCGAGCCCCAGGAGTTCTTTCAGTACCTGCCCGCCACGAGCCAGGCGCCGCAGCCGCGGCAGTGGTTCGCCGGCGTGGACGACGAGTCGATCCTGCGTTTGCTCGATCCCCTGGACGAAGGGACGCCCGACCTGGCGGCGCCCGAGATTTGGCGCGACTACATCCGCACCGTCGGGCGGACGCCGAACGGCGTGTGGGGCGGCAAGCTGATGTGGAACCAGACGCCGCTGCTGTTGAACCGCGCGAAGGACCTGCCGAATCGGTCCGGCGACGGCCTGCGGGCCGCGATCCGCGATGTCATCGGCGAGGAACCGTTGCTCATCCACGTGCACCGGCCCGATGTGGTGTCGCAGGCGGTGTCTTTCTGGCGCGCGGTGCAGACGCGGGTGTGGCGCGGCAGGCCCGATCCCGCGCGCGACGCGCGCGCCACCTACCACGCCGGCGCGATCGCGCACGTCGTCACCATGCTGCGGACCCAGGAGGAGGGCTGGCGGACCTGGTTCGCCGAGGAGGGCGTCGAGCCGCTGGAGGTTCCGTATCCGGTGTTGTGGCGCAACCTGACTCAGGTGGTGGCCACCATCCTCGAGGCATTGGGGCTGGACCCGCTGCTGGCACCCGAGCCGGCGCTGGAGCGCCAGGCCGACCAGCGCTCCGACGAATGGGTGGAGCGCTACCGCGCCGACGCCGAGCGCGACGGGCTACCGACCTGAGCGCGACCTAAATTCAGCGCGAGCCAATCGCTTGGCCCCCAACGCTGGCCACGCCACCATTGCGTCGTGCGACGGTTATCCGAAGATTGGTGGGCGACACTGCTGGCGGGCGTGATCGTCGCGTTGGCGGTCGCCGGCGCGCTCCCGAAGATTCCCTGGTGATGCCGTGAGCACGGTCAGCGTCGACTCCCGAGAATCTGAGGGAAAGCCGGCGGAAGCCGCCTTCACCAGCAGCCGCCCACTGGACTACGTGCCCGGCATCCTGCTGCTGATCTCCGTCGGCGTGCTCGGCAAATACGCCCAAATTTGGTGGAACACACTGGCCAAGCACCACCACTGGACCGTCCCCGACATCGAATATGTGTTGTGGGCCATCGTGATTGGATTGCTCATCACCAACACCGTCGGCCTGCATCGAGTATTTCGGCCCGGCGTGCTGACCTACCAGTTCTGGCTCAAGGTCGGGATCGTGGCGCTGGGTTCGCGATTCGTGCTGGGCGACATCGCCAAGCTCGGCGCCACCAGCCTGGTCCAGATCCTGGTGGACATGGCGGTCGCGGGAACCATCATTCTCATCGTGGCGCGCGCGTTCGGGCTGTCGGGCAAGCTGGGCTCGCTGCTGGCGATAGGCACCTCGATTTGCGGGGTGTCCGCTATCGTGGCCGCCAAGGGCGCGATCCGGGCCCGCAACGCCGACGTCAGCTACGCGATCGCGGCGATCTTGGCGCTGGGCGCGGTCGGGCTGTTCGCGTTGCCGCCGTTGGGGCACCTGATCGGCCTGACGAATTACGAGTTCGGCCTGTGGGCGGGCCTGGCGGTGGACAACACCGCCGAAACCACCGCCACCGGCTACCTGTTCTCCGATCACGCCGGCAAGATCGCCGTGCTGGTCAAGTCCACCCGCAACGCGCTGATCGGCTTCGTCGTCCTGGGATTCGCGCTGTACTGGGCCGCCCGAGGGCAGGCCGACGAGATCGCGCCCGGCGCCAAGGCCAAGGCAGCGTTCGTCTGGGAGAAGTTCCCGAAATTTGTGCTCGGCTTCCTCGCGGTCTCGGCGATCGCGACCGCGCACTGGCTGAGCAAGGGGCAGACCGCGAACCTGGCCAACGTGTCGAAATGGGCGTTCCTGCTGACCTTCGCCGGCGTCGGCCTGACCACCGACATCCCGCAAATCGCCCGCACCGGGTGGCGTCCGCTCGTCGTCGCGGTCATCGGGCTGACCGTCGTCGCGTCGGTCTCGCTGGGGCTCGTCCTGCTGACCTCCCGCGTGTTCCATTGGGGCTTAGGCACATAGGGGCACCTCGGGCGAGGCTGTAACCTGGCGGCCATGTTGATCACCATCCTGGTGATGGCGATCGCCGTGAGCCTCGAACCGTTCCGGGTCGGCATGACGGTGCTGATGCTCAACCGGCCCCGACCGATGCTGCAACTGCTGGCATTCCTGGGCGGCGGCTTCGCGATGGGCATGAGCGTGGGCCTGGTCGTCTTGTTCGTCTTGCGCCGCCGACTGCTGGGGTCGACGTACTTCACGTTGCCCAGGGTGCAAATCCTCATCGGCATGCTCGCGCTGTTGGTCGCCGCCGCGGTCGTCCTCAAACCGGACACGAGCCGCACCGCCGTGCCCCAGAAGGTGGCGACACACGCCCGGCGACTCCTGAATGGGCGTTCGTTGTGGGTCGCGGGAGTGGCGGGACTGGGGATCGCGCTGCCGTCGGTGGACTATCTGGCCGCGTTGGCCATCATCCTGGCCTCGGGCGCCGCGGCGGCGACGCAAGTCGGGGCACTGGTGATGTTCAACGTGGTGGCCTTCGCGCTGGTGGAGCTTCCCCTGCTCGCGTATCTGCTGGCGCCCCGGAGGACGCGGACGTCGATGAGCGCGCTGCACGACTGGATCCGCTCGCGGCGCCGCGTCGAGGTCGCCACCCTGCTGGCCGCGGTCGGGTGCGTCCTGCTCGTGGTCGGCCTAGCCGGTGCTTGAGGGCTGCGCGATGGCCCGGCCCGACGCGTACGTCTCGGCAAGGAATTGCTCGACGGCCACCGCGGCGTGTGCCGCGCGCGCCGACCCGAAGATGTCGAAAGCGTGCTGCGCGCAGGGCAACTCGGCGTATACGACGGGCTGGCGGCTGACCTCGCGCAGGCGCGCGGTGAAGGCGCGGGCCTGTTCGACCGGTATCAGCGAATCGTTGGTGCCGTGCAGCACGAAAAACGGTGGCGCGTCTTGACAGACGTGGGTGATCGGCGAGGCGACCCGGAACGGCTCACCGATCTCGGCCAGGCTCAGCTTGAATACGCGCTTGGCCACTATCGGCGCCATCAATGGATGCATCGCTTCCTCTGACCCGAAGTCGTACACCCCGTAGAACGGGACGGCCGCCTGCACGCGGGTGTCGGCGTCCTCGAAACCCGGCTGGAACAGGGAATCGTTCGGGGTCAGCGCGGCGAGCGACGACAAGTGCCCGCCGGCCGAGCCCCCGGTGATCGCGATCCAGTCGGGGTCACCGCCGTAATCGGCGATGTGCTCTTTCGTCCACGCGATCGCCCGCTTCACGTCGACGATGTGGTCGGGCCAGGTGGAGCGGGGGCTCAGCCGGTAGTTGATGGCGACGCAGATCCAGCCGAGCTCGGCCAGGTGGCTCATCAGCGGATGTGCCTGTCCGCGTTTGTTTCCCACCATCCAGGCGCCGCCGGGAACCTGCAGCAGCACCGGGGCCCGGCCGCCGCGATCCAGATCCGGCCGGCGCCAGATGTCCAGGTGGTTCCGCGAGCCGCACTCGCCGTAGCTGATGTCGCCGTCGTGCGCGTAGTCGCGGTAGATCCGCAGCATCCGTGCCGCGCCGGGCCTCTTCGCGGTCGCGCCGCCGGTCGGCGGTCGCCGCCAAAGGTCTCCGGACTCGGTGCGGCGGCCGGGGCCCAGCCCGGCGTCCAGCGCGGTGGTCAGCGGCTCGTTCGCCCTCTGTCCGACGCGGCGCAGGCCCAGCAATCCCAGCCACGACAACGCCGAGACCAGCCAGCTGAATCGGCGTGCACGCGGCGGCAGCCGGCGCGACACCGCCGCCACCGCCGCCAGCTGGACGGCAAGGGTTTGCATCGGAAGCTCGGACGCGAACACGCCGTGGGCGAACGCGATGCCCGACCCGTAGCGGTTCCTCGTCAACGGTCGGTAGCCGTTGGCGGTATACGCCAGACCCGAGAGGGGCACAACTGCGGCGGCCAGTCGCTTCACGCCTGAGCCCCGGTTTCGTCGGACTCCGCCGATTCCTCGGCCTTCGCCGGATCGTCGATCACCTGGTACGCCGGGTCGACCATCGACATGGGGCGATTGCCGGTCTGGCGCGGCTTCCCGGTGATCCGCAGCACCTGACCGGGCTGGATATCGGCGCCCCCGTGACCGGGCCGGAACGTGACCCTGATCTCGCCGCTGTCGTCGCCGACGACGATCCAGCGGAGCGTGCGGCGCCGCTTGGTGATGTCCTCCACCTGGCTGACCCGCCCCTCGAAGGTGGCGCGCTGGCCCGGGATGAGCCCGGCCACGGTGATCACCGACGGGCGTTCGGGGTGTTCATAGGCTTCGACGTCGCGCTCCTCGTCCCTGAAGACCCAGGCTTCGGCCCTGTCCAGCCATCGCGCGATGCGATGCTCGAAATCGTTGGGGTACGCCTCCTTGATCCGCGACTCCACGTCGTACGGGACGATCGTCGCCGCCGCGTCCGGCATCAGGCTGACCGCCCGCGCGATCTTGTCCGCCGTGCGGTCGTGGAGCAGCCGCCCCAGAAATGGTGAATAGGTGCGCCGCGGCAGCAACACCGTCACGTTGGTGTCGCGGTGTTCTTGCAGCGCCTTGGCGACCAGCACCTGCGCCGACCGGTTGATCTGCCGGTCCGGACAGTCCACGACCCGCAACCGGGTGTCGAGTTCGTAGTGATCCCAACGCTTTCGCAATTGAGCGGCATGGGCCGCGTCAACCATGAAGTGCACGGCGATGAGCTCGTCGGACCGCAACCCTCTGCCGTACCGCAACGCCTCGATCGTCGCGAGGTCGACCGAGTTCACGAACACGAACACCCGGTGCCTGGCGTACTTCACCAGCTCGGGCCGGTCGGTGCGGAACATCTCGAGAATGGCCGCCTCGGCCCGGTATTCGCGGTTGAGCCGGATCAGCAGGAAGACCAGCACCGGGAAGACGATGACGACCAGCCACGCGCCCTCGGTGAACTTCGCCACCGCGAAGATGACCACCACGATCGTCGACAGGATCCCCGCGGACAGGTTGATCGCCAGCCGGCGTCGCCACCCGGGCTCCCGGTGGGTCAGATGGTGTTTGGTCATCCCGTAACCCGCCATCGAGAAGCCGGTGAACACGCCGATCGCAAAAACCGGGATCAGCGCGTTGACCGAACCACCGGTCGCCACAAGCAACACCACAGACAGCGCCGTCAAAGTGAGGATCCCGTTCGAAAACACCAGGCGGTAACCGCGTTTCGTCAGCTGCCGGGGCAGGAAGCGGTCCTCGGCGACGAAGCTGGCCAGCGCCGGGAACCCGTTGAAGCTGGTGTTCGCGCCGACGTACAGGATGGCGGCGGTCGACGTCTGGACGAGGATGAAAAAGACGTTCCCGATCACGCCGTTGCCGAAGACGGCACGACCGACCTGTGACAAAACTGAGGGATATTCAGTGAGATACGGCGTCGAGTGGGTGACGTGTGCCAGATAAGCAACGCCCGCCAACAAGAACCCAAGAATGCAGGCCATCGCGGTGAGCACTCGACGTGCGTTCACGCCCTGCGGCTTTCGGAATACGTCGACCGTGTTGGAGATCGCTTCAACTCCCGTCAGCGACGAGCCTCCGTTGGCAAAGGCACGCAACAGGGTCAGTACCGTTGCTCCCATCACCAGACCGCCACCCTGTTGCACCGGCACCGTTCCGCTCAGCTGATACGGATCGTAAACGGGTAATTCCCAGAATATTTCGCGGATGACGCCGACAACGATCGTCAGGCCGATCATGACAACGAAGAAGTAGGTTGCCGCGGCGAACGGCCAGCCGGCTTCGCGCAATCCGCGCAGATTCAGATAGCAGATAACGAGCACCACACCGACGGTGATGTACAGGTCGTAGGGACCCAATGCCGGTATCGCCGACGCCACCGCGACCGTCCCCGCGGCCGCCTGCACCGCCACGGTGACCACGTAGTCGATCAACAGCGCCGCGGCGGCGATCTGCGCCACCCGGGGCCCGAAATTCTCCCGCGCGACGACGTACGAACCGCCGGCCCGGGTGTAGGCCATGACGACCTGCCGATACGACGCGGTCACGAACATCAGGATCAGCAGGATGACGCCGGTGACCGGAAGCAACAAGACGAACGCCGCCAGCCCCGCATGCGGCAGCAGTTCGATGAGGATCTGCTCGGGGCCGTACGCGGTCGACGAGATCGCGTCCGGCGACAGCGCGCCGAGGGCAACCGGATTCGAGAGCTTCTCGCTCGTCAGGTCCTCGGTGATCAGCGGCTTGCCCAGGAAAACCCGCTTGGCTATGTCCCCGATCGACGTCGGGATGTGCAGCTTGCCCGCCGGACCGCTCGCCGAACTAGTCACGACCAAGCATTCTGCCGGTCGCCCCGCCCGCGCGGCAGGCGACCGGGCCAAGTCGGCCCTGTGTCAGCCCTGGGACAGTCGCTGCACCGCGGCGGCGATGCGTTCGTCGGTGGCGGTCAGCGCGACCCGCACGTGCCGGGCGCCGCCGGGGCCGTAGAAATCGCCGGGCGCCACCAGGATGCCCCGGGTGGCCAGCCACGCGACGGTGTCGTGGCAGGGCTCGGCGCGGGTGGCCCACAGGTACAGGCCCGCCTCGGAATGGTCGACGACGAAACCGGCCCCGCGCAGCGCGGGCAACAGGGCCTCCCGCCGGCGTTCGTAGCGCCCGCGCTGTTGCTGCTCGTGGGCGTCGTCGTCGAGGGCGGCCACCATGGCGGCCTGCACCGGCGTCGGCACGATCATCCCGGCGTGTTTGCGGATGGCCAGCAGCTCGGCGACCAGCGCCGCATCCCCGGCGACGAAGCCGGCCCGGTAGCCGGCCAGCGAAGAGCTCTTCGACAGCGAATGGATCGCCAGCAGCCCGCCGTGATCACCGTCGCAGACCGACGGATGCAGCACCGACAACGGCTGGGCCTCCCAGCCCAGGCCCAGGTAGCACTCGTCGGAGGCGACGATGACGCCCCGCTCACGGGCCCACCCGACGACCTTGCGCAGGTGGTCGACGCCCAGCACCCGCCCGGTCGGATTGCTCGGCGAATTCAGGTAGAACAGCGCCGTGGATCGCGGGCCCACCTGGGTCAGCGAATCCGCGCGCAGCACCTCTGCCCCGGCCAGGCGGGCCCCGACCTCATACGTCGGGTAGGCCAGCTCCGGCACCACCACCACGTCCGCGGCTGTCAGGCCCAGCAGCGTGGGCAGCCACGCGATGAGTTCCTTGCTGCCGATCACCGGCAGCACGGCCGCCTCGCTCAGCCCGGTGATTCCGAAGCGGCGCGCCAGCGCGACGGTCGCCGATTCGCGCAGCCGCGCGGTGCCGGCGGTGGCCGGATATCCGGGCGCCGAACTCGCGGCGGCCAGCGCCTCGCGGATCAGGGGCGCGACCGGGTCGACCGGGGTGCCGACGGACAGGTCGACGATCCCGTCCGGGTGGGCCGCGGCCAGCGCCTTCGCGTCGGCCAGGGTATCCCAGGGAAACTCCGGCAGGGACGCCGAGACCTTCCCGTGAGGGGGCTGCGCCCGCACCCCGGGCCTATGCAGCACCGGCCGGCTCAGTCGCCTTCGCCCTGCGGGGGCAGGTCCTTGACCACTTGTGGGTCGTTCTCGGTCATGCCGACCTTCGCCGCGCCGCCCGGCGACCCCAACTCGACGAAGAAGTCGGCGTTGATCTGCGTGTACTGGCTCCACTGTTCCGGGACGTCGTCTTCGTAGTAGATCGCCTCGACGGGGCAGACCGGCTCGCACGCCCCGCAGTCCACGCATTCGTCGGGGTGGATGTACAGCATCCGGGTGCCCTCGTAGATGCAGTCGACCGGGCACTCCTCGATGCATGCCTTGTCTTTGATGTCGACGCAGGGTTCGGCGATCGTGTACGTCACAGACGTCTCCTCAAGCTCTGTCCATGTACTGCGTGTGGGCTGCTGTTCGGCTCGCCGCGGCGCTTCGGCCGCCCCGGCGAAAGCTTTCGGTTACTGATACTAGACGTTGCACATACACGTCAACCACTTGGCACGCAAGTCGGATGACCCACGCGCAATCGGCGGCGCCGAGCGGCCCGCCGGGAGGCCGACGCAAAGCGCGCGCCGGGCGCGCCGCCGTGCCCGGCGGCCCCGCCCCGGTCCGCGTTCACTCACGGCGAACATCCTCCGCAGGTCGCTGACCTGCGAATAGTTACGATTAGAGCTTCCTATGCGATTACGGTTGCGAGGATGAAAGCCCGCGGAGCCTGGTAGCCTCAACCGCAGACGGCAACCGTTGGGCAATGTCGTCGCCGTTTTCCGACGGTGCATTGAATGGGGAAGGTATCCACAAATGGTGAAGCTGTCGTTGACCAAATTGGCCGCTGCCGCTGGCGGCGTGGCGTTCGCGTTGACGGCCGGCTCCGGGATCGCATCCGCAGATCCCCTGGATCCGGTCATCAACACAACCTGCAACTACGGGCAGGTCATGGCCGCGCTCAACGCGACCGACCCGGGAGCTGCCGCGCAGATGAACGCATCGCCGATCGCGCAAAGTTACCTGCGCCAGTTCCTCGCCTCGCCGCCGCCGAAGCGCATGCAGATGGCGCAGCAGATCCAGGCCATGCCGCAAGCCGCGCCGTACTTCAACGACGTGTTGTCGGTGGCCGGCAGCTGCAACAACTACTGACCGTTCAGTAGCCGCTGAGCAAACGGCGAAGTTGGCCCAGGGTTTCGGGTCCCGCGCCGCTGCAGATCCGCGAAGGGTCCCCGGGTCGACGACCCCAGAGCAGTAGCACCCGCGCGGCCGCATCGGTTTCCAGGGTGGCCTCGCCTTCGGGGCCGGCCATTCCGATGTAGGTGCGCTCGGCGTCGGCGGTGACGACGACGTCGTCGGTGCCGGGCACCCGCAGCCGGGCTGCTATCCGCTCACCCCCGCGTAATCCCTTGGCGCCCTTGGCAAGCAACGGGCGCCCGACCGCCGTGACGCTGTGCGTGGTCATCCACGGCTCGGCCAGCCGCGCCTGGGCCGCCGGGTCATCCCCGGTGATGTCCCAACCGTGCAGGACGAGTTCCTCGCGCATGTGCTCGGCGAACCACGGCACCTTCATGGTGCGACCGGTCCAGGCGACGTCCGTGTCCGCCGGAACGCCGTCCGCCGCCGCCGCGACGTCGTTCAGGGTGGCCATCCGCTCGTGCAGCGCGTCCCACAGGTCGGCGTCGCCCAGGGCGCGCAGCGGGCCCTCCCGCTCCGCGAAGCCGCGCGTGCCGACGGGGTCCCCCTCCAGGTGCGCTTGCAGCACCCGGGCGAGTTCCTCGGCGTTTCCGGCCTGATGGATGACGACGTCGCGGACCGTCCAGGCTTCGCACCAGGTGCCCGCGTCGGGCCGGCGCTGTTGCACCGCGTCGAGGAACGGTCGCCACTCCGGGAATCGATCGTGGTCGATGTGTCGCTTCACGGCGGCGGTATACCCGCCTGGTGCGACGGCTACGCCGCCAGCGGGGCGTAAGTTGTGGTGCGCTGGCGCGCCGGGCGACCGATGCCCTCGGCGATCGCGGCCAGTTCCGCCACCGTCTTCGACGACCCGTGTTCGGAGCCGGCCATCCGCGAGATGGTCTCCTCCATCAGCGTGCCGCCCAGGTCGTTGGCGCCGCCGTTGAGCATCACCCGCGTGCGCTCGACGCCGAGCTTGACCCAGCTGGTCTGGATGTGGGAAATGCGGCCGTGCAACATGATTCGCGCCAGGGCGTGCACCGCCCGGTTGTCGCGGTGGGTGGGCCCGGGGCGCGCAGCGCCGGCCAGGTACAGCGGCGAGCTCTGGTGCACGAACGGCAGCGGCACGAACTCGGTGAAACCGCCCGTGCGGTCCTGAACTTCGCGCAGCACGTTGAGGTGGCCCACCCAGTGCCGGGGGCTGTCGACGTGCCCGTACATCATCGTCGACGACGACCGCAGGCCCACCTCGTGCGCGGTGGTCACGATCTCGATCCACATCGACGTCGGCAGCTTGCCCTTGGTGAGCACCCAGCGCACCTCGTCGTCCAGGATTTCGGCGGCGGTGCCGGGAATGGTGTCCAGACCGGCCTCGCGCAGGCTGATCAGCCATTCGCGAACGCTCAACCCGCTCTTGGTCACACCGTTGGCGATCTCCATCGGGGAGAACGCGTGCACGTGCATCGACGGCACGCGGGCCTTGACCGCGCGCACCAGCTCGGCATACCCGGTGACCGGTAGCTCGGGATCGATCCCGCCCTGCATGCACACCTCGGTGGCGCCCTCGACGTGCGCCTC
This sequence comes from Mycobacterium sp., assembly GCF_035506235.1. Lineage (GTDB taxonomy): Bacteria > Actinomycetota > Actinomycetes > Mycobacteriales > Mycobacteriaceae > Mycobacterium. The sequence goes on from NZ_DATJPU010000216.1 coordinate 72,180, forward strand.
CCAGGCGCGGTCGGCCACCTCCTCGGTGGACAGCGAATACGCGTCGGCGTCGCCCTTACGCTGCGCGAACGCGCAGAACCGGCAGCCGGTGTAACAGATGTTGGTGAAGTTGATGTTGCGGTTCACCACGAAGGTCACGTCATCCCCGACGGCGTCGCGCCGCAACGAATCCGCCAGCGCCGCAACCGCATTCAGCGCGGGGCCGTCGGCCGTCGCCAACGCCAGGTACTCCTGGTCCGTGCAGCCGGCGGGATCGCGCTCGGCCGACCGCAGCGCGGCCAGCACGTCGGTGTCTAGGCGTTCTGGCGCTTTGGCGCCCTGCGCGGCCAGCTCGTGCACGTGCGCACGGATCGATTCCCAATCGCCGAACGCGCTCTCGAGGTCGCTGCGGGCCTGGGTGTTGCGGCCCTGGGTGTCGATCGCCGCGTGCAGGTCGACCCGGCCGGCGGACTCGACGTCGTCGGGCTCCTGCCAGGGCCTGCCCACCGGGTTGACGTCGCGGGCCAGGCCGGTCTGCGGATCGGCCAGCGCCGCAACGTGTCCCCGCACCCGCGGGTCGATCCACGCCGCGCCGGCCTGCACGTATCTGGGCTGCGCGGTCAACCGCTGCACGAGGTCGTATCCGGCCTCCGCGGTGATCGCGGCCAGCTCATCCAGGGCGGGCCAGGGCCGCTCGGGGTTGACATGGTCGGGGGTCAGCGGTGAGACGCCGCCCCAGTCGTCGACGCCGGCGCCGAGCAGCGCCAGGCACTCGTCACGCGACACCAGATTGGGCGGCGCCTGGATGCGCATGCCGGGGCCGAGCACCAGCCGCGCGACCGCCACCGTCGCCAGATAGTCCTCGATTCCGGCGTCGGGGAACCCGGCCATCGCGGTGTGTTCCTTGGCCCGGAAGTTCTGCACGATCACTTCCTGGACGTGTCCGAATTCCTTGTGCGACTTGCGGATCGCCAGCAAGGTGTCCGCGCGTTCGGGCAGCGTCTCGCCGATGCCCACGAGCAGCCCGGTGGTGAACGGGATGGACAGCCGCCCGGCGTCGGTGAGGGCGCGCAGCCGCACCGCCGGGTCCTTATCCGGGCTGCCGTAGTGCGCAAGCCCTTTCGTCTCGAACAGCCGCCGCGACGTCGTCTCGAGCATCATGCCCATCGACGGCGCCACCGGCTTGAGCCTCGACATCTCCGACCAGCTCATCACGCCGGGGTTGAGGTGCGGCAATAGCCCGGTCTCCTCCAGCACCCGGATCGCCATCGCGCGGACGTACGACAAGGTCGAGTCGTAGCCCCGTTCGTCGAGCCAGTGACGCGCCTCCGGCCAGCGGTCCTCGGGCCGGTCGCCGAGGGTGAATAGCGCTTCCTTGCAACCCAGTTCGGCCCCGCGGCGGGCGACATCGAGGATCTCGTCGGGCTCCAGGTACATGCCCGCGCCCCGGGCCCGCAGCTTGCCCGGCACGGTGACGAAGGTGCAATAGTGGCAGGTGTCGCGGCACAGGTGGGTGACCGGGATGAACACCTTGCGCGAATAGCTGATCGGCAACCGGCCACCCGGCCCCCGTCGCCCGGCCGCCTCCAGGCCCGCGTCGCGCACCCGCGCCGCGCTCGCGCACAGGTCCGCGAGGTCCCCGCCGCGTGCCGTCATCGCGACGGCCGCCTCGTCGAGGTTCAGCGCGACCCCGTCCCGGGCCCGCCGCAGGACCCGCCGCAACGCGGACGCGCCGGCCTTGGAGGAAACCACAGCCGGAACGACAGGGCTCGGCAGGGCGATGGGCGCCGGAGGCTCCGGTGTCAGTGGCACGTTGGTGTAACTTCCCCACGATCGAATTTCATCCGCCCGGCCCAACCTATGAAACCTTGGGCAGCGGTGCCATATGCGCAACAGTAGCGCCAGGCCAGCGCCGGCCCGCGGTCGACATCCCGGCCCGCGCGACCGCGCGCCGGGCCCGTTGCTGTGTGTTTGGCGGACTTGGCCGCTAACCAGCCGCGACCGCGTTACCATCCGTCGTATCTCAGGGAGGAGTGAGATGTCGTTCCTGTTCGCGGACCCCGAAGCGCTTGCCGCAGCGGCTTCGGACCTGTCCGGCATCGGATCGACGCTCAGCACGGCCAACACGGCGGCAGCGGCCCCGACCAGCGCGGTGGCGGCGGCCGCCGCCGACGAGGTGTCGGCGCAGGTCGCCGCGTTCCTCTCCGAGCACGGGCTGGGATATCAGCAGATCAGCGCGCAAATCGCGACGTTTCACGAGCAGTTCGTCCAGACGTTGAGCGCCGGTGCCGGCGCCTATGCGGCGGCCGAGGCCGGCGCGGCCCAGAACCTCGCCGGTGCGGTGAACGCCCCCGCGGCGACGCTGCTCGCCGGTGGCGGCGGTGTCGCCGGTGTCGCCGGTGCGGTCGGCGGAGCCGTGTCAGGTGCGGTCAACCACGTCGAGAGCGTCGTGGCGGGCTCCGCCAATTTCCTGGGTGCGGGCACCGGGCTGCTCGGCGGCGGCGCCCAGGCAATCGCCAGTCAGGCCGGTGCGGCCGCCAGCGCCGTGTCCGGTGCAGCCGCCAGCGCCGTGTCCGGCGCGGCCGTCAGCGCCGTGTCCGGCGCGGTGAGCCAGGTCGAGAGCGTCGTGGCTGGTTCGGCCAATTTCCTGGGGGGCGGCCTGTTCGGCGGCGTCAGCCAGGCCGCCGCGCTGCTGCTGGGGCCCACCGGCGGGATAAGGGCCCTGACCGCGGCCAGCGCACTGCTCTCGCCGGCTGCCGTCACCAACGCCGCGGCGGTGTCGGCGGCGAACGCATTCGCGCCCATCGCCGATGCGATCGAGTCCGCCTACCTGCTGGTCGAGCCGTGGGTGCAGTACGGCTTCGAGCTGGCCTCCTACGCGGCGGGCTGGCTGCCCTGGATCGGCTGGATAGTGGCACCACAGATCATGTTCGTCTACAACCTCTTCGAGCCCATGGTGCAGAGCGGTCTGTTCAACATTTTGGACTGGCTGGGTGGTTCCATCACTTTCGTCCAGGGGCTGAACAACTTCCTTGCGGCCACCACGGCGTCGATCAACTACTTCATCCAGACCGAGATCAACTGGTTCCTGGGCTTCCTGCCGCCGCTCCCGCCGTTTCCGCCGTTCTTCCCGTAACCAGGCCGGTCAGCGATGGTGGCTGCGCCGCCAGAGCACCCACACCGGCGGCGCGACCCCCAGCGCGATCAGCAGCAGGGCCCCGTATGCCATCAGCCCCCGGCCGCCCAGGATGACGTCGTCGGCGGGGCCGCCCATGCTCATCACGGCCACCGTCAGGAGCCACGTCCACAGCGGCAAGGCGGCCACCCGCGCGGACCTGGTCCACAAGCCGGCGGCCCAGACCAGCGCCGCGTTAAGCAGTCCGCTGAGCAGCCCACTGATGGGAAACGGAATCGAGCCGATATACGAGGGCAGCAGCAGCGCGCCGGCCACCGCCGACAGGATCCCGTCGACGGCCAGCAGCGCCAGGACAACGAAACGAATCGCGGGATCTGTTGCGCCGCTGTCCTCAGCGGACGCGGCGTGTGGCTTGGTTTCGGTCAGGTCGGGACGCTGTCGATGTTGGAGAGGATCGAGCCGATGACCCACTGCAGGCTGTCGAGGCGGTCCTGCCAGTGCTGCAGGTTAGGGTCCAGGTCGGGGTCCATGCGAATTCCTTCCGTGGCTGCCTGTTTGGCAGCCTACCGCGTTGCGGCAGCGGCGAAACCGAGTCCCGCGAGCAGATCCGTTTCCCAGCCGCGCCCGTCGCGCTCCCCCGCGGAGCCGCCCACCAGCACATAGTGCTCCTCGGCGAGGATGGGCAGCGCCATGTTGTTCGACAGGGCGCACGCGCGGCCGGTCGGGCCGACGACGACCTGCGTGGCGTGGGCGGCCAGCGCGGCCGTCTTCGCGGCGAGCGCCTCGGGCGCCACCTCGACGACGGCGTCGATGTCGGAGTCGGCATAGCCGAAGTCGAACTCGTCGTGGGGCGGGATCGCCCAGTCGGGCAGCAGGTCTTCGCGATCCAGCGCCCGCCAACCGGCCTGGAATGCGCTCTCGGCCAAGACCGTCCAGTAGAACTTCGGCACCGCCCAGGGCTCCCCCGGATAGTCGCCGGCCTTGAAGCCGGCAGATGCGACGGCGGCCGTCGTGACTGTGTGGGCGTGGATGTGGTCGGGGTGCCCGTAGCCACCGTTCGGGTCGTAGGTCACGACGACGTGCGGGCGCTGCTCGCGGATGATGGCGACCAGCGCGCCGACGGCCTCCCGCTCGTCGGCGTCGATGAACCTCTCGCGCCGCCTTTTTGGGGTGCCCTGCATGCCCGAGTCGCGCCACCGCCCCGCACCGCCCAGATAGAGCGGTCCGCTGACGCCGAGCGCCCGCAATGCGGTGGTGAGCTCCCCGATTCGGTAGCCGCCGAGTTGGTCCGCGCGGTCGACGGCCAGCCCGGCCCACGGATCGCCGATGACCTCGCCCTCCTCGCCGAGGGTGCACGTGACGACGCGCACCTGCGCCCCGCGTGCGGCGTAGTGCGCAATGGTGGCGCCGTTGCTCAGGCTCTCGTCGTCGGGGTGCGCGTGGACGAACAGCAGCCGCGGACTCTCGGGCATGGACGCACCCTACCCCGGCGGCCGCGTCACCGACGGGCAGCGGATAGGAACGCGGACGGCTACTATCGAGAAATGCCCCAGCTAACAAAGGACCGGAGTAACACCCGGAGCCGCCGACGAGGCGAAGTGCTCGAACGTGCGCTGTACGAGGCCACGTTGGCGGAGTTGGCCGAAGTCGGATACGGCGGGCTGACGATGGAAGGGATCGCGGCGCGCGCCCAGACCGGCAAGGCCGCGCTGTACCGGCGCTGGTGCAGCAAGCACGATCTGGTGCACGCCGCCCTGGTGTACGCCCTGCCGCCGCTGCCCGAGCTGCGCACCGGCCGGTCGGCCAGGGAGAACTTGCTGACGATCTTCACCGCCCACCGCGACATGCTGGCCGGCAAGACCACCTTTCCCGGCCTCGACGTCGTTCATCAGCTGCTGCACGAGCCGGAAATGCGCGCCATCTTCGCCGACGCCGTGGTGTGCCCGCGCCTCAAGATCGTCGAATCGATCCTGCAGGCCGCCGTAGACGACGGCGACCTCGACCCGGCCACCGTCACACCGCTGACCGCGCGAGTCGGACCGGCGCTGATCAACCACCAGTTCATGCTCACCGGCGAACCGCCGAACCGGCGGGAGCTGGCGCTCATCGCCGACACCGTGATCCCGCCGCGGGCGCGGGCCTAGAAAACGCCTGGGGCAACTAGGCCACGAGGTCGGCGCCTGCGGCCAGGCTCTGGTCGAAGATGCCCTCGAGGCCGCCGATGTTGCCGCCGTTGAAGACCTGCGCCCCGGAACCGGTCAGGAGCGTGCCGATGGCCGGGAGCTGAACACCGCCCAGGAAGCTGTTCACGGTCTGCTCGCCGGTGCCCAGGATCAGGTTGCCGACGTTGAAGACACGGTTCAGCCCGCCGTTCAGGGCGGCGTTGGTCCCGAACATGCTTGTCTCCCAAGCTATTTCGCTGTTCAGCAGGTTGGTGTTGAAGCCGGTCTCGGCGGTGAGCAGGTTGTCCAGGAAGTTGATCTGGCCCGACGCCAGGCCCTGCAACCCCGCGGTCGGCGCCGCGACCAGCGCCACCCCGAGGTTGGGTAGCCCGGCGCCCAGCGACCCGTTGAGGGCCCCGTTCAACGACGCCTGCAAGCCCGCCGCGTTGATCCCCGCCGTCAACGCGGCCTGCAGCGACCCGTTGCCGGTCAGCGAGGTTGCCACCCCGCTGATGAGGTCGAGGTCCCACAGGAATTTGGTGTCCAGGGCGCCCAGGAAACCGCCGAGCGCGCCGCCGGCGATCAGGTTGGCCGGGCTGCCCATCGCCAGGCTGGCGACGATGGCGCCGGCGGTGGGAAGCTGCGCGCCCAACAGGCTGTCGAAGGTCACTTCGCCGGTGCCCAGCACCGTGTTCCAGAAGTTGAAGGCGCTGTCGAGCATGCCACCGAGCGCGCCGGTGCCGCCGAAGACGGCCGTCTCCAGCGCCGTCTCCTGGGCGACCAGGGCCGCGTTGAGGCCGAGCTCGTTGGTGATCAACGCGGTGTTGAAGCCCACCTCCATCGCCTGAAGCTGGGCGAGGAATGCGGGCACGTTCGGCGCCGTCACCAGGACCTGCCAGGGCGCCACCAAGTTGGCGAACAGGGTGGGCAGCCCGGCGAGCCCGAGGCTGAGCCCCCCGTTCAAAGCGGCGTTGAGCTGGGCGCTGAGCCCCGACAGGCCGAGGCTGATGCTGGCACCGAGGCTGGGACTGAAGCCGAAGACGCCGCCCAGCGCCGCGAGCGCGGCGTTCAGGTTGGCCGGCAGGGTAATGCCGCCCATCAGCGCCGGCAGGCCGGCACTCAGGTTGCCGACCAGTGATCCACCGGTTTGCAGGGCACCGGACAGGGCGGCGCCAAGGCCCGACAGGCTGCCACCGAAGCCGCCGGACAGCGCGGTGTTGATCGCGCCGCTCAGGCCCGGCAGCCCGGCGCCCAGGCTGCCCACCAGCGCCCCACCGGTCTGGGCCAAACCGGACAGCCCACTACCTATACCGGCCGCCAAGGTCGCACCGACCGGCCCCAGCCCCGACAGGCCGCCACCGAGGCCGCCCGACAACGCGGCATTGAGCGAGGCGTTCAGCCCGGAAAGCCCGCCGTTCAGGCTGGCCGCGAGTCCCGGGAACGCAAGGCTCAGGCCGCCGGCCAGGCCGGACAGCCCGGCGCCGAGGCTCGCCGCGAGCGAGGTACCGGTCTGGACCATTCCCGACAGCCCATTGGTGACGCCGGCGGCCAACGTCGCACCGAGCGGCCCCAACCCCGCAAGGCCGCCCAGGCTGCCCGACAGCGCGGCGTTGAGGGAGCCGTTCAGCCCGGAAAGCCCGCCGCTGAAGCTGGCCTGCAGCCCCGGCAGCGCAGCGTTGAAGCCGCCCGCCAGGCCGGAAAGGCTGGTGCCGATGTTGGTGGCCAGCACCCCGCCGGTCTGCGCCAGCGCCGTCAGCCCACCGTTCACGTCGGTCGCGATCGCCGCACCGAGCGGCGCCAGTCCCTCGAGATTGGCACCGAGGCTGCCGCCCAGGCTGCCCGACACCGCGGCGTTGAGCGAGACGCCGATCGCGTTGAGGTCGGCGCTCAGGCTGGCCCCCAGCCCGGCGAGCCCACCGCTCAAGTCGATGCCGAGCGCGGGGACCGCGCTCGCCAGCGTCTGCACGACATTTACCTCGGCTGCCGCGTAGCTTGCCGCACCGGCCGTCAAACTTCGCACGAACTGCTGGTGGAATAACGCCGCCTGCGCGCTGAGTTGCTGATAACCGGCAGCGTGCGAGGAAAAAAGCGCGGCAATTTCCGCCGAAACCTCATCCGCGGCCGCGGGCAGCACCCCCGTGGTCGCAACGGCGGCCGCGCTGTTGGCAGAGCCGATGATGGAGCCAAGATTTGCCAAATTGCTTGCGGCATCGGCGATTAGCTCCGGCGCTGCGATAAGAAACGACACTGACGACCTCCCCGGTTCAGCACACGATGTCCGTTATCCCCCCGTCGCCCAGATCGGGCGGATATCGCGATAGCCGCAGCGTATCGAAATGGTCCCGTGAAAACGGCTGTTTGCAGTAACTAACTGCGAGGATATCCCGTCCGAATTAATTTGTAATTAATTCGTTACTTTGGTTCCACGCGATTCGACGCTCGAACATTTATAGAAAATGGCCATTTTCAATTTGTCGAAAAGCGCGTCTTCACGGCCGGGTTTTGATCCATTGGCCGGCGTCGCCGACGATGCCGACCGGCACCGCGCCCGTGAGGCCGACGTTCTGCACGCTGGGCCCGGCCGCGACGATCGTGGTGTCCTGCAGGATCGGCAACACCGTCGACATGTTCCACAGCCGCGGTTCGACCGCGGTGATCACGTCGTTGATGTTCTTGGTGCCGCTGAGCGCGGCGTCGATGTTCGACTGGATGCTGCGATCGCAGATCCCGGTGAGGTTCGACGGCGCCTGCACCAGCGCGCCGGGCTCGGACGGGCGCGGGGGCGGGGGGGCCGGGGTCGGCGTCGCTGAAGACGTCGCAGCGCTGGTGCCCGGGCCCGCGGGCGGCGGGGCAGCGGCAGGGGTGGTGATCGGCGCGCTGGACGGCGACACCGTCGTAGTCTGCAGCGCGGGGCAACCGTAGCGCGAGGCCAGCAGAGTCGCGAGGTTTCCGCCGGCCCGGTGCCAGCCCACGATCGCATCCACCTGGTTGTTGGTCAGCGCGTCGCGATACAGCGTCACCGGGTCCAGCGCCAGCACGGTCGCGTCGATGCCGACGTTGCGCAATCGGTCGGCGGCCGTGTTGGCCACCGCGACCGAGGTCGGGTCATTCGCCGCCACCCCGATGGCCAGGGACAGCGGTTGGCCGTTCTTGCTGATCCGGCCGCGGATGACCTCCGGCGGCCCGGTGCTCGCCGGGGTGGGGGACGGGGACGCCGACGGGTTGCTGTCGATCTGATAGCCGGACGCCGACAGCAACGCCAGCGCCGCCGGCGTGGTCATCGCGGGCGGCGCCGTCGGCTCGTAGCCGGGGTCGCTCGGCGAGCGGATCTGGGCCTGGTCCAGCGTGACGGTGTTGTCGCTGCCCGCGCCCACGGCCGCCAGCAGATCGACATCAAGCAACCCCAGAAGCGCCTTGCGGACCTGCGAGTCGGACAGCTTGGGCTCGCTGGCGCGCAGCGTGAGCTGCATGACCCGTGGCGTCACGATCCGGGCGGTCCGCACATCCGGGATGGCCGAGAGTTGCGCGAAGGCCGCCGAGCCGCCGTGCACCTGGGCTACCTGGGTGTCGCCGTTGCGCACGGAATCGGCCAGCGCGGCCGGCGCGCCGGCACGACGGAAGAGGATCAGCGCGGGTTTGGCGGGCGGGCCCCAGTAGCGGTCGTTGCGGGCGAGCAGGATCTCGTCGCGCTGCGGATCGATGGTCTCCACCCGGAACTGCCCGCCCGTGACGGGCAGGGCGCGGGCCAGCCCGGCCAGGAAACCGCCCGGAACGTCCTTGATGATGTGCGCCGGCAGTATGTTGCTGAACAGCTCCTTCCAGGCCGGATACGGTTGCGCGAAGGTGACCACGGCCTGCTTGCCGCCGTCGAGCGATTGCACGCCGGTGATGGCGTCGTATCCGGCCGGGTCGACCACGCCGGGCTGGCTGACCATCTGCCGCCACAGGTACCAGAAGTCGTCGGCGGCGATCGGCGCGTTGTCGGTCCACTGCGCCTCGGGCCGGATCTTGTAGGTCACCGTGAACGGGTTCTGGTTGGTCACCTCCGCGGATACCAACAGGGTGGGGTCCATCTCCCAGCGCGAGCCCGTCGGCGTGGTCGCATCGGGCACCGGCCGGAACGCGCTGGGCAACACCAGCGCGCTGATCGCCGCGTTCACCGGCGACAGGTCGGAGAGCAGATGGGGGTTGAATCCGGCGCCGATCGAGTCGATGCCCATGATGATCTGGGTCGGCCGCTGCGGCGGCGGCGCCGAGTTGTGCGGCGTGTCGGTGCTCTGCGGCGCCGGCGGCGGATTGACCGTGCACGCCGCCAGCACCACCCCCAACAGCGAAACGACCGCGCCGACCGTCAGGAAGAGGCGGCGGGCTCGTCTCGGCACGCCCATCAGGGTATCGAGCAGGCGCCCGGCAGCCCGTCGAACCACGCGGGGCTAGCCCCGGGCCTTGGCCCGCGCCCGGCTGCGGGCCCGGGTGGTGGCGTCCAGCTCGACCTTGCGGACCCGCACGATCTCGGGGGTCACCTCGACGCACTCGTCGGGGGCGCAGAACTCCATGGCCTGTTCCAGGTCCAGCTCCAGCGGCTTGGCCAGCGTCTCCATCACGTCCGCGGTCGACGACCGCATGTTGGTCAACTTCTTCTCCCGGGTGACGTTGATGTCGAGGTCCTCCGGGCGCGGGTTGATCCCCACCACCATGCCCTCGTAGGTGTCCTGGCCCGGCTCGACGAAGAACTGCCCGCGATCGGCGAGCTGCAGCAAGGCGAACGGCGTGATGGTGCCCGACCGGTCCGACACCAGCGAGCCGGTGTGCCGGGCCCGGATCTCCCCCGCCCACGGGCGGTACCCGTCGAACACGGCGTTGGCGATGCCCGTGCCGCGGGTGAGGGTGAGGAAATCGGTGCGGAAGCCGATCAGGCCGCGGCTGGGGACGACGAAATCCATCCGGACCCAGCCGGCCGCGTGGTTGGTCATCTCCTCCATGCGGCCCTTGCGGGCGGCCATCAACTGCGTGATGGCGCCGACGAATTCCTCCGGGCAGTCGATCGTCATCGCCTCGAACGGCTCGTGCAGCTGACCGTCGATGGTCTTGGTGACCACCTGCGGCTTGCCCACCGTGAGTTCGAAGCCCTCCCGGCGCATCTGCTCGACCAGCACGGCCAGGGCGAGCTCGCCGCGGCCCTGCACCTCCCAGGCGTCGGGCGCGCCGATGTCGACGACGCGGATCGACACGTTGCCCACCAACTCGGTGTCCAGCCGGCTGCGGACCATCCGCGCGGTCAGCTTGTGACCGGGTACCTTGCCCGCCAGCGGCGAGGTGTTGGTGCCGATCGTCACGGAGATCGCGGGCTCGTCGACGGTGATGCGCGGCAGCGCGTGGGCGTGATCGGGATCGGCCAGCGTGTCGCCGATCATGATCTCGGGCAGCCCGGCCACGGCGACGATGTCGCCGGCGATCGCCTCGTCGGTCGGGTTGCGCTCGACGCCCTCGGTCGCGAGCAACTCGGTGATCTTGGCGCCGGTGATGACCGGCAAGCCGTCGACCTCGCGCATCCAGGCGACCTGCTGGCCCTTGCGCAGCTTGCCGTTGTAGATGCGGATCAGCGCGAGCCGCCCGAGGAATGCCGACGCGTCGAGGTTGGTCACCAATGCCTGCAGCGGCGCCGCCGGGTCCCCCGACGGTGGCGGGATGTGCTCCAGCAACACGTCGAACAGCGGGTCGAGGTTGGTGCCGTCGGGGACCTGGCCGTCGAGTGGTTGGGTGGTGCTGGCCACGCCTGCGCGCCCCGACGCGTACAGCGTCGGCAGCCCCAGCGCATGCTCGGCCGCGGCGGCCGCTTCGGCGTCTAGATCCGATGCCACGTCCAGCAACAGGTCGTGGCTGGCCTCCACCACCTCGGCGATGCGCGCGTCGGGCCGGTCGGTCTTGTTGACGACGAGGATGACGGGCAGGTGGGCGGCCAGCGCCTTGCGCAGCACGAACCGCGTCTGAGGCAAGGGCCCCTCGGAGGCGTCGACCAGCAGCAGCACCCCGTCCACCATCGACAGCCCGCGCTCCACCTCGCCGCCGAAGTCGGCGTGGCCGGGGGTGTCGATGACGTTGATGACCGTCACGGTGCCATCCGGGTTGTGCCGGTGCACGGCGGTGTTCTTGGCCAGGATGGTGATGCCCTTTTCTTTCTCGAGGTCACCACTGTCCATGATGCGTTCCTGGGTGTCGTCACCCCGGTGGTGCAGCGCCCCGGACTGCCGCAGCATCGCGTCGACCAGGGTGGTTTTCCCGTGGTCGACGTGGGCGACGATGGCGACGTTGCGGAATGGCACGTCGGTGATTCTGGCAGCGGGCGCCTCAGATAGCGAACTGGCTGATGCTCGACTGCTCGGCCGCGTTGAGTGTGCGGTGGCGGCGCGCCGCGTCGGCGTGTCGTCGCCGCAGCCGCACGACCGAAGCCCAGGACGCACCCTAAAGGGCGCGGTCGGGCTACCAGCCGCGGCGGCGCGGCGCCGACGCGATCAATTCGTGCGTCTCGGCCACGTCGCGGCTGCGGTAGACGATGTAGGGCCGGAACAGATAGGCGATCGGGGCGCTGAACGCGTGCACCAGCCGGGTGAACGGCCACAGGGCGAACAGCGCCAGGGCGATCACCACGTGTATCTGGTAGTAGAACGCCGCGTGCGCCATCAGGTCGCCGCGCGGGTCGAGGAGCCAGATCGACCGGAACCAGACCGACACCTTCTGCCGGTAGTCGTGCAGCTCGCCGAAGTGCGTGGCGCCCGCCAGGGTGCAGCACAGCCCCGCCACCAACGCGCACGCGAGCACCAGGTACATCAGCTTGTCGTTGCGGGTGGTGGCCAGGAAGACCGCGCCGTGTGTGCGCCGCCGGTAGATCAACAACCCGATGCCGATCAGGGTCGCGAAACCGGCGGGCACGCCGAGCAGCAGCGCCTGCAGATGATAGATGTGGTCGCTCATCCCGACGGCCCGCGTCCAGGATTCCGGGACGAACAGGCCCATGACGTGGCCCATGATCACCGCCAGGCTGCCGAAGTGGAAAAGCGGGCTGCCGATCGACAACAACTTCGACTCGTAGATCTGCGACGAACGGGTGGTCCAGCCGAACTTGTCGTAGCGGTAGCGCCACCAGGTGCCGACAGCCGCGGCCGCCAGGACGACGTAAGGCACGTCGTCCCAGAAGATTTCGATCAATTTCAGGTGTACCAAGTCAGGCTCCCTTGGTGCGCTTGGGCGGTACGGTCAAGGTAAAGGGTTGCAGCCCAACGGCTTCCGTTGGAGGGCCGGCCTTGGCCAGTCGTGCCGCCCGGCGCGCCTCCTGATCGGTCACGGGCGGCAGCGTCTCGCAGACGGCCGCGACCGCGTGCTGGTAGGGCGATCGGGCGTCCACCAGGGCGTCCCGTAACACGTCGATCGGAACGCGGTGCTCGACGAGCAGGCGGCGCCCCGCGTCGGGATCGACGGTGGCGGCGAACTCGAGCACGACGGGCAGGTGATCCGGCGCCTCGGCGCGGGGCGGTTCGACGCCCGCGGCGCGGTAGGCGGTGGCGAACGCCAGCATCTCGCGGCCGCGGTTGCGGGTGTCCCCGGCGGTCCAGTAGGTCAGGTACATGGTGGTGCGCCGGCGCATGTCGAAGGTCTCGACGTAGCCCGTCGCGGCGGCCATCGGATCGAGGGCACGCAGGGCCGCGACCGTCCTGCCGAGCGCCGCCGCCGCGGGGCCGTCGATGTGACCCGACAGCTCGTCGACGGTGTCGAGCCGATCGCTCAGGCGCGAGTCCGGGTACGCGAGCAGCAGCGACGCCGCCTGCCACACCACCCGGTCCTGCATCGTCCGGTTGACCGACCGGTCCCGGACCTGGGCCAGCAGCCTCATCGCTGCACCGGTTCCGACTGGGGGAACAGGCCCGCGGGTGCCCCGTTGCCGTCCCAGTTGAGCAGGTTGACCCGCTGGCGACTATGGGCGCGCTCGCCGTCCTCACCGCGCTGGCGTTGTTTGAGGGCGTGGAAGGTCTCCACGGCGACCGGCACCGGGGCGCCGCTGCCCTCGCCGAACGGGCCGGATTCGTACATCCCCGGGCCGCCGTCGCCCGACAACGAGCAGCCCATCTCCTCCAGGTCCCGGGCCTGCGGGCTGAAGGCGGTCGGAATGACATACCGCTCTTCGTATTTCGCGATCGCCAGCAGCCGGTACATGGCGTAGATCTCTTCTTCGGTCATGCCGACGGCGTGCGGAATGTGGGGCTGGGTCTCGCGTCCGAGGTTGATGTCGCGCATGTAGGAGCGCATCGCGGCCAGCCGGTGCAACACGCCCTCGACGACGTGCGTGTCGCCGGCGGTGAACAGTTCGGCCAGGTATTGCATCGGGATACGCAGCGCGTCCAGCGCGCCGAACAGGTTGCCCAGGTCCTCGCCGTCGTGTCCGTCGCGGCTGACCGCGTCGACCACCGGCGACAGCGGCGGGATGTACCAGACCATCGGCATGGTCCGGTACTCCGGGTGCAGCGGCAGCGCGACCCTGAACTTGTTGATCAGCGCATAAACCGGCGACCGCTGCGCGGCCTCGATCCACTCGGCGGCGATGCCCTCGGCGCGCGCCGCCGCGATGACGTCGGGATCGCATGGGTCCAACAGGATCCGGCGCTGCGCGTCGTAGAGGTCTTTGTCGTCTTCCACCGACGCCGCCTCCAGCACCCGGTCGGCGTCGTAGAGGACCAGCCCGAGATAGCGCAGCCGCCCCACGCACGTCTCCGAGCAGATCGTCGGCAGGCCGACCTCCATCCGCGGGTAGCACAGGGTGCACTTCTCGGCCTTGCCGGTCTTGTGGTTGAAATACACCTTCTTGTAGGGACATCCGGACACACACATCCGCCAGCCGCGGCAGCGGTCCTGGTCGACGAGCACAATGCCGTCCTCGGTGCGCTTGTACATCGCGCCCGACGGGCACGAGGCCACGCAGGAGGGGTTGAGGCAGTGCTCGCAGATCCGGGGCAGGTAGAACATGAAGGTCTCTTCGAGCTTGAGGGTGATCTCGTCACTGACCTTCTTCAAAATGGGGTCGCCGGAAAGGATTTCGGGTGAGCCCGCCAGGTTGTCGTCCCAGTTCGGCCCCCACGAGACCTTCATCGGCTGGCCGCTGATCAGGCTTCTCGGTGCGGCCGTGGGGAAGGTGTCACCCGCCGGCGCGGTGGTCAGGTTCTCGTAGTCGTAGGTCCACGGCTCGTAGTACTCGCCGATGGTGGGCAGCTTGGGGTTGGCGAAGATCCGCAGCAGCTTGCTGATGCGCCCGCCGTCGCGCAGCCGCAGCCTGCCCTTCTTGTCGCGGATCCAGCCGCCGCGCCAGCGTTCCTGGTCCTCGTAGGTGCGCGGATAGCCCTGCCCCGGGCGGGTTTCGACGTTGTTGAACCACACGTACTCGGTGCCGCCGCGGTTGGTCCAGGCCTGCTTGCAGGTGACCGAGCAGGTGTGACAGCCGATGCACTTGTCGAGGTTCATCACCATCGCCAGCTGCGCCATTACCTTCACTAGTACGTCACCTCCTGACTACGGCGCCGCACCACGGTCACCTCGTCACGCTGGTTGCCGGTGGGTCCCAGGTAGTTGAACGCGAAGGAATGCTGGCCGTAGCCCCCGGCGAGGTGGCTGGGCTTGATGCGCACCCGGGTCAGCGCGTTGTGGTTGCCGCCGCGCTTGTTGTTGGTCTCGGTGCGCGGGGTGTCCACGGTGCGTTCCTGGACGTGATAGACGTAGACCACGCCGTCGGGCATCCGGTGGCTGACGATCGCCCGGCATACGTAGATGCCGTTGACGTTGACCGCCTCCACCCAATCGTTGTCGCGCACTTGAATTTTCGCCGCGTCACCGGGGCTCATCCACATCGTCGGACCACCACGGGACAGCGACAGCATGTACAGGTTGTCCTGGTAGGTCGAGTGGAACGACCACTTCGAGTGCGGGGTCAGATACCTTACGGTGAGGCCGATTCCGCCTGCACCGTCCGGGGTCGGGCCCAGTTCCGGCTGGCCGAACAGGCGCGTCATGTCCAGCGGCGGGCGAAACACGGGCAGGTGCTCGCCGAGTTCCTCGACCCAGTCGTGCGCCAGATAGAAGTGCATCCGCCCGGTCAGCGTGTGAAACGGTTTGAGGTTCTCGATGTTGATGGTGAACGGGGCGTAGCGGCGGCCGCCGGTTTCGCTGCCCGACCACTCCGGGCTGGTGATCACCGGGACCGGGCGCGCCTGGGTGTCGGCGTAGGTGATGCGGCGCTCCTCGCTGCCCTCGGCCAGGTGCGCCAGTCGCTGGCCCGTGCGCTTCTCCAGCTCGCGGAACCCCTCGACTGCCAGCCGGCCGTTGGTCGTCCCCGACAGCAGCAACAGCACGTCGGCCATCCGGTTGGCGGTCGTGATGGCCGGACGGCCCGCCGCCACACCGGAGTTCATCACGCCGAACCGGGCGGCCAATTCCTCGACCTCCCGGAACGGATGCACCGTGACGCCCTTGGTGGTCACCCCGAACTGGTCGACGAGCGGCCCCAGGGTGAGCCACTTGTCGTAGACGGCGGCGTAATCGCGTTCCACCACGGTAACTTTGGCCATCGTGCGCCCCGGCGCCGGGGTGGTGCCGTTGTGCAACCAGTCCCGCTCGGTGCCGTCGGGATAGGCCATCGCGTCCGGGGTGTCGTGCTGCAGCGCCGTGAGCACCACGTCGCTGCGAGTGCCCAGATGGCTCTTGGCCATCGCGCTGAAGGCGCGGGCGATGGCGCCGAAAGCGTCGAAGTCCGAACGGGTTTCCCACGGCGGGTCGGTCGCGGCACTGAACGCGTGCACGTAGGGATGCATGTCGGTGCTGGACAGGTCCGCCTTCTCGTACCAAGTCGCCGCCGGCAGCACGACGTCGGACACCAAGGTCGTCGAGGTCATCCGGAAGTCGATCGACATCATCAAATCGAGCTTGCCCTCAGGGATCTCGCCGTCGCACGCGACGTCGACCGGCCGCACCCCGTCCTCCGGCGGCTGCGCCTGCGCATTGGAGTCGGTTCCCAGCAGATGACGCAGGAAGTACTCCCCGCCCTTGCCCGACGAGCCGATCAGGTTGGCCCGCCAGACGGTGAGTACCCGCGGCCAGTTGACCGGGTTGTCGGGATCGGTCACGGCGAGTTTGAGCTTGCGCTGACCGAGCTGCTCGGCGACGTAGTCGGCGACGTCGAGATCGGCGGCGCGGGCCTCGTCGGCGACCTCCAGGCTGGACCGGTCGAACTGCGGGTAGAACGGGCTCCAGCCCATCGCCACCGACGAGGCCAGCAGGTCTATCGTGTGCTTGCCCGCGAACCGGCCCCGGCCCACCGGGCTGGCCAGCTTGTCGGCCCCGTACCCGTCGTAGCGCCATTGGTCGGTGTGCGCGTACCAGTACGACGCGCCGGGGACCTGCCGCGGCGGGCGCGACCAGTCGGTGGCCATCGCCATGGTCTGGAATCCGGTGAGCGGACGCACCTTCTCCTGGCCGACGTAGTGCGCCCACCCGCCGCCGTTGCGGCCCATCGACCCGGTCAGCATCAGGAGCGCCAGCACCGCGCGGTAGATCGCGTCGCTGTGGAACCAGTGGCAGATGCCGCCCCCCATGATGATCATCGAACGGCCGCCGGATTCCTCTGCGCTGCGGGCGAATTCCTTCGCGACGCGGATGGCCTGCGCGGCCGACACGCCGGTGATGGGCTCCTGCCAGGCCGGTGTGTTCTGGTGCGTCGCGTCGTCGTAGCCGGTGGGCCAGTCGCCGGGCAGCCCGGGACGCGCCACCCCGTACTGGGCGAGCATCAGGTCGAACACGGTGCACACCAGGTGTTTACCGACGCGGCGCACCGGCACGCCGCGCGCCAGCGTGCCGCCCTCGCCGTTCACCGTGTCGAAGCTCGGCAGGTGGACCAGGGCGGTGTCCTGCCCGCCCGGGACACTCATCGCCGGTAGCAGGTCGCCGAGATCGAGGTTCCACTTTCCGACGCCGTCCTCGCCGTAGCGGAAGCCCAGCGAGCCATGGGGCACCACAACGGAATTCGTCGCTTCGTCGAACACCGCCGGCTTGAGCGCGGCATTCTCGACCGCCTCGCCGATGTCGGCCGCGGTGAGGTTCTTGCCGGGCACCAGCATGTCGCCGCGTTGTTCGAGCTTGATCAGGAACGGCAGGTCGGTGTAACGGCGCGCGAAGTCGACGAAGAACGGAACCTGTTTTTGCACATAGCATTCCGACAGGATCACGTGGCCCATCGCCATGGCCAGCGCCCCGTCGGTGCCGGCGGCGCACGGCATCCACTCGTCGGCGAACTTGGTGTTGTCGGCGTAGTCGGGGCTGACGGTCACCACCTTGGTGCCGCGGTAGCGGGCCTCCGCCATCCAGTGCGCGTCGGGGGTACGGGTGATCGGGACGTTGGAACCCCACATCATCAGATACGCCGCGTCCCACCAGTCCCCGGACTCCGGCACGTCGGTCTGGTCGCCGAACACCTGCGGCGAGGCCACCGGCAGATCGGCGTACCAGTCGTAGAACGACGTCATCGCGCCGCCGATCAGCTCGTAGAACCGCGAACCGGCCGTGTACGACACCATCGACATCGCCGGTATCGGGGAGAAGCCGGCGACCCGGTCGGGGCCGTAGGTCTTGATGGTGTGCACGTGGGCTGCCGCGATCAGTTCGGTGGCCTCGGCCCAACTGATCCGGATCAGCCCGCCCTTGCCGCGGGCCCGCTGGTAGCGGCGCCGGCGCTCGGGGTCGGCCTGGATGTCGGCCCACGCCAGCACGGGGTCGCCCAGCCGCGCCTTGGCCTTGCGGAACATCTCGACCAGCACGCCACGGGCGTACGGATAGCGCACCCGGGTGGGCGAGTAGCTGTACCACGAGAACGACGCCCCGCGCGGGCAGCCGCGCGGCTCGTATTCGGGCCGGTCCGGGCCAACCGACGGGTAGTCGGTCTGCTGGGTTTCCCAGGTGATGATCCCGTCCTTGACGTAGATCTTCCACGAGCACGACCCGGTGCAGTTCACCCCGTGCGTGGAGCGGACCACCTTGTCGTGGCTCCACCGGTCGCGATAGAAGACGTCGCCCTCACGGCCACCCTGCCGCGTGACGGTGCGCAGGTCGGGCGAGAATTCGCCCGGGGTGAAAAATCGCCCGCTGCGTTCCAGCAGCTCCTCGAGCGGTCCACCGACATGAGGTGTGACAGTCAAGCGCTAACCCTCCTAACTCGGTTGCTTCGCGCCGCGTGGTCGGGCCTTGAGTCGCTCGTCGATCCGCCCGCCGGGCCGCGCCAGCGCATCACGATAGGTCGCGGGCCATGGGCCCACCAGCCCCGCCGGGCGCGGCCTGTTAGCGAAAACCCGCGCCGTCAAACTGGGGTTTCTGCATCGACGAATGTTCGGAGGCGTTACCGGCATGCAAATCGAGGTTACGGTCTTTTGACGTTATTACCTTCCGATTTCACGCGTGTCAGCTGCGATGGCGCTGTACGTTCGCTGCAGGGAATCTGTGGGCTTGTTATGGGCCTGATCACAGCGCCCGGGTCAGATCCGCCAGCCAGCCCCGATCGGCGGGCACCCAGTCGACGTCGTCCAGTTCCGCCGCCGTCACCCAGCGCAGCGCGTGGTGGTCGCGCGGGTGCGGTTCCCCGCGCAGCAGCCGCACGCGATACGCCCGCAGCGTCGTCGTTTCGTTGAGCGCGATGTCGGCGCCGAGGCGGTCACCCACCGCGATGTCGCCGATCTCAATGCCCAGCTCCTCGGCGAGCTCCCGGGCGAGCGCGTCGCGCTCGGTTTCGCCGGGTGCGACCTTGCCGCCGGGCAGCTCCCACCTGCCGGCCAGCTCCGGCGGCCGGACGCGCTGCGCGACCAGAACCGTGGGGCCGGAGATGATCGCTGCGGCGACGACGATCTGGGTCGGCATGGCCAGTGACGGTATACGGTCGGGATATGGCTGTGTTATCGGATGAGCAAGTGGATGCCGCATTGCCCGAACTCAACGGGTGGGAGCGTTCCGGCGGCGCCCTGCGCCGGTCGATCAAATTTCCGACATTTCTCGACGGCATCGACGCGGTGCGCCGGGTGGCCGAGCACGCCGAGAGCAAGGACCATCACCCGGACATCGACATCCGCTGGCGGACAGTGACTTTCGCGTTGGTCACGCATTCGGCGGGCGGCATCACGCAGAACGACGTCGACATGGCGCGCGATATCGACGGGATCGTCGGGGGCTAATCCTTCGGCGCGGCGCCCTTCTCCCGCGCCGCCACGCTGGCGTGACGCTCGGACGCGGCCGTCACCCTGGCGTGACGCTCGGGACGGTTACCGGTGGCCGCGATCCAGGCCAGGGTGGCCACCGCCGCCACGATGTAAACCAGCCCGGCCCAGGCCAGGTACCACGGCCGGCTTATCTGCCAGATGGTCGGTTGCGCGAAGCTCAGCAACCAGGGCACCCCGACGATCGTGAGCGCCAGCCAGCCCCAACCCACCGCGCGGGCGCCGCGCCGCCCGCGCGGTGGCCCGTGAATCGCCCAGACCATCAGCGGCACCAGCCACACCCAGTGGTGGGTCCACGAGATAGGCGAAAGCAGCAACCCGAACAACTCGACCACAAGCAACTTGCCGAGCCGATCGGGCCCGTCGAGCGCCCGCCAGGCCAGGACGGCCAGCACCGCCGTCACGGCGATGGCGGCTAGCACCAGCGGACCGAAGCCGGCGTCGTGCCCGAGGATCCGCGAGATGCCGCCGCGCCAGGATTGATTGAACGACGTGGCGATCGGCCCGACCCGGTGCGCATCGCCCAGCAACTTGGTGAAGTAGTAGCCGGTCTGATCGCCCACGATCAGAACCGACACGCCGACCGTCGCCAGGAACACGACCGCCGAAAACGCCGCCGCGCCCCAGCGCCGGGCCCCGACCAGGTAGACGCCCGAGATCGCCGGCGTCAACTTGATCCCGGCCGCCACGCCGACCAGCAGCCCCGACAGCCACCACCGCGAGGTGTAGACCGCCCATAGCACCGCCAGCATGAGCAGCACGTTGACCTGCCCGTAGTCGAATGTGCTGCGCAGCGGTTCGATCCAGATGGTGATCGCCGTCCACGACATCGCCACGCGGTGGCCGGCGCCGGCGGGGACCCCCATGATGCGCTGGGTGGTCCGGATGGCGCCGTACAACGCGGCCATGGTGGCGACCTGCCACAGGAAAGCGACCGGGCCGAAGGGCAACAGGTGCAGCGGGTAGAAGACGACGGCCGCAAACGGCGGATACGTGAACGGCAGCGGGAAGTCGGGCGTCTGGTCGGCGTAGACGTAGCTGTACAGCGTGCCCGGATGGTCGATGGCCGCGGCGCCGCCGAGGTAGACGTGCAGGTCGACGAAGTTCGCGCCGTTGGGCACCAGGTACGACCACGCGAGTCGCGCCAAGACGCTCACGATCAGCAGCGCCGGCGCGGCGGCCTGCAGCGGATCGGCCAGCCGCCGGACGAGGGAAACCGCCGGGGCGGTCGAGGTGGTGTCTATCCGCCCGACTTTAGCGATCGCGGCGGTGGCCCGACTTTAGCGAGCTTGGCGGTGGCCCGGTCACCGCCGTCACTCGTATCGGTAACGATCAAATAAATGCCACACGTGTCACTTGAGTCACACCAGTATCAAAGTAACTTCGGCGCCGGACCAGTCGTCGACCACCAGGGAGAGTCATGCCAACCATCTGGACCTATTTGCGAGCGACCGCCGTCGTAGTCGGTTCGTCCGCCGCGCTCTTGACGGGCGGTATCGCCCACGCCGACCCCGTGCCGGCTCCGCCCGTCCCGAACATCCCGCAGCAGCTGATCAGTTCGGCGGCCAACGCGCCCCAAATCCTGCAAAACCTCGCGGCCGCCCTCGGCGCGACGCCCCCCGCGGCGCCGGCCGCCCCCGGCGTCACGTTCCCGGGGCTGCCCTCGGCGGCCTCGCCGGTGCAGCCTCCGGCGGCCGTCCCGTCGATCCCGGGGCTTACCCAGCCCGCGGCGCCCACGGCCCCGGCGGCGACGTCGGCGATCCCGGGCCTCGGCTCGATCCCCGGTTTGACGCAGCAGGCGCCGGCGGCACCCGCCGCACCGGCCGCTCCGTCGATTCCGGGCCTGCCGGCCATCCCGGGGCTGTCGGCACCGGCGGCCCCCGCGACACCGCCGGCGCCTCAGATCCCCCAGGCGAAGGTCGACATGCCGGCGCTGCCGTCCGGCCTGCCGGTCAACGTGCCCGCGCAGCTGACGCTTCCGCAGGATCTGACCGCGCTGGCCACCGGGCAGGCCCCGGCGGCCCCGGCCGCCCCGGCCGCACCGGCGCCCGCCGCGCCGGCGCTCAACCCGATGGCGCCGCTGCTTTCGGCCATTCCCTGAGCGACCCGTAGACAGCAAACCCACAACCTAGACCGGAGGGCATCGTGGTAAGCACTCGGAATCTGTCCAAAGGTGTGGCCGCTGTCGTCGCGGCGTCTGCCGCCGCGTTCGGGTTCTGCCCGAGCGCGGCGGCCGACCCGGCGGCGCCGCAGCCGGCACCGCAGGCGAACTCCAGCCAGCAATTACCGGGCCTGCCAGCGCTCTCGGAGCTGAGCCCGATCATCCAGCAGGCGGCCAGCAATCCCGGGCAGGCGACCCAGCTGCTCATGGCCGCCGCGCAAGCCTTCACCCACAGCCCGACGGCGCCCACGGAGTCCAAAAACGTTGCGGCGTCGGTGAATCAGTTCGTGCAGGAGCCGGGCTCGCCGGTTCCCGGTGCGCCGGCCCCCGCGCCGGGCGCGGCCACCCCGCCCGACACCGCGCCGGTGCAGCACGTGCCGGCGGCGGGCGTCGAGCCCGGTTTGCAGTCGCACCTGCCGCCGGGCATCGACCCGGCCCACGCCGCCGGTCCCGCGCCCGCCGCGGCGCCGGCACCCGCACCGGCCGCCGCGCCAGCACCTGCTCCCGCACCGGCGCCCGCGCCCGCCGCGAGCCCGGATTTCGGCCCGGACGCCCCGCCCACGCAGGACTTCATGTATCCCTCGATCGGCACCAATTGCCTTGCGGACGGCAGTAGTTCGATCGCGACCGCGCTGTCGGTGGCGGGGCCGGCCAAGATTCCGACGCCAGGGCCGGGACCCGGCCAGACCGCCTATGTGTTCACCGCGGTCGGCACGCCGGGACCCGCCGAGGTGCAAAAGCTGCCGTTGAACGTCACCTGGGTGAACCTGACCACCGGCAAGTCCGGAACGGTCACACTCAAGCCGCGCACCGACATCAATGGGGAGGGGCCGACAACGTTGACGGCGATCGTCGACACCGGCTCGGGCAGCATCATGTCGACGATCTTCGGCCAGGTCACCACCAAGGAAAAGCAGTGCCAGTTCATGCCCACCATCGGCTCGACGGTGGTGCCCTAGCGTATTCGCTTGTGCCGTCAGGGTTTCCAGCCGGGCGAGCGGCCGAGGTGGCTCAGAATGCGGTCGAGGTCGGTGGCGTCTGCAGACGCGGCCACGGCAGGGCCGAACGGCGCGCCCTCCACGGTGCGGTACTCACCATCCGGAACGACGAACACCAGCGGAAGCACGGCGGCCAGGACGTCTGCCGGGAGCGCAAACGGGGCTCCGACGCTCCGGGCCACATCCCAGCCGTGTACGACGTAATCCACGAAGTGGAAGCCGATCGCTATCGCGCCGGGGAAGGTGGCCCCGGGGCCGAATTCGGGCAACGAAAACGTCGCGTCGAGCACCCGGTCGGCGGCGAACGCATCGAGCACGTCGGCTGCGGCCGCGGCGTAGGTGCCGCCGGGGTCGGCCGCCACGTCGTCGGCCACAAGTTCTGGCGCCCAGATGGTCGGGCTGCCGCCGCCACCACGTGCGGCCGCGGCGAAGCCGCGATGCTGCGCGGTCATGTGGGAGAGCAGGTCGAGGAGGTTCCAGCCCGCGCAGGGCGTCGGCCGGCGCAGGTCGTCGCGGGTGACCGCGGCAACGACGTCGACGGACGCCTGCACGGCGGTGCGGTGGAATGGTCGGACATCAGAAATAGTATGCATTCGTAGACGGTAGGCATAAGCCTATTATCTGTCAACCGCTACGCTTCCGGCATGGCACCGAGGGCACGACGTCCCGATCTCGCGGCGATGATGGGGCCGCTCGTCCGCGAGATGATCGCCGCCGAGGTGCCCGTGCTGGAGGCGCATGGGTTGTCGATGTGGGGCTACATCGTGCTGAATGCGCTCGATCACTCGCCGGTACGCAGTCAGGCCGCGCTGGCCGACGCGATCGGGGCAGACAAGACGCGCATCATCCCCACCCTCGACGGCTTACAGAGCCGGGGCTATATCGAGCGCCATCCCGACCCGGAGGACCGGCGCGTGCGGCTGCTCGCGCTCACCGAGGCGGGTCGGGCCGCGAAAGATGCCGCGCAGGACGACATCCAGCGCGGCGAAGAGCGCTGGCTCGGGAAACTCTCGGCCGACGACCGTCGCCTGTTCCTGCGCGTCCTGCGCCGGCTGTCGGCAACGGACGCCGGCTAGTACGCCATGAACAGGATCGCGTCGCGGTCGTACTCGAGGCCCGGATGGGCGCTGGCGAGGTGGGCCTGGGTCAGCTCGACCAGTTCGTCCTCATCCTTACCGACGATGGCTTCGCCGCAGGGACACGTTATGTGCGTCTTCACGTTGCCGCCTTTCCCTTCGCTGCTGCTTTCATCTGCTTTTTATGCGACCGCACCTCTCCCAGCGAACGGGCGTCGACGATGTCGGCGACGGACAGGTGGGTGCCGGCTTTGCCGAAGTCTCCGGCCGCCTCCCGCCAGCCCGTCGGCGTCACGCCGTACTGCTTGCCGAGCAGCGCCAGGAAGATCTTCGCCTTCTGCTCGCCGAAGCCGGGCAGCCCCTTGAGCCGCCGCAGCAGCTCGTGCCCATCGGGAGCGCCGGCCGTCCACAACCCGGAGGCGTCGCCGTCGTAGCGGTCCACGATGATCTGCGCCAGGGCCTGGATGCGCTTGGCCATCGATCCCGGGAAGCGGTGCACCGCAGGCCTTTCCGCGCACAGCGCGGCGAACTTGTCCGGGTCGTAGTCGGCGATC
The DNA here is from genome assembly GCF_035506235.1 of Mycobacterium sp. Lineage (GTDB taxonomy): Bacteria > Actinomycetota > Actinomycetes > Mycobacteriales > Mycobacteriaceae > Mycobacterium. Next base: position 96,537 of record NZ_DATJPU010000216.1, read on the forward strand.
TGGCCGGCGTCCAGGCCGCCCATCCGGTCCGCGATCTTCTTCGGTCCGGCGAACGCGGTCTCGAACGGCACCTGTTGATCGAGGAGCATGCCGATGAGCAACGCGAACGGGTCGTCGTCCAGCAGCGCGTCGGCGGCCGGATCTTGGGCGAGCCAAAGTTTCACTGTCAGCGACCTTCCTTCCGCTGAACACCCTACGACCGAGACCCGGTCGTTCGGCACCGACCACCGAGTTATCGTGGCGCGGTGGTCGATGAAGCCAAGTTGGCACTGCTGCTGGCCCGAGACGAACTGCATCAGCTCGTCACCGCCTATTGCCGGGCCGTCGACCGCGCCGATTACGAAGCGCTGCGGAACCTGTACCACCCCGACGCGACCGACTCGCACGGCTCGTTCTCGACGGGCGGCGTCGAACAGTTCATCGCACAACTACAGGCCGCCGAACCGTATGTGCTTGTCTCCCAACATAACATCACCACGACGAACTTTGTGATCGACGGCGACACGGCCCGCGGTGAGATCTACTGCCTGGTGTTTCACAGCTTCGCCGGTCCCGAACACGACTTGGACGTCATCATCGGCGGCCGGTACCTGGACAGGTACGCCAAACACGACGGCCGCTGGAAGTTCAGCCAACGCACCATCGTGGCGGACTGGGCATACCAAAACGACCCGTCCCGAGTGGACTTCGGGCACCCCAGCACCCGGGGAAGCCTGCGCGGCGAACCGGGCCAGGGCGACCCGTCGATCGGCCTGTTCGCCCCGCCCCGGGGCTGAAACGGCTTTCGCGGTCCTACCCGCTCTTGCGGCGGAATTCGCGGCGACTCTCGACCGGACCGTGCGCCCGCGTGTGCTTGTCGCCGCTGTCTTTGTGGTCTGATGCGCTCGCCGACCTGGCCTTCTTGCGATCGAGGGCTTCGCGGAACTTGCGCTTCGTATCGTCCCCTTGCTGGGAGTTCGATTCGGCCATACCGGCAGCCTAGCCTGCACGGCCCCGCCCGGCTCGCGCTTTTAGCGCTTGCCGGGCGGCATGCCGTATATGTGCGAAATCCGCAGGGTCATGAGGACCCGGCGGTCGGTGACCATCGCCTGCCGGAAGTCGTCCCAGTCCGGATGCTCGCCGGCGATGTTGCGATACAAGGCAATCAGCGCCTCGACGGTGTCATCGCCGGGGGCGGCCGCCGGGGGCGTCAGTTCTGCGGTGCCCTCCGCGACGGCATACGACCATCCGTCGTCGGCGTCCACCAGGATCGAGGCCCGCGGGTCGCGGCGCAGGTTGCGAGTCTTTGCCCGTGGCTCGGTGATGGACACCCGCACCACCATCTCCCGCGGGTCGAAGTGATAACTGACGTTCGACAGTTGGGGCCGCCCGTCACGCTTGATGGTGGCCAGCACACCGAGGGAGTTCCCACTGATCACGGCCAACAGCTTGTCGTCGAAGACTTGGCGTCCCATGCCGAAAGCCTACGTCGTGGTGAAATCGGGGCATGACCAGATTCGCGGCGTTCCTGCGCGGCGTCAACGTCGGCGGCGTCAACCTCAAAATGGCCGAGGTCGCGAGCGCGTTGACCGACGCCGGATTCGCCGACGTCCGCACGGTCCTGGCCAGCGGCAACGTGCTGCTGGAATCGTCGGCCGGGGCGGCCGCGGTGCGCAAGAAGGCCGAAGCCGCGCTGCGGGAGAGGTTCGGCTACGACGCGTGGGTGCTGGTGTACGGCATCGAGACGGTGCGCGCCGTCGTCGACGCCTACCCGTTCGAGCGCGAGGTCGACGGCTATCAGTCCTACGTCACGTTCGTCGCCGACGCCGCCGTGCTTGACGAGCTCGCGGGGCTGGGCGCGGGCGCCGACGAGAGGATCGCCCGCGGTGACGGCGTCGTCTATTGGCAGGTTCCCAAAGGCGCCACGCTGGACAGCACGATCGGCAAGACGATGGGCAAGCCGCGCTACAAGTCCTCGACCACGACCCGCAACCTGCGCACCCTGGCCAAGGTGTTGCGCTAAAGCCCGGCGCGCCAAGCGCGCTCAGTCGTCCGACACGTTGGTCAGGTAGCGCATCGCGTCGGACTTGGTCAGCCCCAGGGCCTTGGCCACATCGACGTACTCCTTGGCGGCGGCGGCCATCGCCGCGTCGGTCGGGTCGAAGCGGGAGATGAAAGTGCCGAAGCGCCCACGCGTTTCGACGATCGCCGCGGATTCCAGCTCGCGGTAGGCGCGGGCCACGGTGTTTGCCGCGACGCCGAGCTGACCCGCCAGGTCACGAACCGTCGGGAGCCGGGAACCGGGCGGCAACGCGCCGGCCCGGACTCCGTCGATCACCTGGGTTCTGAGCTGGTCGAACAGCGGTTTGCCCGTCTTGACATCGACCTTCAGCCAATCCCGCAGCTCCACGTCATCAGTATGTCCCAACCACGACTATCTTTGTGGGATGCGAGTAACTGTGCTCAGCGGCGCGGGGATCTCCGCGGAAAGCGGAGTGCCGACATTCCGTGACGACAAGAACGGACTGTGGGCCCGGTTCGATCCCTACGAGCTGTCCAGCACGCAAGGGTGGCGCAAGAACCCCGAGCGGGTCTGGGGCTGGTATCTGTGGCGCCACTACCTGGTCGCCGATGTCGAACCCAACGCCGGGCACCGCGCGATCGCCGCCTGGCAGGACCACGCCGAGGTCACCGTCGTTACCCAGAACGTCGACGACCTGCACGAGCGCGCCGGCAGCGCCCCCGTCCACCACCTGCACGGCAGCCTCTTCGAATTCCGTTGTGACCGTTGCGATATGGACTACACCGGGCCGCTTCCCCGGATGGCCGAGCCGACGCTGGAGGTCGAACCCCCGGTGTGCCACTGCGGCGGCCTGATCCGGCCCGACATCGTGTGGTTCGGTGAGCCGCTGCCCGACGAGCCGTGGCAGCGCGCGGTCGAGGCGACGCAGGCGGCCGACGTGATGGTCGTGGTGGGGACCTCGGCGATCGTCTACCCGGCTGCGGGCCTGCCGGACCTGGCGCTGTCCCGCGGCACCGTCGTCGTCGAGGTCAATCCCGAGCCGACGCCACTGACTTCGAGCGCCACCATCAGCATCCGTGAGGGCGCCAGCCAGGCGTTGCCCGAGCTGCTGCAGCGGCTGCCCGCGCTGCTGAAGTAGATCAGAGTCGCATCAACACCGTTCGAGCACCTCACCCGATCCGCGAACGTGATAGCGCATGTCATACCGCTTTTGAAAGTCGCCTATTGGTGCTCAGCCACCGGCGCAGGAGAAACCCTACGGTCGGCGCGCCCGGCCCAGCGCCAACTCCGACACCGGCAACGGCGCCCACAGGGGCAAGGTCCACGCCCGTCGGGACGCGTCCACCTCGAAGCCCGCGTCGACGATAGCCCGCTCGGTATCGCGATGGGTGTGGCAGTTGCCGAACAACCTGGGCCACAACGTCGCATCGGCGACTCGCTGCAGCCGGCCCCGCGCGCCGGCGCTGGCCACATGCTCGAGAAACCGCAGCTCCCCGCCGGGCCGCAGTGACGAATAGATCCGCTGCAGCACGCCGGCGGGATCGCGCACCGAGCACAGGACCAGCGAGCACACCACCATGTCGAACGGCTCCGCGTCGCTGAACGCCTCCGCGGTCTGCCCGACGACGACGACCGGTACGGGCGCCGCGGCGGCCGCGGCGCGGGCGTGGGTGACCAGCCGCGGCTCCGGCTCGAGCGCGATCACCTGTTCGACCGACGGCGGATAGTCGGCGAAGTTCGTCCCGGTGCCCGCGCCGATTTCCAGCACCCGGCCCGACAGGCCGGCCAGGTTCTCCCGGCGCATGGCCCCCACGGCCGGGGCCTCGTGGGCGGCGACGACGGGCCAGATGCGCGCGAAGAACGGATGGTCGATCGTGGACCGCACCACCTGCCTCATCTCCGAGCCCCATCCTGCGGGCGATGCGCCGTGACCCATGCCGCCAACGCCTCGGCATCGCCAAAAGGCAAGTGCGCCTTGGCGATCAGCATAGCCGCCACCAAGACCCCGTCGCGGAGCCGCTCGCCGGAACCAAGAGGGGTCCGGGCCCGACGCAGACCTTCAACCGACATGTCAACCAATATTGGTCACCGACTCCCTGACCGGGCGCCCATTGTGCTGCACCGGCTCCTCGCTCGCTTCGACATGGACGGCTGTCTCGGAGGGTCCCTCGCTGATGCCGAACCGCTCGTGCAGCCACACCAAAGGCTTTGGCGCCCACCAATTCCAGCGGCCCATCACATGCATGAACGCCGGGACCAGGACCATCCGCACCAGGGTCGCATCCGCGAACACGGCCAGGGTGAGACCGAGGCCGAACATGCGCATGAATGACACGTGCGCGGCGATCAGCGCGGCGAACGACATGGACATCACCAACGCCGCCGCGGTGATCACACGTCCGGTGCGGGCGACTCCGTGCGCCACCGCTTCGTCGTTGGCGGCGTGCGCCTCTTTTGCGGTTGGCTTCGCCGGTCGGTACTCCAGCCAGTACTCACGGATCCGGGAGATCAGGAACACCTCGTAATCCATCGACAACCCGAAGGCGATGCAGAACAGCAGCACCGGCATGTTGGCCACCAGCGTCCCGCTCGGCGTCGTCCACAGCGCGCCGAGATGGCCGTCCTGGAAGATCCACACCAGCGCCCCGAACGCAGCGCTCAGCGAGAGCACGTTGCACATCAGCGCCTTCAGCGGCAGCACCACGCTGCCGGTGAGCAGGAACAGCAGGACGAACGTCACGGCGGCCATCAGCCCCAGCACCAGCGGAAGCCGGTCCGTCACCGCGTCGACGCTGTCGCGGTTGACCTGGGCGACACCGCCCATCTCAACGGATCGACCCGCCGGCCCGGGCACCTCGTGCAACCGCGTGAGCTGCGCGTCATTGGCCTTCGAAAACAGCGGCGCAGTGCTGCTCACGGTCAGGAAGGCGCTCCCGTCGGCGAACCCGGTGGCCGCGGCGGGCGGTCCCACCCGGTTTCCGCCCACGAAGGTCCCGCCCGGCGCCGATACGCCCGATACGTCCGGGACCCGCGACAGGTTTGCGGCGTAGGCACCCAAAGCCGCCGGGCTCAGCCCGCGGACGTCGGGGACGACGACGGGAACCGCGGTCGCGGAGTCGTGCGCGAAACCGTTGCGCAGTTCGTCGCCGACCTGGTGCGACGACGCCGAACGCGGCAGCACCCGGTCGTCGGGAAAACCCCACTTGACCGAGAAGAACGGCAGCCCGAGCAGCAGCAGCAGCGCCATGACGCCCAGGCCGACCGGCGCCCAGCGGCGCATGACGAACTTGCTGGACCGGTACCAGAACCACTGCTCGACCGGCCTATGCAGCGGATCCGGGCGCCGCAGGGCATGTCGTATCAGCCGGCGCACGTCCAGGGCGTCCAGCCGCGAACCCAGGAGCACGATCGCGGCCGGGGTCACCACGATAGACGCCGTGGCGACAAAGGCCACGGTGGCCACACCGGCATAGGCGAACGACTTCAGGAAATACATCGGGAACGCCACCGTCGCCAACATCGACAACGCCACGGTGACCGCGGAGAACAGCACCGTGCGGCCGGAGGTGGCCATGGTCCGGATCAGGGCCTCATGAGGGTCGCTGCCCTCGGCCAACTCGTCGCGGTAGCGGCTGACGATGAGCAGCGTGTAGTCGATGGCGAGGGCCAGGCCCAGCGCGGTGCTCAGGTTCAGCGCGAAGATCGACACCTCGGTGGTAAACGTGATGAGCCGCAACACCGTCATCGAGCCGACGACGGCCAGCGCCCCCAGGGCCATCGGCAGTGCCGCCGCCAGCAGCCCACCGAACACCCAGATCAGCACCAGGAAGCTGAGCGGGAGCGCGATCATCTCCATGACCACCAGGTCGTCCTGGTTCTGCTTGTTGATCTGCGCGTACTGCATGGCCGGGCCGCCGGCGCGGACGGTGACGCCGTCGCGGTCGTGGACGAATTCGTCCGCCAGGGTTTGCGCGTTGTTCTGCGCGTAGTTTTCGCCGCCCTTGAGGTTGACCACGATCAGCCCCGACTTACCGTCCTTGCTGACCAGGTCGGCGGCGGGCTGCGGCGGCGCGGTCCAGGCCGATGTCACGTTGTACACCAGCGCCGATCCCTGCACCTCGCGGGCGAGATCGGTGCCCACCTTGCGCACCTGTTCGCTGTTGACGCCCGCGGGCGACGTCACCATGATCAGCATTTGCTGACCGCTCTGCCCGAATTTGTTGGTCAGGATCCCGATGGCGTGGGCCGATTCGGAGTTCGGGTCCTGAAAGCCCCCGGGAGACAGGCTCTTGGCGACGGGTATGCCGAAGACCGCGGCGCCGATGAAGACGAGGACCGCGATCGCGATGATTCGTCGTGGCGCCGCTATGGCCAATCGAGCGATCGCTTGCAGCATGTTCCCCGGCCCTCCCGCCGCCGTGCCGGCCAAGCTGGCCCGCCCCCTATCCGCGGCAACTCATCAGCGATAACTGACAGGTGTAAAACAACCTTACCGATTAGTACGGTTCGGCGCGGCCGGTGGTTCAAAGCGGTTCGGAAGCGGTTCCAAACCCGCGCCGCCCTAAGAGTCCGGCAAGAAAAGTTGCCCACATCCAAGCCGCTCAGGGCGATTCCGGGGCCCGGCGACCCGCACCTACCGGCCGGAAACCTACCCGCCGGTAAATTGCCATCATTTTCCGAATCGCGACTCAAAGAATCCTTAGAGGCGGCCCATACGCTCAGTGTCATGTGGATCGACGAATCGAGCGCGGACGTCATCAAGGCTGACTTCGACGCCCTCTACCACGGCGACATGCTGGTGGAAGGCGAGACCTCGGAGCAGCTCGAGGACTGGCACCCCCTGCAGACGGCGAGCTGACCGCCATGAGCGTGTTAGCGCGGCTCCTAATGGCCGAACCCGCCGTCAGTCGATGGTTCCGTCGATAGCCTTTGATCTTGCCTACGGCGAAAGCCCCCCGCTCACCGCGGGGGGTTTTCGTTTGCCCGATTAGCGGGGCGCCATACGGATGGCGCCGTCGAGCCGGATGACCTCACCGTTGAGCATCGGGTTCTCGATGATGTGGACCGCCAGCGCCCCATACTCGTCGGGGTTGCCCAGCCGCGACGGGTGCGGCACCTGCTTGCCCAGCGACTCCCTGGCCGGTTCCGGCAGGCCCGCCAGCAGCGGGGTGTCGAAGAGCCCCGGCGCGATCGTCACCACCCGGATGGCTTTGCTGGCCAGGTCGCGGGCGATGGGCAACGTCATGCCGACCACGCCCCCCTTGGACGCCGAGTAGGCGGCCTGGCCGATCTGGCCGTCGAACGCCGCGACCGACGCCGTGTTGACGATGACGCCGCGCTCCTCCCCGACCAATTCGGTCTTGGCGATCCGCTCGGCGGCCAGCCGCAGCACGTTGAAGGTGCCGACCAGGTTGATCTCGACGATCTTGCGGAACGCGTCGAGCGGGAAGACGCCGTCCTTGCTCAGCACCCGGATGGCGTTGCCGGTGCCGGCGCAGTTGACCACGATGCGCAACGGGCCCATCGACTCCGCGGTGTCCAAGGCCTTCGCGACGGCGGCCTCGTCGGTGACGTCGGCCTGCGCGAAGCGGGCCCGGTCGCCGAGTTCGCGCACGGCCTCCTCGCCCCGCAGGTCCAGCACCACCACCTGCGCGCCGGCGTCGAGCAGCCGCTTGGTGGTGGCCAGGCCCAGGCCCGAGGCTCCACCGGTGACGACCGCTACGGCGTCCTTGATCTGCATGCGCGTCCTTCCCTCTTGTCCAGCCAACCAGTTGGTTGGGGATTATAGCCAGTCCTTCAGCACCGCTTCGATGTCGGTCGCCGGCGCCGCCGCACGGGGCGTGTCCGGCGCGGTGCGGGAGAACCGCGGCGCCGGCCGCGGCTGCAGCGCCCCGTTCACCTCGTAGAAGGTGTTGCGCTCGGTGACGTGCGGCTCGGTCTGCACCTCGCCGAAGGCCAGCACCGGCGTCACGCAAGCGTCCGAGTCGGCGAACACCTTCGCCCAGTGGTCACGATCGTGGCCGGCGAACTTCTCCGTCAGGACCGCCCGCAGCTCGGGCCAGCGGCCGACGTCGTTCTGCGCCGGCAGGTCGGCGGTGTCCAGACCCAACCCGGTCAGCATAGCCGCGTAGAACTGCGGCTCGATGGCGCCGACGGCGACGTAGCGGCCGTCGGCGCACTCGTAGGTGTCGTAGTAGGGCGCGCCGCCGTCGAGCATGTTGGTGCCCCGCACGTCGGACCACATCCCCGAGGCGCGCATCTGCCACATCATCTGGACCAGCACGCTGGAACCGTCGACCATCGCGGCGTCGATGACCTGACCCTTGCCGGAGCTCTGCCGCTCCCACAGCGCGGACAGGATGCCGACCAGCAGGAACATCGAGCCGCCGCCGAAGTCACCGACCAGGTTCAGCGGCGGCACCGGCCGCTCGTTCACCCGGCCGATGGCGTGCAGGATCCCGTTCAGCGAGATGTAGTTGATGTCGTGGCCCGCCTGCTGGCTGCGCGGGCCGCTCTGCCCCCAGCCGGTCATCCGAGCGTAGACCAGTCGGTCGTTGACCTTCGCGCAGTCCTCGGGGCCCAGGCCCAGGCGCTCGGTGACACCGGGACGGTAGCCCTCGATCAACACGTCGGCCTTCGCGACGAGCTTGAGCACGAGTTCGCGGCCTGCGTCGGACTTGAGGTCGGCGGTCACGATGCGCCGGTTGCGACTCATGGCGTCCTTCGCGACGCCGCCGGAGGTTGACCCATCTTTTGGAGGGCGATCGATCCGGACCACGTCGGCGCCCAGATCACCCAGGATCATCGCGGCATGTGGGCCCGGCCCGATGCCGGCCAGCTCGACGACTCGCAGTCCTTGCAGCGGTCCCGCCATGATGTTCTGACCTTTCGTCCGCTTTGACGTCGTTGGCATCTTCTCAGCCGGCCTCGGCGGCCGCGCAGCCCGGTCACCTAGTCTGAGGCCCATGCCGGATTCTGGAATCGCCACGCTCGCACCCGTTGCGGGTCTCGACGTCACACTGACCGAGGGCGTGCTGTCGGTGACCATCGACCGCCCCGACAGCCTGAACGCGTTGACCCTCCCGGTGATCACCGGGATCGCTGACGCGCTGCAACGCGCGGCCACCGACCCCGCGGTCAGGGTGGTGCGGCTCGGCGGCGCGGGCCGCGGCTTCAGTTCCGGGGCGGGCATCAGCGCCGACGACATGGCCGGCAGCGGCGGCGTCCCGCCCGACGAAATCGTGTTGGAGATCAACCGGCTGATACGGGCCATCGCCGCGGTGCCGCACCCGGTGGTCGCCGTGGTTCAGGGGCCCGCGGCCGGCGTGGGGGTTTCCATCGCCCTGGCCTGCGACGTCGTATTGGCTTCTGACGCAGCGTTTTTCATGCTCGCCTTCACCAAGATCGGCCTGATGCCCGACGGCGGCGCGTCGGCGTTGATCGCGGCCGCGGTCGGCCGGATCCGGGCGATGCAGATGGCGCTGCTGCCCGAACGATTGCCGGCCACCGAGGCGCTCTCATGGGGGTTGGTCAGCGCGGTCTATCCGGCCGACGACTTCGAGGCCGAGGTGGACAAGGTGATCGACAGGCTGCTGGCCGGCCCCGCCGTGGCGTTCGCCAAGACCAAGCGGGCGATCAACGCGGCCACGCTCACCGAGTTGGACGCCGCCCTGGACCGTGAATACGAAGGGCAGTCGCGGCTGCTCGTGTCGCACGACTTCAAGGAGGGCACAACGGCTTTCCAGGAGCGCCGCGGCCCCAACTTCACCGACCGCTGACAGGCTTACTCCCGCCAGAACCGGCAATCCTTCCTTGCGTTGGTTCCGAATAAACCTGGGAGGAATGGAGGGTCGATGGTGCGCTGCCTGGTCACCGGGGCGACCGGCTACATCGGTGCCCGGCTGGTGCCGCGATTGCTCGACGAGGGCCACGATGTTCGCGCCCTGGCCCGCGACCCGGGAAAGCTGGCGAACGTGCCGTGGCGCGACCGGGTGGAGGTGGCCCGCGGCGATCTCGGTGATGTCGAGTCGCTGATCGCGGCGTTCGACGGGATGGACGTCGTCTACTACCTGGTGCACTCGATGGGCGGCGCCAAGGACTTCGCCGCCGAGGAGGACCGCGCCGTGCGCAACGTGGTGACCGCCGCGCGCCGTACCGGCGTGCGAAGGCTGGTGTATCTGAGCGGGCTGCACCCCGAGGGCCGCAAGCTGTCCGAGCACCTCGAATCGCGCACGGCCGTCGGCGAGGCCCTCATCGACTCCGGCATCGAGACGGTGGTGCTGCAGGCCGGGGTGGTCGTCGGGTCGGGTTCGGCGTCGTTCGAGCTGATCCGCCACCTCACCGACCGGTTACCCGTGATGACCACGCCGAAGTGGGTGCACAACCGGATTCAGCCGATCGCGGTGCGCGACGTGCTGCATTACCTCGCGGCCGCCGCAACGGCGGCGGTGCCGTCCTCGCGGACATGGGACATCGGCGGACCCGACGTCCTGGAGTACGGCGACATGATGCGCGGCTACGCCGAGGTCGCGGGGTTGGGGAGGCGCTATCTGATCGTGCTGCCATTCCTGACTCCGACGATCGCCAGCCTCTGGATCGGGGCCGTCACGCCGATCCCGCCCGGGCTGGCGCGCCCGCTGATCGAATCGCTGGAATGCGATGCGGTGATGCGCAATTCGGACATCGACTCCATCATCGCGCCGCCGGCGGGCGGCCTGACGGGCTACCGCCGCGCCGTCGAGCTCGCGCTCGACCGCGGAACGCGCGGCCTGACCAAGGCCACCTGGGCCTCCCTCGGCTCGGACCCCGCCGAGCCGCTGCCCAGCGACCCGCTCTGGGCCGGCGAGATCATCCACTCCGACGTGCGCACCGCCGAGACCGCCGCGGAACCCGGCGAGGTGTGGCGGGCGGCCGAGGACGGGGTCGGCCGAAGCCGCGTCTTCAAGGGCTGGGTCGTCGACGAGCGCGAACCCGGCAGCGCGCTGCGACTGCACTCCCGGCCGAGCTCGGTGGGTCAGGGGTGGCTCGAGATCGGCGTCGCGCCGCGGGACGGCGGCGGCGCCCGATACACGCAGCGCACGACCTTTGTGCCGCGCGGCCTCCCGGGGCGGCTGTACTGGGTTGCGTCGCGGCCCTTGCGCACCGCCGCGCTGCGCACCCTGACGCGCGACGCCGCGGGACCGGTCAGACGCCGAACAACGGGGGCAGGGCGAGCACCATGATCAGGCCCCACACGAGGTGGGTCAGGACCGGCGCCAGGACCCCGCCGCTGGCCCGGCGTTCCAGCGCGCACACCGTCCCGAGGATGATCGCGGCGAACCCCAGCATCGGGTTGCCGCTGGCCAGCGTGGCGCAGGTATACAAGACGGTCGAGATGAGCACCGGGTGGTACCGCCCGAGCGCCGTGTAGAGCGCGCCGCGGAAGAAGACCTCCTCGGCGATGCCGTTGATGAGCGTGATCGCCACGATCACCGGATACCAACCATGGTGGGCGTACAGCAGCACCCGGGTGATCAGCTCCGCTACGGGCGTTATCTCCCGGGCGATCAGTCCGCCCACGATGAATACGCCGCCGAGCAGCAGCCCGACGGTCGTGCCGGTGATCACGGGTCGCTGGTTGCGGCCGCGCCAACAGATGCCGCCCAGGTGCAACGGGCCCGAGATGAACCCCCCGGCGACCCACACCGCCGCCAGCAGCAGGGTCAGCCAATAGAAGCTCGACTCGCCCGGATGGCGGCGCAACGAAAACCCGAGCACCACGGCACCGATCACCAGCGTGATGGCGACGATGACGCGGCGGCGCCGCACGACGCCCGGCGACTCATTGTGGGGCACAGCGACATTGGTGATCGCGCGGCGCAACTCCGAGAAGACGCCGGTGCGGTACGGGGCGGTCGACTGGCTCATGCCGGGCGCACCTTCGCGTTCAGCGCCAACAAGATGTCGAGGCCGGTGCGCAGCGC
>NZ_DATJPU010000217.1:0-4403 GCF_035506235.1 Mycobacterium sp.
GTAGCCGAAATACGTGTGGATCAACAAGATCGTGATCGCCATCAGGACGGCTTGCAGGAACGACCACAACAAGTCGATCGGGTTGAGGAACGTCGAGAAGTAGTGCTGATACAGGCCGCTCGACTGGCCGAACAGGACCACCGTCGTGAATTGGCTGGCGAGGAACGACAGGATGACGGCAATGGAATACAGCGGCGTGATCGCGATCATGCCGGCGGCGATCCTGGTGCTGACCAGATACGAGATCGGCCGGATGGCCATGGATTCCAGCGCGTCGATCTCTTCGTTGATCCGCATGGCGCCGAGCTGCGCGGTCACGCCGGCGCCGAAGGTGGCGGCCAAACCGATTCCGGCGACGATCGGCGCCGCGATTCGAACGTTGATGAAGGCCGCCAGGAACCCGGTCAGCGCCTCGATGCCGATGTTGCCCAGCGAGCTGTAGCCCTGGACCGCCAGGGTGCCACCCGCGGCCAGCGTCAAAAAGCCGACGATCGCAAGCGTGCCGCCGATCATGGCCAAAGTTCCCGCGCCCATACTGATTTCGGCTATAAGCCGGATGACCTCCCGCCGGTAGTGGCGGACCGCGAACGGGACCCCGGCGAGCGCCTGACCGTAGAACAGGGTGTGGTCGCCGATCCGGCTCAGGGTGGCGACCGGCTTGTCGAGTTGTCGCGTCAGGCGCGGGTAGGTGGCGCGTAGCGTCATCACCGTCTGTCCCCCCACCTCCTCAGTGGCCCTTGGTTGACATTCGGATGCCGATGGCGGTGACGACCACATTCACGACGAACAGCGCCATGAACGCATACACGACCGTCTCGTTGACCGCGTTGCCGACGGCCTTTGCGCCGCCGGACACCGTCAGCCCCCGGTAGCACGCGACCAATCCGGCGATCAGGCCGAAAAGCGCTGCCTTGACGCAGGAAATGATCACCTCGGGAACACCGGTCAGCAGGGTGATGCCCGCGGCGAACGCCCCGGGATTGACGTCTTGGACGAACACCGAAAAGACGTAGCCGCCCACGATGCCGATGATGACGACCAGGCTGTTCAGCAACAGGGCCACCAGGCCCGAGGCCAGCATGCGCGGGGTCACCAGGCGCTGCACCGGATTGATGCCCAGCACCTCCATGGCGTCGATCTCCTCGCGGATGGTCCGCGAACCCAGGTCCGCGCACATCGCCGTCGAACCGGCACCCGCGACGATCAACACGGTCACCAGCGGGCCGACCTGGGTCACCGCACCGAAAGCGGCACCGGCCCCGGACAAGTCCGCGGCACCCAGTTCGCGCAGCAGGATGTTGAGGGTGAAGCTGACCAGGACGGTGAACGGAATGGCCACCAGCAGCGTGGGTGCCAACGCGACGCGCGCGATGAACCACGACTGCTCCAAGAACTCGCGCCACTGCCAGGGCCGGCGGAAGGCGAACTTGATCGCGTCGGCGGACATCGCGAACAGTCCGCCGACCGCCTCCATGGGCTTGGAGCCGCGGCCGAGCGAGATGCCGCCAGTCCATCGCTCGGGTCCGGCTCTCCTAGTCGCCATCGATCTCAGCCCCTTCCAGCATTTTTCAGACCGGCAGTCTCGTTCCTCTTGACCGGCTGCCGGGAATGCAGCCGAACCGATGGCCGACAACGCGCGGCGCGGATCGCGAAATGCATAGCGGATAGCCACATTTCGGAGTTCACCTCCGATGCGGCAACCGCTACCATCCTCACGCCAGACCTCCGTTCTGCCGCGTGAGTTGGCGCTCCAAAACGAGGGGCCCGATGTCTTGAAGCGTCCGGCGATTATGACTCATGGCGCGTCCCGGTGGAACGAAAAATTCAAAACCGTTATCGGACAGCCCATCGGGTGCAAAGCGCCATTCGGCTTTGACATTTGACACGGCTCCGGTCCTGTAGCACTCAAGTGACGGCGCCGGCCGTCTTGAGCTCGATGATGCGGTCCCAATCGAGCCCGATCTCCATCAGGACCTCGTCGGTCTGCTCGGCGAATCCGGGCGCCGGGCCGGTGTGTGGCGCCGTGACATCGAACTGGACCGGGTTGGCGACCAGGTCGAGTTCACCTGCGCGAACCAGGTACTCGTTGGCGCGGATCTGCGCGTCGTCGACCGCTTGCAGGGTGTCCTGCACGGGCGCCCACGGACCGGCCAGCGTGGCAAAGCGCTCGCTCCACTCGGCCAGCGTGCGGCTTGCGATCACCTTGGTCAAGATCTCGACCGCATCCGCGGTGTTGGCGGCGATCGTCTCGACGGTGGCGAAGCGCGGATCGTCGGCCAGCTCGGGCAGGTCGACGTGCCGGCACACGTCCGCCCAGAACTTGGTGGGCTGCATCATCACGAAGGAGATGTAGCGGCCGTCGGATGTGGTGTAGAGCCCCACCAACGGATTGTTCGGCGCGCCATGCACGCCGGGCGGCGGCGCTTCCATCCGCCGGCCCAGATGTTTTGTCAGCGCGACCGTATGTCCCATCGACCACAGGCCACTGCCCAGCAGCGACACGTCGACGACCGACGGTTCGCCCGTGCGTTCGCGCTTCAGCAACGCCGCCGCGATGCCACCGGCGAGGTTGGTGCCGGAGATGGTGTCGCCGTACGCCGGTCCGGGCGGTGCGATAATTCCCGGCATGCCGGCCGGGGTGATGGTGGCCGCGGTTCCGGCCCGGCACCAGAAGGCGGTCATGTCGTAGCCGCCCTTCTCCGACTCGGCGCCGCGGGGGCCCAGCGCGCTGCCGCGGGCGTAGACGATGTTCGGGTTGACCGCACGGATGTCGTCGACGTCGATGCCGAACTTCTTCCGGTGAGCGGGAAGGAAGCTTGTGAGGAAAACGTCGGCTCGGCGGGCCAGCTCGTACAACACTTCCCTGCCCTCGGGCACCGACATGTCGAGCCCGATGCTGCGCTTGCCGCGGTTGGCGTGTTCGATGTTGGGGTTCGGGTCGCCTTCGACGCGCAGCATGCCGGTCTGCCGGAGTCCGCGTTGCGGGTCGCCGGTGACGGCGTGCTCGACCTTGATGACGTCGGCTCCCCATTCGGCCAGCACCGCGCCGGCCGACGGGACGAAGCCGTACATGGCGACTTCCAGGACGCGGATTCCCTCCAGCGGCCTCACGCCGAAGCCCCCGTAACGGGGACGGCAAAAGTCTTCCGTTCCAGGAATTCCTCCATGCCGGCTACGCCCATCTCGCGGCCGATGCCGGATTGCTTGAGGCCCCCGAACGGGCTGTCGGCCCCGAAGTAGTTGCCGCCGTTGACGGAAAACGATCCGGCCCGGATCCGGCGCGCGACCGCCAGCGCCCGGTTCTGGTCGCGGCTGAACACCGCGCCGGCCAGCCCGTAGATCGAGTTGTTGGCGATGCGCACCGCGTCGTCGTCATCGTCGAATCCGATGACGACGAGCACCGGCCCGAAGACCTCGTCCTGGGCGATCTCGCTGTCGGGGTCGACGTCGGTGAGCAACGTGGGCGCATAGAAGTAGCCGGGATCCAACCGCTTGCCGCCGGTGACCAGGGTGGCCCCCGCGGCGACGGCGCGCTGGACCATGGCGTCGACCTTGTCGCGCTGGCGCTCGCTGATGAGCGGCCCCATGAACGTCTTCGGATCGGCCGGGTCCCCGTGGCGCACCTTGGCGAAGTTCTGCGCGATCAGCCCGACGATCTCGTCGTGGTGCGACTTGGGCACCAGCAGACGCGACGTGAGCGCGCAGCCCTGGCCGGCGTGGGTCACCATGCTGAAGGCCGCGAACATGGCGGCGCTCGCGAAGTCGGCGTCGTCGAGCATGATCACGGCCGACTTGCCGCCCAGCTCCAGGAAGACGCGTTTCACGGTGTCGCTCGCGGCGGCCATGATCTGGCGGCCGACGGCGGTCGATCCGGTGAAGGTCACCACGTCGGCGTCGGGGCTGGTGGTCAATGCGACTCCCACCGAGGCGTCCGACGACGTGAGCACGTTCACCACCCCGCGCGGGATGTCGGTGTGGTTGGCGATCAACTGCCCCAGGGCCAGCGTGATCAGGGGGGTGTCGGGCGCGCCCTTGAGCACCACGGTGCATCCGGCCGCCAGCGCGGGGGCCAGCTTGGCCAGCGCGAGCTGGTTCGGATAGTAGTAGGCGATGATGGCGCTCACCACGCCGGCGGCTTCCTTTTCCACCCAGCGGTGATGCCGCATGCCCCGCGACTCGGCCTCGCCCAGGTCTTCGGAGAACTTATAGGCGCGGAGCAGGTCGGCGTAGAAACGCACGATCTTGATCGGGTCGTCGAGCTGGGCGCCGTGCGTGAGGGCGCGCGTGGCGCCGACTTCCGCGATGGTCAGCTCACGAAGCTCCTCGGCATGCCCGACCAGCGCACGGTGCAACTGGTCGAGGCAGCGCGCCCGCAGCTCGACGTCGGTCGACCACCTGGTCGT
>NZ_DATJPU010000218.1:0-7351 GCF_035506235.1 Mycobacterium sp.
CGCATTTCAGACTGACACGCGTCGACACGACACGCTCACCCCGACAGCGAACCCCATCTGGCAACGAAGCGGCGGCCACGACGACGGTCGCGGCCGCCGCTTCACCCTGCCTCTTGACAGACTGAACTACATATCAGCTCACAGCGGTAGAGGATGCGGGTCGTTTGCTTCCCGACGCGGGCGGCGCCCTGCATCCGCCGTCCACATGCGGCGCAGAACAGCAGCCCACGCAGCGCATACGGCACCGTCGATTCTCTGCTGCAGACCAGACCGGGACCCCGCCGCGCCTGTGTCCGAAGACGAACAGCCTGAGCCAAATCGTCATCGATGAGCGCTTCGTGCGTGCGGCGGTCCGGTGCGATCCAGTCGGTCTGATCACGCCAGCGCATTCGCGTCTCATACCCAGCGCCGACATCATCAGGGTTGACCAGGACCTCGTATTTCTCCTGCTTGCCCCACACGCGGATGCCCAGATATGTCGGGTTGTCGAGTATGGCGCGGATCGCCGAATGCGACCAACCGCGCGGGTCACGGTGACGATTCCGCGCCGGGTCGTATTGGCTCGGCGACGGCACACGGTCGTCAGTGAGCCGCTGAGCGATGTAGCGCAGGCCCGCGCCGTCGGCGTACATCCGGTAGATCCGCTCGACGATTGGGGCTGTCGCGGGGTCAGGTTCGAGGCGGTGCAACCGCTGTCCCATGTTCGCCTTGGCCAGGTTGGGGTGTGGGCCGGCGTCGACGAGCCGGTAACCGTACGGTGGTCGGCCACCCAGATATCTGGCCGTGTCCTGCGCGAGTGCCGACATCGCCGTACGGACACGCATCTGGATTCGAGCCCGCTCCCCCTTGCTCATGCCGCCGAAAAGAGTCATCACCAGGTCGTGGGCCTCGGAGCCGGGATCGACCGCTCCGCCGACCTCGGGCACCCACAGGCCGACTCCGTAGTGCGTGAGCACCGGGAAAGTGAGCGCGAACTGCGGCCCGTAGAACGCACGGGCGGGTTCCCCGATCACTACGGCATCGAAGCTACGGCCACTAGCGCTGACATCGGCAAGGAGACGTGACGCCTCTGGCCTGCGCTTCCACGGCAGCGAACGGCTCTGTCCCACATCGAAGTAGTCAGCGGCGAGGACTCCGCCGTGCGGAGTGATCAGGTCTATAGCACGCCGCTTCTGCCAGCTGCGGCTCGCCTCCGGGTCTTGAGCGTCCTCCGTGCTCACTCGGCCATAGAAGGCGAACCTCAGGCTCACGCCACTCCCCTGTCTGATCCGAGCATTCGGTCCCGCACGGCCATTATGACGTGTACCAGCGCGCGGTTGGCCTCGTGCGGAAGTCGATAGTGGTCGGGCACGACAATTTCAACATCCCCCTCTGACATGGTCGGCGCATCGATTCGAGCGCCACACTCGGAGTGAACATGTCCTGTTCGGGACTTGTCAGTCATCATGTCGCCCTGGCGGATCCCATTGTTGATCGCGGGCTTGGCGACGGGCTTCCACCACTCCGATGCGACGGGTATGAATGCGTTGGAGGGCCGCGGAGTAGACGAGGGTGCGGTCGCCGGCGCTGGTGTGTCCGGCGTGGTCGAAGTCCCATAGCATCTCATCGGTGTCGATCGGTTGGTGTCGCCTGCCTGTGCTTGCCGTCACGTCGTCAGCGAAATGGGCGGATTCTGTATCGTCTTGTCGCCCTGAATGTTTGGTCATATGGTGGCGGGTCCAGGTGGCGCGGGCGGTGCGCAGGGCGCCCATGGTGGTCGAGTAGTGCCGCGATTTGGTGGTGATATGGCCGCGGTAGCCCAGGGTGTGCAGCCAGCGCCCGATCCCCGCCAACGACGAGCCTGCGGACGCTGTGTGTTCGGCGAGTTCGGCGATGGTGGACAGGATGGCCCGCACGTGTTCGCTGACATCCAGGTCGCCGATCGCTTCTGCCGCGAGGCGCCGGGCGGTGATACCGAAGTCGTGCAGGGATTTGGTGACGTATTTCGCCAGGTACGCCGCGACCCCACGCGGCGACAACCGCGATGCCGTCATGCGCGCGGTGTCGTCGGCTTCGGAATCACTTGTGGTTATTGGCGTTTCTGGTGTCAACGGTTGGGTGTCGATCTGGGTGCCGAACCGCAGCCCTCGCACTGCCTGTTGGTCGGAGCCCCCGGCGCCGGTGGCTATGTCGATGCGGACGTGGCGGGCGGCGTGCTGGATTAGGGCGGCCAGGTCGGCGGGGGTGATAGGTGACGACCAGCCGGTGTGCTTGTCGGCTGCCGGACGGGGCTCCCCACCACCCCACGGGGCGGCGGGGCTGTAACGGTTGTGGTCACCCGATCCCGTGGTGTCGTTGTCGGCTGGTGGCGGGTCGAGGCGGATCAGGGCGTGGATGTGGGGGATGGCGCGGGCTTGCAGTTCAACGACTTTGACGAAGCTGACCCGCACCGAACCGGGCTTGACGCCAACTGTTTTCAGGTGTGTCGAGACGGCGCGTCGTAGTGCGATGGTGAACCGCCGCCACAGCTCGGGCAGATGCCAGGTGAACAAGACATGCCCGAGGTAGTCGTAGCACTGAGGGCACAACGGCTGGCCCACCATAGGGTCATCGATACTGTGGATTATGTTGCACCGCAACTTATTTCCGTGCGAGCACCGGGTGGCTGAGCTGGCGCCATTGCGAGTGTGGCAGGGTATGCCGGTGGCATTGTGCACCACCCCGTAGCTCGGCGCGGTCAAAGTTGCGAACACTTGCGGTCGGGCCGCGACCTCAACCGGGATGTCATGGTGACCGCCGGCGGCTCCGGCGTGTACGAGTTGCCAGGTGTCACGGGCGTAGAGGTCTGAGCATGAGGGGCACACCGCGTGACGGCGGTTGTTGCAGCGCGTCCACACGGTGTGCCGGCGTCCGCTGCGGTCGGCACCAGACAGCTGGATCGGGTGGGCGCAGAACCCAACCGATTCAGCACGGCGCCACCACGACCCGAAACCGGGAGAGGATGCGCGGCGCAGCATCTGGGCGATCACCGGCCCGGCATCTACGGTGGTCGGTAGCCCCGGCAACTCGATCATCGGGCTGTCCGCCACGACGGTGGTCACCGCGGCCCCTTATTGTCACGGTTGTCCGTGCCAGGAGCTGCGTTTTTGCCGCTGCCTGGTGTGCGGGAGCGGGGTGCGGGAAAGGTTCGGGCCAGGACAGCGATGTCGCGGTCGGCGGCCTTAAACGCCCGCACCCGTATCGGGTCGGCGGTGCCGTCGATCATCACATATCCGACACCGGGTGTGGCATCAGCGATGAGGTCGCATTCGGCGCCAGCATCGCGCGCTCCTTGGCCCAGTACCATCGCGGTTTGGGTGGCTTCGGTCATGCGCAGCCCGATCCGCACGGTGAACAACTGCCGCACCGGCAGGGTGTCTTTGGCCGGGTCTTGCACCGCGGCGACCACCGATATCCCGACCGCGCGGCCCTGGGAGAGCAGCAAGCCCAGCAGCTGTTCGATTTCGGTGCGCAGTTTGCGGTCGGTGACGTAGGCGGTCACCGCGGCGATCTCGTCGATGACGACCACGATCAGCGGTTCGGTGGTGCTGGGGGTGTGCAGGCGGGTGTGTCCGCGTAGCCGGTTGGCCCGCGTCTGCATCAATGTCACCAGCTGGCGCAGCAGCTCCAGGGTGGGTTGGCCGGTGTGGTGGCAGAACATCGAAAACATCGGGGCGCCGGCACCCAGTTCCATGCCGCCTTTGGGGTCGATCACGCATAACCGCACCTGCCCGGTCCTGACGTGTGGTGCCAGTCCAGCGATCAGCGACCACAGCACCGAGCCTTTGCCCGCCCCGGTGGCACCCGCTATCAGGATGTGCTGTCCCAAAACGGGTAGCTGCCACCAAGTCCGCATCTCGGTGATCCCGACCCGCACCGCTCCCAGGTCGACCGTGGTTGCTCGCGTCGGCATGGGCAAGCTGATGGGTTGGGCCAGCACGTCACCGCGACTGATGATGATGCGCAGCTCGCCAGGGGTGGTGGCGCGGATCGTCAGCCGCTCGGCCCGCCACGCCGCCGCCAACGCCGGAGCGCGTTTGTGCCAATCGGTGATCGACTGGCCAGCCACCACCCGCACGATGAGCACGTCGGCGTGGTCCCCGATCTGCCCCGACCGCAATGCAGGCACCAAGGTGCGTTCACCTAGCCGGGCGGTCAAACCGTGCAGGGTGCACATCGACTCCCAGTTGCGGTGGTACCGCCACCACGACAGCCAGCGCTGCCGCACCGGCGCGGTGACCCACGCGGTAAACGAGGACGGCTCCACGACTGCCCAGCCGATATAGGCAGCGACAGCCAGCCCGGCAGTCAGCAGGCCCGCGCGGGTGCCGTGGGCGACGGCGACCCAGATCGTCAGGATCACCGGGATACTGAGGGCGGGAAACAGAACCGCCCACCACAGCAGCTGCGCGGCAGCTTTGACCAATGCCCAGATCAGCTCGCCGATCCAGTCATCACCAGATGACTGATTATCGTTGCGGTTGTTACGGTTTGAGGTGTTCGACATGATGGCACGCTTTCGCTGCGACGGGTTGTTGTGAAGTCCGGAGGCTGGCCCGACAGCCACGCCGCACTCATGCGGGTGCTGCCGGGCCAGCCCTTCGGTTACCGGGCCTGCTGGCCCGCCTTCGCGGCGGCCGCTGCAGAGTCGGCGGCGGCGATGGTTTCGGCGCGATACGCGATGCCCGAGCGGCCGTCCTGCGACCACGGCAACGCCACCAGACCCGATACCGCAACGGGTTGGCCCACAGTGACTTTCGGCTCGCCAACCACGGTGACCGCCAGCACCTCGCCGCCCGTGCCGTCCAGGGCGATCAACTGCACCAGCCACAACGCCTGCCCGGTCGCCTTATCAATGCGTGGTGCACCGGTGTCGAAATTGGTGCGCTGCTCGGGAATCCGGGTGCACAGAAACGTCACGCCGGTGGTGTCGATTCGCAACTTCATGATGGGTGTTTCCTGTCTTCTCGAGTGAGCGGCCCAACGGTGTCGTTGGACGCATCACCCAGTGCAGCCCGACACCAGCCGCGGCCACCAACGGCGGACTAAGGCACACAGCGCGAGTGTGCAAAACTGTGCGCTGCCTCGCACCGTCGCATGCGGATTCGCGGGTTGACGCCGCCCCCGCCGGTGCCTGCGCGTCTTGTCAACGCCGCCAACGAGGCAGCCGGGTAAGGTGTGCGGCAACCGCGCACACCAGCACGACAACAGCGCCGCGCGGAATTGGCTCGTGGGGGTGAAATTGTTCGCACTGCTGGTCAGGTTCAGCGTCCGCCCAGGACACGAGGACGCCTTCGACGCACTCGTGGCCGAAACGCTGGCCGCCATCGCTGCCGAGGAACCCGACACGATCGTTTATGCCAGCCACACCGCGGCCGAGGAGCCCACCGTGCGGGTGTTCTACGAGTGCTACCGAAGCCACGACGCCTTCCAAGCCCACGAAGCCGCGCCGCACATCCGCCGGTTCCTGTCCGAGCGGACCCAGCACCTGGCCAGCCCACCGGAGGTGTGGACACTTGCGCCCGTTGCCGGTGCGATCAACGGAAGGCCCCTTCGAGGCGACGGTGCCCCGCGCTGACCCCACACCCGGCGACCTGGTTCGTCACTACCGGGAAGAAAAGAATTGGTCGCGCAAGCGCCTGGCCGACCAAATGCACAGATCGGCCAGTTGGGTCGCCCAGATCGAACGCGGCGAAATACGACTGATCGACCTCACCGTCATACAACGGCTGGCCGCGGTGCTCGGCGCGCCGCTACAGGAGTTCATCGAGGCCACGCTTGGACCCGACACCGAGACCGTCAGGAACCGACCCTACGTGGAGCGGCTTCGTCTGGCCATCGCAGGTCACCCCGCCCCAGACAGCATCATCACACCGGTAGCCGACGGCCCACCCTGCGACCTGCAATCACTGCGACGGCGGACCCTGCACGTCTGGGAGCGCATCCACGCCAGCGCCTACCGCGACACGGGACCAGCAATCGCTACTCTAATCAGCGAGCTGGAAACAGCCAGCCGCACCGCCGCCAAAACTCAACGCCCCGAACTCCTTTCGCTGCTTGCCCAGACGTATCAAGCCGCCGCGGCGATGCTGGTCAAAGTCGGCGACCGGGGTGCGGGATGGGTAGCGGCCGACCGGGCCATCGCCGCCGCCGAACGAACCCGCGACCCCGCCCTGATCCTGGCCGGTCAACTACGCATGGCCCGCACCCTGCTCGACTCCAGCGAACAAGCACTGGCCCGTCACGTCTTAACCCAAGCAACCCAACGACACGAAACCATCATCGCCGGCGGCGATCACTGCCTGATCTCGCTCGTGGGCTCCAGCGCGCTGCTGCTGGCGATTCTGCACGCCCGCGACGCCAACACCCTGGACGCCGAACAATGCCTGACGGTGGCACGCCGGCTCGCCGCCGTCCTGGGCGCCGACCGCAACCACCACGACACCGAATTCGGACCCACCAACGTGGCCATGCACGCCGTGGGGGTAGCGGTCGAACTCGGCAACGGACAACAAGCCCTCGACCGCGCCGCGCATGTGCACGACGCCGAGCAGCTATCGCCCGAACGGCAAACCCGCTACCTCATCGACATCGCCCGAGCCCACCTGCTGACCCGATCCGGCCGTGAGGCGCTGCGAGCCCTGGTCAACGCCGAGCAGATCGCCGCCGAAGAACTCGCCGAATCACCCCGCGTCGCCGAACTCATCGACGACATCGAAGCCCTGAACCGACGCCCGCGCCTGTCCGGCCTGCGTGAACTCCGGCAACGCCTCTACGGATAAATGCCCACTCGCGATCCCCCGACACGGCCGCCGCGTGCCCGCCGCCTCGGCCAGCGCAGCACACCCCTCCAACAGCTCACCGCCCACCCGAGCTGATCGTGCCTGCCCTGCTGGCGGCTACCTCCGGGCTTCGCTGCGCTCCCTCTGCTTCCGTCCGCTGGCGCTCCCGTCCGCGCCGGTCGCTGCACTGCGCCCCGCGTCCGCCGCCCGCCACCGAGACCAGCCCACCCGCGAGCCGTGGGAGAACTTCCCGCCGTCCAGACAACGTGCACCGATGACCGTGCACACGGTGTCAGCAAGCGCAGCCGTCGAGTCGCCCTCGCTTGCCGCAGATCAGGTCACGACCGACTCCTGAAAACGATGTCTGACCTCGGCGGTGAGGACTTTCTTTACTGGTATTAAAAGACCATCGGCGTTTCTGCGGCCTTGCGCGGCGGGTGCATCGGTAGGGTCCGCGTCCGGACCTGTGCGGTCTGACTCGTTTCTTTACCGGCCGCGAGCGTTGTGGTGTGCCCGTAATTGCCAGATCCGTCGACTGCATTTGGTCCGGC
>NZ_DATJPU010000219.1:0-11794 GCF_035506235.1 Mycobacterium sp.
CCGTCAGGGTCGCCAGCGCGGCGAGGCACATGCTGCCTTCCGGCCAGGTAGCTCAGTCGGTATGAGCGTCCGCCTGAAAAGCGGAAGGTCGGCGGTTCGATCCCGCCCCTGGCCACTAGTTAATTTGCGCAGGTGAGAAGCGTATCAGAGTGTGAATGTGGCGCCGGCGAGGCGGCCATGCGGTCCTGCCATGGGGCCATATGGGGCCATATGGGGCCACGTTGGGGCCGCACGACCTGGCTGCTGTCTGGCGGAAGGTCAGCCAGCGAGTCAGACGCACGGCAATGCTGTCGAATTGCTCGTTGGCGTAGGTGTCGGCGGTCACCGTGATCCCCGCATGGCCCATCGCCCTCCGGCAACGGCAACGTCGTGGCGGCCCTCGCGGGATGGCACGGCTTGGCGGATGACTTCTTCGGCCTCGATCGCGGCGGGGGTGATGATCATGCCCATTAGCGCGGCGGGGAACGCGAAGTGGCGGATGATGCCGTTGGCGCCGTAGTTGTACTAGTTCGGCGCCGAGGGTGAGGACGGCGAGCCCAAATACGGTGAGGGCAACCGGTCGCCACCACCGCACCGGTTTGGCTGTCTCGTCGCGGATTTCATCGGTTTCGCCGAAAATTCGTGGTTTTTCGAGGTGTGCACTAAATACCAGATGCTGGTGAGCGAAATGCGGCCAGCAGGACGACACCGGCGGTGCGGGTGGTGGTTGTGCCGATTAACGCGAGACCGGCGAGCACGGGGGTGGCGGCTAGCAGCAGCAGAATCCCGCGGGGCAGGGTGACTTTCAGCGGGAACAGTACAGCGCCCAAGCCGAGGGCCTGATTGTGGTCATGGGAATTCCCCTCTCTTGCTCAGCCGCTCTTGGAGAGCGGCGACGATCTCTTCGGTGGTCGGCAGATCGAGACGGCAGCACGCGTGGGATGCCACTGGTTGGCCGGTAAGGACGTCGCGCCCGTCAATAAGCACGCTCGGCGATGGGTAGGTGCCGACGCGTTCCCGCACCGCCGCGTTGATCCCCGATCGGGCCAGGGCGAGGCGCAGCGCCGCGCGCACCCGCTCTACGAGTGGACAGTCGGGCACCGACAACAGTTGCACCTGGAGTGCGGTGGTGATGTTCACCAGCTGCTCGCAGTCGTTGCCCACCCCAGCTCCTGCAGGCGGTTGCGGGTGATCATGAACGCCTCGGCGACCGGCCAGATCTGCCCGGTCGGGTGCTCCCCGCGCCAGGGTTCGGCGGCCGCGGCATCCGCGAAGAAATGCCCGTGATCGCACACACTCGACCGGAAGTCGTCACACCCCTGGGTGGGAGAAACTTCTGAGAGCACAGGCGATTCCGGCGTGACGCTCTCGATGCCCTGCGGTGTGACGGTCAGCCGGATGGCGGTGCCGGTGGTCGGGCAGGTCGACCGCACCGCGACGGGCCGACCCAGCATCGCAGGCAGCATGAGCGTGTCCGCCGCGCACCAAGTGAACAGCTCGCGCCCGTCGACGCAGACCCGGTGGGTAGTCGGGGCCAGGCTGAGCCCAAGTCCGATCAGGTTGCCGCCGGCGTCCCAGTCCACCCGCGGAATGCCGCGCAGCGTCGCGGCCACCTTCTCCTCAGTCCAGCCGGCGCCAGCGGCCAAGCGCCGCAATGGAACCGGGACGCCCTCGGCAAGTAGGGCGATCGCCCGGGGAAGCAAGGCCATACGGTCGTCGCCGACCAGGATTTTCCACGATGCGTTATCGGTCATGACGGATCATCTCCCCGCTCAGGTGGGGCATCGAGCGTGCGTAACAGCGGGCAGTCACGGTGAGCGCGCGGCTGCTCGCAGGTGTCGACCAGCCGGCGCAGCGCTGCCCGCATCGCCATCAGGTGCCCGATCTTGCCGTCCAGGTCGGCGATCTTCGCCGTCGCCACCGCTCGTGCCTCGGTACACGGGTCGGGGCCGCCGGCCGCGAGCTCGAGCAGCGCCTCGACCTCGCTCAGCGTGAAGCCGAGCTCCTGGGCGTGTTTGACGAACCTCACGATCTGCACCGCGTCGGGACCATATGAGCGGTAGCCGGCGGCCGAGCGGTCCGCTGGCGGCAGAAGTCCG
Source organism: Mycobacterium sp. (assembly GCF_035506235.1). Taxonomy (GTDB): domain Bacteria; phylum Actinomycetota; class Actinomycetes; order Mycobacteriales; family Mycobacteriaceae; genus Mycobacterium. The sequence continues at coordinate 2,079 of NZ_DATJPU010000219.1, forward strand.
CGCCGCTCGTAATACCGCAACGTCGGGCGCTTGACGCCCGCGGCTTCCGCGAGTTGTGCTGTGCGCATGACCCGACGGTAAGCCCGGCACCATGGTGCAAGGTCAAGGGGGCGAGCCCGGGCCAAGATGAAAACGACGGTCTTACTGGTAACCCGTCATGATATGTCCAATGTTGCCGATTGCGGTTTGAAGCGATGGCCGGTTAGTGGGCGCAGCAGTCGTCGCCGCGCCAGGATTGGATGCCTTCCCAGACGGCAGCGGTGGCGATGCCCAGGCCGATGACCGGGTCGAGCCACCAGCCGCCGGGCCAGCGGGCGGTGATCGCGAGGCCGGTGAGGACTGCGGCAGCCTGGGCGGCGCACAGGTAATTTTGGGTGCCCTCGCCGGCGGTGGCGCTCGAGCCCAGCCATGTGCCGAGTGTGTGTTTGGCGCGGCCGAGGATCGGCATGGCGAGCAGCGCGATAGCTGTCAGCACAATGCCGATCACGCTGGGTTCGGCGCGGTGCTGGTCAAGCAGGTGATGGATGGATTCGACGGCGATGTAGGGAGCCAGCAGCCAAAACGACACCGCGACCCCGCATTGGGCACGCCGTTCGGCGGTCTCGGACAGGGTGCGCGAGCCGGTGAATCGCCAGATCACAATCACGCTGGCCAGGCCCTCGACCGCACTGCCCAGCGCCCACCCAGTCAGAGCGATCGAGCCGACGATCAGGCCCTGCCAGAGCCCGACCACACCCTCGGTGAACATCCAGACCAGGCTGGCCCAGCACAGCCACCGCGCCCACCGAGCTGCGCGATGCCACTGCGCGTCAGGTGCAGGCCGCCGGGACTGTGTGGACAGGGTCGCCTCGCAGGAGATGTGCTCATCAATCGCAGCGTGGTTGGTCGGGGAGTCGGCGCTGCTCATCGGGCGCTCAAGGCTGCGCGGTTACCGAGGCCGTAGTTCGGGCATAATGCCACCGCTTGTCCGGTGGCCTCCAAGACCGTCTCGGCGCGGGCGAGCACCTCGACCAGCGCCGGTTGACTCAGCCGGAACAAGGAGGCTCGCCCCACCGGATCGGACTCCACCAGGCCGCAGTCTCGAAGGCACGCAAGGTGTTTGGACACGGTGGACTGCGCCAACCCAACGGCCTCGACAAGGTCCACCACCCGCGCCGGACCCGCCGCCAACCGTCGCAGGATGGCCAATCGAGTCGGATCACCCAGGGAACGAAACAACGCCGCAGCCGGAGCCAGCTCCACCCGCGCCACTTCACCCGTCATCGCAGTCATCGCCATTTAGCGATGTTATCGCCGAGCCGCACTCGATGATGAGGCGGGCCATCATGTCGAGCTTGCTGTACGGGTCTTGCGGCGTTGGCGAGCCCCGGCCTTCCGCCACACGCCACCAGCTGCTCACTGAGAGTGGCTAGCTGCACCTGCTAGGCCGTGGCATCGCGTGCCCTGCGGCCGACCAAGGTCCAATGGATATCGGGATTCAACCAGTCGGCAAACGCGCAAGCACAGATCCCCCACGGGGGTGTCGGCCTAGTGCCCGGCGACGATTGCGACAGCGATCTCGGACATTGGCACATCGAGGACCGCCGAAATATGGGCTCGGGCAAGTGTTTCGACGTCGTCGTATTGGCGGGCGGAAACGTGCTCGCTGAGTTCGGGGATCGCGACTTTCCACCATGAACCGTGCCGTTTGACCGAGATGTCAAAGCAGCGTTCCGGCGCCGTGGTGGATGCTGGCGTGGCTACGCGGCCGAAGAACCTGCGTTCGAGGTGGGCGAGCAGTTGCTCGAGCTCGAATGTTCGAGCCGCTGTTTGGCAATCCACCGACGCACCCGGCGCGCTTGGTCGCCTCCGTCGTGATGCGTGTTAAGCGCGGCGTGATCGGTGGCGATCTGCTCTGCGAGCTCAGCCCATCGCTGCCTGAGGAGGGCCCGAAAATACTGCGCCTGACCTTTCTCGGCGGGCGCCACGAAGGCAAGCACATTGGTGGACGCGCTGCTCATTTCGTCCACGCTAGCCAACAGCATGCGTCACGGCCAGCCAGTCAAGACCAGGCCCACCACGCTGGGCGCAGCGATTCGAGCTAATTGGGAATGTTGGGCGCGAGGGTGGCGGGGTCAGCGATCTGGTGCTGGTGGGAATTCCTCGTTGATGGGCCAACCGCGAGTTTGCAGGTATTTCTTGACACGCTCGACCTCATCGGGTGAGGGCATTTGATCGGTGATCTTGGTGATCATGACTCTGATATCGGTTGCCGCGATGGGTAAGTCGCCATGCTCGATGAGCTGGGTAGCGATCTGTATCACCTCGTCGTCGGAGAGTCGCCGGCGCAGCAGTGCTAGCAACGCGAAGGTGTCGGTCGCGGGAACGCCCTGGGGGTAGCCGGCGCGCAGGAAATTCACGATCTTGGCGATGACGTCGGAGACAGGCATCGGCACCCCTTGCGCAACGGCGACTGTCGGTGCCTCGCGGGAAGTGGCACCGGCTCGCTGTCTAGCCAACCACACCCGACGGCCACCGGCAGCGGTGAGTGATCGCGGCGTCCCGGTGATGCAGGCCAATGCAGGTCAAACACCGTGCCGGCGACTAGGATCGACCCGGTATGCGCACCGCGTTCCATGAGCAGCTTGACGCCCTGACCACCACCATCGCCGACATGTGTGGCGTGGCCGGCCAGGCGATGCAGGATGCCACCCAGGCGCTGCTCGGCGCTGATGCGGCGCTGGCCGAACGCGTCATCGGTGGCCACGACGAGATGATGCTCAACGTTGTCCGCGCTGAACAGGACGCGTTCACCTTGCTGGCATTGCAGGCCCCGGTCGCAACTGATCTGCGCGTGGTCGTGGCCTCGCTGCGCAACGTCGCCGATGCCGACCGGATGGGCGCCCTGGCGATGCACGTGGCCAAAATCGTGCGCCGCCGCCACCCCGCCCACGCCATACCCGAGGAAGTGAACAGTTTCTTCGCCGACATGGGCCGCATCGCTGTCGATCTGGGCAACACCGCCAAAGACGTTGTGCTGGCCGGCGATCCAGGCAAGGCTGCCCAATTGGACCACGATGATGACGCCATGGACGACCTGCATCGCCAGCTGTTTCGTCTGCTGATGGACCCGGAATGGAAATACGGTGTCGCCGCCGCGGTTGACGTCACCTTGCTCGGCCGCTACTACGAGCGTTTCGCTGACCATGCCGTCGAGATCGGACGCCGAGTCATCTTCCAGGCCACAGGCACCCTCAACGACTTAATCTGAGCCAGGCCCGGCACCCAGCCAGGCCCTGCCGAAGCTGAGTGACTGAGCGCTGCGAATGTCTGGCTCTTCGTAATTGAGAATGCGGTAGACGGGTCTTGCCACGTAGCGCACGCGCATTCACGCCGTTTGCTCCTACTCAAAGCCTCCAGCGGAATCATGTATCCGCAGCCAAATACGCTAGGCAACAGGCGCTTCCAGTCGCCGCTCGTTGTACGACCTGCTGATAAGTTCTGAAAGTTACGCCGTGGGATGACGGTTACTTATGTCGCGCCGAGCCGGATGCGCTTGCCGTTTTGTGAACGAAATGTGGCGCGACTGCCGAGATGGCGTGAGACGCGACGCGATGGCTTCGACGGGCGATTGGTAGTCCGGTGGGGCTTGGACGACCGCAGGTGGGGATTGGAGCCGTATCAGATGCTGAGTCGGCCATACCATTGCAGGCGGCGGACATTGGCGGCTGGTGCGGGGCCGGCCCGCGGGCGCAGCGCAGCGTCGAGTCGGACACGCACCTCGTTGGTGTCGAGGTCGATCCCGATCGTGACCAGGCAGTTGGTTGGTACCGACAGTGTTGTACTCGCAATGTGAATCGAGGTCCCGACTAGATGGACCACATAGGTCCGAACCGATGCGCGATATTGCACCGCCACCGCCCCCTTGAGCCGGTACACCCCGGCGGGCGGTTCTTCGAGCAGGTCGACAAGCACGCTTGGGTCGATGCAACCGTTGCTGGTTACGGTGGCTGAGTCGGCATGCACGTGGTTGTGGTCGGGCGCAGGAACGTTTGTCATGGTGTCGATGAATAGTTCGCGCAATGAGAGTTGGCCTGATTCGTCGTGGGACCCGGCCACGTCGTAAAGCAGCGTGGGGTCGATCTGCGCGCCGATCGCTCCCACGACGATCGCATGTGGATTGCGTTCTCGCACGCGCTGTTTGACGCGCTCAAGTGCGGCGGGACGGTAGCGTTGGGGGAATTGGTCGAGTTTGCTGACGACGACAAGTGATGCCGCACCGTAGCGTGCGGGAGCCACACTGCTGACGTCAACGGTGTCGAAGTGTGTTGCGGCATCGATGACATCGACGAGGCCCCAGAAACGCACGCCATCGACCCCGCTGAAACGGATGATCCGGGCGATCGCAACCGGGTCGGCCAAACCGCTGGCTTCGACCATGATTGCGTCCAGTCTGAGCTGGGGATCAGCGAGTTTGCTTAGCGCATCGTCGAGCCCGCTGTCATCAGGCAAGCAGCAGATGCAGCCGCCGGCGATGGAGGCAGGTTCGTCAACCTGTCCGGTCACCAGCATGGCGTCGACAGTGAGCTCACCGAAGTCGTTGATAACCACGCCGCTTTGCGCTTGCGGACTACGAAGCACGTGGTTGAGGAGACTCGTCTTGCCAGCGCCGAGGTAGCCGGTCAACGCAATGATGGGGATCGCCTGCACGCTCGTCCTTCCGAATCCAGCGGCGCCGCCGCCACAAAAATAGGCTCGGCACGGCCTGGACTCACATTATCCGCCGAAAGATCGGCGCAGGGCTGCTGTGGAGCCCTGTCCACGCAGTAGTGCGGCGGCCGAAAGGTCTTCGGCGACACGCAGGCTCGATGCGATCAGCGGCACGGTGAAGTACTCGATGCTGCGGATCGGGTGGCGCAGCATTACGGATGTCCTACCGATTCCGCGCAAGCGCATCGCGTCGCGGATGGCGCGTGCGTCGGCGGTGATCGTGGGTAGGAACCGAGGCATGACGGCACCAGAGACCGCGATCGCCTGGGAAATGCGGGCGGCGCGCAGCGCGGCGGTGAATTCGGTCGGTGTCGTCGTAGTCACCAGGTGTGTGACGATCCGCCGACGGCGGTCAGCCGCAGCAGGTAGGTGGCGATGGTGCTGATTATGCCGATCGCCGGGTGTGGAATTGCTTGCGGGAGTGAGTAGGCCGCCACGGCGGCCGCCACGGGCAGCATCACTGCTGGGAAGTCTTTATCGTGGCTGACCCGGTGCTGGTGCGGGGGCCCGGGTTGCACACTGTGCGCAGCAAAATGGTCGACCTCATGTACCCCCCGTGGCGTAGGTACCGTCGCATTCAGATTTCGGTGCACCGTGGGCAGGTTCCGTAGAAGTCGATCTCGTGGGCGAGGTCGGTGTAGCGGTGCTGCCGGGCGAGTTGGCTTGTAAAGTCTTCAATTTCGCCGGCGGCGAAGCCGATCGCGCGCCCGCACCGTCGGCATAGTAGGTAGTGGCGATGCTCGGGCGTGGCGCGCAGCCGATAAAGTGTCTCACCGTCTTCGGCGCGCTGGGTTTCGCAGATTTTCATGTCGGCGAACGCGTGCAGGATCCGGTACACGGTCACCAGCCCGACCCGGACGCTGTGGCGTTGACCGAGATCGCGATGGAGTTGTTGGGCGCTACGGAAGCGGTCGGTGCGATTGAGCAGGTCGAGCACCGCTCGTTGCTGGGCAGTCATTCGGGTCTGGCGTAGCACCTGCGGCGCGGGCATCGTTGCGCTCCTAAGCTTTCCTGCGTTACGGCGCCGCCACTGCACGCCGTGGCGGGCGGCCTCGGGCGCTTGTCACGGCGACGAACAGGTAGATCGTGGCGGCGGTGCTCATGATGGTGAAGGTGGCCGGCGCCGCCGGAACGGCGTAGGCGATGGTGACGCCAATCCAGATCGCGGCCGTGGCCAACACCGCGGACAGCCAAAACCCGCGCCAGGGCCGGGTCGTCAGCCGTGCGGCGGCGGCGGCCGGCGCGGCGAGCAGGCCGAGCACGACAAGCGCGCCGATGATCTGGGTGGCCTCGGCGACGGTGACCCCGACAATGACCAGGAAAAGCATACCCAGCAGCCGGGTCGGCACGCCGGCGGCCTGAGCGACGGCCGGATCGATGGTGGCAAACAGCAGCGGTCGGGCGATTGCGATCAGCACGACGCCCAATCCGGCGGCGACCGTGACCGCCAGGGTCCTTGCCTGGTCATTGATCCCGAAGATGCTGCCGAACAAGACATTGACGTTGGCTGTGCCGTTGTTGCCGCTGCCGTGAGTGGTGTAGTAGGTCAAAAACAGCGCACCCAACCCGAGCATCCAGGAGAAAAACGAGCCGATCGCGACGTCGTCGGCGCCGCGACGGCTGATCACGCCCAGCGCGACTCCGGCCATGATGGTGGCGGCGAACAACCCCACGCGGGGGTCCAGCCCGGCCACCAGCGCCGCCATGGCGCCGGTGTAGGCGATGTGTCCTTGTGCATCGCCGACGAACACCTGGCCGCGCAACACGAGGAAGTAGCCGGCCAGACCGCACACCACCGCCACCGCGGTCCCGGCCACCAGCGCGTGGGTGACGAAGGGGTGGCCCAGCATGTTCGCGATGCCGGTCAGCGGCCCCGCCGCGCTAGCGCACCCGTCGATTATCGTCATGCCGCCACCGCGGGCGAGACCGGGGAGTGCCGTCGGCTGATACGCCCGAGGGTCCGCTCGACGCTCGTTCGGTAGCCGGCGGCCAGCAGGTAGATGCCGAACGCGAAACTGCTCACCCAGAACCCGATCGGATACGGCGAATAGAACGCGCAGCCGATACCGACCCAGGTCACGGCGACCGCGATGAGGACCGAGATCGCAATGCCCAGCGCGGGGCGGGCGGTGAAGTGGAAGGCGGCCGCGGGCGGGGCCACCAGAAGCGCGAATACTAAGAGGCTGCCGGTGATCTGGCTGGCACCGGCCGCGGCGGCGCCGAGCACCATCAGGAATATCCCGGCGACGAGTCGGACCGGGATGCCGTTGGCGGCGGCGGCATCGGGGTCGATCGAGGCCCACAGCAGTGGTCGCCCGATCGCGGCCAGTACGATCAGGCACACCAGTGCGGCGATGAGCAGCACGTGAAGCTGCTGGGAGCTGACCCCGGCGATGGTGCCGAACAGCAGGCTGGTCAACCCGGACAGGAATCCGTGATACAGGCTGACGAACAGGAACCCGGTAGCCAGTGCGAGGGCTTGAATCGTGCCGATCCCGGCGGACGCCTCAGTGAAGCCGCCCAGCCCGCCCGCCTGGGTCGGCGCGGGCAGCAGCGCGATCGCTGCCGCGGCGCCGATGCAGGCCGCGAAGTAGCCGTAGCCGGTGGCCACGCCGAGCCAGGCCGCTGCGGCGGCGCCGGGGAAGCCGACGACGGCCAGGGTGTGTCCGGCGAAGCTTTCCTTGCGCAGCACCATCACCCAGCCGACAACACCGGCGACGACGGCGACGACGGTGCCGGCGCGCAGCGCGGTGACCATAAACGGGTAGGCCCACATCTGCTGCACATCGGTGAGCAGATTCCAGGTCAGCTGCGGATTCACCCGGTCGCTCCGTCGACGTGCATGGCGGGAACATCGGGTTGCCCGACGACGAACAGGCGCCCGGCCCGGTCATGGAGCACTTCGATCGGGATGCCGTAGAGCGCGCTGAGCTGATCGGCGGTGATCACCTCCTTGGGCGTTCCGATCACGGCCGACCCGCGGGCGATGTAAATGATGCGATCAAGGTAGGGCAGGATCGGGTTCACGTCGTGGGCCGCCATGACCACCGCGACGCGTTCCCGGCGGCAGATGTCGCGCACCAGGGCGCTGATCCCGGCCTGGCTGGGTACGTCGAGACTCTCGAGCGGTTCGTCGAGCAACAGCAGTTCTGGCCGGCGAATCAGGGCCTGCGCGATGAGCAGCCGCTGCTGTTCACCACCGGAGCAGCGGCCGATCGGTCGCCGGGCGTAGTCGGTGGCGCCGACCACCTCGATCACGTGCTCGAGGCGTCGTCGCCGTTCGGCGAACCGTCGCGGGGCCAGCAGCCGGGTCAGCCACGGTACGGGTGTTCCCCAGCGGGCGCCGTCCAATCCCATTGAGACGACGTCGATCCCGCGGATCCGCACGCTGGCGTCGAACGCGCGCCGTTGCGGCAGGTACCCGATGCGGTTGTTGCGCCGGCCGGGGCGCGCGCCTAGCACCTCAACCGTGCCGTGCGACGGTGTCTGCCCGAGCAGCACCTTGAGCAGCGTCGACTTTCCGCAGCCGTTAGGGCCGAGCACGGCGACGAATTCCCCGGCGGCGATGTCGAGGGACACATCCGACCAGACGGTCGTCCCGCCCACCACGGCCGAGGCGCCGCGCATCCGGACCGCGACCTCGTCGGCAGCCGGCGCTGGGGCGGTCTGCTGGCTGGCGTGGCCGGGGACCGTGCTGGTCACCTACTTTCCTGTCGCGGTGTGCAGAGCGTCGGCCAGGCCAGACAGCTGGGTGGATTGCCAATCTTGAAACGACGCGTTGGCCGGCGACAGTGTCTCGGTCACGGTAGTGACTGGAATGCCCTGTTTCTTGGCCGCGTCGACCTGGGCCTGCACATCCGGGTTGCTGTTTTGGCTGTTCAACACGTACACCTTGATCGCCTTGGTGGCGATCTGCTGGTCGATGGTCGCCTTGTCGGCCGGCGATGGATCGGTGCCCTCACTGATCGCCTTGAGGAATTCCGGCGGCGTGATCAGGTTCAGTCCCAACGCGTCCGAGAGCGGGGAGAAGATCGATTCGCTGGCACCGACTGGTGTCCCGGCGTACTTGGCTTTGATGCTGGCGATCAAGCCGTGGTAGTTGGACAGGGCCTGGTTGAGGAACTGCTGGTTCTGCTGATCGAAATATCCCGAGTCATTCGGGTCCGCTTTCTTGTAGGCGGCGGTGATTGCGTTGGCCACCTTGGTGACCGAGTCGGGTGAATACCACTGGTGCGGGTTGCCGCCCTGGGCAACCCCGACGGTGTCGCCGACATTGACCACTATGTGCTGCGGATTCGGGTTGGACGCAAGCATTTTGTCAGCCCAGGCGTCGTAGCCGATGCCGTTTTCGACCACGATCTTCGCGTCGGCAACCTTGCGGGCATCAGCGGCCGATGGCTCATAGCTATGCGGGTCGGTGTCGGGGTTGGTGATGATGCTGGTCGCCTGCACCCGGTCACCGCCGAGCTGTGAGGCCATGCTGCCCCACGCGTTAATCGTCGCGACAACCGCGAGTTTGGGGCCGGCCCCCGTGCTGCTTGTGCCACTGGGTCCGGATTGTGGTGCGTTGTTGCTGCTACATCCAACCGCGCCCAGCACCGCGGCCGTGCCCACCGCGACCCACATCGCCGCCCTGCGCCGACCAGGTTTACCTTCCATCAAGGCTCTCCCAGCATCCTTATTGAAAATGGTTTTCATTAATTGTGTGGCGGAATTATAGCACGACAGTGCGCGGTTCGCACCCAGCGGCCCGGACCGCCCCCAAGCAGGAGGCACCGGCGATCCTCTTTGGGCAACCTGAAGTTTGGTGTCACTGACTTGGTGAAAAGTTCTACACGGCTGGTCGCAAATGTCGATGCTGGTGACCACAGGCTTACGTCCATGTGGGGTGCTACGCGGCGCATGGGTATGGAGTGGTGCGGGGCGTGCAAGGTAGGACACGCAGATGGCCTCCGCTAGGGGAAGGT
>NZ_DATJPU010000220.1:0-2763 GCF_035506235.1 Mycobacterium sp.
GCGGGTGGCTGGTCTCGAACACCCGCCACCCGTGTTTGGTGGAAACGCAACAACATCTATAACACCCTTCGCTGCTGGCACAAACCCCCCGGCTCGCCAGGCGGCCGAATCACCGGCCGCGAGAATCCGTCGGACGACGCACAGCCGACAGCGGGGCCCCGCAATCTCGGGCATTGAGGCCACCACGTCGGAGGCCGAAAAGCGGGTCGTACCAGGCGCGGCGGGACCTGATCGGGCACTTCTTCGATCCGGTGCAGGACGAGCCTGACGGCCAGGAGTAGGCCGAGTTCCACGCGGTGCTTGCCGAACCGGTCGCACCACATGCCGCCACCGGGTGGGTGAGAGTCGGCGAGGGAGTTATCCGGGTTGAAGCGCCGGGAGCAATGCTTGAAATCTGTGGATTGGCTCGGGAAGGGGCGTACCTTCCCGGGTGACCGAATAAAGGTTCCAAGCAAGACCGGCGCGGTAACGCTGGTCGGGAAGGTACGACCCATGCTCACTGTAGTTTTTGATGCTGTTGACCGCGACGGTTCTGCTGCTGGGGCAGCCTCGGGGTCGTCGTTGATCGACGACCTGGTCCGGGAGGGTGCGCGGCGGATGCTGGCCGAGGCGCTGCAGGCCGAAGTGGATGCCTACTGCGCCCGATTCGCCGATGAGTGCGACGAGAACGGACGGCGGCTGGTGGTGCGCAACGGCTACCACGAACCGCGCGAGGTGACCACCTGCGCCGGCGCGGTGGCGGTGCACGCGCCGCGGATCAACGACCGCCGTGTCGACACGGAAACCGGCGAGCGGCACCGGTTCTCGTCGGCGATTCTGCCGCCGTGGGCGCGCAAGACCCCGCAGATCGAGCAGGTGCTGCCGCTGCTGTACCTGCACGGGCTCTCGTCGGGGGATTTCGTGCCCGCGCTGGGGCAGTTCCTCGGCTCGACCAAGGGCCTGTCCTCCTCGACGATCACGAAGATGACCGAGACCTGGCAGGCCGAGCAGAAGGCCTTCGCCAAGCGGGACCTATCCGGTGTGGACTACGTGTACACCTGGGCCGACGGCATCCACGTCAACGTGCGCCTGGGCCAGGAGAAGCTCTGCTTGCTGGTGCTGATCGGGGTGCGCGCCGACGGCCGCAAGGAACTTATCGCGCTCACCGACGGCTACCGGGAGGCCACCGAGTCGTGGGCGGACCTGCTGCGCGATGCCAAACGGCGTGGCATGCGCGCGCCGGTGCTGGCGATCGGCGACGGCGCGCTGGGGTTCTGGGGCGCGCTGCGCGAGGTGTTCCCCGACACCCACGAACAACGGTGCTGGTTTCACAAGATCGCGAATGTTCTTGCCGCGCTGCCAAAATCGGCGCATCCGGGGGCCAAGAAGGCGCTTGCGGAGATCTGGAACGCCGAGGACAAGCGGCACGCTCTGGATGCGGTGAAGACGTTCCAGGCCGCCTACGGTGCGAAGTTTCCCAAGGCCGTCGCCAAGATCACCGACGACGTCGAGCAGCTGGTCGCGTTCTACGCCTTCCCGGCCGAACATTGGGTGCATTTGCGCACCACGAATCCGATTGAATCTACTTTCGCGACGGTGCGCAACCGGAGCAAGATCACCAAGGGTCCCGGCTCGCGGGCGGCGGGAATCGCCATGGCCTACAAGCTGATCGAGGCCGCCCAGTCACGCTGGCGCGCCGTGAACGCACCCCACCTGGTGGCACTGGTCCGAGCCGGCGCCAAGTTCGAGAACGGCAAACTCGTCGAACGCCCCGACGGCGACACGACTACGAAGGAGGCCGCGTAAAAGATCTTGATCCACAGGTATTGACAATTGCTCCGATCGTTTTTCACCAGCTCGTCATGGTCTTGATACCCATCGGCTTAGCTCAGCTTTAGCTAGGCAGAGGTGGCTGGGTGCCCTACGAGGGGGATTGCGACAGGACCTGGATGGCTTCGCGCAGAGGCTCCGGGGACGTAGAAATTTCGCCAACGAAAGGGTTCGAAAGCTCCAAGTTCAGGAACAGGATGGCGGCTACCAGCACGCCGACGATCGCGACCATGGGGTAGTGCCTGGCTGGGCTATCGACACCGTAAATGATCGCGCCGCCAAGGACCAGCGCGCTGGTCAGCAAGATGATCGCCCAACACGGCCAAGGCGTGCCGACGTCGGTGCGGGCCTGGATCAGCCGCTCTGTGCGTGCCTGGCTGATATTGCCAAGGTTGGTGAAAGAGGCGGCGAGGAACGTCTTTTGGGTATCGGTGCGCGGTAGGACTTGCTCGTATGCGGTATAAACGCGCGCCAGAGCTTTGTCCGCCTCGGGGAACGAGCGGTCGCGCGTAGCGAGGGGCCACTCGACGACGGCCGCGCGCTCGTAGTCCAGCAGATTCTGCCGGATGCGGTCGCTGTCGGCCTTGTCGAACACGGTCAGGTCCCTGGCCATTTGCACCGCAACCGCGCCCTCGGTCCGTGCCTTGGCGTCCGCAGCGTTGATCTGACCCCACATCACCGAAACGACGAAACCGACGAAGAAGGCGTACACGAATGCGACGACGCCGTAGGCGAACCTCGTCACGTCGTTGTGCTCGTCTTCTTTGAGCCCGGGGAACCGATGCCGGACATAGGCCTGGACGAGGACTGCTCCACCGGCGACGAAGACGACGAGCCCGAGCAATAGCAGCCACGAAGGGACGTTGCTCACGATCCAACGACTCACATGCCACACTCCTCCGGAGCATCGTGCCGGCAACCCCGGGCGGGTCTCCCGATTACGCCGTGGATAGA
>NZ_DATJPU010000221.1:0-20147 GCF_035506235.1 Mycobacterium sp.
CGCCGACAAAGCAACTGTCCACATACTTATACACAGGTGTGGACAGGATGATGGTAAACGAGCCGCAGCCTGTCGGCGACGGCCCACGATCTCCGCGCTGATGACAACTGCAAGTCGCCTAGACAGCTAGTTGATCCGCCATCCTCGCTTTGTCGTCGAGCGCCGCTCCACTCTGAAACGGCATTGCCCGAAGCTAACAGTTTTCCGTGCGGCTGCCAACCGTTCTGCTGCATTCCAATCGGCCTCTTTAGGGTCATTTGGGGCCTGGCTGTTGCTCGTTGCCCTATGGTGCCGCAAGCACGTCTTCGAGAACTCGGGTTTTCATCGATGTTGTGAGTTGGGTCCGTTGGGGGAAACCAAGTTTGACCCAGCGAAGCCGCGTCAGTACCCTCAAAACGTCGCCCGAAAGTCGGCGATACGGCTGCGACCCGGACAACACCCGGGGACCGCGCCGGCCAGCAGCAAGCCCCACCTCCGATCGACTCGCGGACGAATGCGGTCGGATGGTTCGAAGACGAGGAGAACGCCGTGGCCAAGGGCAAGCGGACCTTCCAGCCGAATAACCGGCGCCGAGCCCGCGTGCATGGCTTCCGCTTGCGGATGCGCACCCGTGCCGGGCGCTCGATCGTCTCCAGCCGGCGCCGTAAGGGCCGCCGCGCGTTAACTGCCTGATCGCAACGCCGGGCTTTTCAGCGGTGCTTCCCGCACGCAACCGCATGAGGCGGTCAACGGAGTTTGACGCCGCGGTGAAGTACGGGGTGCGCTCGGCGCAGCCCGACGTGGTCGTGCATGTGCGGCGCGCTCCCGAAGACGGGACGGGTCCGCGGGTCGGGCTGATCGTCGCCAAAACGGTCGGATCGGCCGTTGACCGTCATCGGGTGGCGCGGCGGCTACGCCATGTCGCCCGAAGCATGCTGGAAGATCTCCACCCATCCGACCGGGTCGTCATCCGGGCATTGCCGAGCAGCCGCCAGGTGTCGTCGGCACGGCTGGAGCAACAGCTGCGCCGCGGCTTGCGGCGCGCTTTCGCCTCGACGGGAACCGACCGATGAGCCGACCGGCGCGGTCACGCGGGGCGGCCGGCGCCGTGGTGCGCGGACTGATTTTCCTGATCCAGCTACACCGGCACATGGTGTCGCCGCTGCGGCCGGCGACGTGTCGTTTCATACCAACCTGCAGTCAGTACGCCGTGGAGGCGCTGACCGAATACGGCTTGATCCGGGGGAGCTGGCTGTCCGCGGCCAGGCTCGCCAGATGCGGACCATGGCATCGGGGAGGATGGGATCCGATACCGGATCGACACGCATGCCGGGCGAGCTTCGAAAGCGCCGGCGCCGCGGGGGACCCCGCGCCGGAGCAACGGGAGAGTGAATCTTTTGTTTGATTTCTTCAGCCTCGACATCATCTACTACCCGGTGTCGTGGATCATGTGGGCCTGGTACAAGTTGTTCGCGGCGGTGCTCGGGCCGTCGAACTTCTTCGCCTGGTCTCTGTCGGTGATGTTCCTCGTGTTCACCTTGCGGGCCTTGCTGTACAAGCCGTTCGTGCGCCAGATCCGGACCACCCGGCAGATGCAGGAACTGCAGCCGCAGATCAAGGCGCTGCAAAAGAAGTACTCCAAAGACCGCCAGCGGATGGCGCTCGAGATGCAGAAGCTGCAACGCGAGCACGGCTTCAACCCGGTCCTCGGCTGCCTGCCCATGCTCGCGCAGATCCCGGTGTTCCTCGGCCTGTATCACGTGCTGCGGTCGTTCAACCGGACGACCGGAGGCTTCGGCCAGCCTCATCTGTCGGTGGCCCAGAACCGGGCGACGGGCAACTATTGCTTCAGCCCGGCCGACGTGGCTCACTTCCTGGACGCAAACCTCTTCGGTGCGCCGATCGGCGCGTTCATGACCCAACGAACCGGGTTGGACGCCTTCACCCACTTCAGCCGCCCCGCGGTGATCGCGGTGGGTACCCCGGTGATGATCCTGGCCGGCGTCGCGACCTACTTCAACAGCCGCGCGTCAGTGGCCCGGCAGAGCCCGGAGGCCGCCGCCAACCCGCAGACCGCGATGATGAACAAGCTGGCGCTGTACGTGTTTCCGCTGGGCGTCGTCGTCGGCGGACCGTTCCTTCCCCTCGCGATCATCCTGTACTGGTTCGCGAACAACATCTGGACGTTCGGGCAGCAGCACTATGTGTTCGGCATGATCGAAAAAGAGGACGAGGCGAAACGGCAGGAAGCCGTTCAGCGCCGGGCGGCCAACGCACCCGCGCCGGGAGCCAAACCGAAGCGCAGCCCGAAGACGACGACGGCGAGCGACGACGGCTCGTCGACACGGAAGGACGACGGCGCGGAGCCGGATTCGGGGGGATCCACTGCCGCCGAGGCCGAAACGGCAACCGCGCAACCGGACAAGCCGAATCCGGCGGCCCGCAACACTGGGCCGAGCAACCGCACCCCGCGACCCGGGGCGCGACCGAAGAGGCGGAAACGCTGACGCGACGTCACAGCTTAAGGGGGACCCCGGGCGAATGACCCGGACTGGGCGGGAACCCATGGATGAGGGAGAGAGAACGACATGACAGACGCCGAAACGACCGAACGCGACGTTGACGCAGAACCCGACACGCAAGCGCCGGCCCCTGAGGACGAGGCGACGGCCGAACCGGGCGTCGAGCAAGCCGACGACCTGGAGGAGCGACTGGTCGCCGAGGGGGAGATCGCCGGCGATTATCTCGAGGAGCTGTTGGACCTGCTGGACTTCGACGGCGACATCGATCTGGACGTCGAGGGCGACCGCGCCGTCGTGAGCATCGACGGCAGCAACGACTTGAACAAGTTGGTCGGCCGCGGGGGCGAGGTGCTGGATGCGCTGCAGGAGCTGACCCGGCTCGCGGTGCACCAGAAGACCGGTGTACGGAGTCGGCTGATGCTCGACATCGCGAGCTGGCGGCGCCGGCGGCGCGAGGAGCTCGCCGCGCTCGGCGACAAGGTGGCGCGGCGGGTGCTGAACACCGGTGAGCGCGAGGAGCTTTCCCCGATGACACCGTTCGAGCGCAAGATCGTCCACGACGCCGTCGCGGCGGTCGCCGGGGTGCACAGCGAGAGCGAGGGGCAGGAGCCGTCGCGGCGGGTCGTGGTCCTGCTCGACTAGCGTGTCAAAGTCACAGCCGTGTAATTCGTGGACGGACCGAACAGCTACTGGGATCGGGGATGTTTCACGTGAAACAAGAACCTGAGATGTTTCACGTGAAACATGGGGGGAGGGGGGAGGCGGCCGTAGCCAATCGCCCCGCGCCGAGCGACCCCGGACCCCTGACAGACGCCGCCACGGCAGTCTTCGGCCCACGGATGGAGGCCGCGCGACGGTACGCGGAATTGCTTGCCGGTCCCGCGGTGGAGCGCGGGCTCCTCGGGCCCCGGGAGGTTGGCCGGCTGTGGGATCGCCACCTCTTGAATAGTGCGGTGGTGGGCGAGCTCCTCGATCCGGGCGAGCGGGTGATCGACATCGGCAGTGGGGCGGGGCTCCCGGGGATACCGCTGGCGATCGCGCGGCCCGACCTCGAGGTGGTGCTGCTGGAGCCGCTGCTGCGGCGGAGCGAGTTTCTCACCGAGGCGGTGGCCGAACTAGGGTTGGCGGTCGAGGTGGTGCGCGGCCGCGCGGAGGAGCCTTGGGTGCGCGATCGGTTCGGCGCCCGGGACGCCGCGGTGTCGCGAGCGGTCGCGCCGCTGGACAAGTTGACGAAGTGGAGCATGCGGTTGCTACGGCCGGACGGGCGGATGGTCGCCATCAAAGGGGAGCGCGCTCCCGAGGAAGTAGAAACGTACCGGCGTGTGATGGCGGCATCGGGCGCCGTTGATGTCAGGGTGGTCACATGTGGCGCGAACTTGTTGCGTCCGCCCTCAACCGTGGTGTTGGCGCGTCGCGGAAAGCGGTCGCGTCAAAAACCGGCGCATATGGCAGACAGGGAGACACCGTGAGTTCTCCACCCGATTGGTCCGGCGGATCGCCGCCATCGACGAGCGTGGCTGGCGCGCCGGCGTCGATCGCGCCCACCGAGACGGCGTTGCCGGGCGACGAGACGCTCGGCGCAGCCCATGTTTCACGTGAAACATCGGACGAATTCGACACACCGATCGGCGCCGCGGCCGAGCGTGCCATGCGGATCCTGCACACGACCTACCCGCCGCTGCGGCGCCCGACCCACCGGCGGCTGTTCACCGTCGCCAACCAAAAGGGCGGCGTCGGCAAGACCACCACTGCGGTCAATCTCGCCGCCGCACTGGCCGTGCAGGGACTCAAAACCCTCGTCATCGATCTCGATCCCCAGGGCAACGCGAGCACGGCCCTGGGCATCCATGACCGGCAAGCGGGCACCCCGTCGTCCTACGAAGTCCTCATCGGCGAGGTGTCGCTGCAGGATGCGTTGCGGTCCAGCCCGCACAGTTCCCGGCTGTTTTGCATACCGGCGACCATCGACCTGGCCGGCGCCGAGATCGAATTGGTCAGCATGGTCGCGCGTGAGAACCGCCTACGCACCGCCCTCGCCGAGCTCGACCAGTTCGACTTCGACTACGTCTTCATCGACTGCCCGCCGTCGCTCGGGCTGCTGACAATCAACGCGCTCGTGGCCGCGCCGGAGGTGATGATCCCAATCCAGTGCGAGTACTACGCGCTGGAGGGCGTGTCACAACTGATGCGCAACATCGAGATGGTGAAGGCCCACCTCAACCCGCAGCTGGACGTCACCACCGTGGTGCTCACCATGTACGACGGCCGGACCAAGCTGGCCGACCAGGTGGCCGAAGAGGTACGCCGCTACTTCGGGGCCAAGGTGTTGCGCACGGTGATTCCGCGCAGCGTCAAAGTTTCGGAGGCGCCCGGTTACAGCATGACGATCATCGACTACGACCCCGGTTCCCGGGGCGCGATGAGTTATCTCGACGCAAGTCGCGAACTCGCCGAACGCGATTGACACGATCCGTGAAGGGACGACGATGACGCAGCCGTTACGCAAGAAGGGCGGCCTCGGCCGGGGCCTGGCTTCACTGATCCCCACCGGTCCGGCGGAGGGCGACTCCGGTCCGGCGACGCTGGGCCCGCGGATGGGAGATGCGGCCGCCGATGTGCTGATCGGCGGACCGGCGCAGGACGCCGCGTCGGTGGGCGCGGTCTACCGCGAGATCGCGCCGGCCGACATCGAACGCAACCCGCGCCAGCCCCGGCAGGTCTTCGACGAGGAGGCGCTCTCCGAGCTGGTGCACTCCATTCGCGAGTTCGGGCTGCTGCAGCCGATCGTGGTCCGGGCGGCGAACGGAACGCCGGGCGGCGCGCGGTATCAGATCGTGATGGGGGAGCGGCGTTGGCGCGCCGCCCAGGAGGCGGGCCTGGCCACCATCCCGGCCATCGTGCGCGAAACCGGTGACGACAACTTGCTGCGCGACGCCCTGCTCGAGAACATCCACCGGGTACAGCTGAACCCGTTGGAAGAAGCGGCGGCGTACCAGCAATTGCTCGACGAATTCGACGTCACCCACGACGAACTGGCGTCCCGCATCGGCCGGTCGCGGCCGCTGATCACCAACATGATCCGGCTGTTGAAGCTGCCGATCGCGGTGCAGCGGCGGGTCGCGGCGGGCGTCCTGTCCGCGGGTCACGCCCGAGCGCTCCTGTCCCTGGAGGCCGGACCGGAGGCACAGGAGGAATTGGCCGGCCGGATCGTCGCCGAGGGTCTGTCGGTGCGGGCCACCGAGGAGGCGGTCACCCTGGCCAACCGCGGTGACGCGGCCACCCCGGCGCCCCCGCGCCGCAAGCCGATCCAGATGCCCGGTCTGCAGGATGTTGCTGATCGGCTGTCGAATACCTTTGATACCCGGGTGACGGTCAGCCTGGGCAAACGGAAGGGACGGATCGTGGTCGAGTTCGGTTCAGTGGAAGACCTTCAGCGGATCATCGACGTGATGGCCCCGCCCACGGCATGACCGTCCACACGGTGTAATTACGTCACTGTGACACCTCGCCGGTACCGAGGGCCCAAATGCGCCACCCCCGACACCGCATCGTGACCGACTCGTTATGCGGCTCAACGTCTTTCGCGATTTCGCCGGCCGCGCCGCGGTGTGCGGGCCGTTTCGTCCCGCCGCTTCAAGTGGTGCTCCAAACACTGGTCGGAGGGCGACCAACTCTCCTATCCTGGAGGGGTTGCGGGTGGGCCCGACTTGAAGGCCGCAGTACCGGAGGGAAGCCAGGAGGCTAGTGTCTGCTCGAATCACGCCCCTGCGGCTCGAGGCTTTCGAGCAGCTTCCCAAGCACGCCCGTCGCTGCGTGTTCTGGGAGGTGGACCCCGCGACCCTCGGTAACCAGGACCACCTCGCCGACCCCGAATTCGAAAAAGAAGCCTGGCTGTCGATGGTGATGCTGGAGTGGGGCTCATGCGGTCAGGTCGCGACGGCGATCCCGGACGAGCGCAGCCACGCTGAGCCGCCGTGCCTGGGGTACGTCCTCTACGCGCCGCCACGGGCGGTGCCCCGGGCGCAGCGGTTTCCCACGGCGCCGGTCTCCGCCGATGCCGTGCTGTTGACGTCGATGAACATCGAGCCGGGGCAGGCCTCCGATGATCTGCCGCACGGGCTGATCGCCCGGGTGATCGACGAGCTGGTCCGGCGCGGGGTTCGGGCACTGGAGGCCTTCGGCCGCACACCGGCGGCCGCCGAGTTACAGGACCCGCGGGCGGTGGATCCCGATGTCCGGCCGGTGCTCGAGGCCCTTGGCGACTGCTCGGTCGACCACTGCATCATCGACGCGGAGTTCTTGAAGGACGTGGGATTCGTTGTGGTGGCGCCACATCGGTACTTCCCGCGGCTGAGGCTGGAGTTGGACAAGGGCCTGGGCTGGAAGGCCGAAGTCGAGGCGGCGCTGGAGCGCCTCCTGTCGAGTGCCCAGTTGCAGGAGCCGGTCGGGGCGGGTTCGTCTATTGCATCAAATTCGCTGCAGGCCGGCCAAACTGATTAGGAACCGCCCAGCCGGGATGCCCGTTCCACCGACAACTCGTGAGCCAGCAGTTCGGCGAAGGTGAATGTGCCAGTGGGCCGGTCGTTCTTGCCGAGCAGGTAGAGCCGCTTGACCGCCGCGAGGATGCCCTCGGCGATGGCGTCCCGGGTCTGCGTCGAGATCAGCATCGCCCGGTCACGCGGGTTGGTGATGTAGCCGACGTCGACTTGAACAGTCGGCATCCGGGTCAGGCGCAGCAGGTCCCACGTTCGGCCATGCGTGCGGCAATCCCGTAAACCGGTGCGAGCCACCACTTCTCGCTGAATGAAGTCGGCGAGGTTGCGACCGATGGTCGACACCGAACCGTGCGAGTTGCCGAAGTGAAAGGACGCCACGCCATTGGCCGACGGGCTGCCCTGGGATTCGCAGCGGAGGCTGATCATGAGGTCCGCGCCGACGTTGTTGGCCGTCGCGGCGCGTTCGGGGTCCGAGGGGCTGCGATTGGTCGGCCGGGACAAAAACGTCTCCATGCCGATCGCGGTCATCCGGCCCTCGAGCCGGCTCGCCAAGTCCCACAACACATCCGCTTCGCTCACCGGTCCCGCCGGCCCCTGCAGGATCAGCCCACGGTCCGCACCGCCGCGGCCCGGATCGATGATGATGCGCTTGCCCGACAGTTTGGGGCCGGACCGCCGGACCAGCTCCTCCTCGCGGATGGCGTGCGGTGAGCCGCCGGTGACACGTGAGCTCAGGAAGTACAAGGAACGCAAGGTTTCCGGGCCGCAGATGCCATCGGCGGAGAGCCCATACTCGCGCTGGTAGGACATCAAGGCGTTGTGGGTCTGCAAGCCGAAGTGGCCGTCGACCAGGCCGGTGTAGAAGCCGAGATCCTGCAGCCGCGCCTGCAGGGTTGCCACGTCGTCGCCGTAGAGCGGAGCACCGAATTGGTGATACAGCGTGCGCGCGCCGAGCCGATACGAGGCCTCCTTCAACGCGCGGTAGGTGGCCTCGCCGACAATGCCGTCCACCAGCAGTCCGCGATTCTGCTGGAAAGCGCGCACCGCCTGATCGAGCTCGGCGTCGAAGACCTCGAGGGCCACCTGCCGGCCGGTGGTCATGTCTTCGTCGGGATTGTCCAGCATCCCCAGCGCGGCCAGCGTAGCCCGGATCTCGGTCACGGCAGCGCTGCGGTCACCACAGCGCAGCGCCTCGCCGTCTTCACGGCGCGGACTCGGCATACCAAGGGCCCTCCGGGACAAGGCTGAACACGGGCAACAGCTAGCCGTTATTGTCGCAGACGCTTCTCAATTTTCGGAAAACCCCAGGCTAAGCGCGGGGCGCGGCGTGGCGAGCCAGATTGCGCCTCAGGTGAGGTTCGGAACCGCGTCGGAGAGCTCGCGCAGCAGCGCCGCCTTGCCCTTGGCCCCGACGATTCGCTTCACCGGTTGGCCGTCTTTGAACAGGATGAGGGTGGGGATCGAAACCACCTGGAAGTCGCGGGCGGTTTCCGGGTTGGCATCCACGTCGAGCTTGGCGACGGTGAGCTGACCGGCTCGCTCGCTGGCGATCTCCTCGAGTACCGGCGCGACCATTTTGCACGGGCCGCACCACGTCGCCCAAAAGTCAACCAGCACAGGCTTATTGCTTGACAACACCTCCGTTGAAAACGATGCGTCAGAGACTTCTATTGGGGTGCCGGTTTTTTCGGGGTCGGTCATCGTGGTGCTCCAATCAATGTGTCGGTACCCTCGGCGGTTCCGGTTGCTGCGCCGTCCTCGGGCGCGTCGAACTCGTGCTCGGCCAGCCAACGCTCGGCATCGATGGCTGCCGCGCAGCCACTGCCCGCGGCGGTGACCGCTTGCCGGTAGGTGCGGTCGACCAGGTCGCCGGCGGCGAACACACCGTCCAGCGAGGTGCTCGTAGTGCGCCCTTGCACGAGGACGTAGCCCTCGGGATCGACGTCGACGACATCGCGTACCAGCTCCGAGCGAGGTTCGTGACCGATCGCCACGAAGACACCGGTCACCGGGAGGCTCGATTCTTCGCCAGTTACGTTGTCGCGCAAGCGTAATCCCGTCACCGTCGTGTCGCCCTCGACGGCAAGCACGGCGGCGTTGGTGACGAACTTGATCTTGTCGTGGTTGCGGGCGCGGTTGAGCATGATCTTGGAAGCCCGGAACTCGTCGCGCCGGTGCACCAGCGTCACGCTGCTGGCGAATCGCGTCAGGAAAAGCGCTTCCTCCATCGCCGAGTCGCCGCCCCCGATGACCGCGATGTCCTGATCGCGGAAGAAGAACCCGTCGCAGGTGGCACACGAGCTCACCCCGCGCCCCAACAACTCCTGTTCGCCGGGGACCTGCAGGTAGCGCGCCGCAGCGCCCATGGCCAGGATCACGGCCCGGGCCCGATGGGTCTCGCCGTCGGCGGTGACGACGGACTTGACCGGACCCGTCAGCGAGACCGATTCGATGTCTTCCATCCGCAGGTCGGCGCCGAAGCGCAGCGCCTGCTCACGCATCTCGTCCATCAACTCAGGGCCGGTGATGCCGTTGCGGAAGCCGGGGTAGTTTTCCACCTCGGTGGTCGTCATCAGCGCGCCGCCGAAAGAGGTGCCCTCGAAAACGAGGGGCGCAAGCTGCGCGCGGGCCGTGTAGAGGGCCGCTGTGTACCCGGCGGGACCGGAACCGATGATGATGACGTCGTGGACAGTGTCCTGAGTGTCGGCAGCGGGGGTATCGGCAGTCATTCGAGCCTTTCAGGTGCGGAAGCTACGTCTACGAACGCCAGCGTAGGCGCGGGTGTTCCCGGGTGCTGAGCACCACACTAAGTGTGATGGTGGCGACCGCTGCGCCCGGCTACGCCGCTGTCCCGCTGTTACCCCGCGCTTGCGATCGCCGCTGGGTCCGGTGGCGGCGACCCGCTGCGCCCGGCTACGCCGCGCTTGCGATCGCCGCTAAGGGCGCGGGACCTGCGTGTTGGCCAGCAACCCCGTATCGGCGGCGCTGCAATTGGGCGCCACCGCGAAGACCGCGAGGTTGTCGGGCGTGTCGCCGGGCAACACCAGCAGCACGCCGGGGCGGGCATTGATGTCGACCGGCCGCGCGCCCAGCACCCGCGTGGATGCCGGGTAGCCCAGCCCGCTGAGGCAGGACGCGCGGCGCGACGGGTCGCCGAGCAGACCGTAATCGGGACTCTGGTTCAGCAGGCCCACGATCTCGGCCTGCGACAGGGGAATGACCATCGGCGGCGTCGACACCGTGATGTGCTCAGCGGTGGCCGGCGTGCTGGGGGTGGGTTCGGGCGCGTTGATCAGCGCCGCGGTGCCCACCCCGATCGCCGCGAGCACCGCACCCACGCCGGCCACGCCGGCGGCCAGCCGTGCGGGGCGGATGTGCGGCCGCGCCGAGTGCGCGACACCGCCGTGCGGTGGGCTTTCGTCCGACGTCAGCGCGGCCGCGATCCGGGCGGTGACCTCCGGGGGCACGTCGGGGGCAGACTTCGGGTCGGCGCCCAGCGTGGCCACGTCGCAGCGCACCTGGTTGAGGGCGCGCAGGATGCGCTCCGCGTCCGGGTCTTCGCGCACCCGTCTGCGCACGTGGGCCGCGGAATCGTCGTCGAGCAGGCCGGCCTGCAGGTCGGCCAGAAGCTCGACCGTCAGAGGCGGCTGCGCGGCTTCGTCGTCGGGTTCACCCATCCGCCCCAGTGTCCGTCATGCGCCGCTTGACGGCCATGGGTGCGGCTCGGTCAGGACCGGCGTCGAGGTAGCCGAGCAGCCCGGCGAGGCGGACCCGGGCGCGGGAACAGCGGCTCTTGACGGTGCCCTCGGCGACGCCCAGGAGCGCGGCGGTGTCGGCGACCGAGTAGCCCTGCATGTCGACGGCCACCACCGCCGCCCGTTGCTCGACGGGCAGGCGCATCAAGGCCCGGTGCACCACGATGGCCGTCTCGACCTGCGCCGTGCGATCGGCGACCGGATAGACGTCCTCCAGCGGGGCGGTCGGGTGGGCCTTGGCGCGGCGCAGCCGGTCCAGGCAGGCGTTGACGACGATGCGGTGCAGCCAGCTGCCGACCGCCGCGTCGTGCCGGAAGGAACCCGCGCCGCGGTGCGCCGAGAGCATCGCGTCCTGCAACGCGTCTTCGGCATCCTCGCGGGTGCGGGTGGTGAGCCGGGCCAGGCGGTGCAGTTGCCGTTGGTGGCGGTGGAACAGCTCGCCGAAGGCGTGGCGGTCGCCGGCGACGTGGGCTGCCAGCAGCTCGGCGTCACTGCGTTCGCCCTGGCTGTTCCCCCCGAGACCCACGGCCGGACAGTAACCAATCGGGGGTCGCGTAGCACTTCACCAACGCGGGGGTCTGTGGGCTCCCAAGATCTTCGTCAGGACGCCGCCTGGACCGTGATCTCCGAAAAGCCGGCCTGGCTCTTGCCGTCGGTGGTTCCGAGGGTGGAGATCCACACCAGCAGGTTCGATGTCGGCGCGCCGGACCTGACCGGTATGACGTTGTGACCGGGCTTGAGTGTGAAGGCCGGAGCCAGCACCGTGGTGTCTTCGAGCCGCGCCGGCGACGCCGTGGACGCCGAGCGAATCTCGACCTTGGTGCCGGTGCTGGGTGTGTCGATGGTGACCTGGCCGACCACGGTGGGCTTCGGCAGCTGCAGGATCAGCCCTTCGCCCTGCTTGAAGCTGGGGAATGGGACGGCGTCGGTGTAGACCTCGGTCGCCCAGGCGGTGGAGGGGTCGCCGTCGATGGCCTGCCCGGCCGTACCCGGGTTGTCGGGATCGCCGTCGGGGGAGAAGACGCTCGCCTTCGTGGGTTTGACGACGCTGCCGGCCGCCGCGGAACTGGGGCCCGCGGAATTGGAGGCCGACGCCGACGACGACGGCCCGTTCAGCCCCAGCTCGTCTTTGTTGAGCCCGCCGACATTGCCGAAGATCTTGCTCACCACCGATGCCAGCACCAGCAGGGCCACCACGATGACGGCGAGGGCGGCGCCGACGCCGATCAGCACGTTGCGGCGCCGGCGGGCGAAGTTCGCATAGTCGCGGCCGGCGGACGTCCGGGTGGCGGGTGGTGGCGGCGAATCGTCGATCGGTCCGAGCACCTCGGTGCGATCGGCCACCGCCGTCGCTTGCTGCAGCAAGTTCAAAAGCGTTGAGGCGCTGCGTATCCCGCCCTCCTCTTGGACGGCCCGAACGGCGACGGCGGATATCTGGAAGGGGATGTCGCGGTCGATGACCATGGGTTCGACGGGATTGCCCGCGGAATCCCGCTCGGCCGATGCCAGGCCGCTTCGCACCCCGGACTCCGGCAGTGGCCACCGGTTGACCAGGAGGGCGTAGAGCGCGGCGCCGATCCCGCGGATGTCGTCTTGCGGGTTGGCGTCGGGCATGGTCGCGGGGTAGGCCAGCACGACGTCGCCGTCGATGCTGACGCGCACCCGGTTGGGGTGGTCGATCGACAGGGCGACGCCGGCGCGGTGGGCCGCGTCGGCGGCGGCGGCCAGCGACTGCATCGCGCGGACCGCGCCGATGGGCGACGGCGAGGTGTCGGCCACCTCCTGCAACGAACCGCCGCGGATCCACTCGGAGACGACCAGGCCGCCGGACCCGGTATGCACCACGTCGAGCACCCGGGCGATGCCGGGCTTGTCGATCCTGCTGAGCCGCAGCGTGCGGGACAGGATGTCTTGCAGAACCTCGTCGGGCAGCGCTCCGTCCGGATCGACGAAGGTCAGCGCCACCTGCCGATCCAGCGCGGTGTCGAGCGCCTGCCAAAACTGCAGCGGAGGGGCGCCGCCGTGGAAGACCAGCAGCCGATACCGGCCACTGGCGATGCGGGCGCCGGGGACGAGGTGGACGTCCTCCGGCGCCGATTCGCCGACCCGGTCGCGGGGCGCGTCGAATGGGGTGGGGCCGCGGGGGTTGTCGGCCGAGATATCGCCGTTGAGCCGGTCGGCGGGGCGGGGCGTCGACCGGGGTTCCGGCTCGCGCGGAATGTCGGGCTGGAAGTCGTCGGCGACGGGCCGCGTATTCTCGGCGCCTGACCCCAGGCCAGATCCAGCGCCGGATGCGCTCTCCACTGGGCGGTCGGTCACCTCCGGTCCTTTCGCTACGCGGGCGCTGGCAACCCGCTCCGGAGGCCTGCGCCGGATCGGCTCCTGGACCGCACTTACCCCCGGCGGGGACGAATTCCTCTGCTCAGGGTACGTGACGTGGCCGCGCTGAGACGATCCCTCGGGTGCAGTCGGTTTGCGGGCCGGTGGCTGCGCGATCCGATCGCCGCGAAGCCACGGAATGCGGCGCCGGACGGCACCGAGCGCCGCCTGCGCCTCGGGCACGCGCGCCCGGACCATGATCGTGGCCAAAATCGGCACCATGATGACCGCCAGCACCAACAGGCGCAGCAGGGAACCCGCGGCGCCGTGCGCCGTGAGCCGGCCCAGCCCCAGCAGCCGGTCGGCCACATGAGCGACCAAACCGGCCAGCATCGACGCGACGACCGTCACCAGGATCGTCCGCACCGCTTCGATGCCGATCAGGTGCCCGCCCTTGGGCAGCAACGCACGCCGTAACAGGTAGTAGCCGACGATCGCGCCGGCCAGGAAGCCGACCCCGTTGGCCAGGCCGAGGTACCCGGCCACCAGCTTCGGATCGTCGGTGAGGTGGGGCGCCAGCACCGAGCCGACGATCTTGACCGCCGTGATGACGAGGATGATCACGATCGGCGTCCAGGGCTGCTCGCGCGCGTAGAAAACGCGCAGCTGTAAGAGCACCAAGCCGTAGGGGATCAGCGTGAACGCCGACAACGTGATCGCGGCGCCCAGGTAGCCGGCGTCGACCCCGCCGAAATGCCCGTACGCGAACAGCGCGCTGCCGATCGCGGGCCCGCCGACGGTCATGAACGCAACAATCGGGATCAGCGTGATCAGTGTCAGCCGGGTGGCCAGCGACAGGTCTGCGAGCATGGCCTTGGTGTCGTCGGCCGCGGCGTTTCGGCTCAGCCGCGGCATCACCACGGTCAGCACAGTCACCCCGATCATGCCGAACGGCAGCATGAGGACCAGCCAGGTGTAGTTGTAGATCGCGGGGCCCGAGGCCGCCGCGGTGCTGGCGATCTGGTTGCCGATCACCAGGCCGAGCTGGCTGATCAGGACGTACAGCACCATCGCCGCGGCCATCGTGCCGAACCGCTTGAGGCGCTCGTCGATTCCCCACAGTGGCCGCAGGCTCACCCGCTGGCGCTTGAGCGCCACCAGCAGCACGCCGGTCTGCGCGAAGACTCCCAGGGTGGTGCCGATGCCGAGCACGAGGAGCTTGGCGTTGCCCATCCGCACGGGGTCGACCGAAAGCTCGCCGGGGACGGCCAGGTACACGCCCAGGGTGGCGAGCGCGACGACGTTGTTGACGACGGGCGCCCAGGCCGTCGGCCCGAACACGTTGCGGGTGTTCAGGATCGCCATGAACACCGAGGTCAGCCCGTAGGCCAGGACCTGTGGGAGCAGCAGGTAGGCGAACGCGGTGGTCAGCGGCTCGTTGACCTGCGGGGCGCGGCCCAGCATCAGCCGCACCAACAGCGGCGCGGCCGCCACCGACAGTGCCGTGGCGACCACCAGCAGCGCGGTCGTCAGCGTGACCAGCCGCCGCACGAACGCCTCGCCGCCGTCGGGGTCGCTTTGCTCGGCGCGGGCCAGCACCGGCACGAAGATCGCGGTGAACGTCGCCTCCAGCACGAGCGCCGCGACCAGGTTCGGCAGCTGATTGGCCACCGAAAAGGCGCTGGACAGGGCAGCGCCGAGAATGGCGGCCAGCACGACGATCCGCGCAAAGCCGGTGATGCGGCTGATTAGCGTCGCGAACGCCATCGCCCATGACCGGGATACCAGGGCGGCGTCGGACAGTTCGGGCCGTCGGCGCGCCAGCTCGGGCACCGGCGGAAGGGGTCCCGTGGGTGGACCCGGGCGGATCTGGCGTGCTGAGGGTGGCACGCGCTGCGGCTGCCGCGCTGCCTGTGCGTGGGTGTGCCGGGCCGCCGGGTTCATACGCGGTGTTGCTGATCGACGCGATCGTCGATGTCGTCGCGCAGGTCGGCGGGGCGGGAGTGGGGTGGATCCGGGCGGTCCAGGTCGGCGGGGTCGGGCTGGCCGCGGAAACGGTGCCATAGCCGGCGCCCGGCCAGCAGCACCAGCACCGCCGCGGCGCTGAGCGTGATCGCGAACAGCACCTTGCCGTAGGCATTCGAATGGACCGACAACCGGACGGGCTCGCCCAGCCGCATGCCGTCCGGGGTCCGCAGCGTCACATCGACCGCGACGCGCTGGGTGAAGTTCACCTCGATCGGCACCCGAAGGGGCAGGTACCCCGGCGGCAATTCGATCTGGCCGACGTCGGTGACCTTCATCCCGGGCGGCGCGTCGACCTGCAGCCGCACCCGGATCGGAACCGCCAGGCCGTTGTGCAGCGCCAGCGGCAGCGGGCTGTGCTCGGTGGCCAGGGTGTAGGAGCCGCCCGGGTTGACGATCGTGACGGCGCCGAACAGGTCGCTGATCGTCTTGCCGACCACCGCGAGGCGCTCTTGGGCCATCCCGTTGCGGGTATCGGGCGGTTGGGATTGGCTCAATGCGCGCAGCATGTCCTCGCGCAGCGGCGCGGTGTACTGGATGCCGGTCAGCCCCGTGCGCGCGTCGGTGCTCAACGCCGCGGTCAGGCCCCACAGCCGGCCGACCTGGCCGGCGATGGTGCCGGTCACGTCGTCGGTGAAGTGGCCATGCACGGATCCGCCGGACGCCGCCTGGGCCGGCTCGGTGCCGGCTTGTGTGGCCTGGCTGGCCTCGGCCATGACGGCCGGCAGCGGTCGGGGCACCGCCAACCCGGAATGGATGGTGGTGGCCAGCGCGGTGAGGATGACCTGCGCGTCATCGGCCTGCAGGTTCCAGGTCGCCGGCGGGACCAGGAGCTGGGTGCGCGGCGCGGCGTCGCTCTGCAGGGCGTGCCAGAAGATGGAGCCGAGCGCGTCCTGGCGGCGGGCGGTGTCCGAGTCGTGCGAGAGCCGAACGCTCAGCGAGGAGTCCAGGTAGGTGGGGACCTCGGGGCCGTTGCCAGCGCCGGCCAGTGCGGCCCCGACGGCCGGGTCGAAGGGCGCGACCACCACTTGCGGGGACAGCCGCCGGGGCGCGGTGTCGACGGTGGCGAGGGTGTCGCTCGCCAGATCCTGGGCGGACAGGTTACCGGCGGCGATCGCGACGGTGCTGTCGTTGCCGTTGAGAAGGCTGACCGCCCGGCCCGTCAACGGGCCGTCGGGCAGCAGCGTGACCCCGCGGAGGGAGGGGACGTCGAGGATGCGGTCGACGATGTCGCCGACGCTGGTGGTGGCAACCGCGCTCAGCCCGGGGTCGTTGGCGCGTTGCAGGGCGTCCAGGTCCGCCTGGGCGTAGGGCAGCGGCGCCACGCAGGTGTGGTGGGCCAGCGTGCGCAGCCGGTTCAACCACTCGGTCGCGGCTACCTGTCCGGTGCCCGGATGGGTGGGGGTGCCAGGTAGCTGGGCGGGGCCGTCGGGGGAATCGGACACCACGTAGCCGGCGGTCATCGCGTTGACGGTTACCAGCAGATCGGGGTCCACGGCCAGGCACAGCGCGTGGCTGACGGCGCCGTCCGGGTCGACGTCGTGGCTGGTGGCGACCTCGGCCGACGACAACAGGATGTCGAGCCTGCCGCCGGGGGCCAGCGAGGTGGCCAGGTCGTCGTCGACCAACCGGACCGGGATGGTGCCGCCGGGCACGCCGGGGGCCAGCCGCGGCCGGTCGGCCAGCGGCCACAGCATGGTGATCCACACGGGTTTGGAGGTGTCGGGCGCGACGGCGGAATTCACGTCGTCGGCGTGATCGGGCGGCACGCCGACCACCGGCAGCAGGAACCGCGCGTTGTCGAGCCGGGCGGGGGCGCCGTAATCGGGTGTCCCGTTCACGTTGACCAGGACGGGATAGATGCCGGGTTTTTCCATTCCCAGCGACGGCTTGGTCGCCGCGCGCAGCGGGGCCGACAGGGTGAAGCCGGCCTGTTGCCCGCGCTGCAGTTCGGGGGCGACCGTGAGGAAGTCGGCGGCCGGCTGGTACTGGTCGGTGCTGCCGTCCAGGGAGGTGCGCAGCGCCGCCGAGTCGGCGACCGCCGGGGCGTGCTCGAGCCGGACCATGACGTCGCGGACCGGGCGGTCACCGATGTTGGTGACCATGCCGGTGACGGTGACGATGGGCGGGCTCGTCGTGGTGACCACGTCCGGGGTCACCTGATCGATGCGGACACGGACGAACGGCGTGTCGCCCGGCTCACCCGCGGCCGCGCGCGGCGCGGGCCCGACGAGCACCGCAAAACCGGCCACGATGGCAACCACTGCGGCAAGGCGCAACGAGCCGGCCCAGCAGAGTCGCGGCGACGTCACGGCCCCGGCCCGTGACCGTTCTTCCGGCCCGCGACGCGCTTTTCAGAATGCCGGGTGCGCGAATGCGTCTGGGGGCGCCGCCGGGGCGTGCTGGGGGGCAGCGACGGGAGCGCATCCGGGCCGTCGCTCTGCAGCTTGTCGATCAGCTCGTGTGCCACCTGGGCCAGTCGCCGCTCGTCGGCGTAGGCCAGCCGGGACGGCAGTTCGTGGATCGGCACCCACGCCACCTCGGCCACCTCGAGGTCCTCGTCGGACAGTTCGCCGCCCGAGAAGCGCATCAAATAATGATGCACCGTCTTGTGCACCCGGCGGCCGTCGGTGACGAACCAGTAGTCGATGCGTCCCAGCGCGGCCAGCACGTGGCCGCGGATACCCGTTTCCTCGGCGACCTCACGGATGGCGGTCTGTTCGGCGGTCTCGCCCACCTCGATGTGCCCCTTGGGCAGCGACCACAGCATCCGTCCGCGCCGGTCGACCCGGCCGATCAGCGCGGCGACCTGCGCGTCGCGCGGCCCGTCGATACCGTCGATGACCAGCCCCCCGGCCGAGGTTTCGTGCACGGTCTTCAGCCGATCCGGCACGCGGCGCGACGGGCGGGGCCGGCGCGGTTCGGTGGCCGTCGAGTCGCCGTTCGTGGGGGTGTCGTCGGGGTTGTCCGCCGCGCCGCCGCCCCCGCGACGCCGGCGCCGCCCCCGGCGTCGACGTGGTCTGGCTTGTTCGGCGTCCGACACCCAAGCGATAGTAGCTGGCACGGCTCCGCGTTCAGGACATACTCGCCGCTAGGCCGCCGCGCGACGGCAGCGTCGGTGTCAGCCGTGTCACCCGACTACGCTGATCGAACGTGCCTGACGCCGCCCAGGATGCCGAGCTGCTAACCGCCGCCGCGGTCGCCCTGAACAAGCACGCCCCCGTGCTGCGGGACCTCGGCTCCCTCTTCGAGGCCGCCGGGCACGAGTTGTACCTGGTCGGCGGTTCGGTGCGGGACGCCTTGCTGGGCCGGCTGAGTCCCGACTTGGACTTCGCCACCGATGCCCGCCCCGAGCAGGTTCAAGAGATGCTGCGGCGGTGGGCCGACGCGGTGTGGGAGACCGGGATCCGGTTCGGCACCGTCGGCGTCGGCAAGGGCGACTACCGCCTGGAGATCACCACGTTCCGCGCGGACGCCTACGACCAGGTGTCGCGCCATCCCGAGGTGCGTTTCGGCGAGCGCCTCGAGGACGATCTGGTGCGCCGCGATTTCACGGCCAACGCGATGGCCGTGCGCATCACCGCGACCGGCCCCGGTGAGTTCCTGGATCCGCTGGGCGGCCTGGCGGCGCTGCGCGAGCGGATGCTGGACACCCCGGCCGCGCCGCAAGTGTCCTTCGGCGACGACCCGCTGCGGATGCTGCGCGCCGCGCGGTTCGTGTCGCAGCTCGGCTTCACCGTCGCCCTGCGGGTGCGCGAGGCGATCGAGGAGATGGCGCCGCAACTGGCCCGGATCAGCGCCGAGCGGGTGGCCGCCGAACTGGACAAGATGCTGCTCGGCGACGACCCGCTTTCCGGCATCGACCTGCTGGTGGAGACCGGGATGGGGGAGGTGGTGCTGCCCGAGGTCGGGGGCATGCGGATGGCCATCGACGAGCACCACCAGCACAAGGACGTCTACCAGCATTCGCTGACGGTGCTGCGCCAGGCGATCGCGCTGGAAGACGACGGGCCCGATCTGGTGCTGCGCTGGGCAGCGCTGCTGCACGACATCGGCAAGCCCGCGACGCGGCGCCACGAGCCCGACGGCGGGGTTAGTTTTCACCACCACGAGGTGGTCGGCGCCAAGATGGCCCGCAAGCGGCTGCGGGCGCTGAAGTACTCCAAGCAGATGGTCGACGACATCTCGCAGCTGGTGTATCTGCATCTGCGGTTTCACGGCTACGGCGAAGGCAAGTGGACCGATTCCGCGGTGCGTCGCTACGTCACCGACGCGGGGCCGCTGTTGCCCCGGCTGCACAAGCTGGTGCGCGCGGACTGCACGACCCGCAACAAGCGGCGCGCCGCCCGCCTGCAGGCCAGCTACGACCGGCTGGAGGCGCGGATCGCCGAGCTGGCCGCCCAGGAGGATTTGGCGCGGGTGCGCCCCGATTTGGACGGCAACCAGATCATGGAGTTGCTCCGGATACCGGCGGGCCCGCAAGTCGGCGAGGCGTGGCGGTATCTCAAGGAGCTGCGGCTCGAGCGCGGGCCGATGACGACCGAGGAGGCGACCGCCGAGCTGCTGTCCTGGTGGCGTTCGCGCGGGAACGGGTAGCGGCGTTGAACCCGACTTGCCTCAATTTTGTGCGTATGTCAGTGGTGGTCTTGATGGGGGCGGGGTGTCGGGTCGGTGGTGGTCGGGCGTGATTATCACGATTCGGTGGCAGCGGGTAGCGCAAACGAAATCCGCTGTATGCCCCGACCCGTTGCTTCGATAGCTGCTGACCAACTTAGTTGGTGGTGGGTGGTGGTTGGGGTTGGAAGGGTTCGTACCACCACCAGTCGGCGCGTTCGCCGGTGGGTCCGGGGCAGGGCGGGACCGTGGGTGGGGGTTGGGTGGGTGGGCGCGCCAGTGATGCCGGGCTGAGGACTCGCCCGGCGCTGTCGGTGACGGTCAGAGCGGTCGCGGTTCCGGTGATGGTGATCAGGCCGCGGTGGTGTGCCCGGTGGTGATAGGGGCAGACCAGGACCAGGTTGGCTAATTCGGTGGCACCGCCGTCTTCCCAGTGC
>NZ_DATJPU010000222.1:0-6071 GCF_035506235.1 Mycobacterium sp.
CCGGCCAAGCCGACGGCCACCGCGGACCGACCAAGGCCGGCGATTGCTGCCTGCGCGAGGCCCTGTTCATCGCCGCCGACCACGCCCGCAAGGTCGACCCCACCCTGGCCGTCCGCTACCAGCGGCTCATGCTCGCCGGTAAGCACCACGATTCCGCGGTCTGCACGCTGGCTGCGGTCCTGCTCACCCGAATCGCCGCCTGTCTGCGCGCCGGCACCCACTACCTATTGCGCGACACCGACGGCCGCGTCATCACCGAAGCCCAAGGACGCGCCATCGTCGCCGAACGCTACACCGTGCCATCCGAGGTCCGTGCCGCCCGGCGCAAGGTCACCCCCCACAGACACCCACGACGCAACGAGCGGAACGAGCGTGCCAAGACAGGAGTCGCCACGCGCTCCAAGGCATCGCCCGTTCCGCAACCAGCATGAACCGCCCACCGCTTTCGTCGCAACACTTGACATCGGTTGAGAACTCAACCGGGTCGAGAACTCCCATCAGCCGACCAGGGTCCGGGAACGGGTGATGAAACGCTTCGCCTCGCCTGGGCAGGCGCAACGGTTCCTGTTTGCGTTCGGCAGCATCCGACAGCACTTTCGGCCCCGTCGTCATCTGATCAGTGCACCCCAATGGCGAACCGAGATGACCGCCAGCTTCGCGGTCTGGGACGAAGTCATTGCCACCGCAGCGGCATGAAAGACCGAGTAAGCCACTATATGTGACCACCGAACAAACTAACATCAACTGCGCCACAATCATTTTCAAGCAACTTGACGATGCCCCGTCGCGTGATCGTTGAGCCCGGTGTGTGGGGCTACCGAACGCAGGAACAGGTGATCATCGGCGGAGCTGGGACGCTCGTCGAGCACATAGCAGGCCAGCTTGCCCAGCAGCAAGGCCGGCAGTGGCAGCGTCAGCGGGTTGCCCGTCTTCTGCTGCACGAGGCCGATCGTGTGCCCACGCCAGTCGACATCACCCATCCGCAGCCTCACGATGTCACAGGCCCGCAATCCCGTCGATAATGCGAGCAAAGTGATCGCGGCGTCTCGCGCGCTGACCACCCCCGACGCACAGGCCCGAACAACCAGCTCCTCATCGGCATCCTCCAAGACGGGGACTATCGCGTGAAAACGTTTGATGCCCGCCAGATTCAGCGCATTGACCAGATCGGTGCGGCCGGTGAACTTGAGGAACGGACGAAAGTTCGACACCACCCAAAACAGCGACGACTTGGCCCACCGATCCAGTAGGGATTCCAAAAACGCCAGGACACTGGCGCCATCCGCACCGTCCAGCGCTGCGATACCGCGTCCTTCCAGGAACACCAGGTAGCTACGCGCCACCCGCCCGTAGGCCTCGCAGGTGGCCGGTGCCAGACCGCGGCGGCCCGTCTCGGCCTCCCAGGCAGCATCCAGCGCAACGAAGTCGCTGCCCTCGGGCCGTGGACCTCCGCCGCCGCGGCCACGAACCCCCAGGTCCACCCGGCCGGTCTGCACATACGAGTCGAACACCTCGACCAGACGCCGGTAATCGAACCGGCGCTGTGGGCTGAACCGACCGGTGCGCACACTGGTCGTCATCGAGGCGAACTCCGCACCCAGACTGGTGGAATACTCACGCCCCGAGGCGAACCCAGTAAGCGCCTTGATCGTCTTCGCGTACTGACCAACTGTCGATTCCATGTAGCCGGCCGCGCGCAACTCCGCCACGACAACCGCGCCGATCCCACTGACCGTCGTATCCATGACCGTCTCCTTCCACAGACGTAGAGATACGACGGACGCTAACCACCACCCGAAACGTTAAGCCGAGAAATCCACCAGCAACTCCGACGAGCGCAGGCCATCTCCGCAGATCCTCGGCTTAACGCAAACCCCGGCATAATCGGCGTTAAGCCGGGTCCGGCTTAATACGGACGCGGGAAGCCAGTACACCGCAATACATTACAGCGAGACACTGATGCTCGAAGGACTGATCCCATCGATCGGCACCGTCGGCGACGCCCTGGACAACGGGCTCTGCGAAACCACGATCGGGCTGTATAAGACCGAGTGCGTACGCGAGGGTTCCCCGTTCCGTACCGGGCCCATCCGCACACTCGCCGACCTGGAGAACATGACCTCGGCGTGGGTGGCCTGGTACAACGAACACAGGCTCATGCACCGGCTCGGGCGTCGCCCGCCCACAGAAGCCGAGGCCGAATACTACGCGCGGCTGCAAGCCGGCAACCCCATCGGCCGTTCGTAGGCACCCCGCGGCGGCGGGGTGCGCCACCGAATGCCGATGCGGCACGGCAGACTCAGGTCTCGTGGCGGAGTTGTTGATCGCGGTCAACCCGGACGAAGACTCCCGGCTGCCGTTGCTGCTGCGGGTTCCGCTCGCTGGCGGTGACCTGCTGTTCCGCACGTCGGGGACCTGGCCACGGGAGAAGGCTTTGTTCGCCTACCCGGTACCGCTGGACGAATGGCCCGACGATCCGGTGATCGTCGAACAAGTGCGGTTGCGGTCGTGTCGTCGGCGCGGCGCGGCGATCGACGTGATCGCCGACCGGTCCCGGCACAACCGCTCCCAGCTCGTGTTCACCCAGGCTCGGGGCCGCGACGTGGTGTTTTGGCAGTCGCCGCGCACCCGCAAACAGGCGCGCCCAAACGTGCGCACCCCGACCGCTCGCGCCCATGGCATCGAGGAGTTGCAGATCGTGGTCGACAGCCACGAGCAATACGCCTACCGGTTCGCAACCCAGCAGGTCACCACGGTGAAGCGGGCGTTGCCGTGCGGGGACTACGGGATTGTCATAGATGGCCGGCTAATCGCCAGCGTGGAGCGCAAGTCGCTGGTCGATCTGGTCGCCAGCCTCACCGGCGGGAAGCTGCGTTACCAGGTCGGCGACTTGGCCGCGCTCCCACGTGCGGCGGTGGTGATTGAGGACCGTTACTCGCAGCTGTTCAAGCTCGACCGCGTCCGGCCCGCGGTGGTCGCCGACGGGCTCGCCGAAGTGCAGATCCGCTGGCCGAACGTGCCCGTCGTGTTCTGCGAGACTCGCCAACTCGCCGAGGAATGGACCTACCGGTTTCTCGCCGCAGCCCACGCCTGGGCGATCACCGAACATGCTGCTCTGCAACGTATCTCACCGATCACCGTCGACATTACCGAACTCGATGAGGCACCCGCAACGCCGACACCGCCCACTGCGCAGGTTCGCGCCTGGGCCCGAGGCGCTGGGTTCCCGGTGCCTGATCGCGGGAGGCTACGCCCCGAGATCTGGGCCGCCTGGCACGACGCCAACCCACCAAACCGAACCTAAGCGCCACCGCCCCGTACTAGGCTCCTACCACCAGATCGGGAAGCACACCGGTCACACGAAATGAGGTGTGCATCAAACCCGGGATGCCTCAGAGGGGAGGTCTCGCGAGGTCCCTTGGTGTGGTGGAGTGGTCTGCCGGGGTGGTCTTGGTGGCGGGGATGGTCGCAGTGCCAAGCCACCCAGTACCGGGGTGGTCGACCAGGCGGGGAGCGCCTTTGTGTAGAGCCCAGTGCCCCTTTGTAGGGCCCCAGCGTTGTTGGCGTGATCGCCTTGATTACGCAGTCGCCTGCGCCAGTACCTCAGGCCCTCTTTGGAGGGGTGGCCTCGAATCGCGTGGCCTCATTGGTCCAGTGATGTGGGTCGGCCTGCGGTTGGGTCCGGCGCTTCTGTGAAGTACGGCCTGGTTACCGCGGTGCTATCAGGGTGGCGGCAATGGCTCGGAGGCCGCGGCGTCCAAGACGGTCACATCGGTGTCCACGACTGCCTGACTACCGTGCAGATCCTCGAACTATCTTCTGCCCAAACAACTTTCGATGCGATGGCCGGGGGATGATCGGCGCACCGGCCACGCTCCGCTTGGTCGGGCTGGAGGCACAACATCGACATTTCACCTCACAGAAACCACCGACCAGGCTCGCCTACTACCCAAAACAGCCTGAAAACTCAAGACAACTGTCGAAGTTCTAGCGACCGAGGATCGCTAGTTCACACCCGCGACAGGCTGGTCACCAGGGGCAGGCGTCGCCGGCCCCAGTGTCCGGCCGGGCCGTCGTAGACACCGGGCAACCGATAGCCGCACCCCCGGCAGCAGCCGTCGTCGGTCAGACCGTAATGGCGCATCGCATACCAGTCGCGAACCACAACCGCCGATCCGCATCCGGGACACCGCGTGCTGCCGCCCTCGGCGTCGTGGACGTTGCCGGTGTAGACGAACCGCAGGCCCTCGCGCAGGCCGATGCGGCGGGCGCGCGTCAACGTGGCAGGCGGTGTCGGCGGTGTGTCCAGCATCTTGTAATCGGGATGGAATGCGGTGAAGTGCACCGGCACATCGACGCCGAGGTGCTCCCGGATCCACGCGCATTCGGCGGCGATCTCGGCGTCGCTGTCGTTGCGTCCCGGAATGAGCAGGGTGGTGATCTCCAGCCACACGTCGGTCTCGTGCCGCAGGTAGAGCAGGGTGTCCAGCACGTCGTGCAGACGCCCGACGCAGACCTTGCGGTAGAAGTCCTCGGTGAACGCCTTCAGGTCGACGTTGGCAGCATCAATGTGCCGATAGAACTCCGCGCGCGGGTTAGGACACATATATCCGGCCGTCACCGCGATCGCTTTGATTCCCCGGTCGTGGCACGCGTCGGCGACATCGGCGGCGTACTCCCAGAAGATCGTCGGATCGTTGTAGGTGAATTCCACACTGCGACAACCCAATTCGTCAGCGGCGCGGGCGATGTCGTCGGGGGTGGCCCGGCTGGCCAGGGTATCGACCTCGCGAGACTTAGAGATATCCCAGTTCTGGCAAAACTTGCAGGCGAGGTTGCACCCCGCAGTGCCGAACGACAGCACCGCCGAACCCGGCAAGAAGTGGTTGAGCGGCTTCTTTTCCACCGGGTCGACGCAGAACCCGCTCGACCTCCCGTAGCTGCTGAGCTTCACCTGATCGTCGATCCGGCAGCGGACAAAGCACAGGCCGCGCTGGCCCTCGTGCAGCTTGCATGCGCGCGGACAGACGTCGCACTGAATCCGGCCGTCGTCGAGGCGATGCCAGTGTTTCGTCGCGATGGTGAACCGGTCGTCTTCGGGAACGAGTGGGGTCATGGTGTGCTCTCGGCGCCAGGTTACGCCCCGCGCAGTCGGCTCAACACCTGCTGGTGGAGTAGGCCGTTGGTGGCCACGGCGCTGCCGCCGTGCGGGCCGGCGGTGCCGTCCCGGCTGGTGAACGCCCCACCCGCCTCGCGCACCAGGATGTCGAGGGCCGCGAGATCCCATACCGATACCTGCGGCTCGGCGGCGATGTCGGCCGCGCCCTCGGCCACCAGGCAATAGGGCAGGAAGTCGCCGTAGGCGCGCACCCGCCATACCGCGTCGGTCAGCTCGAGGAAGCGTTCGCGCAAGCCCCGCTGTGCCCATCCGGACAGGCTGGAGAACGAGAGGCTCGCCGAATTCAGCTCCGCCACCGTGGACACCGGCAATCGAGGTGGCGCGGAGCCGTCGACCGCCGCAAAGGCGCCTGCACCGCGGGCTGCCCACCATCGCCGCAGCAGCGCGGGCGCACTGGTCACCCCGACGATCGTGTGCGGATGCAGGTGCGGTCGCAGTGCGGGTATGCCGTACCGGTTTGTCTCCGAGCGCAACCAGCATCAAGGTGCTGACGGCCACCGCCGTGTCGATGATTGCGGGAAAATCCACGCCGTTGCGGAGCCGTACCCGATGACTCGCATCAGATCGCGCAGCGCCAGGAAACTCACGGCGAATGCGCCTGCGCCGATGGCGGCAACAGCGCTGACGCCGCGGTGCTGCGTGAGCCGGCTGGCGAGGTCGAGCGGCTCGGGTAGCCGCGGGCGCGGTGCGCCGGGGTGTCGCCGCTGGCCCCTGGCACCCGATGAAGGGTAGAAAGGCCCTAGCCTGGATTGTTCGTGAAACTCGCTGTGACACGAGCTTGAGTTAGCGAAAGTGCCTGTCCTGCAAGGGATAATGAGACTTCCTTAGGGTCCATGATTCCGAGCGGAGAGGCACTTTCCAGGTGAAGAGTAGCGCAGCGGTTTCGCAGGTG